>JAGXAB010000031.1 GCA_018971775.1 Cyanobacteria bacterium REEB67 | reverse complement strand
GGCTATCGCGCCGGGAGAGATTAAGTGGTTACTTCCGGCTGTGCTGGCCGGCGGAGTGCTGGCTCCCGTCGCGATGATGAGTGGTCTGGCTCTGAGCGCGGCGGCTGAAGCATCGATGCTGCTCAATCTGGAAGGTGTATTTACGGCCGCCATTGCCTGGTTTGTCTTCAAGGAAAATTTCGACCGCCGCATTTTAATTGGTATGGTGGCAATATTGCTGGGCGGATCTTTGCTCTCCGTAAGTGGCGGCGGCGCGGCGAATTTGTCCTCCGGAGCAACGATGCCCTGGTTCGGCTTGCAACCCGGGGCGCTTTTGATCGTATTAGCCTGCCTGCTCTGGGCCATCGACAATAATTTCTGCAAAAAAGTTGCTACTTCGGATCCGGTGGCTGTGGCGATGATCAAAGGATTAACAGCCGGTGCCGTCAATCTCTGCCTGGCTCTTTTTTTAGGACAGAAAATCCCGGCCGCCCCCCTTTGCGCCCTCGCTTTGCTGACTGGATTTTTTGCCTATGGCCTCAGTCTGGTCGCCTATATTGCCGCTCAAAGACGTCTCGGTACGGCACGCACTGGTGCTTACTTCGCTTCCGCCCCCTTTGTCGGTGCCCTGCTCGCCTTTGTGATCGCCCCCGAGCCTTTGCGCCTCAATTTTGTCGTCGCCGGATGCTTGATGGCCATCGGTCTCTGGTTGCACCTGAGCGAAGATCACGAACACGAGCATGAACATGTCTATATGGCTCACTCCCACAGACATACTCACACCGTTGGTCCGCAGGGAGAAATAATCAGCGGCCCGGCAAGCTTCTCAAGCCCGGCCGATCTCTCCAGCAAAAATAGTGGTACCGTGCCTGGTGATATCCATCATCTCCATAGTCACGACGATCCGCAGTCAATGGTGGCCCTCGATGCCTCGGGGGCGCATGAGCACTTCCACGTGCACGAGCGGCTCAGGCACAGCCACAAGCATTATCCCGATATACACCACGAGCACACGCACTGAGCTCTTGCTCTCAGTCGCAGGTGCCGCCGCAGCAGCTCTTGCCTTTGAGAGCGAGAAGGCCCTCGCGAGCCATGACCGGCACCATGATCAGTGCTGCCATTGAATCTGCCCACCACCAGCCGAAGCAGGCGTTGAGCACCAGACCGGCAAGCAAAATAGCCGAAAGGTAACTGCAAAAGAGGGCTTGCTTGGAATCGGTTTCCAGGGCAAATGAGCCGAGCTTTTGGGCCACGGCTTTTTTTTGACCGGCCAGCCAGGGCATAAAAAATACTGATACCGCCGCCAGTAGCAGACCGGGCACGCTGCGTTCGGGGGCTTCATGTTTCCAGAGCACGCTGAGCGCTTCATAGCCAACATAAGCTGAGAGCGCCAGGAAACACCAGCCGGTGATTTGCAAGGAAAGTTGCTCGGCTTTTTTGTGCAGATCTTCTTTGCCGTCCGCCTTGAGGCGAAAGAGCGAGGCCAGACCGGAGGTGACTTCGATGGCACTGTCCAGGCCAAAGCCGACCAGGGCAATGCTGCCGCTGGCGGCGCCGGAGAACAGGGCGATTATTGCTTCGATGCTTGTATAGACAATCGTCACGTATTGCAGGACCAGGCCGCGCTCGACCAATTTTTTGCGATCGTCTGCCAGGGTCTGGCTGCGCGCCTGAGCTTGTTGCAAGGGGGAAAGAGGCATGCCCGGTATGGAGGAAGCGTTGCCGCAACCGCAATGCGAGCCGCAACTTTTAGCCGGGGCGTTGCCGGGCGTGCTTTCGGTCGTCGCCGAGGACTTGCTGATTGTCACTGGTATGTTGACTTCACTCACGGGCTATCCAATCTCTATTTTCGACTGAGTTTTACTTTCGAGGGAGGGCGATATCTCGACGGCTTCTAGTTCTTCACTGCTTTCGATGATCAAAGGGCGCGGTTCTTCCACATGCCTCATGCCGTCTTCGATGAGATGGCTGATGTGATGGTCGTCGAGGGAGTAGTAGACAACCTTTCCTTCCTTTCTAAATTTGACCAGCTTCATCTGGCGCAGGGCTCGCAATGAGTGCGAAACAGCAGACTGCGAGGCACCGAGCAGGTTGGCCAGATCGCAAACGCAGAGCTCGGCCGCGGACAGTGCAATCACCAGCTTGATGCGGGTCGGATCGCCCAGCACTTTGAACATTTCAGCCAGGGCAATCATGCTGCGTTCCGACTTCATGGCGCGGCGTACTTTAGCTACGCGCTCCTCGTCGACAAAATCGATTTCACAGTTGGTCATACTTATATTCGGCTCTCGTTGGTTATCTGATTGCCAGGACCATGTCGGTCCTCCTGAACATATGAACAGGTGTTCATGCATCAACTAAAGTCAGTATACCCCAGCTTGGCCTGACCTGCACGGCTATTTAATGCTGGCAATCGGCGTGATTGTGGTTGAGGCGGCGATTGCGCCAGTGGGCGCTGATTACGAGCAGATTGCCGACCGTGATCATCGGTATTTCCAGGCTCTCGCTCAGCCCAAGGTGCAGGCAAAAAGTGGCGGTCAGGACCAGAGCCAGGCCGGCCAGCATGGTGACAAGGACGCTGGTGCGGCGGTGTTTGAGATAGCCAGGGACGATTGCGGCCAGACAAAAGAGTAGGACCCAGCCGGCCAGCAGATAATGGACATTGTCATGGCCGAGCCAGTGGGGGGCAAAAGGCAAGGCCGCCATAATAAAGGGAAGGGCCAGGCAGTGGACCATGCAGACGGCCGAGGCGAAGATGCCCAGGGAGTCGAAGACGTCAAGGGTCTGCGGCGCGTGCGTATGCTCGTGCTGGTGGTTGGAAGTGGTGGCGGTGGGGAGGGCATCGGTCATCATGGAACTATTATAGTGAAAATCGTTTCCATTTCGGTTTCCATTTTGCATTCTTTATCTTGACTTCGTCAAAATTAATGGAAGCGTTTAGACCTTTGCTTAGCTGCTTGACCAGGGGCCGCGATCTAGAGATGGCCAATCTGCTACCACATCTGGTGTCACCAGTAGGCTTATTTTTATTACTGATAGCAGATTTTTTTGGAAGTTCCCGTCCTTCTCGGCGGCGCCTGCGAATTAATCTCGAGCGAGTGGTAAATGGTCTGCCTGTCAGCTTCTCGGCCCTTGCCCTATTCTTGTCGCAAGTTTTTCATTTCTTGACACCATGATGACACCAAAAGCGCTATAACGAAGTTGTTAGGTCAAAGTGAGGATTTCACTTCCATGGGAAACGCTTTCAACACCAAGCTCAACTCCAATGTCGTTACCGCCATTGACTTTGCCGTCAAACAGGCGCTGGCCGAAAAACTGCATGACGCCGAAGACGAAATAGTCGAGAAGGTTATCTATAAGCTCGATCACAAAAATGAACCGGCGATGCCCGTGTGTGAGCATCGTGGTCTCTTCAATCCGCTGGGCGGACCCTGATCCGACTCTCAATTTTAGTGAAATCTAGGCCCAAAAAAGCGCGATCACAATTCTGTGGTCGCGCTTTCACTTCCACTATAATGGGCAGGGGGATGGATCTGTATATCCGGTCTATCTGGTAAATCCGGTCTATCTGGTGCCGACGGAAAAACTAGCGAGGACGCGGCGTGCAAAGTGACAATGGCAATTTGAGCGAGGCCGATGCTACCTTGCTCGAACAGCTAAGCCAGATGGGCGTTGACGTAGGCGAAAAGCGCATCATCGAATACGGCTTTGTGGCCAGCGGCGTCGAGGACGCCGAGGCTCTCTGTCTTTGCCTCCAGGGCCTCGGGCACGAATTTGTCGACATGCCTTCGGATCCGGAATTTGCCGAGCATGCCTTCGATGACGACCGGGCCGGCATCTGGATCGAATCTTGTGAATTGATTGCCCCGGTCGAGGCGGCGCGCAAGACTATCAGTCTGCAACTGATCGCCTCTGAATTTAACTGTAAATACGACGGCTGGAGCACCTCCGTCGAAGCACCGTCGCACAACGCGGCTGTGGAGTAAGTCACCCCCGATGATAGAACTCCACCAGGAAACCCGTCCTTTTGAGCTTTTGCTTGAAACCAATCGCTCCTTCATCTTCTGGAGCAAGACAATCACTCTCGTCCCGCCTGTCTTCAAGGCCATCCCCAATCTCGGCTCGCGCTCGACCAGCGCCGAGATCAAGACATTGATCGTTTTCTGGCAGCTGACGATTACCCCTGCTACTTCGGTCGATGTCGAGCTGGGCATGCTGCAAAATGCGCGCTTTCTCACGGTTGTCGATGAGCTGCAAAAGCCGATTTTCCGCTTTGGTCCTCTCAATGGTGCCCGCCAGCACGACGACGTCGTGCAGGTGTTTTCGCCCCTGCTGAGAGGCGGCAATAAAGAGCCTATTTCCCACTGGGAAGACTTCAACGCTTATATGGCCAAGCATCGACTGATCGGGCCAAGCTCAAGCCTTTAGTTATATGGAGGCTTCCTTGTCTTTGGCGGAAGCGGCTCCCCCGGTCGCTCTTTCAGGGCTATCGACTGCTTTTGGCTCGGAAATACCGGCCAGGTTTTCTACGGTGCTGTCCGCCCCTGGGGCGGTGTTAACATTCATAAAAGCGGCCATCGCTTTCTGGCTCGTCATCTGTCTGATCAAGTCTTTTGCGCAAGCAAGCAGGCGTGGGTTTTTCGTGTGCACGGCCATATCGTAGCAATCCACTGCCAGGTGAGCCTTTTCATTGATCAGGCTGGCTCGGCTTTGCAGGCACTTGCTCAGATAGACTTCCTTAAGTAGTTTATCCTGCTCGGGACCACCGGTGACCATCATAAAAGTGAGCAGAGTCGTTTCGGCTATTGGTGCTGCCAGGGTCGGCGTGAAGGCCGCTACGCCGAGGGTGGCGTAAACGGCTTTGGCCGTCACCTGCAAAAATTTGCTGCGGTGATTGTATTTGTGCAAGCGTTTGGTCATCGTTGCCACGACCGGATCGCTTTCTGAGGCCGCTTCGAGAATGCTCCTCAACCGCATGCATTTCTGTTCGACATCGACTGATGCTTTGTCTTCGACGAGAGAGAGCGGCGTCGTAAAAGTGGTGCCTGGTTGATCGCTCGATCCGACCAGGGCGCAGGCGGTGTTGCTGTTGATACCGTCGGCGGTGCTGATCGTCTGCAGCCTCTCGTGTAGTTTCTCTGCTTCATCCGGTCCTATTTGAGCGGCTAGATTGTCGATGGCCTTTTTTGTTTTGGCTTCATCGAGGCCGGAGACCGAGGCTAGCTGTAGCGTGCTGGTGACAACGGCGAGTTCGCGTTCATCTTCTGCTTTGTGGCGGAGAAATTCGCGGGCTATTTCGCTGTGCGGTTTTAATTTTTCTTCAAGAATGGCGTTGGCCCCTTCTTTTGACCAGTCGAAGCCGCGCAGGTCGAAGACAAAATTGACCAGGCTGGTGGCACTGCTCGTTACTTTTTTCACCGAGCCAAATTTCGATGTGACCGGTTCGAGTGATTTTGGCCGGGCGCTCAAAGGAGCAAAAAAGATCGGCGTGTAATAGTCGTTATTTTGCAGTGTGGCGCGAAGTGTTAATTCCGCTGCATCCTTCGCCTCGGTCGGGCCCTCCAATTTTGGCGGGTTCGCGGCCTGTGAAGTGTTTGCGCTCACCGATGGTGCGAACGGTGTGGCCAGATCAGTGCAAAATGCTGGCGATATTGTGCCGAAAGTCAAAGCGGAGGCCAACGCCGTCAGGCTGGCAATTCTTCTGTTTTTCATGATTTAACCTATGGTGCCGAGCGGCAAGACATGCCGTGACTGGCCGACTGTTCTACTGAGCCTGTGGCGCGTCTGCATTTTGTGACGTAGGCCAGTCGAGATCGGTCGCCATATATTACATCTAGATGTCCGGTTTGTCGGCCTTTAATAATTCCAGTCGAAACATAACAAAACATGGGCGCGCTGCTGATTTAATAAAAAAATGCGGAACTATGTCTGCTCTTTCTGATAGACCTTCCACCAGCCCGATTTATTCCAGCGAGCCTGACCTTTTTCGAGTTTTTGCTCGAGCTCTTTTTTTGCGGCGTGGCGGGCCTTTGCATGGCTTTCGCGGATATTGACCACATCCGGATGGTCGGCGCCCAGAAATCTCTCGCCTATGACCAGAGCTTGCTGGAATAAAATCGCCGCCTCGGCATGCTTGCCTTGTTTTTCGCAGAGGAGCCCGAGATTGTTTGCCGCCAGAGCCACGTCCGTATGTTCTGGACCGAGGACGCTCTCCGAGATCTGTAAGATTTGTTTGCAGAGCGGCTCGGCCTTATCGTATTTATTGCGTCGCCAGTAGACCTCGGCTAGATTTTCGAGAGTCATGATCAGACGCGGATCATCGAAACGAAAGTCGGAGGTTTCGTCGAGGGCGGCAAGCCACATCGCTTGCGCTTCCAGGAAGTTGCCGTTGTCGATGGCTTTGGTCCCGGCGATGCGAAATTTTTCCCAATCGGAGCCGTATTTTGTCCGGCTTTCGATGACCAGTTCTTCCATGGTCAGAGCGTCGGCTTGGCGATTTGTTTTGCGCAGGACTTTGGCGTAGAGCTCGGCCACGTCGGCTACATAGCTGTGATAAGGGCCGAGCGCCGCTTCGCGAATGCTCATGGCTCGCTTGAGAAAAGGTTCGGAGACGTCATAGCGTCTGGTGAAAAAGTAGAGACGACCGAGATTTTTTAAATCGGTGGAAACGCTGAGGTGATTTTCGCCGCAAACTGTTTCGCGAATGCGCAGCGATTCTTTGAGCAAAGGCTCCATTTCGATATGCATTTCTTTGCGACAATAGAGATCGGCCAGTTTGGTAAGGGCGTCGGCGACTGCCAGACTTTCATGACCTGCGGTTTGTTTCAATCGATGAATCTGCAATTGCGCGTCGGCGATGGCGTTATCGAGCGGATCGGTGCGCCTGGGTGCGTGCAGCGGCTCGAAGGCCTGAGTAAAAGCGGGAACGCGGTCGCTACTCACTTTCAGACTTTCGAGAAGATCGCGGCTGTCGACATTGTCGCGCGCTTCGAGCAGATCGTCGAGCATGCCTTTGAGCTCGGCCCGCAAGTCCGGATCGCGAGTCTCGACATTTTGCTCGATCGTCGCCGCCTTTCTCAATACGGCTTCCGCTTCGCTAAAGAGGGTGCGCTGCATATAGGCGACACCGATACGACAGAGTACCCTGGCCGCTTCCAGGCTTTGCGGTCCATGCAGGCTCTCTTGTAGCTTGAGGTATTTCTCAAGTGAGTCTATTGATTCAGTTTTCATGCTCGAGATTCCTGACGCCACACCCTGAATCCGTTATATCACGCCTACCTTTTTGTGGGATGAAGCCGACAGAGCCGAGCCGGCGGCCTGATTGACTGGCTCGGCCGTTTCTAGTCTCTCTTGGGGCGCTAGCGCGACCATTTAATCTGCGCTTTTGGGGACCTGGAATCTTTTGAAGGCTGTCACCGCCAGTAATTTATCGAGGGAAATTTGGCCGGGTCCGAAGGCAAGGATGACAATCGCCATCAGCCAATAGAAAAATGGATCGGCTTTGGTGAAGGCGTCAAAGGCATCGGTGGAGGCAAACATGTTGAGAAAAAGGCTGCGGTCATCTTTGACTGCCAGATAGGCTACCGTCATGTTTACGGCAAGCATAAGGCTGACCGGTCTCGAGCATAGGCCGAAGACAATGGCCAGGCCGCCGAAACATTCGAGGCCTCCGACAAACCAGGCATTCAAGTCGGGTAAAGGGATGCCCAGGCTGGTGAAAAAATCGACGATGTCGGCGTGATTTTTGAGTTTACCAGCGCCGTTTTTATAAAGCTCGTAACCCCAGGGCAAGCGGAAAAAGAGTAAGACGGCGGGCTGAAGAGATGATGCCAGCCGGCATAAAAACAGGTAACCCCGGGGGATCAGTGTAAGGGTAATATTCATGAATTATCCGTGCTGGGAGCGACACGTCTTTTATAACGCAATGCCAATTTTTTTATTCCAAATTTTGCCTTCTGACGGCAGACGATTTCTCTCCATTAGCGCCTCTTAGATATATGCAATTGCTTTTTAATACCTGACAACGCGTTTGCCTGGAGGGGCAAAAGTGCGTCTGTTGCTGATTCAAGGCCGGATGCGTTATCATGGCGGGGCAATTTTTCGAAACTCGACGTTCTTCCGGGCCTGATTGGCATCATGTCAATGTCAAGCAGCCCTCGTCAATTCTTACTAGCCGAGACTTTTTCTTGTCAAAACATCTGTCGATACTGGTCCTGCTCTGTTCTCTCTTCGCTCAGGCGATACCTGTCGAAGCTGTCACCAAGCGCGCCTTTGCCGATATCAAGCTGACCCCTGATGGTATCGTCGCCGGTCAGCCCACCCCTGAATTGCGGCCCGACGCCGCCGAGGTGGCGGAGGTTCTGGAGGTACAACCCTATGTGCGAATGCTCATGGCGGCGCGAGCGGAAAATGCTGGTGGCACTGCCGGTGGTGGCGTGCCGAGCCTGCCTGGAAATCTCCTGAAAGTAAAAATTTTCACCCTCTATCGAATCATCCAGGCCCAGGAAGAAGTGCGCAAAATCGCAGCCATCATCGATCGCGATCTGGCCAGCTCCAATGTCGCTTTGAACGAATTGACCGCCAAACGTCTGAAAGTGACCAACATGATCACCACGATCAACTTTATGCAAGGTGGCATACTCGGTATCACCAAGCAGTCGCTCGGGCTGCACGGCCAATTTGCCGCATCGCAATATGAACTTATGACTTCTTTCGGTCTTGGTACGACACTATCCGTGATCAACCTGGTGCAACCCTATCTATGGCGCCGCCCCCTTGATCCGCCCAATTCTCTCGGCTATTTCCTCAACCTCGGTCAGGTGCCCCCTGACGCCGAGCAGAGTTATCTCTGGAAGTTTTTCAATAGGCAGGTACCGGGCAGCACCTGGAACATGACCAGACGTGAGGTTTTGATTCATCACTGGCATGATTTTGCCGGCCTCGGCAGGAGCAATGAGAGAAATCATCGTCTGCTCGCCGCCACTCCTGCCGATGGCGAAGAAATGAGTGAAAACAGCGGCATTTTGTATAAGCGCATCATCTTGCTCCACGATTTGAAAACGCACCTGGAAGAGTTTGACGCTTCCCTCTACGAGTTACATAAAGCAATCGAGGCTAGATAATCGGTGTTGAATACAAAGTTGAGTTTGATAACTAAAAATATCGCTCTGGCAATGATTGTCTTATCGACGCAACTGCCCCTGGCCGGTCCGGCCAGGGCAGTCGAATCGGGCGCCGGACTTGTGCCTCAAAATTTTGCCGGCGAAGATCTCGATCGCAAGCATCGCATCGCTCTGGTCCAGCAGCAATCGACGAAAATTGTCGGTGGTCTCACCCCCGGTGCCAGAGAAGCGGCCGATTTGATGGGCATTATGCCGCAAGTCGAGCGCCTGATCGCCCTGCGTCAATCGCGCACCTCGCAAGATCCGCTCAATATGAGCGATGAAGAGCTCAACCTGAAAGTCTTTTTGCTTGATCGCATCGTCGGTCAATCCCTCGAAGTACGCATGGTTTCGGATCGTATCGACAGAGAGCTGGCCTGGGCCTATACCGGCAAGGGTATGCTCGAGGCGCGTCGTCAGCGCAATCTCAACTTCCTCTTCTCGGCCAACTTCTTGCAGGGCGGCATCCTCGGTACAATAGCCGGCCCGGAGTTTTTGCATGGTGATTCAAGGGCCGGTTCCGAGCTACTTCTCCTCGCCAGCGCCATTGGTCTCGGGCTTTCGACCATGTCTTTTGTGGAAGCACGCAGCGGCAGCAAAAAAATGGATGGCGAAGTAACCGTACTGGCCGATATTTTTGGCCTCAAGCAAACGTCGGATCCGCAGCATCGTCCCGATGTCGTGATCAAATATATGACCTCTGTGCCACCGCTATCGGTGAATAATCAAACCCGCAGAGACGCCCTCATTGCCAGCTGGAAGCGCGGTCACTATCTACGTTCCACCGAAGAAAGACAACTGAGTAAAGTGGCAGCCATTCAATTGCCCGGCGAACGCAATCGAGAAAACATCGGCGATCTCGGCAATCGCATCCGCATGCTCTATGATGTGCAGTGGTCCGTCGAACAACTCGACGCCGATTTGCTCGAACTTTTACGCGCCACCAATTAGCCCTCTTTCGTTCACGCAGTCTTGCACAGATTTCCAGGTGCTCATTGAAAAAGCGGCATCCGGAAGCGCCGCTTTTACATGATGTCGCAATACAGGCAAAGTGTACCAGGGTAAAGTACAAGCCGTCTCAGGAAGCTTTGTTGAGCAGTTTTTCTAGTTTTTCCACAGCGGCCACGCGGAAGTTGATATGTTCACTGAGCAAATCGAGATTGGAGCCATCGACAGCAAATAACCCTTCGTCGGCGGCGATACGAAGGCTGAGTAGCTCGTCCAGTGACATGCGGGATAGGTCTACAAAGTAATTCATATTGTCTCCTCATGTCTCCTGAACCGAACCGGTTTTTCCTGCTAAAAACTTTTGTTTGGTCTGAGCCGCCGGCCTGGCGCTCAATCCTCAACCTCATGCTTAGAGGGACGAAGCCAATCACCTCTGGTTCCTGGTCTGACTCTGCTTTCTTCTGATTTCTTGCTCTGTTTGTCTCCAATCTCTAAAACATCGGGAAGAGCATGTATGGTTGATTGGCTTCCCGCGCCAGTCCTTTCGCCTTGATGGCGGCGGAGATCAATGTGCCCGGGTCCTGGCAAATATCCGGGACTGTGGCGGCGCCGACGGCCACACTACCGACTTGTCGATCCTGTCTTTGACTCATGGCCGGCAGATTGGCTGCGCTTACGGCCGGGTTGCCGCCTGTGATAATCGGCACGCTTCCGCTTACGGTCTGGGTCTCGACCGTGTCGTCTACTTCGGGCTTCTGGCCGCCGTAATTGACTTCGATTTTGATTTTTCCCTGGACCATCATCACTTCCGATGTTTCGCGCATCCACATCCGGGTATTCTGGCCGCCGGCGCCTTTGCCGTCGCATCTTTCGAAGGTCCAGCGCGGGTGGATCTGCGGCGTGCCCGGCGCTCCGGGGGCGACGCGCACGATAAAGTCGAGCTTGTTATAGACGTTTTTAAAGGGTAGCTCGACCGCCCTTTTGTTTTGCTTGGCGGTGGCGAGGGCGTAGAAAAGGTCTTCGGTGGTCGGAATAGTCGTCATCGCCATCAGCCTGATCGGAGCGGAATTGTTGGAATCGAGTGCTTGAAATAAGGCCATGGGGAGATACCTCGAATGGGCGGCTCTTACCATTAAGGATGACCTCTGTTAAGGGCTTATATAGAAGGGGGAATTGTATATAAAGGATTTGTAAGCGCTCGTTTACTTTAAGCGCTTACAAATGATTTTATTGTTGTCCTGCCGGAGGTTGCTGCTTACTGGCCTGTCGGCTTGGCAATGGGCACCACTTGCGGGGCGACCAGTTCGCCTTCGACGAGATTATCGGGTGGATTGACGATCACTTTTTGGCCGGCAACGATACCATTTGAAATTTCGAAGATGCCGCCGAGATCTCGACCGATGTCCAGTTTATGCATGTGGACACGGTTTTTATCGTCGATTGTGAAAGCAAAAGAGCCGTCCGCTTTTGTTTGCAAGATAGTCGCCGGTACAATCGGCAGGCGCAAGGTGGAAGTAGCCTGGAATCTTACTTTGGCGTACATCCCTGGCAGCAGTTGATGGTCGCCGTTGGGGACGTGGATCTCGACTTGTAGTGTCTTGGTGGCCGGGTCGAGACCGCCGGAGATATTGGTGACCGTGCCGCTGAAATCTTTCTTGGGGTATTCTTGAAAGCTGAGCAAGGTCGTCTGTCCTTCATGAATGTAAGGCACATATTGCTCGGGAACATAGACAAACAAACGCAGGATATCAGTCTTGGCGATTTCGAAAAGGACTGAGTTGCTGTCGGCGCTGCCGGCGGTGATCAGTGCTCCTGCATCAACGTTGCGCTTGGTGACGACGCCGTCAAAAAGAGCGCGTACTTGTTTGAAAGATTGAGTGGCTTGCACCTGGCTCAATTGCGCCTGCGCTACTTTCAGTGCCGATTCGTTCATGGCTACGGCGGCCCGATTGGACTCCGCCTGAGCTTTAGCGCCGCGCTCCTGGTTGCGCAGGGAATCGAGGGTGGCGGTGCCACCATTATAATCTTGAGTTTTGGCGTCACGCGATTCGAGACTGATTGCGCCTTCGCTGGCGAGCTCGGTATAGCGGGCCACTTCTGCCGTGTAAAACTGTAAGTCGGTCTTGCCTTTGCGCACATTGGCGGCGGCTGATTGCACTGCCGCTAGAGAGCGTTTGAGAGTTTCGCGGGCGCCGGCTACATTTGATTTTGCCTGTTCGACGGCGCTGATCGCCGCTTGCACCTGCTGGTCGACTTCCGGAGTATCGATGTCGGCGAGCACCTGGCCGGCGACGACATGATCGCCGATATTGACGTAGCGCTTGGCGAGATAACCGTTGACGCGTGAATATATTGGCGCGTCTTGAATGGCTTCTGTTGCTCCGGGAAGGGTAAATTCTTCAACCGGTGCACCGGGCTGTGCCACTACTACCGATACCGGAATTGCTTCCGCTGTTTCTATCTTAGTGTGATTGACCAGAGCCTGGCGCTGGAAAAATTTTGGTAAGCCGCCGATGATCAAAAGGGCGAGGATGGCCACTGCAAACACGATCGCCAGGGTTGGGCCGACTTTTGATTTGCGGTCTGGATCTAGATCTGGATCCGGACTCTGTTTGACTAATTGTTTGTCGGCGTCACTGCCAGTATCGATTGGTGTCGGGGCGACCGGTGCCGTCGGGTTCGGGATGACGTGGGAAGCCGCTGCATCAGTCGTCGATAGAGGCGCGCTTCTATCTGCGATCGTGGCCGGATGAGGCTCAGTGAGATGAGGCGCAGTGGGAGGGGCTGCTGCGGGAGCAGGCAAAGATTTGCTCTTGGCCAAATCGCTCTGCTGGTCGGTTTCAATCACAGGACGCTCCATCTAGTTAAACCTCGCTTGCCCTTCACCAGCATCTTTAAATCGCTCGAAATTGTCATGCACTTTTTCGGTGTGTTTCTTCAATAATTTGCCGGCATAACGATTGTCGCCTTCGGCAAATGCTTCGACGATTTCCATGTGCTCGTCGGCGCACTGCGGCAGATTACCGGCATTGGCGTAGACGCTGGCGAACATGCGCACTTCCGGAGCGAGAGAATGCCAGACCATGATCAATGTCGGATTTTCAGTGGCTTCGACAATGGTGGCGTGAAATTCGACATTGGCTCTGGCGTATTTTTTGACGTCACCGTCACGGGCGGCGACAATGGTTTCCTGGGCGAGTGCTTTCAATTGCCCGAGCTTGTCTTTCAATTTTTCGCCGATTTTTTCGGCGGCAAGCTGTTCGAGCACTCCCCTGATCTCCAGGCATTCATTGATTTCCTCGCTGCTGACGCTGCGCACCCGCGTCCCTTTAAAAGGTTCGGTTTCGACAACTCTGATTGCTTCCAGAGCGCAAAATGCTTCGCGAATCGGAGCCTGACTGGTTTCAAACTCGCGGGCAATCTGTAACTCAATGAGACGCTGCCCGGGAAGGTAAGTGCCATCGCTGATCCGCTCGAGAATGACTTTTTTGATGCGGTCGCTGACGCAATCTCTGGCGTTGACTCGGGCGCTTTCTTTCGCCTTTGATCCACCGCGCCTGGCGGCGACCTTCTTTGTGGTTGTGCGACTACTGGTCAAAGATTTTCTCCCGGTGAAATTATCGATAATTGCTGGTCGGGGCTGGCGGCCCTGAAGTAGTCCAGTTTGTACGTCGAGATAGCCACCTGGTCAGATTATTATCCCTTCGGTGGGCAAATGTGCCAAGTTACTTACATCATACTGCAACTATCGATAATTTCAGTATACTGGTAAAGGATAGGGGAGGAATTTTATGTGGATTGTCCGTCTGGCCCTCGATCGGCCGTATACATTCGTTGTTGTGGCCATCTTAATCGCCATCTTCGGTACGCTTTCGGTCAAGCAGATGCCCGTCGACATTTTTCCGCGCATTAATATTCCTGTTTTGAGTTGCGTCTGGACCTATACCGGCCTGCCTCCGATCGATATGGAAAGGCGGATCACCAACATTACCGAGCGCGCCGCCACGACCACCGTCACCGGCATCGAGCACATCGAATCGCTCTCCTTGAACGGTATGTCGGTGATCAAGCTCTATTTGCAAAATGACGCCAACGCCCAGGAGTCCCTCGCTGAATTTGCCGCTATCTGTCAGACCATTTTGAAGCAGTTGCCCGCCGGCGCCACCCCACCACTCGTCACCGCCTTCAGTGCCACCGACATTCCTGTCATGCAGCTGTGCATCAGCTCCAAGACGTTGCCTGAGACAAAACTCTTCGACTTTACCAACAACTTTATCCGTACCCAGTTAGCGACCGTGCAGGGCGCATCTCTGCCCTATCCATACGGTGGCGCAGCCAGGCAGATCATGGTCGACATCGATCCTCAGAAGCTCGCTTCCAAAAATATTTCCGCCGCCGATGTCGCTGCCGCGATCAATGCCCAAAATATTATTTTGCCGGCCGGGACGGCCAAGCTAGGCAATACCGAATACGTAGTCCAGCTCAACAGCAGTCCGCTTGTTCTCGATCAGTTGAACGAAATGCCGATCAAGCAGAGCGGCAATGTCACCATACTAATGAAGGACATCGCCCAGATCCACGACGGTCTTGCCGTGCAGACCAACGTCGTCAATGAATCGGGCGCTCGCGCCGTCCTGCAGAACGTGATCAAAATGGGAGCCGCTTCCACCGTCGACGTGGTCAATCGCGTCAAAGCGCAGATACCGGCAATCAATAATATATTGCCACCGGGTGTCGATCTGCGCATCTTGAATGACCAGTCGATCTTTGTGCAGGAAGCGGTCGACGACGTCGTGCGCGAGGGCTTGACCGCCGCCGGTTTGACTGCACTATTGATGTTGCTCTTGTTGGGCGATTGGGAAAGCACGGTGATCGTCGCCGTCTCCATCCCGCTATCGGTGCTCGCTGGTTTGATCCTGCTCAAGCTCGCCGGTCAGACCCTAAATACCATGACTCTGGGCGGCTTCGCCCTGGCTGTCGGTATGCTCGTCGACGACGCTACAGTAGAAGTAGAAAACATCCACCGCCATTTCGATGATGTCCGGGCCAAAAGACTGGCTGCCCATGAAGCGGGGGAGGCTACGGATAAAGCGACCAATGACGGTTTCGTGCGCCAGGCGATTCTTGATGCGGCAAATGAAATCGCTGTCCCCGCCTTTGTTTCGACTATTTCTATCTGTGTCGTTTTCACGCCTGTTTTGCTCCTCACCGAGCCGGCTAAGTCGCTCTTCACACCACTGGCGATGGCTGTATGTGGATCGATGATGGCGTCCTATTTCCTCTCAAGGACAGTCGTGCCGGTGATGGCCAAGTATATGCTCGGTGGTCACGCCGACCCGCATAAACACGCCAATCAGGGTCCGGTAGCGGCTCGCCTCGGTAAGGTGACGAAAGCCGTGGATAAGAAATTCAACAGTTTTCGCGACACTTATCACGGTGTGCTGGCTTACATATTGGCCCGGCGTATGTTTGTCGTCGCTGGTGTCGCCGTTTTCATCTGCATCAGCTTCTGTCTGATTCCCTTCCTCGGCGCCGACTTTTTCCCACCCGTCGACGGCAGCGTGCTGCGCATGCACGTTGGTGCCCCGCGCGGCTTACGCGTCGAGGAGACCGAGCGTCTAATCAAAAGAATCGAACGCGCCCTCACCGACATCATACCGGCCAGCGAAGTGGAGAACGTCGCCGACATCATGGGTGTGCCAAACTCGGGTTTGAACCTGTCTTCCAGCGACAGTGTCAACTACACCGAAGCGGACGGCGAGATTCTGATCACGATGGTAGAAAAACCGAAAAAGCCGGGTAAATACTATCGCGGACTGATGCGCGATAAACTGCCGAAACTCTTCCCCGGTACCGTGTTTTTCTTCCAGCCCGCCGATATCGTCACGCAGATCCTCAACGCCGGCCTTGCTGCTCCGATCGACATCCAGGTGCGTGGTCAGGATCTGGCCGGCGACTTTCAACTGGCCGAAAAAATCCGCGATCAAATCAGTGTCATCCCCGGTGCCGTCGATGTACACCTCAAGCAGTCGATCAGCGGTCCGGTGATTAACGTCGATGTCGACCGCCAGAAGGCTTCACAGATTGGCTTCACCCAGAGGGACGTCTCCGGTTCGATGCTTGTCTCGCTCAGCTCGAGCTTCCAGACTGCGCCAAACTTCTGGGTCAATCCCAAAAACGGCGTCAGCTACAGCCTGGCCGTGCAAACGCCGCAGCGCTTGATCGCCTCGCTCAGCGATCTTTCCAATACCGTCGTCACCAATGCCGATGGCAGCAAGCGCCAGTTGCTCGGCAACCTGGCTGCCTTCAAGCGCAGCGTTACGCCGACAATTATCAATCACTACAACGTCCAACCAGTCATCGACATCCTGGCAAACGTCGACGGCACAGACCTCAATGCTGTTGCCTCGCGCGTGCAGTCGATCGTCGATGGCTATAAGGGCAAATTACCGCACGGCATGTTTCTGGACGTGCGTGGTCAAATGGTCAGTATGCGTACGGCCTATTTCGGCTTGTTGAGCGGCATCCTCGGAGCGCTTGTACTGGTCTATCTCCTGCTTGTGATCAATTTCCAATCATGGACCGACCCGCTGATCATCTTGATGGCCATTCCCGGGGCCTTGTGCGGCATCGTCTGGTCCCTATTTCTGACCCAGACGACCCTGAGCGTACCGGCCCTGATGGGAGCGATTATGAGTATCGGGGTGGCCTCGGCCAACAGTATCTTGATCGTCAGTTTCGCGCGCGAGCAATTAGCCGAGGGCAAGGCACCGCTCGAGGCGGCCCTGGAAGCCGGGCGGACGCGTTTTCGCCCGGTCTTGATGACAGCTGCCGCCATGCTGATCGGGATGATTCCGATGGCTATCGGTGGTGGCGCTGGCGGTGCGCAAAATGCGCCCCTGGGACGCGCCGTCATCGGGGGCCTTTCGGTTGCTACTTTTTTCACCCTGATCTGGGTGCCGATTGTTTTTACAATCATCCATGGCCGCAGGCACGAAAAAGCCGCCGCCAAGCCGGCGCCGGCGCCGGCTCCAGCGCCGGTCAGGCACTGAGAAATTTTACAGTGGGTGTGGGCTATTCTGGCCCAGACTATTCGAGCTTGAGCACAGGGAGAGAGGAGCTTTTTTCGACGCTGCCACCGGGGAAATGATAGGCCCGGAAGCTCTCACCGTATTGCGAAAAAGTGCGCTCCCTGCTGACGCCGCAAAATTCTACCTTGTCGCTTTCGATTCTGTGATTGCTCGGGTCCATCGCCACCGTTTCTTTCAGATGCGCCTTGTCGTCTTCCAGAATGATTTTGGTCGGCCAGCCTTCGACCTGCTCGATCTGGGCGCGGACGCCGTTTTCAAAAGTCTTGCTGCCTTTGTCCTGATTGTTATCGTCGAGGTCGTGGGCGATGTCGTAGTAGTCGCCATTAGTCTCGTATTTGCCCTGGTGGCGAAACATATCGCTCTGGGTGCGTTGATCGATCAAGTTTATCAGCGGCTCGAATTTTGTCACGGCCGTGTGATTCCAGGGTTTCTCGGGCATGGCCTGCTTAAATTCGGCCTGACAATCCGCTCCAGAGTGTTCGGTCATGATCTTCTCCGCTGGGTCCGCTTCTGCTTACTTGTTTCTGCATTATCGGCAGGCCGGCGCCGTTCACCAAGCGTAGTTTCCCCCTTTCTTGCGTTACCGTTACAAGTCAAGCGATGATTGGCGGAAACTTTCAGCGCCGGGGCCGGTCGTACTGACAGCGACGTCACAGCGGCGCAGTTTATGAGGTCTTATTTCATGTCAAAGCAGTTCATTTCGAGTCTTCTGGCGGCTATTTTTGCGAGCTTTTGCTTCGTCGTGCCGGCTTTAGCTCAGTGGAATCCAAATTCATATTATGTAAATCCGGGCTATAACAATTACGGCTATCGCGGTTACGCCCCGTACGGCGCCTATGGCGGTGGCTACAATGGCTATGCCAATGGCTACGGCTATCGGGGCAACACAGTGCGCAACGTCGCCGTCGGAGCCGGTATCGGCGCTATCGCCGGTGCTGCAGTCGGTTTGCTCGCCTCCCATCACCACCACCGTGGCTACTACTATTAAACTGGAGACGAATAATCATGGTCAGAAAAGGTCTATTAGCCTGGTCTCTAGTTCTGGGAACAGCTGCCTGTTGCGCCGCATCCTTAAACGGTCTGGTCTTCAATCAGTCAGCATCGGCTGCCGATCCAGGCAATCTGTCTGATCAAGCCGATCCGATGGCGGGCGATGCGATGAGCCGCGCCGAACTGACGCAGGTCTGGGATGATCTCGACAAAAAGCAGTACACCAGTGCGCTGACAATACTCAGACCGATGGCGGAGAAAGGGTCGAAAGCGGCTCAATATCACCTGGCGCTGATGTATCTCGATGGCGAAGGCGTGCCCCAAAATCACAAGATGGCGGCCGAGCTGTTTCAAAAAGCTGCCGATCAAGGCGGCAAGCATTCGATGTATAACCTCGGTCTCTTGTACGCCAATGGTGACGGAGTGCCGCAGAGCTTTGACAAGGCGTTCCAGCTCTTCAAAGCCTCTGCCGATAAAGGTGAGCCGGATGCCCAGTACAACCTCGGCATGCTCTATTTATTTGGCAACGGCACTAAAAAAGACGTCAAAGAAGGCGAGAAATATCTCAATCTCGCCGCCGACCAGGGACAGGTCGATGCTCAATACAACCAGTGCTTGATGTATCTTGACGGCAAGACCGACGATGAGAAGAAAAAAGCCTTCAAAACCGTCACTAAGCTCGCCGAAAAGGGCTATGTCGGCGCTGAATACAATCTCGGCACGATGTATCTGGATGGAGTCGGTGTTGAAAAAGATCAGCAAAAGGCTTTCAAATGGATAAGCAAGGCCGCTGATGGTGGTTCTCTTGAAGCTGAATACAATCTTGGCTTGATGTATCTCAATGGTGCCGGCGTGGTCAAAGATGAAAATCAGGCTTTAACCTGGTTTAAAAAGGCTGCCGACAGCGGTTTTAGAGATGCTCAATACAATATTGGCCTGATGTACGAAAAGGGCGGCACTCTGCCGAAAAATGAAAAGCTGGCAAAAGAGTGGTTTGCCAGAGCTGCCGATCAGGGCGATAAAGAAGCTAAGGAAAAAATCGCTATGTTGGGAGGTGGTGGCAAACACACCGCTTCCGGTTTGCATGGCAAAGGTCGCACCCGCTAAGGAAAAAATCGCTGACGAATTGTGCTCGGACAGCCTATGATCCGACATTTTACAATTGTGATCCGGGGCCGATCGGCAAGTAACAGGTGAGCAGGGACAGCTGGTTTTTAAACCCATTTTTTGAAAATTAGTTGTCCTTGCTATCGTCCGCAAGGAGCAGTAGTATTTATCTTGTCATCTGATCGTGTTGAGTATTGGTGCGAAGTCCCGAATACTTTTCCAATTACTTTCAGTTGCATACAGCCGGATTTTAGAGATGGCTCGCCAGCATTAGCTACTCACGGGCGCTCGATGGGAGAGGATAAAGAAAATAATGATCAGACCAATAATGTCAAAGGACCGTTTTAGAAGTGAGCGAAAGCCGCTCACTCTCCGTGATGCCGCTCGCGCCGTGCAAGAGCGCTTACACGCCTTTATGTTTCCGTCTTCACTGGAGGCGCTGCCATCTGATCCGGTTTCGGAAAAATCAAGGCAAGTAGAAGCGAATGTGAATGTGGACGTGAATGTGAATGCGCCTGAAAATTCCGTCACTGCCAAAATCACTCAGAACAAACTACTTTCGATGCTCGGCACTACTGAAGCGGGCAATGAATCTTTTAGATATCGCAGCAAGGCGACAATCACCCACAATAATTTGCCGGTGATCATCCCGCCAATCGAAGTCGTCGCCAATCGGCAGGGACCAGCTTGGCGCGATTGATCAATTGTCAGTCAGCTGGCTTTTGAAAAGTTCTGTCTGAAGTGGTCAAACATCACGTCAAGCATCACGTTAAGGAAGAAGAGACTAAAGACCTGCCCGATGCCGTTCTGGCCGACGATGCCCGCGCCGTGATGGCCAGTACTTCGAAAAGGGCGCCCGCCAAACAAGGTCCAGTCAAAAAAACAATTAGCCAGAAAAGCTCCGGCTAAAAACGTCACCGTTAAGGCAACCACCGCTAGGCGTCAGGCCAGCTAGGCTCCCATCGATCTTAATTGTTCGAGGGCGGCGTCGACCAGCTCTTTATCTTTGTATTCCTGACGCAGGACCGGCTCGAGCATGTCGGCCATCCAGCGCATTGCCCCCGGCGTACCGCCCCACATATAGTCGCAATCCATGACGTAGGCAATCGCTTCGCTATCGTCGCCGTAACCGATGGACATTGGCGGCTCATCCGGCATTTCGACCACGTCTGAGAGAAAAAGCGGTACATAGAAATTTGCCTGATAGGCTTTCAACAATGCCTGGGTGGCCAGATTATTGGCGCCGTGACGGCGGAAGAGGAGCAGGGCGCGCGTGTATAAAAGGGAGGCGCTGTGGTCATCACCGTGGTCAATGAGATGCTTTTCCAGCTCTTCGTCGCGGTTGGCTTCAAATAGACATCCGGCAAACTGGTAGCGAATGCCGAGATTGTCGTCGGGATTGATTCGCATCAATTTACGGTAAAGAGTCAGTGCTTCTTCAAGCTCACCGTTCATTTGTAGAGCCATCGCCAGCGATGCCATGGCTTGCATCAGAGGGCGAGTCTCACTCGCTTTCCAGAAGCGACCCTCATATCTTTTTTCATAGTTTTTGGGCAGATTGTTTTTGGCTGCCTCTACCGCTTGCTTGTAAAAAGCAATCGATGTATCGGCATCATTGCCTTCGTTCGTGGCGAGCAACATGTAGGCATCGACGCAGTCGACGTCGAGGGCGAGGGCTTGATTGGCTAGTTCGGTGCGCTCCTTGCCCTTCGATTCGAGGGCGAGGGCGACTTTTTCATCGGCCAACCGAGCTTTGCTCGCAGCGTCTTTTGGCATACCTATTTTTCGTCTCCCGAGCGCAATTCGGCCATGGCATCATCCACCATTTCTTGATCCTTGAAGGTTTTGCGCAGCAGGGGCTCGAGGGTGTCGGCCATAAATTTGTCGGCTCCGGCAGTTTCATACCAGAGATACATATTTTCTTCTGCGTATTCGGCGGCTTCGTCAGGTCCGCCCGGTGTGTAATACCCAGGCTCACCGTCTGGCTCTTCCATCACTTCGGCCAGGAAGAGCGGGACGAAATTATTAGCCCGGTAAGCGGTAAGGAGGGCTTCGGTCGTTTCTTTTTCCGGGCCGTTCTTTCTAAATAGATGCAGTGCTTTGGTGTAGAGCAGAGAAGCGCCGACATCATCGTTGTATTTGGTCAATAATTGTTCGAGTTCTTCGTCCAGGTTTGCTTCATAGAGGCAACCGGCAAATTTATAGCGCGCCCCTTGATTGTCTTCAGGATCGAGCTTCATCAATTTGCGATAAATGGTGAGAGCCTCTTGCAGCTCGTCTTCCCACTGCAGCTCCATGGCCAGCGCGCCCATGGCGGTGAGCAGGGGGCGGCATTCCTGGGCCAACCAGAAAATCCCCTCGAACTTCGTCTCCCAATCGGCACCGATACTATTCTGTGCTGCCGTGACAGCTTTGCGGTAAAGCTCAACGCTTTTAGCACCACTTTCTTCTTCCGACGCCAGGGCCATATAGGCATTGCTGCAATCAGGATTTATTTTCAAAGCTTGCTTGGCCAGAGCGATGCGTTCGGCGCCGCTGGTCTCCCAGGCTTCGATGGTCTTTTCCAGCGCCAGTTGTTCTTTATCATAGTCGGTCATCACGTCATGCGATCTGCCGCCGCCTTCCTTGGCCACTTTGGGGCCAGACTTGATTTTGTCCCCATCTTTGCTCTGGGGAAATTTTATTACATTTGATTTGTCCGAATGCTTTGGCATCTCTCTGCTTCTCCTGGGGCATGGCCTAAATTTATCAGAGAATGGCTCCCTTGACTACGCCCTGCCGCGCCCCGGTGGTTGTTATGGGCTCTTTTTCCTGTGGGGATGGGCTTATTCCTGATTAAACCATTTGATACCAATCTTTTCGACCAGCCAGTCGGTGACCAGCGCCAGGACAAAAATGCAGCCGCCAATGAGCCGATGCTCAGACCCAGAAGTATTTTCGAACAGCATTTGCACTGATGATAGATGCGCTGCTGGTTGAAAATAGCGCTGCTCTCGAGGGAGAGCCTGAGGTCTGCGATATCGTCTGGATGTGGGCTGGTGGTTATGTGCATATGGCGGCCCTCGGAATGGCAAAATACGGTTGTTTTTAGCGGCAAATTAGCCCAGAATACAAAATCGGAGAGTGTCGCATCAGTAGCGGGAAGTCCGGGGGAAGCAAATGAGTGGTGTTTTGAAAAACTGGTTGGAGCAGATGCCCGGTCGTGAAAGTCTGCCATTTTTTAGCCCGCCTCCGCGTCTCTATACGATCAAAGATCTGTACGACGGTTATAAAGTCGACAATCCTTTATCGCTCGATACCGTATTTGATACCAGGGTCTACAGGTGGACGCGCGACGACGCTGGCAAGATTCGCATGCTCAATCGTGAAGAAACTGTCGCTGCCCGCATCCACGATACCGTCATGGATAAGCATGTGGCCGACTTTGTCGATCCGACCAGACGAATAACGATTGGCTTCATGGGTGGGCACAGCGTCACCCGCACCGCCGTTGCCTTCACTCGCGTAGCGCGTATGGCCCGTGAGCTGCGTCGGCGTGGCTTTATGATCGTGACCGGTGGTGGACCGGGGCTGATGGAAGCGGCTAATTTTGGCGCTTTTATGGCACCATATGATGACGATAAATTTTTGCAGGCGGTCAATCTGCTGCGTCAGGCACCTACTTACGGCGGGGTTACCACCAACTGCAAGGAAGGCTGCTCGAGTTTTGAAAAAGCCGAATGGTTGGATGCGGCTCTCAAAGTGCGCGAGCTGGTGCTCGGCGATTGGGAACGGTCGGAGCAAGAGAGCAGCTCCAATCTCGGCATACCAACCTGGTTTTATGGTGCTGAGCCGCCTAATATGTTCGCTACGGTGGCCGGCAAATATTTCTTCAATAGCCTGCGCGAGGACGGTCTCGTTAGTATCGCTAATGGTGGCTTGATTTTTGGCAAAGGCGAGGCCGGTACCGTCCAGGAAATTTTTCAGAACGCTTCTTACAATTATTACCGCGACGGTGAGATGTCGGCTACGCCGATGGTTTTCTATGACATCGATTTCTGGGACCCCAACCCGGTCACCGACGCCGCCGCCGGTGCGCCTTTAGACGCGCATCGCAAGGCCGTATTTCCTCTCGTGCAACAGCTCGCCCTGCAAGCGCCTAATAAGTTTGATCAGAGCTTGATGCTCTCAAACGACTGCGAGGAAATCGTCGAATTTATCACTGCGAAAAATGCCGATAAGCTGAAGAAGCTCAGGTATGCCGATAGAAGGCTGGCCATGGTGCAGTAAGGGCGAGCTGATCGTCCATCTTATTGGCCTTCAGGCTTTGCCGATTTTTCGCTAGCGGCAGGCTTCGATTTTGTCGGCAATTTAAGCACCTGGCCGTTGACTTTCATCTCGACATCTTCGGCTGTCACTTCCGGGCAACCAAGCTCGCGTCGCAGGGTATTGATTTTGACAATAGCTTCGCCGGCGGTGTGGCCAAAAGTGCCTTCGTATTTATGGCCGAGGTTGTCTTCCAGGTCCGCGAAACCGGTCGTGAGCGACGTGGTTGTGAAGTGTCCGTGCATCTTGCGTCCGTCTTCGCATTTCACTTTTATATAGCCGCGCTGGCCAACCGCCCTGCCTTTGAGTGGATAGTGCGTCACCTGAGCGACGCCGTGGCATTTACAGCCGTTGGCATTATTAAAATCTATCGAGGCTCTGCCGATGAGCGGATTGTCCTGGATCAGCCCGTAGAAAAATTCGCAGTCTTTGGCATTTTGAGCGGCAAAATAGTATTTCAGCTTCCAGAATGAGGGGCCGTGGCGCAATATATTGAACCAGCTTCCCTTCTTACCAATCGCTTTTTTCAGCTCTTCTTTGTCGAGCTCGTCGTCCGACTCTTTGCTGAGGTCGACCTTCTCTGTTTGTGTCTGTGTCTGTGTTTGTGTTTGGGTTGTTTTAGCTTGCTGGACTTGATCTGCGCCCGCTCCTTGTGACCAGGCCGGCGTTGTAAAGATCAGGCAGGCTGTGGCCGCTGCCACGGTCAAAACTGCAGATGATTGGCTTTGATCCATTGCTTGATCCTGTTTCTGGCCCAGTGTTTAATCCCATCTTTGATTCTGTGCTTGATTTCAGGCGCCGGATATTTAGTATATATGCAAAGCGGTGGCAAAGTGCTCCTTTAATCCTGTCAATGATGCGAACGACGCGGCGGCGGCTCGGCTATAAAAGGTATAATTGGCTCTACAGACGTAACTTTCGCTGTATCTTTGGCAGTATCTTTCGCGTCTGACTTTTCATACGATTTCTCCATGCCGAGCGCCGGTGTTTGCATGTTTCAATTTATCCACGCCGCCGACATCCATTTAGACAGCCCGCTGCGCGGCCTGGAGCGCTATGAAGGCGCGCCGGTCGATGAAATACGCCTAGCCACGCGCCGCGCTCTGGAAAAGCTCGTCGATCTTGCCTTGCAAAAGCGTGTCGCCTTCGTGATCATCGCAGGCGATCTCTTTGACGGTGATTGGAAAGATTACAACACCGGTTTGTTCTTCGCTCGCCAGATGTCACGTCTGCGCGAAAAGTCCATACCGGTTTACATCGTCAAAGGCAATCACGATGCCACCAATAAAGTGACCAAGTCTCTGCCCATGCCCGAAAACGTCTTTGTTTTTTCCGATGCAAAGCCCGAGACTTTTTATATCGATGACTGCCATGTCGCCATCCATGGCCAGAGTTTTTCGACTACGGCCGTCACCGACAATCTCTCGCTTGCCTATCCGCAGGCCGAGCGCGACCGCTTCAATATAGGCGTCCTGCACACCTGCGCCGACGGTAAAGAGGGACATGCACCCTACGCGCCCTGCAAAATTAACGAGTTGGTCGGCAAAGGCTATGATTACTGGGCACTCGGGCACGTGCATAAACGCGAAGTTTTAAATGAAGAGCCTTTGATTATTTTCCCCGGCAATTTGCAGGGCAGGCATATTATCGAGACCGGTGCCAAAGGTTGCACGCTCGTCACTGTCGATGAGCGTAACCGCGCCAGCGCCGAAGCGATCGAGCTCAGTGTCTTGCGTTGGGAACATTGTCTTATCGATGTGACCGGTGCTGCGAGCGAAGATGAGGTCATTCAGATTATTTCCAGCGAGCTTGGCAAACTGCTCATCGTCACCGGTGAGATACCGCTGGCGGTGCGCGTTGAAATCAGCGGCGCTTGCGCTGCCGATGCTATCGTGCGCTCTCGTCTCGAACATTTCATCAACCAGGTGCGCGCTGTCGCCACCGACATCTCGCGCGAGCGCATCTGGGTGGAGAAAGTAAAAATCAAAACTA
Organism: Cyanobacteria bacterium REEB67; assembly: GCA_018971775.1. Lineage (GTDB taxonomy): Bacteria > Cyanobacteriota > Vampirovibrionia > Obscuribacterales > Obscuribacteraceae > REEB67. Next base: position 36,251 of record JAGXAB010000031.1, on the reverse strand, counting down.
CGCCTCAGTCAGCTGGTTTAGCTGGCGGTGCCTACGACTCTCCTGCCGACGCCGTCGATGCTACCAGCCTCAATTTGGCCGAAGGCCCGGTCGGCGAGCTTATGCAAATGATTGCCGAGTATCGAGAGGGCGGGGCAAGACTCGCCGAATTGCGCGATGAACTGGCCGATCTCGAGCGAAAGCTGCCAGAAGAGGTGAAAAAATCACTGGGCTTTCAGGACGATGATTTTTTGAAGGATATTTTGAACGATGTGCAAGACATGCTGCTCGATCAGCTGGCGCAGGCGAAATAAGCGATGAAAATTCAAAAACTCGACCTGAAAAAATTCGGACCATTCACCGATAAATGCCTTGATTTTAGTGCCGGCAGCGCTGATACGCATGGCCTGCATGTCGTCTTTGGACCGAACGAGTCTGGCAAAAGCTCGTCTCTTCGCGCCCTGCGTCAATTGCTTTATGGTATTCCGCCGCGCTCGGCTGACGATTTTATCCACGCGGCCAAGGATATGCGCATTGGCGGTGAGCTGCACCACAGCGACGGCAGTGCCCTCGCTATCGTCAGGCGCAAGGGCAAATCGCAGGCCCTGCGGGACCGCGCCGACAAAGATACCCTCGATGAATCGGTCCTGCACAAATATCTTGGCGGCCTCTCCCAGGGCCATTTCGAAAGTATGTTCGGCATCGACCATGCTGGTCTGATTGCCGGCGGGCAGGCACTATTCAACGGTAAAGGCGAGCTCGGCCAGATTTTGTTTTCGGCCGGGGCCGGTGTTGGCGACATCAATCGCATCACTGACAATTTAGCGGCGAGCGAAGACGCGCTTTTCCGTCCGCTTGGACAGACGCAGACGATCAATGCCCTTTTGCTGCAGCTGAAAGAAGCCCAGACTCGTTTGAAAAAGTCGGAAGTTTCGGCCGGAGAGTGGGAGGTGCTCGATCAATCGCTCACTAAGTCGCGGGCGAAGAAGGCTGACATCGAGCAAGAGATCTCGCAAAAAGTACAGGCCAAAGGCAAGCTCGAGCGCACCAAGGCGGCACTGCCTCTGGTGGCGGAGCGTCTCGGGCTGGAGAAAGTATTGACTGCGCTGAAGACAGCACAGACTATTTTATTACCGGAAAACTTTGGCGATCGAAGTCGCGAGCTTAGACTGGAGCTCAAGCGCGGTGAAAACGAGCAGGATAGTCTGAAGCGTGCTCTCACCGCCCTCGACGCCGAACTCGAGCCGATGCAGATACCGACTGCACTGATCGACCGGGCCGTCGTTATCGAAGATTTACAGCAAAAACTCGGCAGTCACTTGAAAGCCATGTCTGACAGGTCGACAAACGTGGTCGTTGGTTTGACCGAGCATGAAAACAACATGCGCGCCGCTTTGAAAAATCTAGGACATCCTCCCGACCTCGATCTCTGCGAAAACTTGCGTATAACCGTCGCTCAGAAGACTTTGATCCGCGAGCTTGCCGCCAGCAAAGCGGCAGTCGAAGGTAAATGCGAAGCGGCTAGAGGGCGTCTCGAACTGCTCAATAAAAACATCGCCACTACTGAAGCAGAGCTGGCTCGTCTTTCTGACGTGGCGCAGCCGGAGCGTCTGGTCAAGGCGATCAAGCGCATCGAGCAAAAAGGGGCCATCGAAGGGCAATTAAAAACGGCAAAAATGCGCTGCGAGGCTGCGGTCGAGCAACTAAGCCTGAGCGTCAAAAAACTGATGATCAGTAGTAGCCCCTTGCTTGCCGACATCGCCGCCGCTCGCGACTGGGACAAGCTGGAAAGTCTGGCTATTCCCGGAGCCGAGACTATAGAGCGTTTCGCTAGCGATATGGATAAGTACTGTCGGCATTTCGAACAATTGCAGGAGACCGGTCGCGCCCTCGATGATGAACTGCAAAAAGTAGTGCAGCAGCTGGAACAGCTCCGTCTCGAAATGGACACGCCGACGGAAGAAGATCTGGCCGCGGCGCGGGCCAGTCGCGAGCAGGGCTGGCAGCTTGTCAAAGGCGTCTGGCTGTCTCCGCCTGGCTCTCTTGCCGATAGTCTGGCCGCCCAGGCCGCGGATTATCTTGTCTCGACCGGCACCGCCGGCGATGCTGACTCTGAAGCCGTCCTGGCCGAAGCATTCGAGACAAGCGTTTCGAAAGCAGATAATATCTCTGATCGCCTGCGCCGCGAATCTACGCAAATCGCCAAGCGTGCCTCGCTCATGGCCGAGCAGACCAAGCTTGCCCAAAAGCGCAATGAGATTGGCGAGCGGCTGCTGAAGGGCGAAAACGCTCAAAAAGCGCTTGAAGAAAGCTGGGTTGAGACCTGGAGTCGGATCGCGATCAAGCCCCTGCCTCCTAAAGAAATGCGCGTCTGGGCGACTAATTATAACGATGCGCTCAAGCAAATCAAAACGGTGCGCGAGACTCAGGTCGCTTTGCAGGATATCGATGGTCAGGTCGCTGAAAGCAAGGCTGAGCTGCTAGCTCTCCTGACCGAACTCGATGGCGGTGATGGCAGTACTAAAATCGCCCCGGCGGAATCCCTGGCTGCTTTGCTCGAGCGCTGTCAGCAAATCGTGGCCGAGGTCGCCGCCGTGCGCAGCGAACGCTTGACCCTGGGCCGCGATCTGGAGAAGCTGAAATTTGAACAGGGCAAAGTCGAGCAAGACCACTCTCAGGCCCTATCTGCTCTGGAAGCCTGGAAGAGCGAATGGGCGGTGGCCGTTATACCGCTGGGCCAGAACGGGCCGGTTTTGCCTTCGCAGGCGAACGCCATCATCGAGACTCTCGAGACGTTGTTCGCCAATCAGACCCAGGCGCAGCAATTTGCCAATCGACTTAATGGTATCGACCGCGATGCCGCCAATTTCAAGGCAAGGGTAAAAGAGATCGTCACTCTGGTGGCAGCAGATCTCATTGATTTCCCTCCCGAGCAGGCCGCTACCGAGCTTAACGCCCGACTTTCGAAGGCGCGTACTAATAAAGAGCGTCTCGAACTGCTGACTCGCCAGCACGAGGAAAAAACCGCCGCTCTGCTCGACTGGCAGTCGAAAATGCAGGAATGTAAAAACGAGCTTGATTTGATGTGCACTCAGGCATCGGTGAGCGACTATGAGGCTTTGCCCCAGGCGGCAGATGGCTCCAAAAGGCTGCGTGAGACGCAGAGCGCTTTTAGCCAGAATGAAAAAGCGCTTCTGGCCTTATCGGGCGGTGTCGCTCTCGAGCCCTTCGTCGCCGATGTGGAAGCTGTCGACGCCGACAATATTTTGCCGACAATTGCTCAGTTGCAAGAAGAAATCGACGCCTTGAGCAAGACGCGCGGCGAATATGACGAGGCGATCGGTCGTGATAAAAATGAGCTGACCCGCATCGATGGTGGTGGCATGGCCGCTGAAGCAGCTGAGGACATCCAGACTCTAATGGCCAAAATTGCCTCTGCCTCCGAACAATATGCCCGTGTCCATATCGCCCGCGCCTTGATGAAGCAGTGTGTGGCGCGCTACCGCGAAAAAAATCAGAGTCCTGTATTGAAGCGGGCCAGCGAAGTATTCGAATCGCTGACGCTGGGATCTTTTGTCGGTCTGCGCGAAGACTATAGCGATAAAGGCGAATCTATCCTTGTCGGCGTGCGACCGGATAGTACTCTCGTTGGCCTTGGCGCTATGAGCGAAGGCACCTGCGACCAGGCCTATCTTGCCCTGCGTCTGGCCAGCCTCGAGCTCTACCTGCAAAACCACGAGCCTTTGCCCTTTATCGTCGATGATATCCTCGTCAATTTCGACGACGGCCGATCGCTTGCGGCGCTGTCTATCCTGGTTGAATTGTCCCGGCGTACCCAGGTGATTTTCTTCACTCACCACGCCCATCTAATTGACCTCGCTACCGCCAAGCTCGCCGAAGACGTACTCTTCGTGCATGATCTGACTAAAGGGCCGGAGCGGTCGCTGGCTGGCTTATTGCCAGGCCAGTAACGCGGCGGGCAAAGCCAGACCGGCACACAACAGTGCCCAGAGAAGACGATGCTTTTTATTGTACTTAAATGACATGTAAATGCCTAAGCCTGTGGTCACTATTATGCCGACGGCCATGATCAGGCAAAACCATTTGAGCAGCAGGCGGCCAATTGGCGATTCGCCCTTTTTTTGCTTTTTTCTTTCTGGAGACGGTTCCGCATCGGGCGATTTCGATTGCTTTAGTTTTAAGGTGGTTTTCTGATTTTTATGAATCTGTGCTACGACTTCAATCCACGTCGGAGGTTCATAGCCACCTTGATCTTCGTGTAGCGAAAAGACCATCAGCGAACCGGTGGCAGCAAAAAAGATAATCGAGGGTGCAAAAATGAGCCCGAGATAAAGATGCACTTGACGAGCTGTATTGAGTTTTAAAATAATGAGCCACCGCAAATTTCTTTGATTTTCAAACCAGGAGATCCTCTATTTCTGAAGCGGATCGTCGGGCCATTTGTGCTTGGGATAGCGGCCCTTCAACTCTTTCTTCAGGTCTGGGTAGGTGTTTTTCCAGAAGCCGGCCAGATCGTGCGTGATTTGTTGGACACGATAGTTGGGCGCCAGAATGTGTAGCATCAACGGTACACGTGAGCGTGCAATACTGGGAGTCTTTGAAAAGCCAAAAAGTTCCTGGATGCGCGCCGGCAAGATAGGTGGCTTGCCGAGCTCGTATTGTAGCTTAGCAAAACGTCCACCGGTGAGCTTGAACTGCTCCGGTGCCTCTTTGGCCAGGGCCGTCCTTTGTTCGTATGTCAAGTTGGCGTTGATGGCATCGACCAGCGAACGCTCGCGCAATTCGGCGACGCTGGTGCAGCCGGCGCACCACGATGTCAGGAAAGTTTCCCAGGGACTTGCGCCAAGGTCCGGTAATTCCAGCTCCGGCAGCCATTCGCGCAGGCATTGCACGCGGGCCAGATATTCCTTAGCCTTGTCATCCACCAGGGTTTCAAGGTCGAAGTTTTCGGCGACGGCCTGAGCCAGGGCCGCCGAAACGTCGATATCGGGCGGTATGCTGGCGACGCTCTCGTCCAGAACGAGATCGCAAAAGCGGGTGCGTTTGAGCGCCACAATCTTCTGGCGACTTTTATCATAGCTCACATCGATGGAGCTGCTGATCAGATTCTGGGGCAACCAACCCTGCTCTACGGCCGAGGCTCTGCGCACGGACAGTTCTGGCTTATTGAGATCGACCATGTCGACGGCGACGAACATCGGCGCCTCAAATACCGTCGATTGCTCGGCCAGCTTGATGCCGCGACCTCCGACCATAACGGCGCGCGGGTCTTTTGCTTTGCGCCTTCTGCAGATGCGATCGGGAAAAGCGACCATGATGGCGCGCAGCAGGGCATCGTCGGCGGTGACCGTATCTTTTGCCTTCGCCTTTACCTTCGCATCCCCGTCTTTCCCATCTCCATCGAGCAGGCGGGTGAGCTGATCGCTTATTTTCAGTACTTGCTTGGTCGGACCGGGCAAAAGCTCGCCCATGATCGAGCGGCGCTCGCCGTTATCGTCGAAATTTTCAATGGCCCGCACCTGCTCGAGGACATCGGAGTCGGTGTGGTGCGTGCGTTGATAGTTTGCACTGTGGTGATCCTTAGGACCGCCTCGCTCTTCATTTTTGAAAGGGGGGCGCTCGGATAACAGTGCGGCACAGATGGCGGCGCGACGGGGCTGGCCGAGGTGCGCGCCTTCAAGCAATAGACGTGCCAGTCTTGGCTGCAAAGGCAGTCTCGCCATCTCTTTGCCGAGGCTGGTCAATTTGCCGCCTTCGGTGGCGCCGAGACGCTCGAGCAATTCGAGCGCTCTTTCAATCACCGCCGCCGGTGGCTTCTCAAACCAGGGAAAGGCGTCGAAGTCATGTTCGCCCCAGGCGAGGAGTTGCAACATGCATTCGGAAAGCTCGACTCTTTCGATTTCGGGTAATTCGTATTCATCCATCTGCGATTGCTCGCGCTCGCTCCAGAGGCGCAGGCAGGCCCCAGGTGCGGTGCGGCCGGCTCGGCCGGCTCTTTGTGTGGCCGAAGCTTTGCTGATGCGCGATAAATCGAGACGGTTGATGCCGAGGGCCGGGTCAAAGCGATTGATACGGGCCAGGCCGCTGTCGATGACAACAGTGACACCGTCTATGGTGAGTGATGTTTCGGCGACATTTGTCGCCAGCACTATTTTTCTGTTTTTTGAAGGGAGGAGCACCGCTTGTTGATCGCCCAGGGCCATATCGCCATAGAGAGGCATCAAGGCTAATTTTTCGTTTGTAGCCTTGCTTTCCAGAGCGTTTTGCACCTGGCGTATTTCGCCGACACCGGGCAGGAAAACAAGAACGTCGCCGTCATTTTTGTCGAGCATACGCATCAGTCCATCGACGACCAGATCGTCGATACGGGCGTTTGTCGCGTGCGACATGTATTCGATGTCGACAGGATAAGTGCGTCCCGGGCACTCCAGAGCTGGACAATCGTTCAAATACGAGGCAATCGGTGCGCCGTCTAGGGTGGCCGACATGACAACGATGTTTAGATCGGGGCGTATTTCTTGTTGTACCTGTCTGGTCAGAGCCAGTGCCAGGTCGCTGTCGACGCTGCGCTCGTGAAACTCATCGAAGATAACAACCGCTACGTCTTCGATACCGGGATCATCTTGCAGGCGACGCAGGAAGACCCCTGTCGTGCAGATGAGAATGCGCGTCTCTTTACTGGAACGTCCTTCATGCCTGACCCTGTAGCCGATCTCTGCACCAAGAGCGGTGCCGCGTTCTTCCGAGATGCGAGCGGCGGCGGCTCGTGCTGCTACTCGTCGCGGTTGCAAGACAACTATTTTTCCCGGCTTTTTATCTGCAAGTACTGCCAGTCCAGCATCGAGAATGGCCGGCGGTACACGAGTAGTTTTACCGGCACCGGGTGCCGCTTTCAAAACGAGTGCGCGACTTTTTGCCAGGTTTTCTGTCACCTGCGGCAAAATGTCATCGATAGGTAAGCGTTCCACTAGATACCCGCCGGCGGTCATTTCCAGCAGTTAATCATATCACCGGCTGAAAACCTCGATGCCAATCCTGAGCATGTCGTTGTTTACAATCGGTTTAGTCACTTCGTGGTACTGTTTGCCGTCCCAGACGATCATATGAAATTGCTGGTCGCTGGAAAGTCTCCTGGCGATGTCGAATTGATCTTCGCTGCCTATGGCTACGCCGTTCATGGCGACGATAATCATCCCTTTTTGTAAAAGTGGTACGACAAATAGCGGATCTGGATCGATTATTTTCATACCTCCGCTGGGAGGACCGCTAAAATCGGCCATGTTGACTCGCTTAAGGCCCGCAGGAAAAAATGGCCTGATCAATTTTTTGGCTTCTTCTGCGTAAGCCGGATTCGATTTCGAGTGCCGCAAAAGAAAGGCATCAAGCTCTCGGTAACTTTGATAGCGGTCGATTATTTCTCGACAGATTTTTTCCGCCTCTTTCAGGTTGCCTGTGCGCTCGTAGTAATGAGTTGCTGCTGTCAAACCACGTTGCGAGTATATTTCTACCGCAAAATCAGCCAACTCCTTGGCTTTTTCCGGTTGATTATGGGTCTGGTAATAGTAAATGGCCCAGTCACACTTATTAGCCATGAAAATTGGCTCTGGGCATACGGCTCGAGCCGCTTCAAAATACTTGCAGGCTTCTGCTTCCCTGTTGTGAAAAACGCAATATTGTTCCAGTGAAATATATTTATCGGGCTGAGTCTTGGCGTGGTCTTCCATCAGAGCAATAAATTTGGCCGGATCGCCGGCTGTGGCTTCTTCTTCTGGTGTCAGTTCGGTGAGCGGATGGGTGCAAGCTCCACAATGAAGCGCCAGTAAAATGGCGGCGAAAATAGAGCAAAGTGTTTTGGATTTGGGCATCGTCAGACTCGAGCTAAGGTTATTTACCCTTGGCTCGGCTAGATGCCAGGCCTGTTCTATTCTACCTTAATATATGCACCCTCAAACAGCCCAGCCACCGAGGCGATTTTCGATATCGTTATAAAGACCCAGATTGAGTGAGCCACGGCGCTTGAATCTGCTGCGGCCATTGTTTGCGCCGTTGTCAGCCGAAGCCTGGGCGCTGCTCGATTGGACCGGCTTGCCGGAAACAGCACTTGCTTCGAGTGCGCTTTCTTCGAGCTGGGCAAAAGAACAGATGCCGTCGGTAATGAGCGCTCCCCAACCGACTTCATGACAAAATTGACTCATTGCCAGAGTTTTATCGAGGGCTTCTACATCGTTGAGCGATGTGATCGCCTGTACGTCGACGAGGATAAAACGTCCATCTTCAAGCGCTACCAGTACATCTGGCGTATAGAGCGCTGGAGCGCCATTTTTCAGATATTCGATCTGGAAGGGTTGTTCTACGTACCAGCGCACATCGATTGAATATTCGAGTTTACGCAGGAAACGGCGCTCGAGCGAATTTTCATAAGCTACCTGACGCTGCAATTTATCGCTGAAAAATTCGCCGCACTCGGCGCCTTCGAAATTTTTCAGCGAACGTTTAGGCTTGAACTGTTTGAGCTCAGGCGCTGACAAATTGATTTCGTTTGGCCAGAGCACATCGCTGAAGAGCCGGCGAAGCGTTTTGCTGGTACTTGGTGTTTCAGCAGTCGTATTGCTTCGACCGGCGATCTTCAGCGCGGGCACCACTTCCGGCTTGGCCGCAAGGGGCAGATCTAATATCAACTGGAGGGAACTGATATAGCCATTTTCTACAACGTTGGCGACGGGAAGGTCGGCGATTTGGCGTAATTCCATTGCTATTTGTCCTCCAGGGATATGCTGGAAATGTACCATACAATCGTATGGTATGCAACCGTTTTTTTCAAATCCCTCTTCAGAAAATACCGATTGAATCAGAGCTAGGATTTCAGGTCCGGATGGACGCTGAGCGTCACCAATTCCGAATGTCTGATAACGACAAGGGGGCAGTTTTGTTCGCTCTGCACCGTTAACAAGAGGCGGTGCAGGTCGTCCACCGAGTCAATGACGCTGCCGTTAAAACTGACGATGGCGTCTCCTTCTCTCAGGCCGGCCCGTGCTGAAGGAGAATTCTTCTCGACGCCGATGACGAGTATGGCACCGCCATTGGTGATTTGATGGAAGCGTCTGAGACGGTTGGAGAGCGGAATATTTTGCGCCGCAACGCCTATCCAACCGCGGCGCACGAAACCATCCTTGAGCAAGGCGACGGCGACAAATTTTGCCGTATTGATTGGCACCGCCAGGCAGATGCCCTGGGCCGGCAAGATCACTGCTGTGTTGACGCCGACGACTTCGCCGCGACTGTTTACCAGTGGGCCGCCGGAGTTGCCGGGATTGAGTGCTGCGTCGGTCTGGATGACGTCATCGATCAAGCGTCCGGACTGGGCGCGCATGGTGCGGCCCAGGGCGCTGACGATGCCGGCCGTGACCGTGCTTTGAAAGCCGTATGGATTGCCGATGGCGACCACGATCTGGCCGGGCGAAAGCTTCGACGAGTCGCCAAGCTTGGCCGGCTCTATATTAGGTGCCCAGGTCTGGATTACGGCCAGATCGCTGTGACTGTCTTCGCCGATCAGGCGCGCCGGCATTTCGCGTCCATCGGAAAAGACGACATTGATCTCGTCTGCACCGTGCACGACATGGCTATTGGTGAAGATATAGCCATCCGGCGTGAAGAGGAAGCCTGAGCCGCTGCCGCCCCGCTCCTGGTCATTGCCGCGACCCCCAGAGCCTGGTCTGCCCAGACTTTGAGATTTCTTGACGGCTTTGCTTTTCACCTGGATGAAGACGACCGCCGGCGAAACGGCCTTGAGTGCGCTAATGACGGTGCGCGAATAGCTGTCGAGCAGCTCGCCATCTGTGACCGGCGTCTGGGTCTGAGCTGCAACGAGGCCGCCTGGACCAGTGCTTTCGTCAAGCGTATTGATAAATAACATGAGCGAGCCTCTTCTGATTGAGCAGGCCATTCCTAATGGATCATTGTTCTATATAAATGGTTCTATATAGAACGACCTGTGAATTCAGAGTAGATCGGTTTTGGAAAAATCCGGACAGCTGGAAAATTTTGTTCTTTTTGAACCTAAATAAGAGTGTCCAAGCGGTAGGTTCAAACTTCGCCACCCGCCAGCCACATTTAATCTCTTTCTTTTCCCTATTAGTCGATCGCCGCGATCGCATATATAAGGATCTGCCAAAACGATCCGGATCGATCGTTCTTTAGCATCCTGCAAATGATAAAGATCCCATGCTGGTCCAGATCTCAAGCATTGGTTTGACGCTCTTTCCGAAAACTTTTGCAACAAGTAGACTAACCCCACTCTAAAAATTTCAATCGTCTTCGCTTTCCGGACCCGGTGTCACCATCTATGGTGCCGCCCTTTTAAACGCGTATTTTGTTGCGCTTGTCCACGGTCTTTTCTTTTTCGAGTCAGGAAAAATCTACTGCATTTCAAATGGGGTCGCGCTCATGTATATCAACATGGCTAAAATGGCTGTTTCTCTTCTCCGGCGCAGACCAAAGCCAATCTATGAGCATCTGAAAAAGCACTTCGGCCAATCGCCGGCAAAATGGCCGGTGGTGCGCGCGACCTTTCCGCGCTTCCGTCATCCTTGCGTGGCCCTTGCGCTGCAAAATTACATCCGTGGTCAGGGCCGACGCGCCGCTATCCTGGGCACTTCCACTTATGACGCTGACCTTACACTCGGCGATTTGATGCACCACGATAAATTTGCCAGGCAGATGGAAGGGCCGGTAGAATTTCGCGATGTCACTTTGAGCAATGGTCGAAGCCTGACGTATGCTGCCCAGGCCGTTTATCTGATTGGCAACGACCATGAAAAGTTGGCCGTGTTGGTCACTGGCAGCGGTCGTTATGACGAAGTCGTCACCGTCGAAGTGCTCGCTCGCGATCGCAACTCTGCCCAGAAATTCATCTCCGAAATACGCTTGCTCGCCGATTTGCACAGTATCTACCGCGGCAAAGTGGTATCAGTCAAGGTGAAAAAGTACGAAGGACCGGACGTTTCTTTTCATAATGTCCCTAAGGTCGAAAGCCAACACTTGATTTTGCCGGAGAGTGTACTCGAGCAAGTGACCAGGCATACAAGCGGCTTTTCCGAACACCACCGATTGCTTGTCTCGCGCGGTCAGCATTTGAAACGCGGTCTACTTCTTTATGGACCACCGGGTACCGGAAAGACTCTGACGATGATGCATATTATTACTTCCATGCCGGGGCGGACGACCATACTCGTGAGCGCCGGCGGCGTGCATTATCTGGAAGAGGCTTGCTCCCTGGCTCGTAGTCTGGCGCCAGCTACGGTGATCATCGACGATGTCGATCTGATCGCCGAAGAGCGCTCGTTCAATAACGGTACTTCCGTGCTATTTGAATTGCTCAATCAAATGGACGGCGTAGGCAGAGATAGCGACGTCCTCTTTTTGCTCGGCACAAATAGACCAGAGGCTCTCGAACCGGCTCTGGCGTCTCGCCCCGGCCGAGTCGATCAGGCTATTTTGATACCACTGCCCGACGATGATTGCAGGCGTCGCCTGATTGATTTTTATGGACAAAATATTCCTCTTGCGCTGCACGACCCGGACCAGCTCGTTGAGGGGACCAGCGGAGCAAGCGGCGCCTTCATCCGTGAGCTTTTTCGCAAAGCCGTACTACTGGCGGCAAATGAAGGCTCGGAGATTCCCATCAATGATCACCATCTCGATGCAGCGCTCAAGTCACTGCAGGGAGGGGGCGCCGTTCTGCAGAAACTGCTCGCCTTCAAAGCCAAAGAAGAAGCAGGTGTAGCTTAGTCTTGCTGTGCACAAAGAACATTATTTTTTCTTGTCGGCGTGATCGGGATGGGTTAAATGTTCCACTTGCTTGAGTGTTTCGCCAAGCGGGTCGCGGATAGCCCGTTGAGCCGTTTCGATGGTTTCATGCGCTCTATGAGCGGCAGCATCGACTTTGTCTTCCCAATTTTTGCCGGCATCTTTAAATACTTTGCCCGCCGAGTCGACAGCGATCATGGCCAGGCCAGCGGCTACTTCCAGACCAATTGTGGCGACCGATTGATGCTCTTCGTCGTTATGTTTGTCGTCTTTGCATGCTTCTTTTTCGCTCCTGGGCCTCAGTTGCTCGGCGTCAAGATGCGGTGCCTTGACTCCTTTTTGACCGACCGGGACGCTGCCCGATTGTCCGAGATCCGTAAGGCCAGTCTCACAGGCTGCAGCCAGGCATTCTTCGGCTTTTTTTGCGGATACGCCGCTGTCGTTTAGATTGGCTTTGCGATCTTTATTAAGCACTCCTACATTCGACGCTTTGTCGGATGCTTCCTTTGCCGGGGCCTCGGTGGCCTTGCTAGATGCTTGATGATTGCCGTGATTTTTGTCGTGTTTACTCATATTGCAATTTCCTGCCTGGCGGTTTTTGGGACCATAATTCTCTCGGTTGTGACCGTCAATTTTTCAAATAGTTCCTTTGTATCGGCTTTGTATCGCCAGATTGGCCTATTTGGTGAAGATTTTACTGGCTGCCACCAACTTTCACCTTTTAGCGCTAGAATGACGCAGTAGATGGATTGATGCCCTCAGGCTACAAACATCTCGGTCCGCGGACCGGCGCGGTAAGGAGTCTCTCATTTCTAAGTCTGCATATTCAGTTATCGCCCAGCTGATGCGATTAACGGCAGTCACTGCGCTCACAGCCCTGTCTTTGTCGACAGCCGCCGACGCCCAGGTAATTGCCAAACTCGTTATGCCGGGTGGCTCAGTCGGCAAAGAAAAAATGTTCGAACTGGCCCGGCCTCAATCCCGCGCTAATCAGGGGCCGGTTTTGACTTCTCCTCTTCTCAGCAAGCCCAGGGTCTGTCTGGTCCTGGGTGGTGGTGGCACGAGGGGGGCCGCTCACGTCGGCGTTCTGCGCGTCTTGCGTGATGCCGGCGTGCCAATCGATTGCATTGCCGGCACCAGTATTGGTGCGATCGTCGGTGGTCTCTATCTTGGTGGCGTGCCGCTCGATACACTGGAAAATCAAGTCAGAAACAATAGCGTCATGCGCTCCTTTATGAACGTGCCTTTGAAAATGCGAGTTTTTACCACGCCAATACATTTGCTGCCGCGGCTTGTCGGCATCCGCTCACTCGATGGCTTGTACAGCGGCACTAAATTTCGCAAATATCTGGAGAAGCAGTTGCCCGATCCGGAACAAAACATAGAAGATTTAAAAACGCCTTTCTGTGCTGTTTCTTTGAGCTTGATTGATGGTCAACTGCATTCCTTCACCAGAGGCAATCTTGTCCGTGCCATGCAGGCGAGCTCCGCTCTACCGGAGCTCCGGCGCCCTGTCGTTATCGATAACAATCTCTACGTCGACGGTGGCATTTTTTCTAATGTCCCGGTAGAACAAGCGCGCTCTGTGCTTGGCGCAAGCTTTATCATCGCCGTGGATATTGATGAGCGTTTCAATGACGTGCAAATCGATCATTTTAAAAAACTCGGTAGTGTCGGCAGTCGACTTGTGACCCTGGAGCTGGTGCACAACGATTGGCCGGAACTCTCCAAAGCCGATATCGTCATCCACCCCAATGTCGATGGTATCGGTTTGATTTCGCGCAAAAAATCCGATTCCAATGCTGCCTTTGAGGCCGGTATCGCCGCCACCAGAGAAGCACTGCCAAGTATCGTCGAAGCACTCAAGGCCCGCGGCGTGGAAGTCGGCTCGGTGCTGGTCTCGCATTAGGGGCCGCGCAAATTTGATATATCCGGCCCTGGCCTGGCATAATGGTATTACCAACCGGCCCGGAGTGCTTTTTGATGAGCAGTAGACTGATCCCCTTAATCGTTTGTCTGGCGGCTGTTTTGCCTGCTGCTGCCGCGCCCGTCACCGATAATTTCAGCAAGGGCTGCGCTTTTTATAATAAAGGGCAATATGACAAGGCGCTTGCCTATCTGCAAGACACGGTCAGCAAAAAGCCGCGTTCCTGGCAGGGCCATTATTGGCTCGGCCATAACTATCTCGCCCTCGGTCAGCGTACCGAGGCCTATGAGCAGTATCAGCTCTGCCGCTCCTGCAATCCGCCTGCTCAAATCGCCGCTTCCTGCGTGGATATGGCCGGTCGCTTAGCCGCCCGTCCGACCGCCCCGAGGCCGATTGGCAGCACCACCGAGGACGCCTACTATAAACAAAATCTCGAGCGTATGATGCGTCAAAAGCAGGAGATTTACAACCAGTCGGCTGAGAACGCTTTGCGTACCGTGCAAAACGAGCGCATCCGTATAGATAACGCGCAAAATGCCAACGGTGTCAATGGTTTGCAGCGTATGGACGCGCCGACTGTGGACCAATATCATGGTCGGGATCTGGAAAGAGAAGCCGGTGCTCAAGCAAAACGCATCATGGACGATGCCAGACGTCGCGCCGATGCCATACACTAGGTTTTTCATATTTGCCTTTGCCTGTGTTTCGCTTTAAATACCTGGGAGTGCTGACGCTTCCATCAATGCTCTGGCTGGCAATGCTCTGGCTGGCAATGCTCTGGCTGGCTGCGGTCCCGCCTGCCATATGCGCCGATCCGACCATAACTGTGCCGGTTTTTGTGATCAGCGATCGCAAACCAATTTTGTCTTTGCAGGACGTGCTGGCCGGCGAAGATCAAGTGCTCGGGCGGCAAACCCTGGTGATCTGTCCGGTAAAGGTACCCTTCAAAGTCAAAGCTGCAGAGCGCGATGCCCTCGGTATCCTCGATGACGTCGGCGGCGAGGCGGGCAGTGGCCGCTTTGGTAAGCTCAAAAGCCGCCTGGTGAATAAATTGGGCACCGAACTCCCGGCTCAAGATGACCTGCTCAAGCTGGAAATCAGCCAGGTCAATTTCAATCATCTGCTCGAGTCTATTCATAAATTTTTTCCGCAGGCGCGATTAACGCTCGTCGGTCATAGCATGGGTAACAGGGTTATACTCGAATACCTACTGCAGCACCGTTTGCCCGCCGATCGTGAAGCGATAGACGCTGTCCGTCTCGTGCGCTCCGATTCTGGCTTGCAAGCGTTTCTGGCGCAACGTGAGAGCATTATCGGTGGTATCAACAGATTTTATATTTATTATGCCGGCAGTGACAATTGGCTCAAGCTCTCCAATGGCCTGAGCTCGACATCACCGCGTCTGGGCGCTCCCGAAAAATTATCGCCCCTGCTCAGTCAGGACCTGGACTCCGCGCCCAATTTGCATGTCGTCGATATCTCTTCACTCAAGCTCTGGCACGGCATACCCTTTAAGTTAATCGCCGAGTTCGAAAAAAGTCCGGCCATCGCACCTGCCGATTAGGCGATAATAGCCGCTGTATTGAAAAAATAGGAAACCCCTTTGTGAATGACGTCCTTGCTCTAAATAAAACGGCTTTGACTTGTGCCTGCTGCTTACTTGGCTTTAGCGTGTCACCCGCGACACTATCTCCGGCAGCTGCGGCTGAAAAAATGCCTGCCATGCGTCCGCCGGTAGAGCCTGCGCCGCCTCTTAATTTGACTGTACCGCAAGCCCTGGCACGCTTTGCCGGACCGGCGCGGGTGGCCTTGAAGGACGAGTTTGCCCGGGCGGGCGTGCCGTATCCTCCGGCGAAGCTGACACTGGTTGGTCTCAAACAAGAGCGGGTCGTTCTCCTTTTTGCCGGCGCCAAGCCAAAGTTGATTGCCCAGTGGCCGCTCTCGACTTTTAGCGGCAAGCTCGGCCCAAAGCTGCGCGAAGGCGACCTGCAAATCCCGGAAGGTACCTATAAAATTACCGGTCTGCGCGCCAGTTTTAGATTGTCGGTGCTGGTCGACTATCCCAATCGATTTGATCGCTTGCAAGCGGCGGCGGACAAACGCACGCATCTCGGCGGCGATATCTTGATCCACAACGGCACGCACTCGACCGGATGTCTGGTGCTCTCGATCGATGACATGGCGCAGATTTTTACAGCTGCTCACGATGTCGGTTGCGCCAATGTGACCTTGATTATCGCCCCTTGTAATTTGTCTAAGGGCAAGCCCGCCCTCGACATGGCCAGTCAGCCCGGCTGGCTGCCCTTGCACTATGAGCATTTGCGCCGGCAGCTGAGCCAGTATCCTTTGCCTTCTTTGCCTTCTCGGCCTTAAGAGGCCGTCTTAGAGTGCGGCGTTGGACGTGCGCCAGTTGCGTTTTTCCAGCTCTCTAAAATTTGGCATGGACTGGATACTGAGCAGATAGCGACTGAGCTTCGGCAGCTCACTATCGTCCAGATCGCCGAAAAAAGGATTTACATAGACAGCGTTACCATAGTGGCGATTGACCTTGACCGGCTCGTCTTCAAGGATCAAAACACGGCGCAAATCATAGCCGCGGCGGTGCACTTTTTTTAGATTTTTCAAGAAATAGAAGCGATCGTTTGCGATGTCGAGGCGCGGCGTGCAGCGTCTGCGGTCCCAGGTGAAGACCGGCTGCAGCTCGGGGTGTGGCATGAGCTCGGCCATGATGATGGCAAGATAGCTCTCGCTGGCGGATGACCAGCAGGCCAGGTCGTAGGCACCATATACGGTGAGGAGAAATTCTTCAACGTGTGGACGCAAATAGATGTGATAATCGCCAGCCATAAAATTGCCTGGACTGGCCAGAGGTATTTCTCTGCCGTGGATTAATGTCTCATCGATATCGAGGATAAGTAAAGGGCGGTCCATCGAATATTTTGCCTGAGGCCAGTGTATTATTTACCTGCATTCTATCATTCTCGCGGATGATGTCGACCAGGGCGCGACGGCGCAAAATAACAATGTAAGTCGAGCCCAAACTGAATAGAGAACAGGCGTTTCGCAATGCAACGCTACCAGTAAAAAAGGTCTAGGGCTTCGAAGAAATCAGGATAAAGCAGCGCACGGCACACATATTAGCGCTGCTTTGTTCTGTTTTTAGTAGTTTTGTGGCTGCAAAATTTCAAAGTATTCATCAAGCCTCCAGCTCGGCTCCCGCTTACCAGAGGCTCGATAATTTTGCATCTAAAGAAACGCCTCGGCTTGCTGACATTGTCTCTCATTGCTTTTCAGCTTCTGAGTATTTTTCAGATGCCGGCTATCGCTGATAGTATTTCAGATGATGCATTTAAATCGGCGGCGGCAACGCTGGCGCTTTCTCCCTTAAAATCCGGCTCCTCCCCCTATCTCTGCCTGAATCGACTGCACCGGGCCCGGACTGTACCGGTCGGCGTGGAAATCTACCAGTACGATGCTTCGCCCCTCGGCGGGAGACAACCTTTGCTTTTCGTGCATGGCCTGCACGGTGAATTCAACCCCACCCTGCGCTGGGGCAAGTTGGCTGCTTTTCTCCAGCTTGATGCCGCTTTCCGCCATCGCTACAAGATATATCTGGCGCGTTACAACACTCACGCGGCGCTGCCGTCATTGGAGCGATTATTTAGACCGGCGCTGCTCGAGCTCTCCGACCGGCATGATCGACGCCCGATTGTCATTGTCAGTCTGAGCATCGCCGGCAATGTCATTGTCGGAGCGATGGCCGACGCCCTGGTAAAAGAGCGCGTGGCGCGGGTGCTCGCTCTGGGCGTGCCGGCCTATGGTTCGCCTCTGTTTAATGCGGATTGGATGCAATTCAGCATGTGGACACGTCACAGCTGGCTCAGTCGGATCGACCGCTATTTGTCCTTCAAGCTCTATTTTGCCAGACACAAAAATCTACTCGTCGATTATCAGTGGTCTGATCTGGACGGCCAGAAGCCACCGCTCGTTCGGTGCCGATTTCACCTGCCCCTCTCGAGCAAGCTCAATCCGCTAGCTGATGACCGGTCTTTGCCGAGCTGGTACAAAGCCGACATAAAGGATAAAATCTGGGCCTATGCCGGTTATGAGCATAGCGAATTTTGTGGCGGTCGGCCTCCGCCGCGGCTGCTTCTCTACCTGACAGTGCCTTATTCATTTTTTCGCACCACTATCTGGACGCATTGTGCCTGTGAGCACGCTGCTTTGCGATTACTCAATCACGAGATGGGCGAAATGGTCGTCGATCACCCGCTCAACAGCAGGGTTGGTTATGCCTTGAACGACGGCATCACGCCTGTTTCTTCCAGCCTCTTCCTGCCGGTCGGCATGATGAGCGATCTGTCCATTGCTACAGCCGGTGATATCGCCAAATTACGTCAAAGTATAACCGTCGGCAAAGCGCGCTTGTTTGAAAACATCGATCATATCTCCTTTATCGACGGCTATCATCCCTTGGCCTCTTCTAAAAATGTCGTCGACCGGTTAGCCGAAGATGAGGCACGCCGGCCAATTTTTTGTTGGCTGCGCGATGATTTGATGTCTTCACCCGAGTCGGTCTCCGGTCTTGCTACACCGTTAGTGCGGCCAAATGATTAAGAAGTGCTTCCAGTCTTTATCCTTCTCGTCCGCATCTACATAGATCCTGCGACTGATCATCGATCAGTCAATAGGATGACGATATTTCATAAAGTCAGCTCATGGTGAGATTTATATATTTAAAATCAACCGTTCGGCAGATAAGCATACGGTCCGACTTTGTCATGATAGAAGTAGATTATTTACTCGTTTTGAGGAGAAGAAAGATGCCAGATGCACTGATCGCAAAAGAGGAAACTACGGAAGCAAAAGCGGGCCGCTCAAGCAAAGAGCATACTCTGATGCATTTGTTTCAGAAGGAAATGAATCACCTGTTCAGTGAATTTGAACACAATTTTCATTTTAATCGCTTTACCGGCGTTTTTCCAAGCGCCGACTGGCACCCGCATGTAGATGTGAAAGACGGTGATAGGGAAATTGTTGTTACCGCCGAATTGCCTGGAGTCGATCCACAAGACATTGATGTAACGCTGCGACCAGACGGCCTGGCCATCCGCGGTGAGAAAAAGGCGGAAGCTGAAGACAAGGGCAAAGGTTATTACAGTATGGAGCGCTCTTACGGTTCATTTTTTCGCTTGATTCCGATGCCGGCTGAGGTGGATAAAGATAAGGTCAGCGCCAGCTTCAAAAATGGTGTCGTCAAAATTACGCTACCGCGAACTGCTGAGACGGCGAACAATCAAAAAAAGATCGAAGTGAAGCCCGGATAAAATAGCTCTGCCCTTTAGACTGAGCGCCGAAAGGAGCATGGGACAACGATCAAGTACCCGTGCTCCTTCTTATTTGCCGCTTGGGCAAAATCTATGGGCCTGGTCGCCAGAGAGGTGGCTGAGCCAGACCGATAGCTATACTTTTTCAGGAGTGGCTTGCTGCTTTTCTGGCTTGAAATAATTAGTCGCCTCTCCCTTCCGTCTGTCCGGAAGGAGGATCAGGGCGATAAAGCCTGGCGCATTGCCACAAAAGAGCCAGAAGGCTAGCCAGGGACTGTAACCTTTGTCGACTGCATAGCGCAGGAAGCCGACAAAATAGACAAAGCCTGCGACGATGCCTGAAATCGCCACCCCGAAGGCCGGCAGACCGGTCCAGGCTACAGACCATTGATGGTCCGGGCGGGTGGCTGCCATAAATAGCGGGCCAATGGAGATGACCATGGCCAGTACTACCGCCAGTACCATCTGCATTGCTCCGGGACGTGCAAGTCCGGTTTTGTCCATGGTCATGATAATCTCCTTGATGCTCGTGATTATTTCTTGTATTGCTGGGTTGGATTTGGCCCGAAGAGCATGTTCTGCTGCAGATCGTTGATCACTTCCTGGTCTGAAGTCTGCTCGAAGTCCAGATAATATTGCCCGACCGAGCGAAAATCCGGAGGGGTAATCAGCGCCACCACGTCGTCGCAGTAGCGACTGAGGTGGTTATAACCTTCCCTGCTCATAACCGGAGCGGCCATGAGAACATAGGCTGCGCCGCGCTGTTTGACAGATTCTAGTGCCGCCGCTGCCGTCATGCCCGTAGCAATACCGTCATCTACAACCACCACAGTTTTGCCGATAAAGGGTGAGGCGAGCCGGCCTGCATGCTGATAAAACTGCAATTCGGCTTGATTGGTTTGCTTTAGCAATGTCTGCCTTTGACCCTCAATATAGGTGCGCCATTGATAGTCCTTTGGCACATCGGGACTGAGCACTACCACGCCGCAGGATGAGACCGCACCAATTGCACATTCCGGTTGCCCGGGATAAGGCAGCTTTTTGGCCACGATAATTTCGAGTGGGCAGCAAAATTTACGGGCAACTTCCAGAGCAACCGGCACGCCGCCCCTCGGTAGGCCGACGACCAGGAGATTGCTTCTTCTATCGGCACCCTCTAGAGTGTCGAAGAAGCAGTCTATTTTTTCCGCCAGCTGCTTCCCGGCCATGCTGCGATTGGTAAACATAATGCCTCACTCTCAAGCTTCAGTAAGTTACTTGCTGCGATTTACTTCAGTCTCGAATTTTATTCAGGGCCTCTTCTGCTTATGGTGTTTCCGAAACTTCTGAATTGTGGTGTCCTTTTTTCTTTAAATAATCGCGACACTCGGGATGCGTTTCATCGTAAATCTGGTCTTCGAACGTAGTCGCCTGACGCAGCTGATCTCGCGTTGCGTGGCATTGCGGACAATGCCAGCTGGCAGGCAGTTCGTCTATTTTTACCTGTGCCCTGATACCCTTTGCTGTTTCGCCCATCGAATCCGTAAATATGAATTGACGACAGCTATCGCAAAAGAAGCAGTCATTCTCCAGTATTCTCTGTGTTTTCATTTTAGCCTCGCTTAGAGTTTTCGAGTGGGCAAGATCCTGCTACGAAGGTTTCTTCACCGCTGCAGCCGATTTTATCTGCCGCGCCTGTTGACTGATCGAAATCGGAAACTATTTGCCAGAGAGCACGGAAGCTTTCTGGCGGCGGATTGGAGATTTTGCCTGTCCAGGTCATCATCGAGCCGTATTTGGAGAAATCTACGCAAAAGGCGAACAAATCACCATTGGCCAGTCCCGCCAGGGGAAACCACTCGGCGCCCTCATGACCGAGATTGGCGTCTTTGATAAAGTAGCCGGTGATACGACCTGCGCCGTCCAGCTTCAGGCGAAGCTCGGCATTTTGAGCATTGTGCCAGGTGCCTTCTAAGATTGTTTCAATCGGTGGTGTTGCGACTTTCATTGCTTTCTCCTCGCGCTGTTGTGGGGAATGTCTCCAGGCGCCTTTAGATGATCTGCTTCTCAGCCGGTGGTGCGGTCCAGGGTGGCATCGTTGCCCAGTTGAACAGTGCTGTCGCAGTGGCTATGGCCGCAGCCGCATTTATGGAAGTCTTCTGGGCCTTCGACTTCCTGGCAAAACCGATTGCAATACTCTTCCTTCGCGGGAATCAGGCAATGGCAGGTGATGCACTTGCATTCATGTTCAGGTGGCTCGAAGCGCACCAGCTTTTTTTCGGCGGCTTCTGCGCGGACGGCCGCCGCATCTTTTTTTGCTTCCTCGACAATCACTTTGCACTCATTCACAATCGCAAGTCCGGTTGATACTACGGGCTTGAGGATTGAGCGCAGCCATTTGCGACCGGTCGGCGAAGCGGCTACGACAATGGTTGCCGCGCCCCAGGGAAAAAACGGAGTTTTTCTCAAAACCTTGAACATTACATCTCCCTCGTTGCTTCTAATGGACCCATCTATTGAGTGTAATCAGAAACAAGTCGGCGCGTATGCCCACACAGGCTGATCTGAATCATCCTTTTGAATGAAAAATGCCTTACCCAGGCATGTTCCGGTAATCTTAGAGGCTCAAAGGTCGAGATTTTGGGCGCTCCAGTCACAAAAAGGATTTTTGCGCTGTCTGAGCATGGCGTTGAGTTCTCGTTGTATTTGAAATTGCACCAGGCGCGCCAGACGCCGCCGTAATTTGTGGTCTTCGACTTTTTCCGGCGGATAGTCGAGAGCAATCGGCTTGCCAATTTTGATCAACATTTTGGCCGGCAATGGTATGCAGCTCGAGGTGATCGGTAACAGGGGAAAGGTTGGTGTAATGGGAAAATAGGGCATGTTCAGCAGTTTTGCCAGCGAATTGATCCTGGTCAAGATTGGATAGATGTCGTCACCGCCGACAGTGGTAATCGGTATGATCGGAGCGCCGGTAAGGAGGGCTGCTTTGACAAAGCCAGGATCAAAATCATGCAGTCTATAGCGCGTCGCGTAGCGCTTTCCGGTGCCTCGTGCGCCTTCAGGATAGAAAGTGACGAGTTCTTCATCGTTGAGTAATTTGAGGGCCGTGGCCATTGTCGCCGGTACCGCGCCCATGCCGCGGATGACATGGCCGACGATGTTTGTTTTGTGTAGCCAATCGAGGGCAAGGGGACGAATGCGTCGTGGCGATGGATGCAGATTGAGGATGCCGATGGCAAGCATGATCGCATCGATAGGCAAGCCGCCGGAGTGATTGCCTACGAGTATCGCTCGCCCCTCGTCGGGAATGTTTTCGACGCCAATCATTTTGACATCGAAATAACCTTCATAGAAAAATCTGAAAATCGGCTCCCACTGGGCTAAAATCTCCGGATCGAAGCCGTACTCATCTGTGCGGTTCTGATAGCGTGAATAGAAATCTTTTTGCCGGTTGGTCAATTTTTTAAAAGGGTTGCCTGTACTGTGAAACATTTCGCCCTGCTTGTTTCGCCTTGATCATTTCCATTGAGATGTCTCTTCTATAATAGACTGTTCCGCCGTCCACCTTTCAGTCAGCGCGTTAAAGTGCATCGGCTATCGAGGACATCTGCGCTTACCTACCTATGGTGACGCTAAGCGGTCTTACTGGCCTCATCCCAAGGAGGTAGATGGCGGATGGCTAGAGGATGACTGGCTGATGATGGCGGCAAGCGCTGGCCAGGCGGCGACCTTAGTAACCGTAAGTCTCGCGGCGCTTTCTCTCGTCTTCTTGATACTGCCAGATTTCGCCGGCCTGCCGCACGCCCTCGAGATAATCCTTGGCGTTTTGCTGCATCTGCTGGCGATATTGCGTGTCCCAGTTGCTCCACTGCTGCGGCGACCAGGTGATGTGCTGGGCGGCCAGCTTTTGCTCCTGATTGCGTCGTGAGAGCAGATAATTGTTGCGCAGCTCGTTCTGGCGATTTTGTCTGGTCTGATCCCAGGTACTGTTTATGCCCTGAATGATCTCGCCGCGGTGCATCTTCTCAAGCTTGCCGAAGCTGGGCATGGGCTCTCCGGGATGTTGCTCGGTCCATTCGCGCTCCCAGCGCGCCGCTTGCTGTGCTTGCCCGGTCAGACCCTGAGGGGTATAGCCCTGCTGGCCCTGGGCTTGCATCATCTGGCGCTCGCGCTCTTTGTTGCGTATCTGCTGCTCTTGCCAGGAGGGATTGTCGGCGAGGGCGGCGCTTGTGCCGAGCAGGGCCAGCAAGCCGGAGATTACGAGGTAATTTTTCATTGGAAATCTCCTTCAGGTCACCGCGGCGGCGATGGATGAAAAAAGTGAAAATTCGGGGGCAGTTTAGCCGTTGAAGTAAGGTGATGTCAAACTGAGCTGGTCGGCTAAAACCCTGCTGTGCGGGCTCTGGATGGATCTCGGTCTCGGCGGTGGCGATTTCTATCGTTATTTTATTATGTAATAGAGGGTTATACTTTTGTCCTTGAGCGCTTGTAATTGTTGCGCCTGTTGGTGCGTTAGCATACCGAGCTTAAGTGTCTTCAACTTTTTGAAGCGGCCAAGAGCATCGATAAAAACCGGGTCAAATTTGCAAACGGTTTTACTGAGATCGAGGACCTCGAGAGATGGCGAGGCACTGAGATGAACTATCTCGTTGCCGGTGAGCAGACCGGGCAAAGTCGGTTTGGATATTTTTAAGCCGCACTTGGCACAAAAGCTACCTAGCAGACGTTGATCCGAACTTGAATTGACTGTGTCGTCATCGCGGTGTTTATCTCTGGGCACGGAGGTCTCGACGAGCTGGCGGGGGTGCTCTAATAGTGTATCCATGACGGCCAAAATGTCACCGGGTCGCGAGAGCAGCGGCATCGCCTTGACCCGAGCGTCTTCATGTCTATATTATTGACTCAGGTGACAATCTTCATGTTTCTGCGAGGTCTTGCGAATGCCTGACGAACACCGAAAGGAATCCACGGACAAATTTCCGGCCGGAATTGACAAGATTGACGAGCGCGGACTGCAGGTCGATAGATCGGTGAGTGCCGGCGCTATCGATAGCGCCGAAAACAAGCGCACAAATGCCAGCGATGGTAGGATGAATCGCTTTCAAAAAGTTGGTGAGTTGGAGCCAAGCGTCGAGATAAATTTTGGATCGACTGTTGTCTCGAGACGTAATGCGGTAACTGAGTCGCAAATATCCGGAAGGCATGATCAGCAGTTGCTGGCTCAGGCTGCAGCGCACTCTCACAATCATAAGTCGAAGGGGGCTGAGGGTATCGCCTCTACGGCTTTGGATTTGCATCAGCATCACTCAGAAGATTTTCGCAATCATAGTAATGCATATACGTGTGCAGGTGGCTCTACTCAAACGCAAAAACTGGTGCTACACCCTTGAAAATTTTGATCAATAGTCCGGATTTCGCCGGCGCACCTACTCATGCATATCGCGTCAAAGCAACTAATCAGGAGAAGCCAGCGTGAATGTTGTCGGATTTATTTCATCAAAAAAAATGCGGTCTATTGCGTTAATGTCGCTTGTCGTCTCTCTCATGCTTCCTCCTGCTTCAGCAGGAGAGATAACTGACAAGGCTGAATACATAAACTATCTGCAGGAAAAAATGTTGAAAGTGTACTTCCCTCCGCCTGGATCTTTCAACTTCGCTGGTTCCGCTATTAAGATTAGAGTGAACGCAAGCGGTAAAGCCGTCCTGGATAAAATCGTGCAACCTCCGGTAGTGCACGGCAAGCGTAGCTCGCAGGCAGACCTTTGCCTGAAATCGGCGGTACAGAATGTCAATCCCCTGGAAAAGCCGCCGGCGGCGGTGAAACTGCCCGCAGCTTTTCTCGTGAAATTCATACCCCAGGCAGGCGGGCAAACTGTTTTTAGATGTCTCGTGCAGCCGCTCTAATGAAGTGGCGCAAGCTGTTGCTTTTTTGAAGTGACACTAAACCATTTGTCTGGATGAGTCTGTTGCAAGTCATCCCTGAATGCCTGCATGTCAGTTGGCGATAGACCGTATACTGAGGCAAGGCAGATATTTATCTCGGCCAGCTTTTTCGTTGCTTGTGATGAATCGCCTTTTTCTATTGCCCGGTGGCCTTCTCGACAGCATGCTGAAATTTTGACGTGCAGCGGATCGTCATCGTCGAATGGCGTTATTTTGAGGTGCTTGATGGCATTGGTTGAAATTTGCGTATTCGTCATCGACGAGACTACTTTCCAGCGCATCGGATCTGATGAAAGTATGCCGCAGAGATAATAGGCCTCGGCTGCCGACGACACGCTCACAAACATCACTTTGTCGTTGGGCAGCATCGGTCGACCGCCCGCATCGGGACCTATGACGGCGACGATAAAATCCGATGCGATATAGCGCCAGCCGACTTTGTACTGACTAAATGTGTAAGCGCCGACGCGCTGGATGGCGTAAAAAGACTCATCGCGAAAGTCTTGCTCCCAGCCCGAAAAACCTTTTCGCTCATCGAGCACTGGGCGCATCGCAGTCACGTATTCGAGGGTAAGCGGATAGGATGCAGCCATCTTACCCGGAGCAATCGCTCTGATTTTGGTTTCGCTCGTATGCGGGCAGAGCAACTTCAGCTCCGGTGCCACCATCCAGCGGAAGAGGTCGCGGCCACGGACGACGTTATATACGAGCTCTTTTTCCAGCTCGACTTCTACGATTGGTGCCTGACGTTTAGAACGTTCGACAATGTTTTTGTACAGGGCGACTGGGTCGGTATTATCTGCGCTCAGTTGTTTCAGATAATAAACGGCATTGGCACCGCCGGTGAAGACACCTGTTCTGCCAACATAGGCGTTGCTGCCAGCGAGCGAGACAGCGGCGCTGATGCAACCGTCGGCGCCGATCAGCCAGCGTGAGGTCAGATCGTCCGGGGCGAGCGGGATGGCCTGTAGCGATTTTTGGCACCATTGGCTAACTATTTCGGTCATTGTGTCTGCGCTCGTTGGTTGAAGCTGGTGTTCCTGGCGGCACCATTCGCTGACCCTGACCGGGAAAGTGGTCGCCCGGCCTTTCTCGAGAGTCCACGTCGCCGTCTCGGTATTGGCCGAATCGAAAACCTTTATTCCCTGGAAGAGCTGGATATGCTGCAAGGAGAGCGGTTGTTCTTCTGGAAATATTGACAAGCGCCTCATGCCGACCGACGCCAGGTCAGACTTCATCGTTGCGGGTCTCAAGACAACGGCGGATTTGCCGCCCGCTTTTAAATATTTGTCCCAGGCGATCATCATCGCCAGTGTCGACAGGTCTTCTTTCAGGAAGGCTGCGTTGCGACCTGTCGAGGTAAAGAGACCGTATTTGAGCCAGAGCGGCTCGAGCTGTGTGCGATAAGAGCGCGAAATATATTCCCAGCCGACCCAGGGAGGATTGGTGGCGACGATGTCGGCCGGATTTATTTGGCCATCATCATCATCATCATCATCATCATGAAAGGCCGCCGTGATGGCGTCAGCGCAGAGTACGGGAAGGTGAACAATTTCTTTTGCCAGTTTGATTTCGTCGCTCAAGGCGACGATCAAATTTGTGCGCACCGCCACGCAAGCGATTGGATTTAGATCGATAGCGCGAAGGTAGGGCAAGATTGAGAGGCCGCTCAGGCCTTTACTTCGAGCAATATCGATAGCGGCAAGCAGAAATACACCCGAGCCGGCAAAAGGGTCCGTGAGAGTCTGTCTGGGTTTTTCCTCCGGTGCCCAACCGGCATCTTGCAAGAGCAGCTCCGCCAGCCAGAAAGGTGTGTAAAACTCACCCATGACGTGCAGTAGATTTTTGGGCATGAGAGCGGCGTAAATTGCTTGCAGTGGATCTTTTGATTTGATAGCGAGTTTGTCGCCGGTCCAGAGAGCGCTTATCGCGGCTGCCAAAAATTTAAAGTGCGGCCAATCGCCCTCGTCGAGCAAATCGATATACCAGGCGAAGTCGAAGGCCAGTGGGGCCGACACCCCGGCATCTCTGAGCTGCGAACCATCAGAGAGCGTTTTGAGATGATTTTTGAACTCAGCGTCGGTTAGCCGCTGTAGCTCTTCCAGATAATTATGTGGAGAGTCTGCCAGAGACGACGCGGCGATGAAATCTGACACCAGCACAAAATATGATTGCAAGCCGATCAAGACATCATGCAGGGACGCCCCGCGGACATCGAGACGCAAGTCACCGGTGATTTTTTCTAGCGGCACACCCCTCTGTCCGCTTAAATCACCATAGATAAGATCGAAGCGTGTCGTCCAGACTTCGCGCGCGCTTGCTTGCATCTTTGCTGCAGCCTCCACCAGCGCCTTTACGAGCGAGGCAATTTGCGGCGAGTCTTGCGGCAATAATTGCTTGAGCGGTTGCATCCCATCCCTGATCGTTTTAATTGAGCTTCTCGCCTTCGTGGTGGAAAATTTGGAGGCCATTGCGTGCGCTCTTGAATTATAGGCTCTTTAAACGAATTTGAGAGAATGACTTTGCCTTTACTATGGATGCAGTGTATTGATTTCTGCTTGCATCATTTTTTGTCTGTCCATTTCTTTGTAATAGCCATGCACCGATGCTGCACCGATGGCGATGGCATCGACTGGTGCCGTGCCGGCCAGCGTTTCGGGGCCGAAGGCAAAGGGCAGAGTCGAGCATTTGATTGGCGTGGGCTTCGTTATTCATAAGAAAATGGATCCTAGAGGGGAAATTGTCGGCGCCGCAACAGGGCACGTAAGCAATTTACTCGAGTCACGATGATGGAGTTGTGACGTCTATGTGATGGAGTTGTGACGATGGACCGGGGGCCGGGAAAAACTGGTGGCCGGGACCCTTCGCGCAAGGTCAAAACATCGAGCACCGTCAGCGCAACGCCTTAAGCAACATCACAGCGGCTACTTGATGCTTCGCACTTCATCATTAACCTGCGGCTCTTCGTTTTGCCGCTGCTTATCGGCAAAGACCGCGTCATTTTCTTTAGCCAGATCGTCTTTATGCAGTTTGACCAGAATCATTGATTTGATGCGATAGAAATCTGCTGGTGAGGCGTTGCAGCGGATTGCATCATCAATTGCGTGCAGGGCTTCGTTCAGCTCTCTGGCGTTGTATCCGGAAGTTTCTGCCTGGCGATACAAGCTGTAACCAGCGAGCGCGTTGTATAAACTGCAGCGCCGCATATCAAAAGCTGAGTCAATACTGTGCATGACGCTGTCGCAGTCTGTTACTGGTTGAGCTGCCAGTTTTTTTGCCGCCTCAATGTCCGCTTCGGCCTCAGCCTTTTTGCCCAGCTTACTATTGATGTGGCTACGCAATAGCAGATACTCACTGACCTAAGCGTCGCAATTAATCGCCTTATTGATGTAAATGAGGGCAATTTTTTGACGTTGCAAGTCTTTGCCCAGCGCTCCGTTCTTCAGGTAGGACAGGGCAATGACAGTGTTGCGTATGCTGAGCGCTGCATTGTACTCCGGCATTGCTGCGCTATCGGTATTTTTTCTCAGATGCTCCTTCAAATTGTTGAGTGACTTGACACTCGCGGTAAGGGCATTGAGCCAATCGCCACTGCGAGCAGAGGCCAGAGATTTTTGTAAATAATTCTCGGAGAACGGATATTTCTTTGCCGTCAGGTCTAGCGCATTATCGGCCGGTCTGGGCCTGTAGGCCGATGTCGTCGGCAAGCCTGCTGGTGTCTTATGTGAAAAGAATGAGATCGCGGCACCGATAGCGGTGACCAAAAAAATCGATGTAAATATGCCTATCGCTACAGATGGTTTGATAGATGTTTTTGAATCGCCAACACTGTCGGCGCCACCTGCGTCGATTTCTCCTTCGGTTTTATACATGCCGTCGATGAGTGAATGCTGCGAGTCAGTATCGGCATTTGGCACCGCAGGTGGTGAGCTGGCAGTCGTCTTGTCCTGCTCGTTGTTGGTGTCGTCATTTGTGTCAGGGGAAGGTGGCATATCAATCCAGATGTCCGCAGGCTCAATCAGCGAAGATGTTTTAGTTTACAACGTCGGGCCCTGGTGAGCCAAATTCTGGCCACAAGTATTAGGAAGAAGGATGGAGAAGGCCCCAGATTGTTCAAGGTAATTTATACTGTTGCTAAGGACTGCAATAATTGGAGATATTCACCAGATGCGCAAAATAATTTGTCTTGCCTTACTAACTATGGTTTGCTCCTCACAAGCTGTTTTTGCTCAGTCGCAGACGGAGCTGAATCAGCAGGCTGGTCAGGGCAGTGCTAAAAGTGACAAAGAATTGAACGCAGTCTGGCGAAATGTATTGGCAAAGTATGCGACCAATACTGAGTTTATAACCAAGTTACGAAAGGCTGAATCGGCCTGGATTGTCTATCGTGACAAGCATCTCGACGCGGTGTGGCCAAATGCAGACCCAAGTTATTATGGCAGCGCCTTTGATATGTGCCGGTCCAGCGAGCTAGGTGGTTTGACAAAGGCGCGCACTAAAGATTTGAAATTGCTTCTCAATCATGCCGCTCCATTGCCGGCAAGTGCGGCCATGGTCGCGACTGGTAACGCCGCTGTGGACAGCCAATTTAAAAAAGGGCTGAAAGCTGCGACACCAGAGGAGCCGCTCTTCACGAAGAAATATCAACAGGCGCAAACTGCCTGGACGGCGTTTCGAGATGCAGACTCTGACGCCTGGCAAGCGTTGGATGCTTCGACCAAGGATTCGTCTGCGGCAAAATACAGCCGTATCGTCCAGCTTGATAAGGCCCGTGTCAAAGAACTGGATGGTTGGGTGCGGGGCATACCTGAAGGAGATGTTTGCACCGGGAGCCGTATTACTTATTAGACGCAAATGCGGAGTCAGGGACCATCTGAATCTATATTGTCTGGTCTTGTCTTATTTTGTTTTGTCTTGCTTGACCAGGTTTATGAAAATCCTGCGCTGGTTGGCCAATCAGTCAATTTATTGTGGATTACGTTGTTTCGTCTAATTCCGGCCGTCGTGCGATATAAAATTTGCGAATGGCATCAAACAGTGGCGCTGCCAGGTCGATACAGCCACCCATATCTTTGAAAAATTCTTTTGGATATCTTAAATTAACCGCCGGTTCGTCTGAGGCATCGAAAGTATACTGCCTGTGATTGTTGCTCGAAACTTCCATCACAATAATGCATTGTTGTTCGGACTTCTGTGGCTCGATCGAATACTGAAGCTCAATCGGCCGCATCGGAGGCGGTACGGTCAGGGGCGGCGCGGCTGTGATTGGCCCGCACTCGAAGGTGAGAATGTGTCCGGCTTTGTCGAAATCTTCAATTGCTTCGAGCAAGGTTTTATTTGCGTTGGCGTTGAGTGAGTGAGAAATAGTGGGTTTGTCATGCCCAGACTTATCGAGTTTTCTTTTGCCGATAGTAATGAGCGCCGATTGCTCATCACCACTGCCAGAGCTGGAAAATACGCGATACGTGTGGGATCCTTCCGCGTTAGCTGTTTCGTAGATAAGTCTTGTTGGAGTTGTCATCGTCAACGCGCCTGGTTCGCCGAAATGCTCTTTCGATTATTTACTTCGAAAAAACCGATAATCGCATCCAGTAACGGTGTGGCGAAGTGAGTCGAGCCGCCCATAGCGGCGGTGAAATTCTTTTCCCAATGCAGGCCAGGCGTTGGACCGGCAGTGACGTTGAATCTATATCTTATATTGCCTGATGCAGTTTCCAGGGTTACGTCAAAGGGAAACATTCCATTTTTGTCTTCTGCTAAGGCGACTATCTCAATTGGGCGCATTTTTTCTGGTACTGCAAATGGTGCTGCGGCTTCGACGTCTCCATGCTCAAACATCATGATGTGTCCGGCCTTGTCAAAGTTTTCTATAGTTGTGCGCATGTCGGGGGAGATGTTGCTTCCGGCTGATGTGACTGCAGGCTGTTGAACTAAATCAGTTTTTGGGTTGCGCGCTGCGACTGTGATGACATATTCTAAAAGTTCGGCTCCTGTTGCGACAGCCATCGAATACTCGCTGGATCCGTCAGCGTTACGGCCAAGATATTTAATGGATGGGGTTGCCGCACTGCTCATCTAATATTAGTCTCAGCATTTCTAGCGAGATGAAATTCTAAGATAGCGGCGAGCAGTGCATCGGCAAACTGCGTTGTTTGTCCGAGGTCTTCAAAAAATTCATCATCGAAATTAACGCCGGGAATTTCGCCACCGGTTACCGCAAATGTGTACTCTTTGGTGCCGGATTCTGTTTCGAATTCGACGATGTATAAAAATGTATTCTCGTCTTTTTTGCCTTTGAAGGTGAGCTTATGAGGTTTGACCTTGTTTGGCAATTGTGCCGGTGGAACAACTTCGATTGGTCCTTCTTCGAGCATCATTCGATGTGTCGCGCGATCAAAATTGTATAAGGCGTTTTCTAGAGCTTTTTGCGGGATTATTTCGCCTTCGGAATAACGATTACAATTGTTTGAAGTGTTCTGACTGCGACGTTGGTATTTTATGGCGATAGACTCTTCAGTTGTTTTGCCTTGGTTTTGTAATGACAGGCGGTAGTGACCGACGCCATCGGCGTCTTGCTTTAACAGTTCAATACTGAAGGGTTGGTTCATGGTCATTACTTTATTTTCTCACGAAATACAGCTGCATACGTCCAATTATGTTTAAACGCTTCCAAAGTCATTTCGTACCGTGAACCTTCAGCCGGGTCACGTATAGCGAGAGTGCCAGCTTGCGTTAGGCCGTCTACCACCACTGCGTGAGCCTCCTGGGCACGCTCGCCTTCTCGGAACCAGGGGCGAAGTTCGGCTACAAATGGTCCCCGCTCAACAATGGCTCGGAGACTATTGGGACTGAAGTAGTCACCTCTCCATTCTGGACCTAGCAGTTTAGCTAGATTTTTGGTCTGTGCCGGCGTGCCGAGTTTTGAGATCAGATCTTCTTGCTTGAGAAGTCCCTCGCTGATCATTTCTCCGCAAGCAGAAACACATGACCTGGGATGAATTTGTTTTACAACTTCGTCGGAGGGTCTTTCGTTTAATTTTCCCAGTGTTTAAAATCCTGCTGACCGGCAAGAGTTTTGCCTTCTATCTCCGCCAGTGCTTCCTCGCTCTTTCCAAGCGTCTTCGCTTCCTGGACAATACCTGGCAAATCAGGTGTAAAGGCCGGCATGAAATATTTGCCAATCACTTTGCCCTGGTCGTGCTGCGACATTGCGCTGTATTTGTCGCTGGCATTTACGACCTGCTCGACTACTTTCTCCGCATCGCGTGTGACGCCGTCCCAATCCTGGCTCATTACTTTGTCTGCAACATAAGCGCCGGCGTTAGTGACTGTTTTAGCCGCATCGGCCAGGCCCTTATTAGCCAGATTCGGGTCTTTTGCTGCAGCGGCGATGCCTTCGTTAAATGCTTCGCCGAGCCCTTCTGCTTCGCCACTCAACTTTTCGGCCACGTCGTCGGCATTTTTGACGCCGCCATATTTCAGTGGGCTTTCGTCGTAAATCAGACCAGCTTGTAAAACTCCTCCGCTCGTCAATGGATGAGTTGCTCGAATCGCTTCCAACCGCCTCTCCTCGTCTCTTTTTGACGCGGCGGCAAGGTCGAAGGGGGTATCTGATTTGCTACGACGAGAGGCTGTTTGACCGTTGCCCATGTCGATTTCTATGCTCATTTCCTGCTCGGGATCAAAAGAGCCCGTGCTTTTAAAAGTGCGGCGTCTCTCCGCCTCCGCCAGATCCTTCGGGGCAGCCGCTCGTGAAACGTCGTCGCGCGCTGACAGGCCGTCCTTGCCGACGACTGTGTCTTTTGCTTTGTCGCCAGGTTGTTCAGGTGAGGGCTGTTTGTCTTGGTACATCGGAGACTTCTCTTGGGATGTCAGAGCGAAATTATTATTCCCGGATCGCGAATTGTTTTCGCTCACATTTAAGTCGTCGAGTGACGACTGAGTGCAGATTTAATCTCGTGCTCCGGATGAGCCGCCCGAAAGAAATGAATAATCGCCGAAAATAGCGGCCTCACTAAGCTCGTTGATTTTCCCATTGCATCGTAGAAGTTGTCGTCGTAATCCAGGCTGTGCAGTTTTGGCTCTACGTTAAAGCGATGCTCGATTTGACAGTTTTCTTGTTGAAAGACTACGCGATACAGATACATGCCCTGAGAGTCAACACCTTCGGCCATTAGTAGTATTGGGCGCATTTTCGGTGGGACAAAACATGGCTCAGCTGCTGTCACCGGTCCGTCTTCTTGCATCAAAATAGCACCAGCTTTGTTGAAGGCTTTCACTGCGAGGAGTAAATTTTCACGCGCTGATTTCTTGAGGACGACGCGATCTCGCAAACCGCTGTCGTCAAATTCGATTTCTTCACCTTGCTGATTAACGCGTGCAAAAGCTGAGATACCATCGGCGAATTTGACTGTAAAAAACCGCCAACCGTCTTCAGTGGATTTGATAAACTGGAGTGAAACCGGCTCGCAAGTAGTCATAATTGTTCTCTCCCTTTACGCTGAGATGCGTGCCTCTTGTAAAAGATGTCGTGTTTCCTGCGCCTGATAGTTTATCCTACTCAATCAACGCGGCGATGTTTAGCTTAAAACGCTCTGCAAGTCGCTTGGTTTGTTCCATGCTGAGGTGTCGCTCGCCTTTCAGAAACTCCGACACTCTACTTGGCGAACCAAATTCCGGAACGAGATCCTTTTGTGCGAGGTTGTTTTGCGTCATCAGATATTGAATCAAATCGCGTGGCGACATCTTTGCGCACTCGTCAGTCCATTTCGATTCATACTTGGCGATGATGTCCGTCAGCACTTCCAGATAGTCGCGCTCGGCCTGACTAAGTTGGTCCCCGCGTTCAACAAGTGCGTCGCAAACACCGGCAGCAAGGTCGTTTTGTTTGTTGTCGCGAATGGGACGAAGCGGAAAGCGTTTGATCAGCTTCTGGTAAGCTTTGGTTTCTTCGTCAATAACTGTTGCCATTGCTCTGTCTCCTAGCTATCCCAATCGCCTTCGTCATATTCTTCGTGCGTTAATACGTGGCGAATATGGAGCTTTCCATTCTCGAATTGGGCGATGGTCACCAATCTATAGTCGTTTCCTTTGATGTCGAAGACGATTTTGCCGTCGACCCAGTCCGCTGTATTGAAGGTTCGGCGGACGTCTGGAAAATTTTTCCATTCGGCCGCCTGTACGGCTGTCTTCCATTGTTTGAGAGGCGCTTCCGCTGCCTTGTGTCGCTGGAAAAATTGGCGTGCTCTTCCCCAGTGGATGACTTGCATCAAGTGCTCCTTATCTGATTATTTCCCATATTGGGAAAAGGTTCGCAAGTGTTTCTTACCGTTTTGGGAAGTCCCAAAATGCGATAATTGGTCTCCGGGGAATATAAGCCTCAGGCGTCCTAGCTACGCGGAGAAGCATTGAGCTCAATCAAGCCATACAACGAGCGCGCCGACAAATACGTCGAGTCCTACGAGTCGCTCAGCTTTGAGCACGTCCACAGCCAGATGCGTGATTTGATGCCTCCAGCCGGTAGCGCTGTGCTGGATGTCGGCGCCGGCTCCGGAAGGGACGCCGCCTGGTTCGCTCGCTCCGGCTGTCAGGTCTTAGCCGTCGAGCCGGCGGCCGCCATGCTTGCCAGGGCCAGAGAGCTGCACAAAGAGCCGGAAATCCGCTGGCAGCAAGATACGCTGCCGGGCCTCGAAAAAACGATGGGGCTCGGCCTTTCCTTTGATTTGGTCTGGCTCAGCGCCGTTTGGATGCATGTCGCGCCAGGCGATAGGCAACGGGCATTTCGGAAGATGCTCTCATTGCTGAGGGCCGGCGGCATGATTGTTTTCACTCTTCGGCACGGGGATTTTGATGATGGACGGGAGGCCTACCCTGTCAGTGTTGACGAAA
This sequence comes from Cyanobacteria bacterium REEB67, assembly GCA_018971775.1. Classification (GTDB taxonomy): domain Bacteria; phylum Cyanobacteriota; class Vampirovibrionia; order Obscuribacterales; family Obscuribacteraceae; genus REEB67. The sequence continues at coordinate 1,379 of JAGXAB010000031.1, read as the reverse complement.
TCGAGAAACTTTCTCGGCAGTATGGACTGGCGGTCCATCGAGTCTTCAAATCGGAAGATGCGCTCGATCGAGAGGGCGTGCTTTGGGAAACTGTTTGTCTGAAGCTGCCTGAAGACGGCACGGAAGCCCTACCGCTCCTACGGCATATCATCCTCAATGAAAGTAAGTCTTCGACATACAAGCTTGCCTTGCTACGCATTCTGGTGCGCATCGCTGATAGTGCCTCCGGCATGGCAAAAATAACTCCTGACGATCAAGTTTCAATACCCCTTGGTCTTGTGGCGCTCTACTGGCTGCGCACCTACAAGCTACTTGTGGAGCAGGATATTCCTCAGATGCCACCAAACGCGTCTGGAAAAGGGTTGTCTTTCGCGCGCGAACCTTTTCGCCAGTTGCATAAATTATCCGTCTACGATCTGCGCATTGGCGCGACTTTTACCGGCACCGATGCCGAGTGGCTGGCGATGGTGCTCGTTGATGCGAAGAATACTATTCATAAAAATCCGGCCTATTACATCCGCTATCCAAACAGTGATAAACAGATCTTTGAAACTATCCCCGGTGGTAGGCTGATCAAGGCGACGGCCTTCACGCTTGATGAGCAATTTCTCGTATCTTTTGGTGAAATGCGCATTCCCAGAGAAATCTGGAACGCGATGAGTCGATTCGCCTCCTGGATCGAGCCATCGCTGCTGGGCGAGTGGGTGCGCTTGATGCAGTCTTATTTGAAAGCGCAGGAGCGCGACGCGAGCTATGACCGGCTGATGCAGGCACTTGTCTGGCTGGACCCCGAGCGTGATACCACTCTCGTGCGCGCTGTTACCAATGGATTGCTTTTAGCTGATCGCCCGCTGCGTTGCATCTGGAGCGGTCAAAGGTTAAGTGCAAACAATTTCGATGTTGATCATTGTTTCCCTTTTGCGGCCTGGCCATGCGGCGATCTGTGGAATCTCATGCCGACGAACCGCGTCGTCAATCAAAAGCATAAGCGAGACAAATTAGTTACAGCGGCGATGCTTGAAACTGCCCGACAGCGACTGGAAGAGTGGTGGCAGATCGGCTATGTCGAAAATGACGATTTTGGTTTGGGCCACAGATTTGTCAGTGAGGCAAATGCCGCTCTGCCTCTCGGAATGAGCGGTGGTGGCATGACTGCAAACGCGCAGATTTTTGAGGGTATTGCTTTGAAGCGCGCTGCGCTAAAGAGAAATTTGCAGTTGCCCGATTGGGAGATGTAAGATGTCGGAGTGGGCTATTAGAGAAGACATCGGATTATTCAAGTTAATTTTACAGTTTATTTAGCACTGTAATGATAGGAGAAATTGACCAGATGCGAAAACTAATTTGTCTTGCCTTATTGAATATCGTTTGCTCTTCTC
>JAGXAB010000106.1 GCA_018971775.1 Cyanobacteria bacterium REEB67 | reverse complement strand
CATTGCTGCCTTTAAAGCCTTGAATAAAGTGCGCGTTATCAACGCATTTGGCGCAGCGCTGAAGGGCAGTTTTTTAAAAAGCCATGAAAAACTGCAAAACGTTGAAGACATAAACATCGGCTTCAATCCAATCGCCGCCGAAAACTTACAATACTTGAGCAAGCTGCCAAAACTGAAAGCGCTCTGCCTGACTGACTCGACTCTGGACGATAATGGCCTCAGATATTTGACCGGATTGTCCAATTTGCAGTCCCTGCAGCTAGCAGGCATGCGCAAAATCACCGATAAATCCGTGCCCGTCTTGGCTCACATGACCGGCTTGCTTTCCCTCGACGTACGCAATTCGTCAATCAGCTTTAACGGCATTTGCGCCTTGAAAAATTTGAAGTTGACGTCGATCTGCTTACCACCTCACAGCTATCCGCCCCAAGAACTGGCCACGATTCGGAAGCTCTTTCCGAAAACGTTGCTTTCCTTCGCCGGGACCGTGGGCGACGAAACGAAGTCATATTTCGCTCCGATAAAATAAGTGCAAAAAAACAAGTATTCACGAATGCACGGCATGAACAGCGCTCAGCATCCTGATTTCGTCGTCCAATTGCTGATCGAGATAACCATGTTGTTCAGCGATAACGAGTTGAATTTTTTTGCAAAATAGCGCCGAATCAAAACAATCCATCGTAATGTACTTTTTCACGCCAAGCAGACGAGCTGCCGTCCTGATACCGTCTTCTAGATGCTTCGCCAGCTCTGTCGGCTTGAAACTAAAGAAGACAAGACTTGTGCCGGAGTGGTTATCGCTGGCTCTGAGCCATCTGAGGAAATCGAAAACCGTGCCGCCGTTTTGCAAGTGTACGTCGGAGATGATCATTTCTATCTTCGGGTGCTGATCCAGGACATCCATTGCTTCTGTAAACGTCTGGCAGGCCAGCACGTCAAAACCGGCCTGAGAGAGGCAATTCACAACCTGCCGTGAGTTTTCATCCAACTCGAGTAAGACTAAAATTTGTGAGCCCACTTCGTCCACCTCATGCAAAACAGAGCGAAGGTAAAGAGACAGAGACGGTTTTACCGCCAGAGTGTTTCCGGCCGAGCCAGAATCCTTTCCCCTATGACCATACTAGACATATAACCAATTCCTCACATCATCCTTTCGATTCTGTCTCTCATCATCAGCAGTAAAAAGAGTTGAAAGCTAGACCAGCCAGGGGTTACTACTTTCAAAGTTTTTTTCAATTTTGCCAGGCATAGCAGTTACTAAGCGGCAAATATCAAAAGTGATGGGCACGACATCCCCATACATCTAAGGGGAAATGAAGGTCTACTATTAAGGTCCTACACTTGATAAAAAAAAGAAAGCTCAGCCCAGGGCAGCCCGGACGCAAGCGGCGATGTCTTCTGCGTCGGCAGCATGCTTGGACAAAAAGCTATGCGCACCGCACTCGATTGCAGCTTCCATCACCCCCGGCTGCTCATTGCCGGTCAGCACAATCACCGGCACAGTGACGGCCTTTGCCCTGATCGTGCGGATCGAGCCCGGCCCGAGAGAGTCGGGTAAGCCGAGATCGAAAAGCACCACGTCAAATCTGGCTTTATCCAGCTGTTCCAGACCACGAGCGAGAGAGGCGGCGCAGACCATGCTGAAAGAAAAATTTTCCACACCCTCGAGCTTTTTACGCAACAGATAGGCGTCAGTCGGGCTATCTTCGAGAAGCAGTATGGATACGGCGCTCAACAATTAGACTTCAGACCCCCGGTCTACGCGCTGCTTAGCCCGCTGCTTAAAAAACATCAGCTCACTTCACCGCGTCAGTACAATCAGTTTTTAGAAAAGCAATCTTTCGGTCCAGTTCTTCAAGAGCCTTCTGGGAGCTTGAAATCTGGCGAGCGAGATTTTCGCGGGCAATTTCCAGCTCCTTCAATTGCTCTTTTTCTTTTGTCATTTCATCGGCCATACACCACCCTCCGTCACGTTCCAGATCTCTAATCTATGATAGGGTATTACTAAGAAAGCCACTTTTTTCCGTTTTTTTTAAAATTTTGTTTCGGTCCACGGCTTACTAACTATTTTAAGGGTATCAAGAATGGCCGTGCCTGAACCTGAGCGTCAGCTGAATGATCTGTTGCTTCAAGCGGAAGAGCGCCTGACGAGGCAATCGCAGGCCAACGACGAAATAAAGCTCAAGCTGGTCAAACGAGACGAACAATTATCAGCAATACGTCTCGAATTGGCCAACAACAGCGTGCGCCACGACGAGACAGACCGCAGTCTTTCGATCAGCAATGCCAATCTCCAGGCTAGAGATCTCGAACTTGCCGAAAGAATGGCTTATTCTGCGGCCGCGGCTCTCGAACTGACGCAAAGAACAGCTCAGCTGCGAGAAAGCAATGAGTATCTCCAGTATCGTACGGCTGAGCTGGAGAAGCTGAACACCGAGCTGAAGAGCCTCATGCAGCAGCGAGAAGATTTTGTAGCGGCCCTCACCCATGATTTGAAAAATCCCCTGATTGCTGCCACCAAGCAATTGCAATTTATGCTTGATGGCCGCGTCGCGCCGGAGGAGCAAAATACGCTCATCTCCCAATTGCTGGATTCGAATAAAGTGATGCTGAGAATGGTCTGGAATTTGCTCGACGTCTACCGACACGAGGCAGGTTCGCTCACCCCTTCCCCGGAGCCGGTAGAGATTGGGGTTTTACTCAAACAATGCATAGCTGACTTTTCAATCAGCCTCAAAGAAAAACAGATTGCCCTCGATATGCAAATCGAGCAGGGCTTGCCGCCGGTGCATACAGACAGAATCTTGCTGCGGCGCGTGCTGATAAATCTTATCGACAACGCAATCAAATTTACCCCGCAAGAGGGATCGATAACAATCACGGCCTGGACAGCTGACAATAAGCTGTACATCGCCGTTGAAGATTCCGGTTACGGCATGTCCGAACAACAGCTGACCAGACTCTTCCAGCGCTTCTGGCAAGCACAAAAAGGCCGCGCCAACGGCCTTGGCTCAGGGCTTGGTTTATTTCTCTCCAAACAAATAATGACCGCGCTCGGCGGCACTATAGCCTGCACCAGCAAGCTCGATCAAGGCACGAAATTTGTTGTCGCCCTTAAGATAGATGCGGGGCCAGCTTGAGCGCAGGAAGCCAGGTCAGCGTCCTGATCGTCGACGATCAACCGATCATCCGGTCGGCCCTCAAAATGTCGTTGACCGAGCTGGACCATATCAATATCGTTGGTGCAGTAGGCGACGGCCGCAGTGCCATCAAAGAAGCGGCTCGCCTCTGCCCACACGTAATATTGATGGACGTCGGCCTTCCTGGTATGGATGGCATCCAGGCATCACTGACGATCAAACAAGAGCTGCCGGACACGCGCATTATTATTTTTACCTCGCGTGACTGCGCCGACGACATCAGCACCGCTCTGGGAGCCGGCGCTGACGGCTACTGCCTCAAGCACGCCTCGACCAAACGCCTGGCCTGCGCTATCGATAGTGTCATACGCGGTGAGCTCTGGATCGACCCTGAGCTCGCAGAAACAGCGGTGAGAAGGCAGAAAAGCACAACAGATGAGCAAAGCAAGCTTGAGGAATTTGACTCGACTGAAACAAAGATCCTGGCATTAATCGCCGCAGGCATGGAAGTAACCGAAATTGCCGCGGAATTGAAAATGACTTCGCAAGCGGTTTCGGCAACCCTGCGGCAGATTATCATCAGACATTCGCGGGATTTCCTCAGCTGAGCGGCAAAGCTTAATTATCCCGCAGAGGGCGTGCAGGCATAAATGTGAGCCTTGCCGGTCCTCTGACGGAGAAATGTTTTTGACTCGTATGTCCAGAATGGGCATATGATGATTGGGATAGACCAGCTCCACTAGAACTAAGACGCATCAGAGCGTAGCTTAGGCCTCGTCTACATAAGCAAAATTATGGACGAGAAATGACTGCACAAATCCTGGCACTGTTAGAATCCAGCGAGAATACCAAACAGGTTTTAGAGAGTCTGAAACAATCCGGCCACGCCATTCTTTCCTGCCATAATTTCGCCGGTGCCATCGAAATTTTAGAAGGACCGCTGACCATTGATTTGATCATTTCGGACGTACATCTAGAAAATGGCGGCAATGTCTTTGACTTTCTCAGGTGGGTCAGAGACTACCCAAAAAGCGCGACAGCATCATTTGTCCTGTTGAGTATAAATCCGACTCGCCTGGCGAAGTATCTGGAAGACGGCACCAGAATGACAGCAAAACTGTTAGGTGTTGATCGCTATATATCAATGGAAACCTTCGACGCATGCGACTTCAGGCAACAGATTGACAAGCTGCTCGACGACAGAGAACAGTCAAAAAAAAAGCACCAGCATCACGGATTGAAGAAGCGCGACCGGCTCAACGACAGGACTGTGGGAACTTTTTGAGCAGTTGTCGCTCGTGATCAGCGGTAACTGGATCTGTAGCTGGGTGAACACGCATGTCAGGTGAGCGAAAGTCCGAAAGGCCCGTTATTTTGGTAGTCGATGACAATGAAAGCCACCACAAGTTATTAGAACTAATGGCCAATCGCCTGGGCGTAAAGGTGCACTGCGCGCTGTCCTGTCGGCATGCGCTTGATGCCCTCGAGGCTAGTCGCTACCATCTGATCTTGATGGATTACAGAATGCCGGAAATCGACGGCTGCGCCTGTACCAAAATCATCCGCGACAAAAACGAACACAAAGAAGTGCCGATCATCGCCGTAACAGCCGTGGAGCATCCGACCTCAAGACTGGAGTGCCTGGAAGCCGGCATGAACGATTTCTTAGCAAAACCATTTTCTTTGAGGCAACTGCAAGAAGTCATTCAAAGTTGGCTCGACCGTGACAAGTCTTAAAACGGGACGACACCATATATGGTGCAAACCTAGAACCTCTGAGATGCGGCCTCAGAAAGCGGGCCGCTCTGCGGCCCGGCAAACCTGCAAAAAGTCGTGATTAGCAGCAGACCGGCCTGGCCTGGCATTTTCCGCAATTCAGTGCATTTAACCTTGCTTCACCCTTGATACAACGATCACTTAGACAAGTGGCTACAAAAATTGTCGTAATTTCAGGGGCAAAAAATGCCTTTTCAGACGATCTTTTTGGCTCAAAAAGAGAAAAGGTTGGAGTCCTTTTTTGTCCGAAAAAGTGGCAGATGAAATCCAGGCAAGAATGGCCAGTGACGGTTTTTTTTTGCATTTGGTAAAGATCGAGAAAAGCGAAGAAGAATGTACGAGGGCGGGGCCTAGAAGCAGGACGCAAGACATCCTTAACGAAAACGAAAAGTTATGCAAAGCTGAGAGTTTTCTAATATACGTGATACCCATCCATGGGCTTCCTGGATTTTCATGGGTAGTTCCACGGCTAGACGCCGCAAGAGTCGCTCTGCTATTTTGAACCTACGAATGGTTAGCCGAACTCTAAGTCGGAGACGATTCGCTATCGAAAATGTTTCTTTGGAATTTCAAAAAAACATTCTCAAGGTATCCCGCCAAGAAAAACCGCGCCCTTGACCCGGCGTGCCAAGAGCTGCATGTCTGCAGCTCTATATTGATTTGCCCATTAAGGAGTATTAGCGAATGCGTAAGAAGTCTTCATCCATCCGGTTGGCGGCAGCACTGAAGAAACGCAGACAGGTCTTTGGCCTGAGCATGATGGGCCTCTTATTCCTTGACTCAGCAACTCAAGCGATGGCACACGGCGCCGCAGGCACCGGGTGGGTACCAGCGATGGTGCCGCAATCAACGGCAGTCCACGCCAACTCGGCAATGGCCGGCATAACGTCGGGCACCGGCAACTGGGCCGTGCACAACAGTTTCGCCACTCCGACCAGCCTCAATCACAATACCTTAGTCGACATCGGCAAGAGCTCCGGCACACTGCCCCTCGTCCAGCACGCTCAGACAGCGCGCCCCGACCTCGGCTCGTTCGTCCAACATTCCTCGGCTATCCACAACGCCGTCAGACAGGCCAACAGCACCGGCCTCACCTTCATCATCCCGACCTCTCATGCCTACACGACCGAAGCCGGCAGCCGCAACTTGCAGCTCGACCTGACCTCGACCTCGGCAGACATCGTCCTCGGCTCCAAACTTTTCAACGGCATGCCGGCAGTCACTATTAATGTAGGCGGCGTTACCGAGACCTTCAAACCAGGCTCCGCCGTCACCCCCGGCCAATACGTCGCTATCCAGCAGATGATCAGCGCCGGTCAGCAGGGCGTCACCCTGAGCAGCGGCGGCGCAGCCGTCGGCGGCTCCTTCAACCTCAACCAGGTCGACGGCAAAAACGTCACCGCATTGACCGTCCCGACCAACGTCACAGCCATTGACTACGTCAACCGCAGCAATGTCCAGGTCAACGGCGACCTGACCAACTACGGATCTATATATGGTGTTTCGACCAACGTCCACGTAACCAATGGCACAATCTCGGCCACTGACATCACTAACGCCGTCGGCGGCGTGATCAGCACAGTGTTGCCCTCGACCGTCGTATCCGCCATCGGCCAACAAGTCGTCTCGGATCTCAGCCTCACCCTCGTAGCCACCAACAACATCTCGAACGCCGGCACTATCTCAAGCGCCGGCGCTTTGACTTTAAGCGCAGTCAATACGATCACCAACGCTTTGCCGTCCGGTGTCAGCGGCGCCGCTCCGTCTATTCATGCTGTTAACGACGTCACTTTGATCTCCGGATCGGGCAACTTCAATAACTCCGGTTATATAGAATCCGTCAAGAACAACATCAGCTTCATGACGCCTAATGCTGGCACTGATATCAATATCAACGGTACAGGCGGCACAGTCCAGGCTCTTGCCGGCGACATCAACGTACGCACCAGCGATTATGCCGGCGCTGCTAATACCAACTTGATGGGCGGCAATTACCTCTCCAATAATCTCAATGTATATTCCGGCACAGGCGACATCGAAGGTGTTGTCGGTACGGTGTCCGGTCAGTTAAATACGGTAGCCGGCGTCGAGCATTTGTTCGCAGATACCGCCACTTTAACTATCGGCAACAACACCATCAGTGGTGACCCGACTTTTGCCAGCACCGGCAATATTGTCATTTCCGGTGTCAATACTTTTGGTGAATCGGTGGCGATTCTTGCCGGCGGTAACATCACAGCGGCACCAGGAGTCAACGATTCAATTAGCACTGCTAACACCGGTGGAAGCGTAAGCCTTCTGGCAGGCGGCCTGGTCACAACGACTGGTACATTAGCCACCGGCGGAACACAAATATCTCAAGCCGGCGGAACCGCAAGTAACATTAGTGGTGCGACCGGCAACGGTAACGGTACTGGTTCGTTCTCGGCCAAGATCGATTTCACCCCAGGGGCGGGCGTCAACGGTGGCAATATTGATCTTAGCGGCAGTACTGCCACGACCATTATCGACACCAGCTCGACTGTCGGAAATGCTGGCTCAGTCACAATGTACGCCAACAGTGTTGGTGGCGTTGGCGGGCAGATTCTATTGCCTACAACTTCCACGATAAACACCTCCAGCACTGTTGGAGCGGGTGGAGGCGTTATTATCCGCGACAACGGTCCAGCTTCGAATGCAACGGCCATCCAGGTTGGCAATATCATTACCGCAGGTCAAACAAGTGGTGGCGTAGTAGTTCTGTACGTTGTGAAGTCAATGACAGGAAGTGACACGTTTAATCAAAGTGGTAACGCCACTTCTATTGGTATCAGTGACGGTGGCTTGAGTTTCACCACAGGCAACGTCACGGCCGGAAATATAACCACTTCAGGGACCGGCGGTGGTGCCGCCGGACAAGCCGGCGGAGCAGCGGGCCTCATTGACATTCGCGGCCAAAACATAACCACCGGTGCTCTCGATGCTTACGGTGGTGGCGGTGCTGGTGGCACAGGCACATCCGCAGGAGCCGCTGTCGGCGGAGCCGGTGGAGCCGGCGCTACTGTCCTCGTCCTAGCCGGCGGTACAGCGACAATCAGCGGTGAGATCAACACATCTGGCGGCGGCGGCGGCGGTGGCGCCGGTTTTACAAGCACAGCTGCAGGCGGAGCTGGTGGTACTGCAGGAACGGTCACCGTTAACTCCACAAATGGCACTGCTATAACTGGACCAGTTCTGGCAGCTAACGGTGGAGCTGGCGGCGCTGGTGGCGGCGCTGGTGGCACTGGCAGCAATGCAGGTGGCGGAGCGGGTGGCTCGAGCTATGGCGGTGGCGGCGGCGGTGGCGGCGGCTATTCTTCTAACTATTCAGGCGGCAGCGGCGGCGCTGGTGGCTTTGGATTTGAGGGTGGCGGCGGCGGAGCTGGCGGAGCCGGTGAATCAGGTGCAGGTATCTCCACCGGCGGGGCTGGATTAGGCGGTGGCTACAATATCGGCACGGCTTCAGCAGCTGGCGGCGGCTTCGGTGTAGGCGGAACCGGAAGCGTTAATAATGGTTTTAATGGAGCAGCTGGTACTCTCGCGACGGGCGGGAACGGCGGAAATGGCGGGAATAACTCCTACCTCGGCGGCACTGGCTCCTCATCTGCTTTTCTAGCGTCTACAGCCGGACAGGGTCTATTTAGCGGTGTAAACGGCAGTGTCGTTTCAGCCGGCGCTGATGTCACCATTAGTGGTGGCTCTGTAGGTTTGTCCAGCCAGGTTGTCGGAAACAAAATTGCCGTTACCGGCAATAGCGGCAACATCACTACCGGTGGTGCTCTGACTTCGCTTGATGCGGTTGCCACCGATAACGGTGTCTCGCTCATCACAAATACTTCCGGCAACATATCTCAGAACGCAGCCATCTCAACAGCTGGATCGTCTGTTTTGTTCAATTCAGCAGGTTCGGCAAGCTTAGGCGCGATCACGACGGCCGGAAACACAGGTACCATTACCGCCACGGCCACTACAACTCTAAACACAAACAACGCGCTCACGGCAAAAGATATCAGTCTCACTTCCGGCGGCTTGATGACTGTCGGAGGAGACCTTACAGCTGTTGATACTACAACTGGTGTAAATGGCATCGCTTTGTCGAATACCGCCGGTGGCAGCATCACAACTTCCGGTTTCACCCTCACCGATACCTCTGGCTCGAACATTTCGGCTGTTTCAAGTGGCGCTCTCACTGTGGCCAATATCACGGCAGCTGCTGGTGAGACAGTCACGGTCACAGGCGGAACGACTCTCAACACCGCAGCCGCTACTACAATCACAGGCGCCAATCAAGTCAATCTGACAGCTTCTAACGGTGCTGCTACATTGGCCGGCGACGTCAATGCTGTCGATATAGCGATTTCGGGAACGTCGGGCAACATCGGCATTACCGGCACCCTCACGGCAACTGACACTAACACCGCTAATACCGGCGTTAGCATCACGTCACATACAAGCGGGAATATCACTGATTCGGCACAAATCACCACCTCAAACTCAAAAGTTAGTGTCAATTCCGTTGGTTCTGCAACTCTAGCGGGAGTGAATGCAGGCACAGGTGCGATCAGTGAAGTTGGCGCGACAACAGCCTCGACGACCGGTGCATTCACAGGCAGCACGGTGACCGTCACCGGCACTGCTGGAGCAGTATCTGTCGGAGGTAATATCACAGGCTCAGGCGTTGTCACGCTCAATGCCGGCGACACAGCCGGTACTGTCACGAATTCCAGCACAGTTCAGGGCACGAGCGTCAATCTCAACGGCACTAATGCTAACTTGACCGTTCTTGGCTCCGGTACCTACACAGCTACAACTGGCAGCACAACGCTAACCGCCGATGGCGCAGCCGGCAATCTCACATTTGGTGATGGAGTTGCTACAAAGACTCAGACCTTCAATGGCACGGCAAACTTCAACAGCGGCACCACCGGCTCCGTCATCGTCAGCGCCCACGACACTGTCCAGGGCAATGGCTCGACCAATGTCAATACCCCTACTCTTAATGTCGCAGCAACCGGCAAAATCACCGGTAATGACCTGAACGTTCTTGCGACCGGCGCTAACCTCGCTGTCACCGGCACAGGCACGCTCGGCGGCAACAACGTCAATTTGCAAAGTACAACCGGTACGGTCAGCAGCAGCGCGACAGTCAATACTCCGGGCAATATCACGATCACCAGCGGCGATGCCAACGGTACGTTGACCAACACGGGGTCATTCACAGCTAATAACATCAACGACACCTCGAGCAATACCGTCACTATCCTCGGCACTGGTAGCTACAACGCCACGACCGCGACAAACTTCACCGCGAAAGCTGCCAACGGCAATGTCACCTTCGGCGACGGTGTCACCACTGCCACCCAGACATTTACAGGCACAGCCAACTTCACCAGTGGCTCTGGTGGTGCAGTTATTGTCAAAAACAATGACACCGTCACCGGCAACAACAATATCTTCGTTAATTCCAACACTCTGGCATTCCAGGGCACCGGCACGATGACGGCCAACCAGCTCCACTTCGTGAGCACCACTGGCGCAGGCACGATCGCCAACTCCAGCGGCGACGTCAACCTGGCTTCTAACCTTATATTTACCGGCCAAGATCTGGCCGTCCTTGCCTATGGCAATATCAACACTACCGGCGCAAATTCAATCAGCCTCAATGGTGGCGCGCTGACTCTGGCGGCTGGCTTCAGCTTCACGCCGAGCACCGGCGGCGGCCAGGTAAACTTACCGAACAACGTTGTCTACGGCCTCGATGCCACAAACACTTCTCCCGGTGGCAGCATCAATCTCGGCAGCCTGAACATCAATACCGGCTCCGGCACTACTAATGGCGGTAACGTCGTGGCAGTAGCCAGCGGTGGAACCATCGCCCTTGGCGCGATCACTACAACCGGCACAAACGGCACCAATAACGGCGGCAATGTCCTGGTCATCGGTCAATACGGCGTCACAGTCGGCGCGATCAATACCGGCGGCAACAATGCAGGCAACGTCAGCATCACAGCGGCAGCCCCGATCGTCCAGACCAATACGCGCATCGGCAACGGCACAATCACCAACGGTGGTTTCACCGCTCCGAGCACTCCGATTGCCGTCGGCGGCAACATCAACCTGAATGGTATCAATGCCAACTCAACCGCTGCGGGCGCCAATGGTAGTATCACAGTCAACACCGGTGGTTCCGGTGGCATATTCGCCAACACTGTCACCAGCTTGAATGGCGGCTCGGTCACATTAGTGGGCGGCAGCGCCGGTATCGGCACATCGACCGCGGCTATCCAGACCAACACAGCGACATTGACGGCACAGTCACCCGCGAACGTCTACCTGGTCACCAACGCTCCGACGACGACTATCGTCACTTCCACCGGTAACTTGTTCCAGGTATCTTCCGCGGGCAACTTGAACGTCGGCAATGTAAGCGGCCCCGGCATCAACGCTGCCAACGTCAATCTGCAAACGACAGTTAACGGCACCATCAACCTCAGCAACACGATCAATGGCGTCGGCGGCACAACCCCAGCCAACGTAATCACGATCGGCTTGTCAGGCTCCGGTGCCCTGGTCGACAACTTAATGGCACCCGGCGGTACTCTCAACACCCTCACACTCAACATCACAGCCAATAGCGGCAATATCGGCTTTGGTGGGCTTCCTGTCTCGACGAATGCTGCGACCTTGTCGACAAACAGCAATGGCAGCGCTGACATCCGTGACGCCAGAACTAGTGCTGTCACATTGAACAGCTCCTCGGCAGACACAGCCGGCAATTTGGTCATCGGCACAAGCAATACTCTCAACGTCGCCGGTACAGTATCAGCTGGACAGGTAAACCTGACAGCAGGCAGCGGTGGCGCGGGCAACCTGAATATTTTGGCTAACGTCAATGCCTATCTAGGCTCTGTATTGACTACAAAGTCTGGCAATATCACTCAGTCACCCGCCACTCTGATCAACACACCAAACTTGCAGTTGTCCACAGCGACCGGCAATATCGGTGCTATCGGCGCAAATATCTTGACCAATGCAGCGACGCTCGCGGCCAATGTCACCAATCCTGGTGCAACCACATCCAATGTCTATGTCAGCGACGCCAACGCCGTCACCCTGACCGGTGGCTCAGCCCCCGGCACATTCCAGTTGACCGCAGCTGGTCAGATCGATTTGAGCGGTACGCTCGCAGCAAACACTGTCAAGCTACTCAGCACCAATGACAGCAATATCCACATCAACGGTCAGATCAATGGTTTCCTCGGTGGCGACGCTACCAGCGTTGCAATCAGCGCTGCGGGAGCCGGCAACATTGACGGCTCCGGTCCGATCAACACGGCCAAACTGGTCGTCACCTCAGGCACCGGCAATATTGGCAATGGTGTGACCACTTTTCCGATTACACCTACCTTCATTACTGACGCTGCTACAGTACAATTCAACACCACCGGTACAGTTGCCGTCACTGACAATGCAGCCGCTAACATCAACCTGCTCGCGTCGACGGCATCCGCCGCCGGCAGCACTTTCCAGTTGATCGCCAACGGTCAGGTCGCCGGCAGCAGCCTGACCATCTCCGGCAATCTGCAATCTGATGTAGTCGATGTAAGAACGACCGCTGGCGGCAGCATCGTCCAGGCAGCCAATATCACCGGCAATACTTCAGTCAATCTCTCCTCCACCGGACCTACCGGTATCACCCAGACCGCCGGATCGATCCTTTCACCGATCGCTACATTGACTGCAACAGGTCCTGTCGGCGCCAATATCGGTACAGCCACTTCTGGCATTTCGACAAATGCCACTACTATCGTGGCCAATTCGACCAATGGCTCGGTCTATCTCGTAGCGACAAACACCAACGCCGTCAACGTGACCGGTACTGCCTCCAACGCAGTCAACAGCCTTTTCCAGGTGACCGACACCGGCGCTAATGGCTCAATCTCAGTCGGCGCAGCGACAATCACCGGTTACAACGTCAGCCTCCTTGCCGGCGCCGGCTCGAACGCCGGGATCTCGCTCACCGGCGACATCGTCGCCGTGAACAAAGCAGTCCTAGCCGCTAACGGCACAGGCAACATCACCGACGTATTCCAGGGCACACCTACAGTAAGCGCAGTCAACCTGGTACTTGATTCGGGCAGCGGTAACATCGGTCAAGCCAGCAACTATATCCAGACCAATGCCACATCATTGACCACCAACACCACCGGCAACAGCTTCATCAACGATAGCGCTGCCAACGTTGTCCTGCAGTCCTCGACCGGCAACAACATCACGATCAACTCACTGGCCAACCCGACACCTGGCAACGTTTCCACCGGCGGCAACACGACCGTCACCGGCACCCTGACGATCAACACTCCGCAATTCACCAACAACAATACGTTGACCGGTGCCACCATCAATGTGATCGGTGCAAACGAAACGATTCTCGGCCATGGTGTCTTCACGGCCAGTACCGTCACCAACATCACTTCCACTCTCGGCAATCTGACCTTCGGCAGTGGCTTAGGACCGGAATACAATCCTTCGATGACCTTCAACGGACCGGCGAACTTCACCTCGCCTGCCGCCAACCAGATCATCGTCAGCAACCTCTATCACGTCGTTGGCAACAGCAGCGTCACGCTCAACACTGCTACTTTGACCCTCCAGGGCAATGGCAGCATCACCGGTCAGCCGCTCATTCTCAATACGCCTAACGGAGCCGGCACCATCGCCAACTCGTCTGGTGACGTCAATATCACCAGCAACCTCGTGTTCCACGGTCAGGACCTGGCCATCCTCGCTTACGGCAGTGTCAATGCCCCCGGCATCATCATCGACCTGAGCAATAGCAATGCCGGCTTTAGAGGCGGTATCGGCGGTACTCTCAACATCATCGCCGGTGTCAACCTTTCACCTGTAACCAACTTCGGTAAGGGCGGACAGGAAGGCCCCGACGGTGTGGTCTACACGATCTCGCCAATAGGCACCGCATCGCTTGCCGGTGGCAACATCAACCTGGCCGGTTCGGTAATCAATACCACCTCGAGCGTGGCTGGATCAAATGCCGGTAATGTCTTGATGGCAGCCTACGCAGGCGGCATCAATGTTGGCAACATCAATACCGGCAGCATCAACACCAGCACCGTAGCTGGTGGCGGCATCAGCGGTACCGTAAACGTCTTCGGCCCAGGCAACATTACCTCCGGCGTGATCACCACCAATCTCGGTGGCGGCACGGCCAACACGGTCAACATCCAGTCTGTTACACCAGTAGTTGTATCAACAATCACCGACGGTAACGGCACCTTCTTCAACGGTTCTGTAGCTCCTGGTGCGGCTTCCAACGGCACACTCAATGTCAACGGCAGCATCACCGGTACATCGGTGATCTTGAACGGTGGCGCTCTCAATATCGCCGCTAAAGCGATCGTATCGGCCGTCAACACCACCGTCCTCGTCAATGTCGGCAGCGGCCCTGTCGCGATTGCAGCCACCGGCGGCATCAACGGCGCGACCGGGGTCGGCATAGAAGCGGGCAGCGTCGCCAATAACGGCACTGTCGTCTCGAACGGCTACATGTATATCGACAGCAGCACCGGCCCCAATCCGCAAAACCTGACCTTGACCGGCACAGGCACCTACTCGGCCAAGACTTCGCTCAGCGTATCGGCAACCGGTAATGTGACGCTCGATGGTCTCTTCAACGGCACCTTCGCCACAGCCGGTGGTGCAAACTTCCTCGCTGTCGCCGGCGGCAATATCTCCGACACCGCGACCGGCACGATCGATACCAGCAATCCAGCCGGCAACGGCGGCACGATTTCGCTCATCTCCGGTGCTAACTATACCTTCAGCCTGCTCACGCCGACATCGCTCACCGTCAACGGACCGAGCACGTTCGGCGGCAGCATCGCCCTGGGCAATGTTTCACTGAAAGCTGACGATTTGGCTCCGGGCACCAACGGCGGCAACATCGCCGTCATGGCCTTTGGCGGCACCACTGCCGGCAGCGGCCTGGTCGCTCTCAACAATATCGAGACTCTCGGTACCGGCGTCAACGGCACAGTCACCATCTATGCAGGCGGCAAGACCTCCGGTAACACGGTGCCCGCTATCACTACCGGTGATATCACAAGCGGAGCAGTCAATCTCGTCACCGGTCAGCCCGTCGTCAGCGGCGGCGGTGTCACCTACACCCTCTCTGCGCCGACCTCCGGCACATATTCTGCAGGCGCCTTCGGCGTCGGCGGTATCACCACCGGTAGCATCGCTGCTGCAACCAGGATTGGCGGCTCGAGCACCACAGTCAATCTCGACAGCTATGGCGACAACAACAGCAAAGACATCTCAGGCAGCACTGTCACCATCACAGCTCAATCCGGCAGCAATGGCTCGATCCAGTTCCACAATTTGACCGCGACCTCATCGGCAACCTTGATTGCTGACGGTACGAGCTCCGATGCTACTCATGCTTACGGTTCGATCAGTCAGACAGCAGGCGGCCTTGTCACTACACCGACACTCAGCGCCACCTCACAAAATGTACCGATCTTCTCGATCGGCGGCGGCATCAACCTCAATACGACATCTGGCATCCAAGGCACAGCGATTGCGTTGGACTTCAACACCAACGGCAATGTCACCATCACTAACAAAGGCTCTATCAATCTAGCCAATGCTTCTACCGGTTTTGACGTCACTTTGAGCACGACAACTGACGGTAGCCTCGCCAATAGTGCGGATCTCAACGTCAACAGCAACCTGACCGCCCTCGGTTTTGCCAAGCTGACTAGCGATACTTCAGTCGCCTCGACAGTCAATATCGCAGCAGGGCAGACATTAAACGCTGGCGGCGTAATCATCGAAACACCGTTGCTCACTAACAACGGCACGATTACCTCCGCTAACGGCATCAGCGTCGACAACAGCGCCGGCAATCTCGCCTTCGCTGGAAGCACCGGTACGTACAACCCAGGCACAAATGCCGTACTGGCACTCTCGGCCAAGGGCAATATAACTCTCGATGGCCTCTTCAACGCCCAGCAAGTAGTCAACTTCACCGGCTCTAACCTGGTTGCAGTCGCCGGTGGCAACATCACCGACGCTAACAATACCCAGATCGCCACCGGTGGCGGCGCAATCACTATGATTGCCGGCGCCACGTTCAACCCTGTTGCCCAGACCGTAGTAGCAGGCGCTGGTGGCAACATCAGCCTGACCGGCTCGGGTGGCTTGAGCTCCGTATCTACTGTAGGCGGCGGTGCCACTGCCGGTAACATCACCCTTGTTTCTTACGGCGTCGCTTCCGGCCTGACACCAGCCCTCGGTAATGTCGCAGTCGCCGGTGGCATCAGTGCCACCAGCACCGGCGCAGGCTCCGAAGGCACCGTCACCGTCATCGCAGGCAGCGCTGACACAGCAACTCCTTCCACTCAGACTGCGATCAATCTCGGCGGCACCGTCAACACAGCCAGCACGGGTACAGGCGTGGGCACCGGCGGTATCAATCTGACCACTGCTCAACCGACAGGCACAATCAACTTCAACCAGAACGGCACGATCGCCAGTGGCCTGGCCACCGGTACCGACACAACGACCAATATCCAGACAGCGGCTCTGACGACCGGTGTCAATGGATCGGTGCACGGTTCGACGCTTGGCTCGTTCAATTCTTCCGGCACGATCACCACTCCGACTCTCGTAATCGGAGCCGGTACCGGTATCGGTAACCTGGCCACACTCAACACCCAGGGCGTAAACGCGGGCCTAGCTCCTCTGACCTTGACGGCTCATTCTGTCGCTGGTGTCGTTGCCATCAGCAATACCGGCAACGTTATCATCGACGGTACAAATGGTAGTGGCACAGCCAATACCGACTCCTACACAGTCAGCACCGTCGCCAACGGCGTCGGTCAAGCAGAAATCCAAATCACCGGCACGGTTGCCGCCAACACAATCAACCTGACCACCACGGCAGGGGTTGGCGCACTCGGTGACATCACTCAGATCGGCGGCGGCACCTCATTGACGGGCGCCAACATCAATCTGACCGCTAACGGTCTTGGCATACACCCGGGTGGCACCAATAGAAATATCGCCGTCAACACAGCCACCCAGACAGCTGGTACTGCGGTCAACCTGACCTTCAATACC
>JAGXAB010000195.1 GCA_018971775.1 Cyanobacteria bacterium REEB67 | reverse complement strand
TGCCGGCGCGCGCGCACATACCCACTGGACCTATCGCGTCGAATTTCCGATCATGCCTTCTGTAAGCTCAGTCCTGATTGAGCGCATGATTGCTACCGGCCGTTGCTTCTGGGGCGATCTCAAGCAACCTATTAAGGAGATAGGTCCGACTAAAGAAGCCAAACTAAATTGGGATTTGCTCGATCATGGCAGCCAAATTCTCAAGTTTCACACCGATTCGACTGACGACATCGTCGTGCTCGCCGGCGGTGCCTGGCACGTAAATCCAAGTAAGGGTCTCATTGGTCCAATAAGCACGGAGCTGACACCGGATGTGGTGGCCTGCATCCTACGCATGCCCCAAGTTGCTCAGCAGGAGGCCGGCGCTCTCGCGGAAGCTATGGAACGATCCGGAATCGATATCCCTCGACCAGTTTCGAAATATAAAATCAAAACCGAAGTCGTTAAGCCCACTCCACGATTGCTCTTAAAAAGCTCGGTTGAGCCAGGATTTTGGCAGCAAGACGGCTCCGATGAGCGGTCCAGTGTTGCCATGCTCAGCTTCGACTATGGTGGCATCAAATTTGATTGTGCGGACAATACTGAAAGCCGCAGGGTGACTGGCGACGAGATATTGGTGCAAAAGCGCGACCTGGCCGCTGAGAGACGACTCTCTGATTTAGTCGAACAATACAACCTTGGTGAGGCATATGACGCTTCGCTCGCAAACGGCGTTGTCACCTTCGAATCTTACGTCGATGACACTGCCGTATGGATAGATTTTATCAAGTCCGGCGTCGCCGAGCTCGAGCAACAGGGCTTTGTCGTCGAGATTGACGATTCGCTCGAGTATAAGATAGTCACCGCCGATGATGACTGGGAAGTTGAGACAACGAGTGGATCCGACTTCTGGTTTTCTTTTGACCTGGGCGTCATGGTCGATGGTAAGCGCGTGCCACTCTTGCCTGCCATCAATCGCGCCATCAAACACTTGCAAGGCATCGTGCCGCACCTCGAGATTGACGAGCTAAACGTAAACGGCAAGTTTTACGCGCCGCTGCCAGACGGCCAGTATATAGAGTTGCCATTTGAGCGTGTCAAAGCAGTTGTACAAACATTGTTAGAAATTTTTGACAGGCCCGGCGCAGTAGTAGAGTCTGCAGCAAAAGTCAGTCTGCCGCAAATAATGCAGCTGGCTCCGCAATTTGCCAGGTCTAACAATGCACTGCTGGAAAAAATCAATAATTTTGACGGCCTTAAAACAATCACGCCGCCCTCTACATTTAAAGCCGAGCTACGCCCGTATCAGCTCGAGGGTCTGAGCTGGCTCGACTTTATCCGCGAGTTTGGTCTGGGCGGCATACTTGCCGATGATATGGGCCTGGGTAAGACCATCCAGACGCTGGCGCACATCGCTTGTGAGAAAAAGGCCAAACGTGCAAAAAAGCCGTATCTGGTAGTCTGCCCGACCAGTGTGCTGCCCAACTGGATGAGCGAAATCAAAAAGTTTGCTCCAAATTTGAAGTCTCTGGCTTTGTCTGGTCTGCAGCGTGCTGCCGATTTCTCAAAAATTAGCCGCGCCGATATCGTCGTCACAACCTATCCGCTTGTGCCTAGAGACATCGATATTTTACGCGAACAAGACTGGCAAGCAGTCATCCTCGACGAAGCGCAGTACATCAAAAATCCACTCACGCAAGTGGCGCAAGCCGTACAATTTCTCCGCAGCGATTACCGCCTTTGTCTGACCGGCACACCGATCGAAAATCATCTCACCGAGCTCTGGTCGCAGTACAATTTTTTGATGCCGGGCTTTTTAAGCGACCTTAAAACATTCAACAAAACTGTGCGCACGCCAATAGAAAAACAAAATGATGCATACATGCAAAAAATTTTGAAGGCAAAGGTCAGTCCCTTTTTGCTGCGCCGCACAAAAGAGCTCGTCGCTAAAGACCTGCCCGAAAAGACTGTGATCACCAAAAGCGTGGAGCTCGAGGGCGCGCAACGCGACCTTTACGAAACGGTCCGCCTGGCCATGTACGAGAAGGTCCAGGACGCTCTTGCGGAGAAAGGTCTTGCCCGCAGTCAGATTGTCATCCTCGATGCGCTGCTCAAACTCAGGCAGGTCTGCTGCGACCCGCGTCTGGTCAACTTGCCATCGGCAAAAAAGGTCAAGACTTCGGCCAAGCTCGAACAACTTTTAGAAATGATCGACGAGCTCGTCTCCGAAGGCAAACGCATTTTGCTGTTTTCGCAGTTTACGAGCATGCTTGATTTGATAGAGCCCGAGCTAAATGAGCGTGAAATCGAGTTTGTGCAAATCCGCGGCGACACCAAAGACCGCGCCACTCCAGTCAAACTATTTCAGGCAGGCTCAGTGCCCGTCTTTTTGCTCAGCCTAAAAGCCGGCGGCACCGGCCTCAACCTCACGGCGGCCGACACTGTCATCCATTACGACCCCTGGTGGAACCCTGCTGTAGAAAACCAAGCCACCGACCGCGCTCACCGCATCGGTCAGCGAAACAAAGTCTTTGTCTTCAGGCTTATTGCCGCCGGCACGATAGAAGAGAAGATGATTGAGATGCAGGAGAAGAAACGAGCTATTGCTAACGCCATCTATGGAGACGAAGAGGCGATTGCGAGCAAGCTTACTGCTGAAGACCTGGCTGATTTATTTAAGCCCTTGGGGTAGTGCCTGACGCGTCAATTTCCATCCACATACCCAAAGGAAGAATCGCTCAAGGCCCTATTCCCCAACATAGCCAAGCAGTGGCAAGTCAGTAATGCTTCTAGCTGTCCATGCTGTATTGACCGCAAATTCTCAATCACCACTACCATCGCGTACACTCATCCAAAAATTGCACTACATTGATATCAGAAAAAGAATGGCAGTGTAAGACCAGATCAAGTCGAGTTCAGCGATCCTCGCTAGGAAGCCACAGCCTCAAGGCGCGTGCTGGTTTGATAGCCGGCGCGTGGCTTGTGAGCAAAGCAGAAACAACCGGCGGATACGCCTATAACAAATTGAGAGCGAGCAAGTTGGGCGTTTGCTAAACCCATTTTTCCCTGACGTTAAATAGTTTGGGAATAGTTGGCAACAAATAAATAAAATGAACCTTCTCATCGATTTCTTCGTTTAATACCTTACTCCACGTCTGTCACAACAAGCAGCCTGACAGAGACATTTGACAATATGCTAGAATTGGCATATCATGAAAGAGGTGCATGAATGGTCAGACCTATAGCCAGGTTACCGGTCTTCAAACGAGATCGAGGTCGAGAAAAACCGATTATATGGATTCCGGAGAAATTAAAAGCAGAGATCAAATTGAGCTGGCCATTTGAAGCCAGAAAAGAAGTTGGATTTGAGCTTGGTAATATCCAACAAGGACTTGAACCGTCTCATTATCGCGAGATGCCGACTAT
>JAGXAB010000194.1 GCA_018971775.1 Cyanobacteria bacterium REEB67 | reverse complement strand
GAAGGGTAAATACAAACAGGCCGAAGCCTTGTATAAAGCGACTTTGCTGGGTTTGCAATCTCTACTGGGATATCAGCACGCTGGAGTTGCAACCGCTACGGAATCTCTTGGTGAACTGTATTTAAAAGAGGGGCGCTACAGCGAAGCAAAAAAAACCTTTCAGCAGGTGCGCAAGATTCGTGAAGCGATCCTGACAAAGGAGCACCCTGACTATGGCAAAGCTTTGCTCGATTTGGCTCTAGTAAACCGCGACGAAGGACGCTACAGCAAAGCACAAGAGCTTTGCCTGCAGGCGACGAAGATCATCGAGCGCGCCATCGGACAAAATAATATCGAGATTTCGAAATGCTGGATCACGCAAGCTTCCATCGCGCGCTATCAAGGACGTTATAGCGAGGCCGAAGATCTTGCCAGACGTGCTCTCGAGCTTGATCAAAAACTACTGACCGCAGATCATCCAACCGTTGCCCACGACATGGTGGAATTAGGCAACATTTTGGCCGACGAAAGAAAATATAGCGATGCCGAAATCTTGCTCAACAAAGCGCTTAAAATCAGCCAGGATAAACTGGGCGCCGACCATCCGGATATTGCCAGGACGATCCACAGTCTCGCCGAAATTTACTTTGCCCAGAAAGATTATGCACGGGCCGAGCCAATGTTTAGAAGGACACTCGATGTCACCCAGAAGACTCTAGGTGCCGACAGCGCTCAAGTGATAAGCGATCAAAGAGACCTTTGCGAGCTGCTCATTGCCGAAAAGAAATTCGATGAAGCCGAACCGCTTCTTAAGAGCGCCTTGATTGCCGATGAAAAACTATTTGGACAGAAGAGTCCACAACGTGCTCGCGATCTGGAAGCGCTTGCCAGCTTGTATACCAAGCAAAATAAAAAGGATCTTGCTGAATCATTTTCCAAACAGTCCAAGGAAATAACTGCAGCTCTTCCCGGAGCGGCGGCGGAGCAAGGTTATAAGGCAGCGACGCTGGCCGGCTCGACTAAAGACAAAACCATCGCCGATAAATGGGCGCTGGTAGTAGGCATCAGCAACTTCAAAGACCCTTCAATAAATCTGAAATACGCAGCCAAAGACGCGACCGATTTTAAAAATTTCCTGGTCACTCAGGAAAATTTTGCAGCAGATCACGTCTTGCTACTTACCGACGCCAAAGCGACAAAAAACGGCATCATCTCTCAGCTAGGCGACGGCTGGCTGGGCAAGCACGCCCAGGCAGATGATCTGGTAGTTGTCTATGTATCAAGCCACGGCAGCGCATCGCAAGAAGACGTCGGCGTAAACTTTCTGGTCGCTCAAGACACCGATAAGTACAAGCTTGTTTCTACCGGCCTGCCGATGCAGTGGCTGACAAAAATCATTCAGGAGCAAGTACATAGCAAACGCGTCGTGGTCATCCTCGATGTCTGCCATAGCGGCTCAGCAGGTGATGAGTCGAAAAAAACGGCCGACGCTGACGCCGATGATGACGACACCGCATCCTCAGACTCTTCAGACTCGGCAAGCAAAGGCCTGGGCCGCACGACAAAACTTGACGCAGGCGGACTGCATGTCGGTAGTGGACAGGTGGTGCTCTGCTCCAGCCTGGCTGACCAGGTCTCGTGGGAGTCGAAAAACTACCCTAACAGCGTCTTTACGCACAGACTTATAGAAGCGCTGCAGTGCAAGGGTAAAGATACAACCTTGAACGAAGCCTACGAGCAGCTGCGCTTATCGGTTGGAGCAGAAGTGCTAAGCGACCGGAGCACGGTGCAGACGCCGAATTTGTTTAATAAGACCTGGACTGGTGGAGATCCGGTGCTCGCGGCTCCTTGTGCGAAGCCGAGGAGTGGGAAGTGAGCCAGGTTAGTGTATGAAAAAAGACCTGATTATTTTGGCTGTGGCTTTTGTGGCTTTTGTTGTTTTTGTCACTCCGGCCATAGCAACGCTCTGGCTAGCGCATGGTACAGCAGGCACTGTACGAGTCGACGCCTTGATGAAAATGGAACAGTTGACGCCCTGGCTTGAATGGATCGTTGGACTATTTATCTTCATCGATGGCGGGCTTGCGATCCGCAAACAGCTCCGGGCTAGAAAGGCAGCGAAAGAGATTAAGAAGCTCAACTAGAGCAGACTACCGAGAAGGGAAATCAAAAGAACCTTTCTCTTCCCATTGTGCAGAAAATGTCAGCATATCGGTCGGCACAGACGATTGTTTTAGAGCGCAACACTGCAACCCCACTTTCGATTTTTTCTGCAATTGTTCATCATGCGACGATTCAACGATAGCCGCATATTCCTTAGAAGCATCTTCGAATTTGCCCATCTTTTGCAGACAGATGCCGCGGATGTAACAAGGCTGATAGACAGGATCCTTGCGCTCATCCAAATCGGCCAGCTTTATCTGTGCAAGAGAATCCTGATATCCACCTTCATCAAAGCACCAGACTGCGGCCTTAAGCGGTTCGCAGACAGCCTCAATTGAAATCCGCTTGCATGTCTCTCAAGGAAAGCAAGCAGCTCGATAAGGAGGCCTTCATTGAGTACTTGCGCAAGCGTAAAATGATGAGCAACGTATACCTGGACGAGGTTGAAGCCGTCGAATTGCATTCGCTAAAAGGCGTCGTTACTTTGATCGAAGCACTGGAGGCAAACATCATTGTGCCACTGGAACGCTATGAACTGGCAAACGGATTCAACATCCAGCCCAAACGCGGCGTGCTCTTGGCGGGTCCACCAGGGACCGGCAAAACGACTATTGGTAGGGCCTTGGCACATAAACTGAGAAGCAAATTTTTCCTCATAGACGGTACGTTCATTTCTGGTAGCAGAGATTTCTATCAAAAGGTCGAGCAGGTCTTCGAAGCAGCAAAAAATAACGCCCCGGCGATAATTTTCATTGACGATAGCGATGTTATTTTTGAAAACAAAGAGGATTTTGGTCTGTACCGCTACTTGCTTACGGCGCTGGACCGGCTCGAAAGCGAAAGTAATAAACGCGTCTGCATCATGATGACGACGATAGACGTAGCCAGTGTGCCAGCAGCTCTCGTACGCTCTGGAAGAATCGAGCTCTGGCTCGAAACAACTTTGCCGGACCAAACTGCTCGCTTCGAGATGCTTACAGATCGGTGCGAGTCACTGCCGGCGGTGCTCAAGAGTGTTAATCTCAAGCTCTTAGCCACGCAAAGCGATGGCCTGACTGGTGCGAAACTCAAACGAATTACAGAGGCAATCGCTAAAAGCGGTGCCAAGCAAATGGCGACAAATCCATTTGCCTTTCTAAATAATTTCATGGGGGATATGCGCGAGACAGAGGAACTACCAGCTTAGGACAGAGACAAGAATGACAGTCAAAACGTCACCCTCGATTTTGGAGAGCGCAATGCGACGAAAACGCAAAGTGTGACCGGC
>JAGXAB010000030.1 GCA_018971775.1 Cyanobacteria bacterium REEB67 | reverse complement strand
TCGACAGCCGTACAACTACTTTGCTTTTACGTCGGCTTGCCGATTGATGTCTGCGAGCTCATGACCCAAGAAGAGTTTGGCACAGGTTACGAGCGGCTGGCGGCTGCCGGTTTTGAACTCAAAGATCGGGAATCCTCCTGGCGCACTTTCGCCGGCCGGCGCTGCCAATATGCAGCCTATGTCTCGGCTCTGTGCAAATACTACGCGGCCGCCGAGCCCAAATGGGTTTGATTTTTTTGAGCATTTTCCGGGCAATGGTGCAGCGGCGACTAAAACCATTCCTGCTCGCCTAGCGAGTTTGACTTTTCTCTGTCTTTTTTTGCGGCAGCCTTATCGCCAAGTTTTTCGTAGACCCGGGCTCGCAGCGAATATCCCCGGGCAGATGTCGGCGCGATTTCCACCATCTTGTTCAAGTCCTTTAAGGCGTCGCTGTAGCGATTGAGCGACATGTAGCAAACGACCCGATCGTCATAGTTCCAGAGATTTCGCGGTTCGAGCTTGATCGCCTGGTCGTAGCAGGCGATGGCCGGAAGCGTTTCCTTCCGTCGAAATAATATTTGTCCCTTGCAGCGATAAGCGTCGCTCATCGGAGTAACCTTGAGCGCCCCGTCGAGCAGGGCAATCGCTTTGTCGCTTTTGTCTAAACCAATATAGGTCTTGGCAATTTCGACGGTTATGTGAGGATCGCTGCAAGGAGCCAGTTTCAGACCTCTTTCATAGCTGCTCAATGCTTCTTGCGGTTGTTGCAAGACGGCGTGACAGTAAGCTTTAAAATAGTAACTATCGGCGTCTCGCGGATTTTGACGGATGGCCAGATCCGTCATATTGACGGCTCTGTGGTAATCATTTTTGAGCACCGCCTTTCTCGCTTCCAGCAAATAGTTGAACGGGGCGGCTAGGAGCGGCTGCACTGATTGAACCGTTGCGATGAGAAGCAGTGTTAAAAAAGCAATGCCCGGAGTAAGACGTCCGGCTTTACGTATTACTCGTGAGACAATTAGGTTTTTCAATTTTCAAAATATCCGAACGCTAAAAGCCAAGTGGTACTTCCTTGTAATCTTTCGGTACTTCGAAGAGATAGGACTGCGGCGGTTTACTGGTATATCGTGTCAATGTATAGGTGACGTTTTTTGTTTTGCTCGTCATCAAGCAACCGGTCGATTGGTCAAACCAGCTTTCAATCTGAGCCGCACCGTCGCCGACTATAGTCGAACGATAGCCAACCGCTGGCCTGCCGTTGATTTCCTGCGGCGGCAACTTTTCGGCACCGGTAGATTTGAACATCTCCTCGTCCATGAAACCCATGCCCAGGCTGCTCATGCCCGAAACCATAAAAGTCTTCTCGGCTTCTTTCATAAAGTATTTTTTTGCTGTCGTAAAATCATAAATTGTGGTGAAAGTATTTTTTGTGTTGGCAAAATTGCTTTCCACGCGCACATGGCCCATACCGTCGCTGAAAATTACCATGACGCCTACGTCCGGATCGCTTTTCTGTTCGTAAGCTGCCTGGTAAGCATGTTTGGGATAGGAATCGGCCAGGATGCGATTACCGTCTTTCAATTCGCTGTTTCGCGAGGCCTGACTGTAACCGAGCATGCCGAGGATAAAAGCCAGTACCACCAGTAGTGGCACTATTCTGCTATTCAAAAAACCTTGGGGCGAACGCATGTTTTAATGAGCTTTGTCTGAGGTAAGTGAATTGACGATGTGCAAGAGAGTTCTATCGTATTTGTTACCGATTTGTTTTGCAACAGTCATTGTCACGACCAGAAAATAACGCTTGCGCGGATTGAGTATGTACTGGACCTGGCGAGCCTGCTCCTCGTCGATTTCTTCAGTTGTAACAATCTTGCCGCAAGACAGGCCGTTTGGCAAGGTTTCAATTTTGTTCTCCAGGACTTCGAACTTCTTGAAAAACCTTTTGCTTTCGGCCAGAGTGTCGTCCTTCAAGCCCTCCAGGGTGCTCTTGCCGTCGTGATGGACGAAAGAGACTTCGGCCTCGATGCGGTTATTGGTGCGCACGGCCAGGACTTCATGGGGTTGCATCGGTATGGCGAAGATCGCCCAACCCGAGGGCACAACATAGCTGAATTGTCTAGACAGGTCAGTATGGGCGACCAGTTTGCTTTTCAAATCGGTGGTCGGATCTGTTTTTTTGCCGGCTCCGGTCTCTTTTTCCTCGCCAGATACCTTTTTCAGCTCCTTTTTTGCTTCTTTTTCCAGCTTTGGCTGTGGCGTTTTTTCTTTTGATTCTTTTGATTCTTTTGATTCTTGCTGAGAGTCGTTTTCGACCCGGCTTTTTGACATTGCTTTTGGCTGCGCGTCTTTCACCAGGTCTTCTGAAAAGTCTTCGGCGGCGTCTTCCGGTACTGCCAGAGGACGGAGCGGTGTTTTGGGCTGTGGCTCAGCCAGCTCGGCCGTCTCGCCCGGGTCATCTACTGCCAGCGGCGTGGTCGGACGCAAGGGGGTTATCGGGTCCGCCTCCGGCAGTGTCTTTTTGGGCAGGGACGGTTCTTCGGGCATTTCGTCGTCGACCGAAATTTCATCGGGGGCCAGCTTTAGCGGCGGTACCGTCGGCGCTTCGGGCGGCAGAGCGGGTGTCGTTTGAGTTTCCGGGGCCGTTTGAGGCTTGGGCATCGCTTTTGCTGCCGGCGCCGCTTGAGTTTCCGGCATCGCTTTTGTCTCAGATGCCTTCCCTTCCGGAGACCACGGTTTTGCCCCGGCCTGGGTTTCGGCCTGCGCTGCGGCTCCGACCGGAGCCTGGGACGGTTGCTTACCTTTCGATTTCAAGCCGAGCTTAAATGCGTTTGCCTGGCCGTACCAGTGAAAACAAAGAAAAGAAGCCGCCAGAATACAGGCAAATTTCCTTGCTCGGTTTCGATCAGATTGGCCAGGAGGCATTACTTACCCTTGTAGACCGGCGTGCGTTTTTCGACAAAGGCCTTTACGCCTTCGGCGAAGTCGTCCGAGCGGCCGGCAATTTCTTGCAATTGCGCTTCATATTCGAGAAGCTCTTCAAGATCGTTGAAGATGGCGCGGTTGAGCGCGCGCTTCGTCAGGCCAAAAGCCTTGGTCGGTCCGAGAGCGAGCTTCTCGGCGAGGGCGATCGCTTCTTTCATCAACTCTTCTTCGCTGACGATCTTATTGATCAAGCCATATTCCATCGCCTCCTGGGCGGTAAATTTCTCGGCGCTGAGCATCAGTTCAAAGGCTTTGGTATAGCCAATCAGGCGAGGCAGGAGGAAGGTCGAGCCGGAATCGGGGACGAGGCCGACTTTTGTGAAAGACTGGATAAATGTCACTTTATCGGTGACGATGCGATAATCGCAGAGCATGGCCAGACTCATACCGGCACCGGCCGCGACACCATTGACGGCGGCGATGATCGGTTTTTCCATGCGGCGGATTTTGATCACAAGCGGATTGTAGCGGCGGCGAATCGAATCGCCGAGGGAGGGGCGGTCGCCGCTTTCCTGCGCGATGTTGCGGCTTTGCAAGTCCTGGCCGGCGCAAAATCCGCGACCGGCACCAGTGAGGATGATTGCTTTGACGTCTTTGTCTTTTTCCATTTCTCTGAGAGCATCTTGAAACTGGAAGGAAAGCTCGTCATTAAAAGCATTCAGCCTGTCCGGGCGATTGAGGGTGATGATGCCAACGCCGTTTTTCTTTTCGGTCAGAAGGATTTTTTCGTCTGTCATTTCTGTCATTTCTCGCTTGCTGATTAATTTGCTGTCTCTGGTCGGAGGCTCTGATTACTTGCCGGTGAAGGTGGCCTTGCGTTTTTCGATAAAGGCCTTCATGCCTTCTTTTTGGTCTTCTGATGAGAAGAGCATGTAGAAGTTTTTACGCTCGAATTGCAGGCCTTCCGAAAGTGTGCCGTCGTAAGATTTGAGCACCGCTTCTTTTGCCAGCTGCAGAGCCAGAGGCGACTTTTGCGAAATCTGATAGGCCATGGATTTTGCTTCGTCGAGGAAGAGCTCGGTCGGCACTACTTTGTTGACCAGGCCCATTTCCAGCGCTTCATTGGCGGTGAACGGGCGACCGGTCAAAATCAGCTCCATAGCCCGGTATTTACCAACAGCCCTCGTCAATCTCTGCGTACCGCCGGCGCCGGGGATGACGCCGATGCTTATTTCCGGTTGACCAAACTGCGCCGATTCGGAGGCGATGATGATGTCGCACATCATAGTCAGTTCGCAGCCGCCGCCAAGGGCGTAGCCGCTGATGGCGGCGATGATTGGTTTTTTGATATTACGGATGCGATCCCAGGTGGCGAAGCGATCTTTGGACATAATAGAAACTGTCGTCTCATCGGACATTTCCTTGATGTCGGCGCCGGCGGCGAAGGCTCTTTCACTGCCGGTCAAGACGATGACGCGGATACTGTCGTCTTTGTCGAAGTCGGTGAGAGCGTCGACGAGCTCATTCATCAAATCATGACAGAGGGCGTTGAGTGCTTTCGGGCGATTGAGGGTCACGACGCCGATGTTGATGCCTGCCAGTCCCGGCACCGCTTCCTTTGCTGTGAGAATGTTCTCGTATGTCGTCATTGTCATCACCATTGCTCCTCTTTAGTCCTCCGAAAATTTTGCTTCCGATTTTTCTCACTCTCGATTTTCGCGCCTCAAATTTTTTCTCCGCAGGCCCCGCAAAAGACAAAAGATGCAGGCATCTCCATCTGGCACTTCGGGCAGCCTTTGATTTCCATGCCGGCGTTGAAAGGCTGTGCTTTACCTGCTTCTTTTTTGCGAATCTTGCTGTAATCGATTTCCGACTTTTTTCGGAAAGCTTTCAGGCCCTCGGCTGTTTCCATGTGTCCGGCGTGCAGTGCTAGCCACTCGCGGGCATGACCGATCGTCATCGACCAGGAAAAGTCGCGCCAGAAATTAAGCTGTTGCTTGGTGTAGCGGGTGCACTCTGGCAGTTTGTTGTAGAGCTTTTCGGCCATTTCTGCCACCGCTTGATCGAGCATGGAGGAAGGCACGACTTGATTGACCAGTCCCCAGTCGAGGGCTGTAAACGCGTCGATGCTTTCGCAAAGCAGGAGCATTTCCCTGGCTCGTCTGTCGCCGATGATAAGAGGCAGCCACTGAGTGGCACCACCGGCGGCGACACTACCACGGGCGGCGCCGACTTGTTTGATCGTCACATGGTCGGCGGCGATAGCCAGATCGCAAGCCATATTTAGCTCGTTGCCGCCACCGACCACCATGCCGTTCAGGCGGGCTATAGTCGGTTTGCCGATATTGCGCAGACGGTCGTGCATTTCTATGAAGGAATACATCCATTTGTAATAGTCGTTTGGTTTGGTCAGTATTTGCTCTTCTTGTTCTTTCAGATCGGCGCCGGTGCAAAAGGCCTTGTCGCCGGCTCCGGTGAGGACGACAACGGCGATCGAATCATCGGCGGTGCAATCGAGGAAAGCACTGGCCAGCTCTTTCAAGGTCGTCGTGTCGAAGCAGTTCAGAACATCCGGCCGATTGATCGTAATCGTAGCGACGTATTTATCTTTTGAATAAACAATACGCCTGAAGCCGAAACTTTCTACGGGGAGGCCTGTATATACTGCTTCCGGCGAAGATGCCTGTGGCATAGATTGTGCTCCCCTTGTTTGTTAGGTCATCTATTTCAGACGATTGTCTATGACGCGGACGGCCTTGCCTTCGCTTCTAGGGATGCTGCCGGGTTTTTTCAAATTGACTGAAGCGGACAGGCCGAGATTGTCTTTGAGCAAACTCTGCACGGCGCGGCGCAATGTTTCAAGTTCAGAATGCGTTTCTTCGAATTCGCCGAATTCCTTTTCGAAGCGTTCGCCGATGTGCTCGCTCACTTCAACATGTATATCGAGCGTGTCGAGGGCTTTTTTGCGATCGACGACGAGCTGATAGTGCGGAGCGAGCTCTTCCAGCGAGAGAAGACATTTTTCGATTTCGGACGGGAAAAGATTGACGCCGCGGATGATCAGCATGTCGTCGAGGCGCGCTTTGATGCGTGACATGCGTCGCACCGTACGTCCGCAGGCACAGGGCTCGGCATTGAGTCGACTGAGATCACCGGTGCGATAACGGATCACCGGGATAGCTTCTTTAAGGATGGTGGTGAAAACGAGTTCGCCTTCTTCGCCGTCGGGCAAAACTTCACCGCTATCAGGGT
The DNA here is from genome assembly GCA_018971775.1 of Cyanobacteria bacterium REEB67. Lineage (GTDB taxonomy): Bacteria > Cyanobacteriota > Vampirovibrionia > Obscuribacterales > Obscuribacteraceae > REEB67. Next base: position 56,454 of record JAGXAB010000030.1, on the reverse strand, counting down.
CGATGATTTCGGGGATGAACATGTCTTCCCATATGTGCAGACCATTTTTGCCGGCGGCGCATTCCATCGAAACACCCGGGCCGGTCACTTCCGAAAGGCCATAGATGTCGAGGGCCGTGATTTGCAGGCGTTCTTCGATCTGAGCGCGCATTTCCTCTGTCCACGGCTCCGCGCCGAAAATGCCTATCTCCAGCTTAATTGAATCGCGCGGTACTTTCATCTCGGTCATCGTATAGGCCATATTCAGGGCATAGGATGGAGTTGAGAGCAGGACGCGCGATGAGAAATCTTGCAACAACATGATTTGCTGGTGAGTCCTGCCGCCGGAGGCCGGTACGGCGGTGGCACCGAGATTTTCGATGCCGTAGTGCATACCGAGGCCGCCGGTAAAGAGACCATAGCCATAACTGTTGTGCACCATGTCGCCCGGTTTGACGCCGCCGGCGGCGAGGGAACGGGCGCATGCTTCGGCCCAGTTGGCAATATCGGCTTTCGTATAACCAACCACTGTCGGCTTGCCTTTTGTACCGGAGGAGGCGTGCAGACGGGCGACGTTGTTGAGTGGTTCGGCAAAAAGACCAAAAGGATAGTTTTCGCGCAGATCCGTCTTTTTCATAAAAGGCAGGTGCGCCATATCGGCGATCGATGCCATTTTTTCGATGCGATCCGGATTGAAGCCGGCGGCGTCGAGGCGCTCTTTCAATATTGGTACATTGTGATAAACGCGCCGTAAGGTCGTTTTCAGACGCGCTAATTGCAGCGCCTGAAGCTCGACCCGATCGAGGGTTTCGAGCTTGCGGTTCCACATGAAAACTTCTGACTTTATGGTCACAATCGGGTATGTTATGAGGGCTTGAAGAGTGCATCATACTAACCCCTTGACCGATCTTTGTCATTTATATTCAAAGCTTTCAGCTTTGACGAGCAAGGATGTGCGAGACCTCCTAAAATGAAAACCTGGGTTCAAATTGCGCTTCGATCGCATTTGTATCCTGTCGCAACTCTGACTTATCAACGGAGCTCCGGTGTCCCAAGCCTCTTCCGAACAGCATGACAAGAAGAGGACAAATGCTGCCCTTTTTAGCCCAGATCGCGCCCTGCCGGTCCTGGCTCTCTTGGCGCTGCTTGGTTTTGCTCTCTACTGGTTTATGGAGCCGCGCGTTTTTCCCTCGGCCTCCCTGGATCTCAAGCTGAGCAAAGCGGAAATAGCCGACATCTCGGCCTGGTACGCCAAAAAACTCGGTTACGAGAGAAAGTCGCCAATCGCTTCGACTACATTTACCTTTTCTAACGAGCCCAAAGTTTTTCTGGAATACAACCTCGGGGCTGCTCGTGCCAATGAGTTGATGAAAGAGCGCATCCCGATCTGGTCCTGGACGACGCGCTATTGCCGAGAGTTTGACTTGGAGCTATTTCGCATCTGGCTCTCTCCCCAGGGCAAGATGACTGCTTTTCAGCGAACATTCGAGGACGAACGTCCACTGCCCAGCCTCGATCACCGGACCGCTCTGACGATCGCTCGCGATTTTCTGCGCAGCTATGCCGGCGTCGATCCCGATGTGGCGACGCTCAAGCTAGTTGGCGACAAGTCGATGACGATGGCGCACCGGGACGACCACGCCTTCACCTGGCAAGACGAGAGCGAAGATTTTAAAGGGGCACATCTGCGCTACTACGTCTATGTCTCCGGCAATCAGGTGACGGTCTATTCCAAGACCCTTTTCGTCCCCGAAAAATGGACGCGCAAATACGGCAATATGCGCTCTTACAATGATCTGCTCGAACAGGTCGCCTCGCTTTTCTACAGACCGCTTGAATACCTGGCCTATCTGGCTGTACCGCTCGCTTTGTCAAGAAGGTTGATGCGCTTCCGGGTCGCCATCTTTGGCGGTCTGCTCATGGCCGGTGTGGCTGCTTTCGATAGTGTCAACGAATTTTCGACAGTGGTCGATAGCTATAATCCGACCACCGCTTTTCGCGATTATCTATCGAGCTATTACCTGCGCGAAGTGCTCAGCGTTCTCGGCACTTTTGTCTCAGGCGCCTGTCTCTTTGGCGGCGCCGATGTCGTCTATCGTTTCGCCTATCCCAAACGCGTTGCCCTGGAAAATTATTTGAACGGCACAGGCTTTGCCACCAGGGAAGGTGTCAAGGCCGTTGTCGTCGGTTATTGCGTTTCGGCTATGCATCTGGGCTGGATCATTGCCTACTATTTGCTTGGAGAGAAGCTTGGCTTCTGGTGCCCGCTCGGTCTCGACGCCTACCAGACACTAGGTACTGCCTTCCCTTTCTTTTCGGCGATATCGCTCGGTGTCCACGCCGCCTGGCAGGAAGAGACGATAGCGCGGGTGGTGGCACTCAGTTTGATGCAAAAGCTGACTGGAAAATTCTGGCTGGCCAATTTATTTCAGGCTGCAGTCTGGGGCTTTATGCACAGCTCTTATCCTCAGCAGCCTGCCTATGCGCGCGGTATCGAGCTGACAATCGGTGGTCTTTTTTATGGCTGGATCATGCGTCGCTACGGTGTGCTGCCGTGTGTGATCGGGCATTATCTCGTTGATGCCTTCCTCGATGTCAAACCGCTTTTTTCCGCCGACAACAAAGCCTTGTTTTACTCCGCGTTTGTGCCGCTTTTACCCTTCGTCCTGATTCTACTTCTTGCAATTATTGTACTGAAGAGCAGCCATCGAGAGCCTCTGGCCGAGCCTACCGTGGCTAATGATAGTTTGCCTGTGGCTGAGCCGCATGCCGAAGGCGCAGACGAATTGCACACCCCGGTACAGTACCAACCCCTGCCTCACAAAATGCGCGTCATCATCGGCACGATTGCTGTTGTCTGTCTGACTTATTCTATTTTTTCCTCACCACCGGCGCCGGGGGATCAGTCGCGCATCAAGTGCACGCGTGAGCAAGCGGTGGTAAAGGCAAAAGCGATACTCGATGCAAACGGTGTCGATGCGTCGCGTTATGAAGTGGTGCCGACGCTCACGGCCAGTCTGGCTGCCGGTCAATTGCAGTATGTCTTTGAAAAGGTCGGACGCGAAAAAACCATGGCCCTGGCACGCCAGGTGGAGCCAGGCTATATCTGGCAAGTGCGCTTCTTCCGTTTCATGGACCCTCGTCAATTTACTGTCAGTCTTTACGGCGATGGTCGCGAATACGACTTTTTCGTCTCCGAGGATGAGGATGCTCCCGGTGCCAGGCTCACCGCCGCGGAAGCAAAGGCTAAAGCGACGGCATTTATGCACCGCGTTCACCCGGAATATAAAGATCTCGTTGCCAGCAAAGTATCACTGGATAAGCGTAAAAATCGCAATGACTGGACCGTCGAATTTAGCGTACCATCCTTGAAAGTAGGCGAAGCTAATTACAAGGCTTCCTGTTCGCTCGTTGGCGAGTGGGTCTGCAATTTCGAACAGTCGTGGGATGTGCCGGATTCCTGGGTGCAGGAGCGGCGCAAACGCTCGACCAAAGATGTTGTCTTCGGCAATCTGCGTACCCTAGTCCTTTCGGTGATCGCTTTGCTGGTCCTCTGGTGGGGCTGGCTGGTCTTGCATGGCGGTCAGGTGCGCTGGCGCGTGCCAATAATCGTCGCCGCCTTGTGTGGTGGACTTCTTTTTATCGAGCAAATCAACCATCTGCCCTCTTTCTGGAGTGAGTACGTTACGGAAAAGACGCGCTCGACTTATATTTCCGAGCAATTGTTGGAAATTTTGAAGACCTGCTCGCTCGGTGTTTTACAAAATGTCGGCTATCTGGCTTTTGCCCTGGCTGCTTTTCATGCGCTCAAGCCAGGCGTCTCGATGCGTATGGTTTTGCAGACAACTTTCCGTCCACTCAATCGTGGCGCCAAGCTCGTCCAGCAAAATCTCTGGACCGACGGACTTTTAATTGCGCTTCTCTGGGAAGGCGTCTATCAAGCGCGCTCTTCGGTGAGCGACTGGCTCACCTACTGGTTTTCTCCTGAAATCGAAGCGGCTAAGCTCTGGTCTCTTTGCAGTCTGCCCGGATATATCGCGCCGGTTGCATCCGATGTGGTCGAACTTTTGCCGTCGCTTGTGCAAGCGGTTTGTTTGTATTTAATCGCCGCTGCCATCATCAATCGTTTCGCGCCGCGCTTCTCTCACTTTTTCATCCTGCTTGTCATTTACCAGGCCATCCAATCGAGCAGCGCCAGGCATCTGGCCGACTATTTCATCGACTTCAGCGGTGAAATAGTCGACAAGGTCATGCTCTGGTTTATTATCGTGCGTCTGGCGCGTTTCAATCCTGTTGTCTACGTCTGCAAGATTGTTCTCGATGACGCCTTGCCGTTCCTTTATTACATCGGCGTCTATGCCTGGCCATGCTTTGCACCAACTTTTGCCAGCTTTGCCTGCTATTTGCTTGCCCCTCTGGTTGTCCTGGTCTATGTGCGGGTGAGGAATAAAACTGAAGGGCAGCGCCTGGGCTCGGAGCGTGCCGACGGCGAAGAAACTATTGGCACCGCCAGCCAGCCGCCACTCGATGGAGCCGTTACCGCCGACGGCCTGCACGATGTGCCCGACATCGCCGCTGACAACACTCCGTCCGAAGAACCGCCCTCAGATCAGGCACTTTAGGTCAAATAACGGTACAATCTAAGTGTCGCTCTCGTGCTCCGCACAGGAGAGCCTGTCGTCAGGAGATAATTGTCAATGGATTTGAAAGATGCCGCCAGCGCCGACGAACTGCGTCTTGCGATTCTTCAGTCTCTTCAGGAGCTGAAAAACGGAGAACCGGAACCTGGTGCTTTGGACACCATGCTGTGCAAGTCACTAGATGTGACCGAAGGCGATCTCAAGACCGTCCTTAAATGGCTGCGTAACCGCAAGCTGGTCGGTGTCGTCGGCGAGCGCAACGTGATCACCGATGCCGGTGCTGCTTACCTGGCTGAACATCAGTCTGCCGCTAAAGTCTAAAGTTATTGAGCATTTGACCCGCTCAGCTCCGCTGCTTTGTCGGCGGGGCTGTTTTGGCGTATGGAATGGCCTATTTTCCATTCCGTGCATCGTTTGTGGTTCGAAACTGCAGGCTGCTCTTCGCCAGGCAGGCCAATTTTTTCCGTTTGACTAGTATGCTACTGATTGATCGGTTTTCTAGCCCGGTGGTGAAATGAAAAATCTTTTTGCATTTGTTCTAGCCTTATTCTTGTTTTCCTTTCTACTGGCCGGTTCGGCTCTGGCTGCCGACGGAAGCGCTTGGACCGGCAGTTATAGGGCGTACGAGCCGAAAAGCTCCTTCGTCAAAAATCTAAAGGTGATCTCAAAGGGTGACGGTTCTTTCAATGTCACTGCTGAACTGTCGCTCCAGGTGAGCAAGCCGGCGTCAAGCCTTCCGAATCTACAATGACGGCTATGGGCAGATCTTTTCGGGATCTGGAAGGCAAAGAAGTATACGAAACGCTTGTGGCTAATTTTTCCGGCGCGAAATTCAAACCGATCTTGATGCTCAAGCGCGATAAATATACGGAGCATGGAAAAGCGGCGCCGAATAAATTTTTATTTTGTACTCTTTATTTGCAGGGCTTCAAGGGTGGTAGCTGTCTTTCGACAATGATGGAAATTTCCACGGCTTCGAAATAGCTCAGTGCTGCTACTCAATTAAGTCGCATACGTGGAGACAATCTGGTCGCCCATGGAGCCCAATGCATTTTGACTGGCGGCATTGTTATACATCGCATCATTAGGATCGGAAGCGATGCTCGTCGCTGTCAGCAAGGTACTGTCTGTGGGAAAAGCGTGCGTTTCGCCATCGGTATCGACTGCGGCGATCACTGCTGCTTCAAATGCGGCCGCTCCAGCGACGCTCTCCTGGCCGAGGGCAGCGAATTCATAATCGTTGACGATCGCCTGGGCGAGCACCGGATCCGTGGCTTTCAAATCTTGTACTGCAGTGTCCGGTTGGAAAGTCGAGATCGGTGCGTTGCCGGAAATGGCGAGATCTGTCTGAATGACCTGACCGACTGCTGTTTTATCATCGCTGCTCAATCCGTTCATCGAGAAAACTAGCAGGGGACCGTCGCTCGGCAGCACGCCTGCGCTGCTATCGGCCTGGACGTTTGCATAAACCGAACTCTCATAAGCGGCAAAGCCGGAGCTGCTCATGACTGCGTGCGCATCGGAGAGAACGGTCGAGAGATTGGGATCACCGCTTTGCAGATCCTGGATAATCGTATCAGTATACTTGCCACCGGCGGTGGTGCTTGCTCCGTCGCCTGCTTTTGGACCACTTCCGCCACTTCCTGTGCTGCCTGTTGTAGAGCCAGCGCCGGAGCCGGAGTCGGAGCCTGTTGGAGGTGTGGTGGTTGTGGAGCCAGCGCCGGAGCCAGAGTCTGAGCCAGTACCGGTCGGAGGAGTTGTAGTTGTAGAGCCAGCGTCGGAGCCTGAGCCTGAACCAGTGCCTGATCCGCTAGTCATGTCATAGCCGGCCAGAGTCTGCAAATCCTGACGAATAGCTGATATCAGCTGCTGCCCGAGTTCAGCCAACTGTTGATTATTGAGCCGGCTCAAATCGACGTTGAGAAGTTTGGCGATAGGATCCTGTCCCTCGGATGGATTTGCCGAAACACCGACACCGACACCGCTATCACTGCCGGGAAGCTGCGGCATGCCGGCGCTGCTATCTGATCCCTGCTGGTTTGAACCCGATGTAGGATCGCCGCCTGGTGCGCTCACTCCACCTTCGCCGTTGGCGGTGGCCGCGATTGGCTGTATGTTCTCGTGGCCTGGATTGCCGGCGCGATCATGGCCTCCACCCCGGTGACCATGATTCGCACGCAAATGGTCGCTGCCACCTCCATGGTGGCCTTGACCAAAGTCTCCGCGTTGGTCGTTTTCCTCGCGACCATTTTCATTGCCGCCGAAGCGCTTTTGTTCACCGTCGCGAGCGGTTGGCATCGCGCCATTTTGTCTGTCAGCACCATTTGATGTCTGCTTATATGGATCGCTAAAATTGACGAAGCCGGCTTCGGAAAATTCGCCACCGGTGCTCTGGTTGTTGTTAGCGGCGCTGAACGTTTTTGCTTCGCTGGGATTTGCCATGTCGACCAGAGAGCGGCTTTCTGAAGCCCTTTCTGAAGGTCTTTCGGCACGATCGCTTTGATTGTTTGCGATTTCCATTGCACTATCTCCTGGCACCGGTGATGCCTTCAGAGTTTCAAAAATTAGTAAAGGGGAATGGCTACCGGGAACGGCTCCGGGAAGTGAACCGTGATTGCAGTATAAGCAGCGGATAATAACAAGAACGTGGCAAAATCGGTCCGGCCGTTGCTTTGTTCAATGTGGTATTCGGATTGGCTTTGCGTCCGGCCTGGATGCCCTATATTTAAGGTTCGCCGGCCGGAGATTGACTCAAGACGCCATTCTCTCTGCAAAAATCCTGGAGGTCTTCATCGCGCTCTGGTTTGCACTGCGTTTGAATCCAATAGATGTTTTTTTGTCCGCCGGTAACGGTGTATGCCGCAATCTTGTCGTCTCTATATTTAATTGCCAGCCAGTGCTGACCAACGCAGCTCCATGATAGTCTGTAGCTGTCGCAATAGCTGGCCTCAGGGCGTGGATCTGGTCGGCCGAGCAGTTTGATGACTTGCTTCCTCTCCATGCCAATCAATTGATATTGTCGTAAGAGTTGGCAGCACTCTTTCATACGATTCAGTCCTTCCATCCGTGTCGGCGGGACAGCCGCCCATGGATGGAATGAGGAAGGTTCATTGCCAGCTTTTTTTTGTGGAGCGGTTTTGGCCGCGCAAGCGGAGGAAGCCGTGAAAAGCAAGATTGTCTGTACGCTAATCGCCACGACAGTTCCAGATGGGCGTTTACCGACAGGCACAGGTCAACCCTCAATTTAAAATCTTCATCTTGATTATGGTATTGATAGAATTATTCGGCAAATAAATTATCGGGAGAATCTCTCGCTGCAGAGAGCCTCGAGCTGGCGCTTCGCACCGACTTGAGGCTTTCCTTCTATTCTTTTTTTGAACGACGTAAGCCGACTCTCTAAGCCGACTTTTTATTCTTGTTGCCATCGAATTCTTTGATTTCGATGTCGGATGTATCATCCGGTTCATCATCCATGGTGTCGGGGCGCAGGATCATGTCGGCATCGTCATCTTCACCAAGGCCCGCCGAGGCGCCCAGATCGATATGTAGTGGCTCCGTCTCAGGGAAGAGCCCTTCTTCTGCGTCTAATGCCTCACCGGTGAGAATGTCGGGTAAGTTGCATTCATCTTCCATGCCTTCAGACCATTCTTCATCGTCTTTATTGGCAATATAAGTATTGGAGCGATCGCCCATCTGTTCTTCTTCGTCGCCGATGAAATCACGCTGATCGTAGGGGCGAGGATCAGGCATGTCCTGGTCTTCCTTAAAAGCATTCTTCGCTTCGAAATTGTTGGTTTCTACAGAAGATTCTTCGATCTGAGAAATGCCGCCGGCTAGCGGAATGCCGCTGGTCGCTATGCCCTTGCCTTTGCCCTGATTTTTGCGACTCATGATCTCTCCTCGAGAAAGTCGTGTAGTGACTACAGACTTTCTTGTAGTGTCTTTTGATGGCTTTGTTGGCTATGACAGTCTCAGAGGCGATTTGTTCCGCCACTAAGGAAAGGGCCACGGGGCGCAGCTTAAGCTTTTTTGAGCGTTAGCCGCCGACCGCTGCTAGCCTGCTCAAATTCAATTTTTTTGCTCGGACACAAGACCTATATAATCGGCGGCTTGAAATTTTTAAGGACCAGTTCTTTGTAGCCGCTCACTTTTGTGCCCTCGACCTGCGGTATGAGCAGCACCGGATCTGATACCACGAAGTGAAAGACTGTAAAAGGTTGGACTGGATCGCGGCGCACCATATGTAGCCTGAGCAATGCCGACTTGAGTCTGGGTAAGCGCATGGCCACTTCATTTTCGCTCAAGGTCTTACCATCGGGAGCAATCACCGGGCTGGCGTCTTTTACCTTCAAATATTTACTGTCGGCAGATTCTGCCAGGGCTTCTTTGACTAACTCTTTGGCTGTCTCGCTTTGACTCGGCTCGACACGATCGCCGGCCGCTTTTTCTTGTTCGCGCTTTTTCTTGTCCCGCATATAGCTATCAATCTGGGCCCTGGCCTCAACCGGCATTGTCACCGTTCCCGCCGCCAGCGAGGGGCGCAGTCTCAGGCTGAATGATTTCCACGATTCACGATCCGGGTCGGCTAAAAAGTTGTCCAGGTCAGTAGATTTGAAGGGTAGGCCGTAGGCCATATCGAGGGGGAGGAAGTATGGCGCATAAATAAGCGGATCGAAGCTGACGGGTACGTCGACTTCGTAATCTTCGGGCCGTTCGAGCAGGGTTTGTTTATCCTTGCCAACTGCTGATTGCATTTTCTTGAAGGTGATATTGCCGCGTACGAAGCGCTTACCCATGGTGAAGGCGAGATTTGGCTCTTCGTTTGATTCATAAACAATGTAGGAAACCCAACCTAGATCGGCTGGACAGCGGCAAAGATTGCCGCCAAAGCTGGTCACAGCCAGCTTGTAGTCGCCATCTTGCAGACGGTTGAGAAATTGCTTGGCATATTTGACGGGAGTATCTTCATCAGGACTGGTTTTTAACGCAGTAAATCCGACGATTAAAAAGATGCCAATGAAAACCAGTGTGAGTATGAAGCGCATCAAAGCCCTTGGGCAGCGGAAGCTATGTTACTATCGCGAGAATAGTGTCAGTTTAGCATGAGGGAATTAGGCTATGGGCGCACTTGGAAACAATCTGACTACCTGGCTGGCGGCCACGGCGCTGTTTGTCTGGGCTTTTGATTTTGTCCGTGCCAGAGGTCATTTAGCCCTGAAAGCTTCTGACCTGACAGGTCAGAAATTCTCCTTGCTTGGACTGATCGCTGGAGCGGCAATCCTTTTCGGCGTGAGCGCCATGCTCGGTCTTGGTTTGCTCGCCAGCGCCTGGCCATTTTTCCTGGGTGTAGTGCTCAGCTTTCTGGTCAGTACTCTTAAGTTTGAAAACAAATCGCGTTCCTTGCTATTGCTCTCCCTTACGGTCTTTTTCGACATTTATGCGCGGACCACAGGAGACGCAGCGGCAGCGCTCGAATCATCTTTGATAATCGGTTTGCTGTCCTGGAAAATCATTGCAAATTTCCTCAATGGTGAGAAGGCGGTCCTGGCAGATGTCGCGCCTTCGGCTCTCTATATCGCCGGTCAGATATTTGTGCATGCCGCTTATAGCGGTGCCGGTGCTGTGCAAGCACGCGACGTCGTCAACAGTGCCTTTATCTCATCGACGCTGGTCAACTGGTTTCAGCGGCCTTTCCGCTCCGATGATGCCTTCCTCCTCAAGCGTTTTATGCTCAGCGCTACCGGCGGTCTGATTTTTCTCATTCTTGTCACCAAAGTCATCCTCGCTCCTCAGTACGCACCCATGGCCATGCTCATTGGCGCCGGCTTCGCCTTCAGTTTTGTTCTGGACGGTCAGGGCTTCAAGCCCGGTACAAGCACCAGGCTCGGTGCCCTCGATTTGATCCGCAATTTACTTGTTATCGGTTGTATTACTTTGCTGGCAACGAGACTTTACGGCAATCTCGGCCTGACTGTCGTTGCTGCTACTGCGTCGATTTCCTTTTTCAGTCAAGCTCCGGCCATAGCCGCTCTTTACGTCGCTGCACGTTTGCTCGAGCAAGCATTTTGCGTGGAGCATGTGGCAAATGTTACCGGCATCAATCTTCTTCATCCTTATGTGAGTGCCGCTCAGTACTTTGGATTTTTCACCGCCGGCGCCCTTCTCCTTCTTTTGAAGGAAGGTCGGCTACGTTTCTTCGACACTATGGCCGTATCGGTCGTTGGAGTGGTGGCACCCGCTCTCGTCAATTATTTCCTGCATGCCGAAGCTAGCGGCAGCTATTTGATCGCACTTACTGTTTCAAGCTTGCTGCTGGCCATTCTCGGACAGCGATTTTTCGAAGAGAACGAGGCCAATTTGTGTGGTTCGTTGATGCTGGTGGCGACGCAGGCATCGGCAATCGGCCTGTTCACGGCTGAATTGCTAGATCTCGGCAATGCAGCCTCCAATCCGGAGCGTCTTAAAGTGATCTATGTCCTGGCTGCCATTGTGGCCGTCGTCATGGTGATCTCGATACTGAAAACAAAATCAACGGTGAAGCCGGTAGCGGTCTCGGGAGACTAAGTGCTCCTTCAGTCCGTCTTTCAGATAGACCTCGACCAGCATCGACTGCCGGTCACCTTCTTCAATTTGCCGGCGTCTGAATGAATGCTCGTCGCCCTTCAGGCCGAGTTTTGTGAGAGCGTCGCCTGTGACGGCGATATTCAGACTATCGCCGTCGACGTGGCAGGCCAGAGCCACCGGTGCATCGTAGGGATTTCTGATTTTCAAATCGGCGCGTCCGTACCAGACGGTGGCGTCGAGACCAGGCGCCACTGAGGCTACAGTATCGCTGTGCGGCGTTCGCTCGACAATCTCCAATCCAGAGAGAAGAGCGACTTGATAGAGAGTGGATGACACAAGACAGATACCACCGCCGATACTATCGACGCGCTGGCCGGCCAGGTAGCTTGGCGCGGTCATGAAGCCCTTCTCGCTTTGTCTTGGACCGACCCGGCCGTTAAATGAAAATGTTTCATGTGGCTTGATTACGGCACCGTTCAGGCAACGTGCGGCAGTGACGAAATTAAGGCGTTGGTTGGGAGAATATCGGGAGAGGTCGATCGAGCGAGCGGCCAGTGTCTCCTTGAAGGGATGGCTGAAGAAGTAGAAGAGCCCGAGGCAAACCGGCAGCAAAACAAGCAATGCCAGTTGCAGTCGGGAGCGGTCCTTCATTATTTGTCGACCTTCATTATTCACTGACCTGCTTATTCGTTGACCTGTAGTCTATCTTGCAGCGGGACGGAGAAGGCCTTAATCGCCTTGCTGTACATTCCTTCGAGTTTGACCGGATTGATCTGCACTTTTCCGGGGAGCTCCATGCGCAGCAAGGTGGTGAATTCACTTTTGCCCTCATGCAAACTGGTACCGAAGTAAACGATCTTGTCGTCGAGAATGTCCTGATGTGTCCACCAGGGTGTGCCCCAGTCGCCCTGGATAGTATCTTCGTTATCCTTGGAAACGGCGGCATCTTGATTCTCCGATTGCACGACCTCGGCGCCGCTGGGGAGATCCGCTTCGAGGATGATGTAAGGCATTGAACGCGGCGAGGTCACTTTCACCTTCATCAAGATCGTTTCGCCGGCTTTGATCTGTCCGTTGGCAATCGGTACGGCCTTGACATGGATGACGCCATCGGCGGTGCTTGGTCCTGAGGAAAGATGATAGAAGGAGCGCTCGATTTTCAAATCTTGAGGCATATTGGCCATGGCAGCAGGTACCTTATCGCCGGCCAGACTCTGGAAATAATCGGTAGTTGCCGAGTAATAAAGACGACCAGCGCCCGATTTTTGAATGCTCAAATTACCGCCCTTCGTCCCGAGGCCGACTATAGTCTGGGGGCCGTACTGGTTGGCACCGAGCTCAAGGTCAGTGATCGCTTTACCGGCCAGGCTGACGGCTATTTTCTCGAGCTGACTGGCAATAGCGGAAGGGCCGGAGGAGTCTCCGGCGGCTACTCTGGCTTTGAGCTCGTCGGCGAGAAGGGCTTTGAACACCGCTGCTGTTGTTTTGGTCGAGCCCCAGCCGTCTTTGCCGCGCTCGAGCATGAGCCAGTTTTTGCTTTTTTCGATCAGGTCGGAATTGCCCTCGCCCACTTCCAGCACCGCCTGCAGTGCCAGTGCGGTTGTCTCTTCCGGAGTGAAGCGATAGGAATAGTAGTTGTCCGGGCCGAGGCCGAGTTTTTTGCTCATGGCCCTGGTCGCTTCCCAGTCGACGGTGGCGTCTGAGCTGTTTGAAAGGTCTATCAATCTGTCCAGGCAAGTTTTGGCCTGGGTATCGTCGCCCTTCAGTTTGAGGGCGCGGGCCAGGTATGCCACGGCTTCCGGACTGAGTGTGTTTATTTTGGCGCTCAGATAGGCGACAGCTTTTACTTCAGCTGCCGCCGCACCAGGCTTGTCGCCCTTCTGCTTCGGCCATAGCGAACGGCTGTAGAGCATATAGGCCAGGTCGGTCTCGCGCTCCCGGTCAAAATAATCGTCTTTCACGTGCTGCTTGTCTGTGAGCTGGCCGGTCAAGCGCTGGATGGCATCTGCCGTCCAGACGAGGCCTCTTTGCGCCATTATCGGATCGACTTTGTAGCCGGCGTCTTGTAGATTTTTCAGACCTTCGAGTACTAGCGGCGTTAGATAGGAATTACTCTGATCAGCCGGCCACCAGCCCCAACCGCCATCTCCGTGCTGATAGCTGGTCAGCTTTTCCATGGCCAGCTTGTAGACTTTGGCAAATTTTGCCGAGTCTGCTTTTGCCAGAGGAACACCTAGTTTTCGATTTAACTGCATCGCCACTACTGACGGTACCAAGCGGCTCATCGTCTGTTCTGTGCAGCCATAGGGGTAGTCGATCAGGGCACTGAAATTGCCGAGTACTGGACCGATCGAAGATGAGGCAAGGCCGAGGCTGCGCGTGATGCTGCCGGCTGCGACCGCATCGGCGGGGAGATTCAAATCAATTTGCGTCTGGTCGTTGTCTTTTGCCAGGCAGCCGCTTTTGACAATGGTCACAGGCAGACCGAGAGCTTTAACGTACAGCTCTTTTTCCAGAGCGTCACCGCCGCTGGGGCAGGTGGCAACGAGTTTGATTTTGACATTGCCGATACCGCTGGCGTTTACTGGATAATTGACTCGACCGGCGCCGTCTGCTGGAATGTCTATCGTCGTGGCCGGCACAGGTCCGAGGGTCAGGGCCGGGACGGCTAGAGGGTTGTCGCTGCCGGCATTGCTGATTGAAAGCGCCAGTTTCACTTTCTGGGGCTTGTCGCTGTAATTGTGGACGATCGCTGTAACCAGGCCCTGGTCGCCCTGGGCGAAGAAACGAGGCAGAGCCAGTCTGGCTATGATGTCCTGGGTAGCGATCACCTTGGATGTGGCCGAGCCGACGAAGGTCTGCATGTCGATACCGCGCACGGTGGCACGCCAGGTGGTCAGATTGTCCGGTAGTTTGACCGCGGCATGAGCCTCACCCTTATCGTCGGTGATGAGCTCCGGTATCCAGGCGGCTGTGTCGCGGAAGTCTTTACGTACTCTGGGCTCGAGCTTGTCCGGTCCGCCTGAGTATTGCTCGGGGAAGGAGCAGAAGGTCGAGACCCAGTTGGGCACTCTGTCGTAGAAGAATTTTTGAATATTCGCTGCCGTTTCTGCCCTGATTGAGTATATGCTTTCATCGACTACGCCAAGAGAGAGCTCGACGTTTTTGGCCGGTTTGCCGGCGGCGTCCTTTGCCGAAATTGTGTATTTGACCGTTTCACCGGGTTTGTACCTGGTCTTGTCCGCGCTGACGGCGAGCTTTAAGAAGTGGCTCTCCGGGCTGACGAGAATCATCTGCTCTTGTGTGTAAAACTGACGGCGCGCTCCGACCATCGAGACTGTAATGTAGCAATTGGGGGCGTATTCGCCTTTGATCGGGATTTCGATCAGCTGAGCCGATGATGTCAGAGGCAGGACTTTGATGTCGTGCAGGCGGCGGCCTTCGATGCAGACGAGCGCGTCCATCCCTGACTTGCCGTTGAAAGGCCCGGCGACGATAGCGCGAGCGACATCGCCGGGCTGGTAGACTTTTTTGTTGAGCTTGATTGTCATCGGTTCGACGGCGGCGTCACGCAGAGACAGTGAAAAGGGATCGCCACTGTTGCTGACCCAGACGGATGTGTGTTCGCCGACCATATGGCCGGCTTTGTCTGTACTTGTCACTTGCAGGGAATAGGAATCCGAGGGCATTTGGTTGCCGACATTCATATCAAGGTGCGCTGCGCCGGTATTGCCTGTAGTGGCGCTCGATTGGTTGACTACTACCTGAGGCTTGTATTCGAGTTTGACGTGATCGTAGGGATAGCGGACTATTTTTACATCGACCTTCGCCCCAGGGACCGGCTTGCCGTCATAGTCTGTGGCCTGGACGTCGAGACCGACATTCTCGCCTGCTTTCAATACATAGTTTGTCGGGGTGGCGGTCAGGAAGAAATCACCGGCGGTGAAAGGGAGGGAGCCCGAGCCGACGACCGAGAGTCTGCTGATGTCAGTTACTTCCGCTTCCACTTTGATTTTCTGGTCGGCAAATTCTTGACCGAGCGGGCTGTCCGCTGGTGCGGTCGGTACATTGGTATCAAATTCGATGATCGCTTCGCCATTGGCATCGGTAACGCAATAGCCTTCTTTGATCATATCTCCCGTGCTTTCATAATCGGGGGTCTCATCGTTATCCCAGCCGTTGAAAAAGTCGAAATAAGACGGTCTCGCGAGAATGCGCCAGCGCAGGGCGTAATCGTTGGAAGAATAAGCGCTCCATTTGACTCTGGCGTTGGCCACAGGGCCACCGAAATAGTAGCTGGCTTTGACCTTGGCTCGTCCCTTTTGACCTTCGACGAAGCGCTGGCCGAGTGGGGTGACGTCGACCTGATATTCCGGTTTACGATACTCGGCTACTTCAAAACTTTCATAATCGGTATGTCCATCGGGATAACCTACCTGCACCTGGTAGCCGCCGGTCTTGCCGTTTTCCGGAATGTTGATCAAGCCGTGAAAGGTACCATGCTTGTTGGTCTTTACCGTCAATTTCTGCATTTCGTTGTTGTCAGGATCTTCGACCGTCAAGGTCAATTCCTTGCCTTCGCCGATGTTGCGCATGCCGCTGGCGTCAACAAGACGGCTCAATCCTTTGAAGCAAACTGTTTGACCGAGGCGATAGACGGGGCGATCGGTATAGAAGTAAGTTTTGTGCGTGTCATTGTCTGACTGGTAAGGGCTGAATCCTCCGTATGCCCGCGCCTTGCCCAGCTCTCCCGTGACGACAAGAGTACTGCCGAGGGCGCTTTTCAGGGCCGGGCTCATAGCAATCGTCGCCAGGCCGTCACTACCGGCGGTGAGCGCGTGAGTGATTTGTTTGAGGCCGCTTGTTTCGTTTTTATTATAGAGTTTGATGTCGACACCGCTTACACCCTTGAGCGTATTGAGGTCGACTGCTCTTACAACGGTTTTGTCCGGTGAATATTTGACTATCAAACCGACATCGCCGACGCTGAACCAGGTAACGGTGCGGGCCGTATTTTTGCCAAAAGGATCGCTTGCTTCGGCGACGGCGAAATAATCACCAACAGGCAATGCCTGGTCGAATTTAAACTCGGCATGAGCGTCGTCTGTGGCATTTTGTTCGAGTTTGCGATTGAAGACTTTGACAGGCTCCAGCGCTTCAAAAGGATTGCGAAATTTTTGCGAGGAGTCGACGAAGACGCCGAAGTCCGATGAGAAGCTCAAGCCGCAGGTTTTGGCCACATTTGGAGCGATTATCTCGAAGAGGTCTTTTTTGTAGATTTTGACTGTCGTCTCGCTGGCGCCGGTGGCGTTGACCCAGAAGTGGGGCGGCTCTTTTGTAGTGAAGGTGCGACATTCGGCGGCAATATTGACGGTGGGATTGAGCAGCGAGAGACCAACCGCCTGGGGCAGGGCATTGATATGACCTTCTTCAACGAAGACACCCTGTACTTCCTGGGTGGAAAATCCGGGGGCCCGCACGCGCAGCGAGTATTCGCCCACAGGTAATTGATCGATCTGAAAAGTGCCGTCCGATTTTACCCAGGCACCGCGTTCGACCATGGGCGTCTGAAAACCGTGATTGTCCGCCCCGGCGCGCGGACCGTTGACAAGGGCGTAAACGCGGTTGTCGCGCATGTTATATGTGGAAAGGTTAAAACCTTTTTCTTCCAGGCTAACCCTTCCGGTGAGTGAGCCCGTCGGCTTGTCGATGGTGATCGCCAGTAAGCCCAGAAAGAGGACCTGGAGGACCAGTAACTGCCAGGAAAAAACAAATGTCCTGGGGTTAAACAGCTGCTTGAGCGGATTGTTGCGCGAAATATCACCGAAAGACATGGGCACGCATCCTGTAAATCTGGCAGGGGTCTTGGGGGTTTATACCAGCTTTGAGTTTGCACTGCATTACCTGGTAATGAGGGTCGCTCGCTTCACCAGGCAGCAGCACGGCGGCTTTAGCACCGCTGCGGACCATTAAGCCGTCGACCAGGGGGCTGAGTGAAGCGTGGGCTCCAACGGCTTCGATTTTTTCGATAACGGTGACCTGGCATTTAAGTTGATTTATCTCGTTTTTGCGAATTGGCGGATAACGATATTCTTTGCTCAGGGCCTCTTCGCAGGCGATTATCGAAGCAGCGATCAAGTTGCCTTCCTGGGGCTGGACCGAGCCCCAGCAGGCGCGAGTTTTGCCGTTTTTGGAAAGGGTGACGAAGAGACCTTTGGACTGTTTGTAGATGTTGGGAATCGCATAGCTTTCAACTAATTGATTGATAGATTTAGGATGATCCGAGAAATGATTGAGCAAAGTCGCTTCGGCAATCTTATTTAGAGGTATGGGTTTGTCATTCGTTTCGCTTCGACTCAGTGCCGGCGGACCGCTCGCGGACAAGATTGTCAGTAAAGGCAAAAGTGATGTCGCTCTTATCTGGAGCGCTATACGCCAGAAAACTGGATGATACGGCAATTCTGTCGCCCCTCTCTTGAGTTGCGGATAGTGTTTATGAGCGCCTGTGCATTTCATTACCGGGTTTCCATTACTAAGCTTATAGATCCTATGTCAAAATTGCATTTGGTCCGGGTCAAGCAGTTGTCAAAAGAAGGTAAAGTCGGACTGAGAAGTCGAAGACAAAAGTTTGGATAAAGAAAGTAAGTTAGGCAAGATTGAGATAGGCAGGAGAGGATTCATGCGCTCCATCTTTGGCCTGGGTACGCTGGGGGCGACCGAGGTGGTGGTGCAGGCCAAGGATGCCACTGCCTTTTTCTGGTGCAATATAAAGAACGGGCAGGTGGGATTTCCGACCGGTTTTAGCGTACCGCGCGAAAAGCCCGGCTCGATCATGAAGCTGGTGGCGGCTGCCGCAATGCTGGAAGAAGGTCTGGTCAATCCTAATCACCAACTCGAGTGCACCGGCACTTACCGCATTGGCCGCGAGGAAGTGCACTGTCAAAAAGCTCACGGCAAGATCGATATGATTCACGCTATCGGGCTTTCTTGCAATATTTATTTCGCGCAAGCCAGCCGCCATCTTAGCTGTCGCACGTTGCTCGCTCAAGCTAGTGCCCTCGGTTTAGCTTCCGGCTGCGCCGGCCGGCCAGCGGGCGTATTTCCGGCCGAGGCGAATTTGCCCGATAGTTCCCTGCACTATGTCCTTGGCCTGGCCGAGGATTTGAAACCATGCAGTCTCGCACTCCTGCGCCTGGCCGCCCTGATTTCGGTCGGCCACGGTGGCACCTTGCCGGTCCTGCATTCGGCTGAAGATGTCGAATTGAAGGAGGGGGAAGCTCCGTATAAGAATCACCTCAGCCGGAGCACGAATGAAATATTGCAAAAAGGCATGCGCCTCTGTGCGCGCGAGGGGACGGCTCGCAAACTCGATGAGGCGGACAGTTTGAAGCTTGCGGTAAAAACCGGTACGACGCCGCATGGCAATAAATTTCAGTCTTTTTTGATCGGCTATTTTCCGATTGATGATCCCCGCCATGCTATTTGTCTTTTCAGTCCCTCCGGTACTTCGCAGGACGCTGCGGTGCCGAAGGCTCGTGAATTCCTCACCGCGACAACATGGCCCTGATGGTTCGCGCTCGGCGCTCGACCCTCGCCATCATTTTTGTCTTGCTCGACTTTTGCTCTTTGCTAGTCTACTGTCTTCTCTGCTGTCCGTGCGCTCAGGCTTTACCTTCTCGTGTGAGAGTCAAGCTGTTCAGCAGCCATGAAGCGTTGCCCGAAATCTATGTCAGTGCGCCTTTTCAAATTGTCAGTCCGGTGCAGCAGCATATTTCTGCCGGTGTATTTCGCATTGCCACTGCCGGAGGTGTCGTTGTTGTGGGACCTCTTCCCGCATCTCACTCGCCCTCTCACTCGCCCTCTCACTTGCCCTCTCGCTCGCCAGCTGCCGCCTCGGTCAGCCAAAAACGCGCTATCCTGCGCGCCCGGCAGCTCGTCTTAAGCGGTATCAGCGGGCAACTTTTACATCTATCTCTGCAGCCGCGGGAGGCGCCTCGTCTTTACAGGGGCAATGTTAGTTTTTCGCCTGCCTCCAGTCGCACTTCGTCGCTTCGAGGCAATATCTGTGTCGGTGACAGAGGAGCAGTGCTGGCGGTAAACGAAGTCGACACACGCTCTTACCTTATTAGTTGTGTCGGCAGCGAAGCGCTTGCCTCATTTGCGCCAGAAGCACTGAAGGCGCAAGCGGTAATTTCAACAACGCTTCTTGAGCGCAGCGCAGGACGAAAGTCGAGCGATTATCTTCTCGATAATACCACCGAGCAGTCCTACCTCGGCGCAACGGCGGAACGCCCCGAAGTACGGAACGCAGTCGATAAAGTTTTTGGTCAAGTTCTTTTTTATGACGGCCGTCCGATAGAAGTCTTCTTCTGCTCCACCTGTGGTGGCATGTCCAGTCGGCCAGATGTTTTTGGTGGTGTAATCAAAGACAGCGCATATCCATATTTGCGTGAGCAGGTTTGTAATTATTGTCGGAATTCGCCTTTTTTCAAGATCCTGAAGTCTTCGCTAAAGCCAGGGGTCTTCGCCGCAGCAACCGGCCTGCGGGGCGTGAAGATCGTCTCGAGCCATCTGGGCAGACCGTGCCAGGTGGACGTGGACGTGGACGTGTCCGGCCAATCGACCGACGATGTTGCTCAGAATGGCCGCAAAATCTCCGCCACAGCCGGTTTTTTACCGCCGGTCGACCGCGCCCGCCGGTCCAAACAGTCAATGACCGGTTATGACTTCTGGCTTCTGCTTGGAAAGGATTTCGGTTTTGGCTTCGTACCGTCGACTTTTTACAGTATCGAGGAGCAAAAAGACGGAAGCTTGTCCTTCCTTTCAAAGGGGAGCGGGCACGGTGTCGGCCTTTGCCAGTGGGGGGCAGACGGTATGGCCCGGGCCGGACGGGGATACAAAGAGATTCTGCAATTTTATTTTCCAGGCACTAATCTTAAGGTGGCCGGGGCGCCTTCTCTGTATCATTGACTGATTGATTGAATAAATTTTTTGTCGTGCCGAAAGTCAGCCATGGGAAGATCCAATGCAGCCTAGAGTAATCAAGACAGCTTCGAATAAAGCGAGTCAGTTTCAGGAATCTGTGATCAGAGAAATGTCGCGTTTGGCTGCTCAGCATAAAGCTGTCAACCTGGCGCAGGGTTTACCGGATTTCCCCTGTCCGGCCGAATTGAAAAAAGCCGTCGCCGAGGCCACTTATGACGATATCAATCAATATGCCATAACCTGGGGCGATAAGCCGCTGCGTCAAGCTATCGCGGATAAGAGTAAGAAATTTCAGGGGCAGACAATCGATCCTGAAAGCGAAATTACTGTTACTTGCGGTGCTACTGAAGCCATGGTCGCTGCCATGATTGCGCTTGTCGATCCCGGCGATGAAGTGATTGTATTCGAGCCCTTTTACGAGAATTACGGTCCTGATTCAATCTTGTCTGGTGCCACGCCTCGCTATGTCAAACTTTATCCGCCAAATTGGAGTTTTGTCGAAGAGGAGCTGGAAGCGGCCTTCAACGATAAGACCCGGGCGATAATCATCAATACACCGCACAATCCAACCGGCAAAGTTTTTACGAAGATGGAGTTGACCACGGTAGCGAAACTTTGTCAAAAGTGGGGCGTGCTCTGTTTTACAGACGAGATATATGAACACATTATTTACGATGGCAACGAACACATAGCCATGGCTACTATCGCAGGCATGGAGGATTTGACGATCACTATCAATAGCTTGTCGAAAACTTACAGTGTTACCGGCTGGCGCGTTGGCTGGGCAATTGCTCGTCCGCAATACACCTTGCCGATTCGGAAAGTCCACGATTTTCTCACAGTCGGAGCACCGGCTCCGCTTCAACGAGCCGGTGTCACTGCCGTAAATATGGACGCAAAATACTACACTGACCTGTCTCATGAATACCACCAGCGTCGCGACATGATGATGGAGATCCTGGATGCCGTCGGCATTTCCTACTACAAACCCGAAGGTGCCTATTACATGTTTTGCGATATCAGCGACCGCGGCTTTGAAAGCGATTTGGCATTCACCAAACACCTGGTGAAGGATATTGGTGTGGCTGTGGTGCCTGGTGGAAGCTTCTTCGGCGAAGGGAACAAGCTCAAGCATAAATACGTGCGTTTCTGTTTCAGTCGTCGAGATGAGACGCTGAAAGCGGCCCGAGAGCGGCTTCTGAAGCTGGCGCGAGTATAGGCAGTGGTGGGTTTGGTCGAATTTTGATCGTTGGGGCGGGGAAGAAATTATTGTTTCCAAAGCCCTTTTGGCTTAGAACTCTGGTCAAAACTCATCCGATATCGGTTCAGTTTTCAGTGCAGCTCTTTTGCCCATGACTGCCTGGCCTCTTGCTAGCTGATTTGCGCTATCTCCGCCGTGCTGACCTGGAGCTTTAGCGGCGAAACAAATGATTGGATGGATGCGACGCCCGTATCTCCCGCTTCGTAACAGGCTGTGAAAAAAGAGTCGCTGTGGTGGTCTTCTATACCTCTATTACGGATAAGCCAGAAATAGGCTAGATAAAGTTGTACGTATTTTCGTGATACTCCATGGAAGAGGCGTTGGATGAAACCAATGGCGCTTTCTATTATTAGTATCGTGCCTTCGCTAAGGGTATTGTTTTCGATATCTTCGACCTCATTTTCCCTTGTTTGGTAGCGGACATAGCGAGACCCCGGAAGGCTTTCAATAAGCCCGTTCAACTCCAAAATTGTTAGGGCCGCCGTAAGCTCTGATGGAGCAAGATTTAGAATTCTAAGAAGGGTTTCGATTGTTATCGGTTCTGTGCGTATTGCCTCATAAACGGTCGTTTGTATTTCGGAAAGAGGCATGAGAAGCTCAAATGAGTTACCTGACGCGAGGGGCAAGCCTGACCCTTTCTTTGAATTTTCAGCGCCGCCTTTCTTGGAGTTTTCATAGCCCTGGTTAGCGTTTTCTTTTGCGTCTGCTTCTGTGTCTTCTTTGTGCGTCTTTTTATCGCAGCTATCATCATTTTTATTCGTAGCTTCTGTCTTGCGTTTCATTTCGCTTTCCATCAATTCTTGCTCGCTAACCGGATGCTGGTTGGCTGCAGTAGCGATACTGCGTCGGATGAAGACTTGTCGAAAAAATGCCGAGTCTACCGTCTCTATTTCAGCACATGTGGAAAGTACGTCTAGCAAAGCTTGTTTCGCCTTGCTATTCAGATTCCAGGCCGTCGAATAGGCAATTTTGAGAGCCTCAGCAAATTGTTTAGTGTTGAAGATTAATCCGTTTTCCATCAGGAGGATCATAAAAAGTCTGGCTTTGGCCCTTTTAATCCCAGCGAAAAATTCGGTTTGTGCGAAAAACCATACTTGGGTATTACAGGCCTTGCAGTGACCAACCGTTTCGCCATATTCGCGGTGAAATTCATGCCCGTTGCATTTTGTGCATCGAAACGGCCGAATTGCGTTGATGCGTCTGAACAGTTCTTCTTTAGCGTCCGCTTCAGTTTTGTAAAGCTCGTTCAATTTCGCTATGTATTTTTCAAACGCTCCGAGCCAGATGCCGCGGCTGTGCTTGTCAATTCGTAAGTGTAGTTTTCCCTCGCTATCTGTAGTGAAGTAGTCTCTGAAGCAATCATCATCGGGGCTGTCTTTTTTTGTTTTCATGGCGAACGCCTCCTCTTTAAAGAGAAAACGCTCAATTGCAGTAATAGTTCAATAAAGGAAGTGAGGTAAGAACAAAATGACTGAAGACCGGCGTTTCCATGCTTATAAGCAGAGGTTTTAGACTCTTCCGATATCGGTTGAGTTTCTTAGAGAAAGCTGAACGAAGCAATAAAAAAGCCCGGCACCAATAACGGTGCAGGGCTCAGTTTTTCCCGGTTCGGGCTGGTCGAATAGGGCGCCGACTTAGTCTCGGGCTAGCCCGATAAGCTACGGAAAAGCGCCAATGGCCTGCTTACTGTACCGGAGGTACGCCTTGTAAAATAAAATACTGAGCAATCAGGCAAGAGGCAAGAAGCGGCCCACCTGGCATGGCCTTCTTTGTTTTTTTCATGCGAACGTAGAAAATGAACTCCAGGACCATGCAGACGACGAAAGCTGCCAGAAGACCTTGCCTGGGACTTTGCCCAACGAAAAAGAAGCAGCCGATCAGAGCTATAGCGCTGCCGACGCCGGCAATCAGGGAGGCCTTCGATTTGCCTTTAACAAAACCCATGATTCCGCCAACGGCCATGAGGACTGAGAGAATTACTATTGAGAGTTTTGCTGTTTCGAGCATTTTTCACCTGCAAATCACGCCGGGGCACTGACAAGATAATACTGTAGGCTCTATAACTATGGCGTGACTATTGCGTTAGGACTTCCGTCATTAATTTGGTATTAGGAAATTGCGAAAATGAAGTGTTCTGCCTGTGAGATCTATATTGAACCGACCTACATGCCTTGTCCACAATGCAAGCGCAGGGCCGGTTATACGATTATTGAAGACACCAGTCGGTGTGATGATATCTACGCGCTCGCATTTACCTTAATTCATGCCGATCAAGTCGCCAAGTCTTCAGTCATACCTTTCAATGTTCATGCCTTTATTGAAAAAAATTGGTGGGCTGCTGCCACCGAGGGCAGTCTTTCGACACGCGAGATTGAAGGTCTGGAAACCATTTGTGCCGAGCTTGGCATCGACAGTCTGATCGCGGTATTGCCGGGCGAAACGGCCCAACGCAATCTTGTTGACGGCGAAAATAAGGTGTCCCTGGGACTGGCCTTTGTCGAAACTAATGCTGATGCGCTGCGAAACTTCTGTTGGGATTTCCCTTCGAGCTTTGTGCTTTTTCCTGCAACGATGCAGTTTGTTATCTGTCAATATGAGCATCCGGCTGTTCTTGCGACGGGCCCCAAGTCGGTTGTCGAGAGATTGTTCAATCTTTCTATCGAAGCGGCTGTCGATCAGTTCAAGGATGACATGCAAAATTCCGTGTCCGAGACATTTGCAGCTTACTTGATTGAAAGTGTCATTCAGCCGGCCAACAGTTCTGCTGCGAGCGTCTGATGTTCTCTGACAAAGCGCGGGACAAATGATGAGGGTCTCAGGTCTCCGGATGCAGGTCTCAGGTCTCATGACTCAGCTGGGATGTTAAAGCTATTTGCTGACGATAAATTTGTCGATTACTTTTCCGTCTTCGCTAATCTGCTTGAAGGTCAGCTGTTTACTGTCGATTTCGAGAGCCGAATAAGATCTTCCGGATGAGTCATATTTGTCGATAAAGCTGTTTGGAGCCGAAACCGAAGCTTTATCTATTGGATAAATATTCGCTCCGCCGGCTCCGCTGACGACGTAAATGATGCCTTTGGGTTTCGTTGTTTTCTTGCCGTCATAGACTTTATCCAGGGTTAGGACACCGTCAACTGTGCCGTCTGCATTTTGCGTAAAACTTTTGAGGCCTGGCTTGGGATCGAATGTCAGCGGATAGCTTCTTTCGTAGCAATGCGAATGGCCGGCGACGACGAGATTCACGTTGTATTTCTGCGCGATATCACTGATCAGTCGCATTTTCTGCTCTTCGGCGTGCGCCGCGCCGAGCAAGAAACCGGGCTGGTGCATGCTGATGATACGCCAGGTTTTGCTTTGTGCTCCCTTCAAATCGTTGGCCAGCCATTCGCGCAACTTTGGATTGGTCCAATCCATGTAATAGTTGCCGTCCAGGCAAGTGTAGTGCGCTTCGCCAAAATCGAAGGAGAAATTGGACATGGTCGGAAAGGCGTCACCGGCAGATTTTTTGAATAATTCTTGACGATTAGGATCGCCGGCCAGAAACGGGAAATTTTTGTTCTCGAATTCTTTGCTTGGTGTAAAGCCGTTCAGGGGCTGGTTCCAGAAGACGAAATAGGCGAGAGCGTCAGGAAAGCGGTTTAAATTGGTGCCTGTCATTCCAGAAAGCGCTATGTCGTGATTGCCAATAATTCCGACAAAAGGGATAGAGCGCATCAAAGGAACACCAGGGGTGGTGGCGGCTGATTTCGCGCTCGTCTCGCTGTCTTTTTCGGCCACTCTGGCTGCGTCAAGGTTGTAAACCGGGAAGAAATTTGACACGTATTGCGAAAAAAGGCCGTATTGATAGGCGATGTCTCCCGGAATTATCACGAGATCTGGATTGCCGGCGCTTACCTGCTGCGCGAGTTTACGCTGCGCCTCGCCATTGATACCGCAATCCCCGAAAATTGCCACCTGACTGCTCTGTCCCGCACTTTTTCTGGCGTTAGCAGTGGCTTCAAAGACTTTATTGCCGTCGCGCAGCACCTTGTAATCGAACGTATCTCCGGATGCAATTTTGTGGATGTGCGCCGTTAGCTTGTAATAAGGCGCGGTAAATCCCGGCAGCGAAATCATCCGCTCGGTAATCCACTCGGCCTCCGCTTCTTTGCCGCCTGCGGTGACGAATTTTACTTGCCACTTGTGTTTCGCTTCGTCACTGAACCAGACGATATCAAGGCCTGCCGAATCCTTTTTTCCATCGAAGCCGAGTTGCAAATAGGGCTTGATATAAAAATACTGATCGGCCGCCAGCACCGATTGCAGTGACGCGACATTGAGACCGCCGGCTAGGCCAAGTACTGTCGAAAAGGCGAGAAGTGTCTTGCCGAGCTCAAGTGCGCGACACTTTAGACCCTTGAACATCAAGACCCTCGCTTTTTGATCGATTTGAAAAATTGCCGAGAGGCAGAATTGAACTGCCGACACAAGGATTTTCAGTCCTCTGCTCTACCGACTGAGCTACCTCGGCATAATGCCAAGCCATTGAAATGGCTGAAGTGAAAACAATATACCACAACGGATTTTACCGGTCTTTCTTTCGCAACTCTTTGAAGCGAATTGTTTAGCAAGCTTCCAAAAAATCAAAATGCAAAGGTCGAAATTGGAATGCAAAGTGCTAGTAGCCGCCAGACAATGGTCGCCGGCGGGTTGGTTCTTCGAGCACTTCGCCAGCACCCTGATCGCCAGCCGCCGCCGGTGGTGGTTGTGTCACCGTCTTATTGAAGAATCCGGCCATTCGAACGCCTTGCGCATCTTTGGTAACCAAAAATTCCATATCGAGCGATTGACTGACCGGTTGGGAGCCACTTGACTGCAGGGTCAGGTTGCCGATTACGGTGACCACGACCGAGCCATCAGGATTAATAGCTATAGCCTGAACGGTTACCGGCTGGAAAGAGCCGGCCAGAGTGCCAGCTGCCACGCCCTGCATCACTTCCGATGTGTAAAAACTCTGTTTGAACATATTCGCCACTTGCGGTTTGGCGTAGGCGAGCGCCTTCTTGTGATTGGCTGCTGATGTGTTGAGCGAATAATCAAGGGCCATTGTCAGCCACCAGCGCACGAAGTCGACCGCCAGGCTCGGAGGCAGGCTGGCTACGCTACTGGTCGAATTTTGCTGTAAGGGCTGGCCTCCCGGATTCATCGAGCGCTGCATCTGCTGGGTCAGGGTCTGGTTCTGCGCCGAGCCGGCTGCCGGATTGCCGTTCTGGGCCATGCCCTGGGCTTGATTTTGGCCCTGGCCCTGGCCTTGATCTTGACCTTGACCTTGACCCAAGCTGTGACCCTGTTCTGCCCCTTGCTCACCGCTCTGATCGGCACTACCGCCATCATCTGCCGATTGTCCCTGGCGCTGTCCATCGCCGCCGGCGCCCATAAAGCGGTGATTGGCCTTTTCTTTGCCCCCGCCGCCCATAAAGAAAATCCCGGCAATCATTACGATTAAAAGTCCGGCGACGATTTTGTCGCGCATAACAAGTTGTACTGCGGCTCGGATTAGATCGGCTATCACTTTTGTTTTCGATTCTAGCTCGTGAGGGATTTGTAGACGGCCCCATTTATAATAGAGCGGGCTTGCTACCCTCTATCAAATAGCCTATGCGGCTAAAAATCAACTGCTAATGCTAGTATTTCTCCCACAGAGACCTTTCAGGAGCTTTCGGATCACTTGGATAAAAAAGAGCCCCGGGGCGCGGAGCAGGCGAATTTGAGTGAAAAACAGAAGGCTCTCCCGGCCGAAATTATTGCTACAAGCCCTTTGGACGATGCTAGCGATGACTCCGAAGATGCCGTCATTGACCCTCAAATCGTTCCTGGTACGCCAGGAGAGATGATTCCCGGCTTTCTCGATATCAAGACTTCCCCTGCTCAGGGGCCGCGCGATCTGCCTGCTTTTGGCGCCAGTCGTAAATATGTCGCCTATACCATCAAGCTACCGGCCGAACAACTCGCGGCGCTCAACTCTATTTGGTTGGAATTGAAGCGGCTTTACGGCTCGCATTCCCCCGACAAGAGCGGCATGATTCAGCAGGCCGTTCAGGACTGGCTGAAGCGCTGGGATGGGCCAGAGAAGCAGAAGCTCTTGATTGATTTGCTTGAAATTCGCGAGGATACTCGCAAAAGGCAATACAAGAAGAACTAGTCAAGTTTTCCGTTGTTGCCCTGAGTTAGTTTTCATAGGTTTTGGTTGCCCTGGCCGAATTCAGTCGTGCTTGAGGTGTCGATACAGGTAATAGCCGAAGGCACCAACGCAAACGACCACGATAGCTAGGTCAAACTTATGCCAGATGTCGGTGAAAACTTCCATGTGCTCGCCGAAAACTATGCCGACGTAGGTGAGTGCATAGCACCAGAGCAGTGAACCGACAAATGTATAAAGCACAAACATGCCGAAGTGTGCTTTCAGCACGCCGGCCGGGAAAGAAATGAACGTCCGTACCACTGGCAGCATTCGGCAGACGAAGAAAGTAATATCGCCAAACTTGTCAACCCATTTCTCGGCGGTTTCCATGTCTTTTTCGCGCAGCAGCAAGTAGCGACCGTATTTGGTCAGAAATGGTCGGCCTCCGTAGAGTCCGAGGAAATATGACGGCACCGATCCAATTACGCATCCGAAAGCACCGGCTAGTGCAGCTAAATGAAAATCCATTTTATGCTGCTGGACTAATATACCGGCGGTGGGCATAATCGCTTCGGAAGGAAGCGGTACGTTTGCCGATTCGATCGCCATCATGACTATTACGGCCAGATAACCCCAGGCGGCTACTCCGTCTTTGATCATGATTAGGATGGGATCGATCAAGTGATGAAGCACAAACTTTTCCTCGGAGCAACTGATACCAAAGCGGAAGCATAAATCAAGCAACGATTTTACCGCTTCCGATCAATCTGGCGCTTCGGGCTCAATTATGTTTATGATCGCATGTATATCAAGTCGCTATAGCTGGGCGGTGCTGTGAGCAATTCTTCAACTCAACCGATATCGGAACAGTTTCGGGCCAAACCATCGATCGCCTATTTCACGGTCGCCACGGCCGGTCATGTGGACCACGGCAAAACGAGTTTGATTAAGGCGCTGACCGGCATAAACCCGGACCGGCTCAAAGAAGAGCAGGAACGCCAGATGACAACCGATCTTGGCTTTGCTCATATGCTCCTGCATCCAGGTCAAACTAAAGGTAAAAAAGCGCCGAGTTCGAAAAATCTGGATGAAAATCAGCCCGGCCAAGACACCATCGGTTTGGGCTTTATTGATGTACCGGGACACGGTAAGTTTATAAAAAATATGCTTGCTGGAGTCGGTGGTATTGAGGTGTCACTGCTGGTGGTGGCATCTGATGAAGGGCCTATGCCGCAGACCGTTCAGCATGTGAAAATCCTGTCTTTGCTGGGCGTTAAGGCGGCTGTTGTAGCTTTGACGAAATCCGACCTTGTTGAGTCCGAGCGCGCGGCTGTCGTGGAAGGAAAAGTACGGGCTTTGCTGGCTCGCTATGACATTGATGTTGCGGCGCTCGTCTCGGTCTCATCAACTACAGGGGAGGGCATCGATACCCTCCAGGAACGACTGGCCGAGGTGGTTATTGCTCATGCCGGTTTGCAAAGCAAAGTTCATTCTGGGAGTGCTCAAGCAAAAACGTTAGATCCCGCCGCTGCGGGTAAGATCCCCGGTTACCTGCCTATTGATAGAGTGTTTGCCAAATCCGGTTATGGCACGGTGGTGACGGGAACGCTAGTCGAAGGGGGATTTAAGGTCGGCGACCAGGTGACAGTTGAGCCTGGTGGCTTTGGCGGCCGGGTGCGCGGCCTTGAGACTTTTGGCAAGGCGCAGGAATTGGCCTGTTCTGGTCAGCGTTTGGCGATGAATATAACGCTGAAAGATAATAAAGCAGTTCTCAGCCGCGGCCTATGTGTGTTAGGCGGGGCCAAAGAAATTACAAGCGACCTGGTTGTACAAATCAGCGATTACGGAATCGACAACAGCCCTGAATCTGTTGAAATCTCTAGGAAGATGCAACTCTCCTCTCGACCGGTCAAGCTGTATCACGGCACAATGGAGGCTCCGGGCTTTTTGCGCTGGATTGAGTCGGTGCCTTGTGATACGCCTTCTCGTGAGCTGGCAGCCGTCGGTCATATCCATTTAGAGCAGCCCATGGTGGTGAGCCCTGGTGACCGCTATGTTTTACGATACGGTGATGATGGTATTGCCGGTGGTGTCGTTTTGCTCTGCCAGAAGCCGCGTTGGCTTACCCGAAGTTTAGTAAGGGAGCTAACGCCTTTCCTTCTTGCCGGCAAGAGCGATAAGGCAGTCCTCTTTATTCTCAATAACCATCCCGGCAAAGCCGTACGGTTCAACCAACTGAGCTGGGTTTTGCGCGAAGAGCGGCAAAAGGCTTGTCTCGAATCCCTTGTGCAAGAGCATACCGTTGAAAACATTGGTGGCTTCATGATTACCAGGACTGTTAAGGAGGCAGTTAAGGCTAAAGCGATTGCGGCACTTAATACGATACTGAAAAACGAAGACAAAAATGTTACAGGCGTTAATCTTGAAACCATTCGCCGTATGGCTGCCGCGAATCTAGACCGCCAAATTATGCAGGAGCTGCTGAAAGAGCTGGCTGCTGCCGGTCTTCTTGTTCGGAAAGAGGATCGCCTTTTTGGTCCGTCTGGTGCAATCGAAGCTCCGACTCTGGACGCTTACACAACGTCGATCTTAAATCTTCTCGATAAGGTTGTCTGTCTTGAAATAACGGAATTGGCGAAACTGAGTAAATCTGAGCCGAAGCAAGTAAAAGCAGCCGTTGAACGGCTCGCTAAGGTGAAGATGGCCCAGGTCATTGATAATGAGTTTGCGTCCAGCAAGAAGTGGATCGATTTCTCGCATAATAAACTGCTAAAAATCTGGCAGGAGAAAAAAGATATTTCTCCTGCTGATTTTCGCGATGAATTAGCAACGACTCGCAAATATGCCCTGGCCTTGCTCGCATACTTCGACGATCACCAAATTACACGCAGGACAACCAGTGGTCGTGCCCTGCTTAAACAACCCAAATAACGCAAATAACGCAAATAACCCAAATAGCCCACATGGCCCACATGGCAAGATCCTAAGCAGTCTTCGCAACGTAGAGGTCAATCAAGGCCCGCTTCAATGCTCCGACGTCTATCCAGCGATCTCCTCGTTCTTTGGCCAGGCATTTCAGGAGTATGTCGTTGAGACCTTTCGTTACGCAACCTTCGCCGTCACCTTCCGGTAAAGGCACAACCTTTTCGTACAAATGCATGGCAAAGGTATGAACGGCACTTTCACCCTTAAACGGTGGTTCTCCGCGAAGCATTTCATAGTACATGCAGCCCAGGGAGTAAATATCTGAACGCGCGTCAACATCATGGCCCTTACACTGTTCCGGACTCATGTAGAGCGGGCTGCCAAAGACAAAGCCGGGCTGCGTTAAGCGCTGTTTCTGACTTTGGTCGTGACATCTATTGCATTTTGCAATGCCGAAATCGAGCAGTTTTACGTGCTGCGAGTGATTGCCTGGAAAAATCTTATCGTTATCGCTCAGATCATGGATCAACATGACGTTACTGGGTTTAATGTCTCGATGAATTATGCCCATGTCGTGAGCAAATTTGAGACCATCCAGTACACCATCGATGATGCGAAAGGCCATCAGTTCCGGTAGCTTCTCCTTTTCGTCGAGGATGCGGTCGAGGCCATACCCGTCCAGATGTTCCAGGACGAGATAGGGGAGCGGCGTGGCGCTGGGAAGTTGTTGCGCTGTAATACCCTCGCTCTGATCGGACAGAATGCCGAAAGAGTACATGTGGACAATGTTGGGATGATTGAGGTGGTTTATTATTTTGGCCTCGCGCTTAAATCGCTCCAGACTTTCCTCCGTCCCGGAAAAATCGGAGTGTAAGACTTTAATAGCCACGGGAAATCCCGCTGCTTCATGATGGCCTTTATATACGGTACTTAGGCCGCCCTGGCCGATTATATTTTCTAGCTTGAAGCGTCTTTCGATTGTCGCGCCTAATAGCTTTTTGCCGTGGTCCATAGCTCAATAATCTCTTGCTCTCATACTTATTATTCCACGTCGGTCAATTAATCCGTTGCAAGCGGGACCTGGCGCTACCGGGCGGTGTTTCCCGTAAGCTCTTTCCGGGCCTCTGTCTCTAGACTGAAGCGATATCGGTTCAGTCATCGGGGCTACAAAACTGAACCGATATCGGTTCAGTTTTTCATCGTCTACCGAGCACTTCAATGGAAGCGCGGGCTCTGGTCCCTGCCAGCTAATCTTCGACAGCAACAACGATATGATCGCTCGACTGGCCGATCCGGTCACCGTTTTTATCTTTGGCGAATAATCTGATTTGATACAAGCCAAGGGCAGGGAAATCACTTCGTTTGAGGATGATTTTCCCTTTGGCACCTTCTTGCATGTCGACTGAACTTGCTATGCGGCTGAGACTGTCGCCGTTCTGTTCTTCGAATAACAAGTTTGTGCGGGTGGTCTCAATCATCACGCCATCGGCGCCTTTTATGCCGGTGGCATCATAGTCGAGTGACTGCTCTCCGTCTTTTCTCGAAATGTGCATAAAACCTTTGCTGCCCAGATATCCATCGTTAGCGAAGGAAATTTTGGGAATCAGCTGAGCGGCTGGGACTATTTCCACTTTATCTATTGCATAATGGCAGGCATGAGGCAGGCGTAAAAGAAGTTCGTGACACTTACCGCCCAAGGACCATTCCGGTAGACTGCGTAATGGGAACACGAGCTCGACGTTGCCGTTTGGCTCTGGATCGTTGATCGTTGTGTGAGTGCGGCATTTTAATTCGAATTTTTCGACTAGATCGTTGGTATATAAAAGATCGGCACCTTCTTTCGCGGCATACTCTGCTGCTTTTTCTTTGGCCGCCTGGTCGCTACCTGTCGATAGAGGTCGCATCGTCACTCTGACGAATTCCATCGCAAAGCACGGGGTCATTCCCGGTGCGATTCTGACTTCGGGTCGTCCCAACTTCTTAGAGTTACCGATAAGCTCGAGTGAGTTATCCGGTCTCCAGCTGAAGGTGCAAGTGTCAGGATTGGATGGAGTAATCGTTGTGGTAAGACTTGCCCCGCTAAATGTTTGTAGTTTGCTTTGCGGGTATTGTTCGACTACATCCAGATCTACTTTTGCAAAATCTTTGTGTTCAGTGTCCCAGCGGTATATTTTAACTTTGGACCGATTGTCATAAAGCGATTGTTTGATCAGAGCAAAAGGAAAAATCGGCTCGAAGCGGTCTACCAGAATGGCGTTCTTTATATCCCTTTGCAGTTGTGGCGTGTGGGTCATGCCTGGCAGTGCATTGCGACAGATATAAGCCCCGTGCACTTGGTCTGGCAGGCCGACAAACAAAATCTGCGGATCTCCTTCTTCGGTGTCATAAAGTCTGGCCAAGCCGCCGCGAATGGCATTGGCCTCCTGTCCTGCGTAGACCCAGGCTTCGTTATTGAGGTTCAAGACAGCGAATGCGAGAGCTAGAAAGCCCAGAGCGATAGTGTTGCCAACGATCGATAGCAAATTCAGTGAGTTCTTTTCTCGCGCAATCTTGTCGGTTGCTTCAGACTTCGGTTGCTCTATATTTCTGGTCTGCGTTTTTTTGGCACTACTGACAGTGGCAAGGCAGAAAAGAGTGAGAAGCATGCACAGAGGAACTGTTGCCACATAAGCCAGTCTGCTGCCCTGCAGATCATCTGAGATTGCAAAAACTTTGTAGACTGGAGCCAGGCAAAGCACGAGCCAGCCGCATAAAAAGACGAATAGACGCAGGACATTTTTATTAATGCCGATGACGAGCGCTGCGCCAACGCCCGCGATCGCCAGATAGACATCCCAGAGTTTGCTGACCAGAGCCCGAGCGCTGACTAGTTCATGATTTACTGGTTCGACAAATAATCTCAGGCCATTGATCCAGGTGCGGATAAAGGCCTGTGGATTGGAGATAAAGAGCAGCGAATCGTCGTAACCGCCGACAAATGTGCCCAGTGCCATCAGTCTTACGCCGAAGTAGATTACCAGCAGGATCCAGTAAGGAAAGGTACTGATCGCCGCTAATTTGAGGCGTTTCACCAGACTGGGAAGATCGTATTTTGACAGGAGAATCGAGCGAGGAAAAATCAATTCGAAAAGTACGAAAGTTGCCGGTAGGGTAATCGTCATCTCTTTCGATGTCAGCCCCAAGACCATAAAAATTAGACAGAGAGTGGTATTGAGTTTGGCCTTGGATTCTCTACTTCTCAGATAGAAGAAAAAAGAGCCGGTGATAAAGGCTGTCACCACTGCGTCTACTCGCCCCGTGATCCAGGACACTGCTTCGGTGTGAAGCGGGTAGAGACCAAAGAGGCAAGCCGCGAAAAATGGCCAGTAAAGCGTAGCTGCGCCACTGTCGAGAGGTCGCGCGGGGGGATGCAAATCCTCTCTGAGCGTTAGTTTCTTGCCGAGATGGCGGCAGATCAAAAAGATGAAAAATACCGAACCGAGATGAAAAAAGAGATTGGTGAGGTGAAAACCAAGGCCATTGCGATTATATAGAACGTAATCGCTGACCATAAAAACAGAGATAAGCGGGCGATAAAATTTCGTCGTAGTGCCGTCAAGCCATGAAGTATGGAAGTTTCGCCAGATTAGCTCTGGATGCAACACCGCTTGCTGCAACCAGATCAGATGGACAAAATCATCCCCTGCAAAGAAGTTAAACAACACTGGACGATAAGCCACAGCCGTGATCAACAGCGCCACGACCAAAAGTATTATCGCCATGTAACCTACTCTCGTCTTTTAGACTTAGAGCACCACGCCGGCTGCTGTTTGCGGCACTGGCGCGACAACCGATGTGACTGTTGCGACCGTGGACGTTGCCGGAGCAGGCACTGCCAGCGGTGCAATTTCTGTGGTCATAATTGTGTTGAGGCAATCACTGACGTAGTGAACGTCTTCATCGCTCAATTCGGGGTACATTGGCAGGCTCAAGACTTCTCGCGAGAGATGTTCAGAGATCGGGAAATCGCCCAGTTTGTGGCCCAGGTACGCGAAAGCTGTCTGCAAGTGCAGCGGCACTGGGTAATAACACATCGAGCCTATGCCCTGTTTGCTTAAGCCGGCGATGACCGCATCGCGGTTGGAGTTGGCTAGATATTCTTCAGAACTCATCAGGCTTGAGCCCGAGCCGATGTTCTGATGCGGCTTTGTCTGCACTCGCACGGTGTACTGGTGATAGACATGCTGTACTTGTTCGGTTGCTTGACCGCGTTGGCCACCCGCGAGGCTAACACTGGGGGTGACAATACCAGGGGTGTGCTTGAGGTTCTTTTCGTAGAGGGCCGCTATTTCGGCGCGGCGGCTGTTCCACTTTGCCAGATGAGGTAATTTCACAAGCAGTGTGGCCGCTTGTAATTCGTCGAGGCGGCTGTTGACGCCAAGCTCGTCATGATAATAGCGACGGCGCATGCCGTGGGCGCGAATCGAGCGCAGGCGGTCATTGAGGGCGGCATCCGAGGTGACAATCATACCGGCATCACCGGCGGCGCCAAGATTTTTGGTTGGATAAAAGGAAGTGCAGGCCAAATCCGAAAGACCGCCGGTAGCCCGACCTTTGTATGTGGCGCCAATACCTTGAGCGTTGTCTTCAATCACTTTCAAGCCATAGCGTTGAGCAATGGCGTTGATCGGGTCCATCTGGGCCGGGAGACCATACAAATGCACGGGCATGATTGCCTTGGTGCGTTTGGTGATCGCTTTTTCGATGGCGGACGGCTCTATATTGAAGCTGTCGGGATCGATGTCTACGAATACTGGGGTAGCACCGCGCAGAGCAATGGCTTCCACCGTGGCCGCAAAAGTAAACGGGCTGGTGATAACTTCGTCACCAGGGCCGATATCCAGAGCCCAGAGGGCCAGTAAAAGAGCGTCGGTGCCGTTGGCTACGCCGATCCCGTATTTTGCTCCGCAAAGAGCAGCGACTTTCTCTTCCAGGGCTGCGACATGTTTGCCCAATATGTAATGGCCGCTACGCAATACTTCTAATATGGTCGCTTCCAATTCAGTCTGAATACTCTGATATTGGGCGTTAAGGTTTAGGATGGGAACGGTTCTTGAGGGTTGGCTCATTGAATGGGAGTCCTATTAAGAAAGGCCATTTTGCCTGCTGCTTATCCAACACGTTGAGTCTAGCCGGTCTGAGGGGCGATTCAAAGGTGTAAGAGATAAGGTAAAGCCTTGCTTTTCTTAGGAGCCCTTAATGATGAAAATGCGGCTGCGGCATATTGCCAACCGGCGGGCCCCTCTCGCCTGAGATACCTGGGTATTAATAAATTCCAATACAAAAGGGGGAAGTTTCTCAACCTCCCCCTCTTATAACTCGGTCGCATATTCTATTTCTAGAACTTTCTCTCGTGCTCGAACTTTCTCTCGAAAACTGACGACAGGACAAATGATTTAGAACGGTTTACCAGATCCGACCTGGAGTCTGAATTCCGCATCTAATTATCAGCCTGAGCCGTCAATTTATCTCTTTTTGCCGGGCATAGCCACAGTGCGGGAGAGGGCATTGGTGACGAACAGGTTGAGGCTGACGCCTTCTTTTTCTGCTCTATCAACCAGGGCTTGGTGGAGAGATTTGGGCAAGCGCACGGTGAACTTTCCGGAGAAATCGGTATAGCTATCCTCACCACTGCGGGAAGCGGTAGCTTTCGGTTTAGTGGTGTGCTTGGGTGCTGCTTTGCGGGGGGCAATTTTGCGTCCGCCGCTCAACGTTTTTTTGTGGGCGGCTTTTGCAGCCGGTTTTGCTGCTTTAGTAGCTTTCTTGGCTTTGCCACCAGTTTTGCGAACTCCTGCCATTAGATTCACTCCTTAGTATTTTAGGGAAAATGTCCAAGCAACCCCATAGGCTGCCGGGCTCTCTGTTAGAACGATTTTGCTTTTAGACGCTTCGGGCAGCTTAGGCAATCTCGTCTAGAGCGCTCCGCTTTGGGGATCGCTCTCTTGGACCGGTGACCTCAATTTATTGGCACCGTTTTTCTCGGGTTACCACCACTCAAGGTGGCTCACTTATTGTACCAAACAAGTATGCGTTTATAACCTATTTGGATATACAAATTTTGGTGCCAATTTGTATTTCATTGGGGCACAAGGGTTTCGGGATGTTGCCACCAGAATCTTGTGATACCAGGGGTGATTAGTTTTGGTATCAGAAGGGTCGCACCATTCATAATGGCTGGTATCAAACGGCGAGACCCGCTTAAATCTCCAACGGATGTACAATCAAATCAGTGTGGAAAGGCTGAATTGGCCACCGGGATGACCATTCATGAAAATTCTCATCGTCAAACTTAGTGCCATCGGCGATGTCGTGCATTGCCTTCCTCTCGCCGCGGAAATCAAAGCTCGCCTACCCCAGGCCAAAATTACCTGGCTGGTGGAACCACCGGCAAAGGCACTCCTGGAAAACAATAAGGCCGTAGACCAGGTAATAGTCTTCAATAAGAAGGATCTCCTGGGTCGCCTGCGTGGGCCGGAAACTCTAGGCACCGGCCTTGGTGATATTAAGACTCTGCTCACCAAGTTATCGGCCGAGCACTTCGATCTGGCCATTGACGCTCAGGGATTATTGAAGAGTGCTCTTCTTGCCTTCGCATCCAAAGCTCCCATCAGGGTTGGTTTTCGGGGTGCAAGGGAAGGGTCGAGCTTGCTTATGTCAAACACTTTGGATGTCGGAGATTACTACAGCTTAAGCAGACATGTCGTCGACCTCAATATCGACCTTGCAAATTTTGCGCTTGAGATTCTCGCCCAAAAGAAAAATCTGGTGCTGCTAGCGAAACCAGAACGAGCTGTCTTTCCACTTCCGGAGCCGGAAGCTCTTGTACGGCAATCAATTCAGCTATTGCTGGCCGCTGAAGATAGGGGCACCCCTGGTGCTGCTGCCGCTTCCAGCGCGCAACCGTCTCTGGTGCCAGGTCGAATTTTGGCGGATGAGGCACCACCAAAGGCACCATTTTCCTCAGGTAAGGCACCATCTATACTGCCCGAAGCACCATCCGAGGCACCACTTCCGGGAACGAGCCGGGCACTAACGCAGGGGCAGGGGGCGATACCAGGGGTAGGATCACCGCTCATTCCCCTGGAGCGCATTGATTGTCCGGTAGCCGTGCTGGTACCCGGCACCACCTGGGTGACTAAGATCTGGCCGGCTGACCATTGGAGTGACCTGGGTGCCGCTTTATTGCAGGCGGGGGCGGGACGACTCATCATCTGCGGTGGCAAAAGTGACGAGGGGCTCAACCGAACAATATATATAGGTATAAAAGAGCGGTTGGCCAGATTAGCAACGGACCCCATCCAGCCGACCGTAAATA
Organism: Cyanobacteria bacterium REEB67; assembly: GCA_018971775.1. GTDB lineage: Bacteria > Cyanobacteriota > Vampirovibrionia > Obscuribacterales > Obscuribacteraceae > REEB67. The sequence continues at coordinate 18,586 of JAGXAB010000030.1, read as the reverse complement.
GCGGTGGTGCCCCGGAAAACTCATCCGATATCGGTTCAGTTGGAGTTGCTGGAAGCCAAAACTCATCCGATATCGGTTCAGTTGGAGTTGCTGGAAGCCAAAACTCATCCGATATCGGTTCAGTTGGAGTTGCTGGAAGCCAAAACTCATCCGATATCGGTTCAGTTTCCGGTGGACGTCTGCTTGACCTGACAGCCAAAACCGACTTAATCCAGCTTGTCGCCCTTTTTCAGATCTCGGACCTTGTCGTCGGTGCCGATACTGGCCCGGTTCATCTGGCTGCAGCGACGGGCCGACCACTGGTGGTAGCAGTCCATGGCGCTTCGCCCTGGACGCGTAATGGTCCTTACGGCGAAAAAGGGCGGGCTGTATATAAAGGTATAGCTTGTCAGCCTTGTTTCTCGAAAACTTGCGCGATCAAGACAATTGAGTGTCTTCGCGAACTGGCGGCAGCGAGGGTGATGGAGTCAATCGTCCAATCTCTGAAGCCGGTGCAGGACAACTAAGGAAACCGGAGAAAAAGCCGTGAAAAGACCAGGAAAAAGCTTGCAATGAAACCATGAAAAAGACCAGGTAAAAGGAATGTCCTTAAACCTGGTCTCGATCATCTGAGCGCAATTTTTTTCGACGGTTCAAAGTCCCTGTGTTATCTAAATCAGGCCGCGATTTCTATTCGCAGATCCATTTTTCAATGGTGCGATCCCATTTTGATACGAGATCATCAGGGCCGAAAAAGAGGCTTACTTCGCGAACGGCGCTTTCAGGACCATCAGAACCGTGAACGAGGTTACGACTGATATCCATGGCGAGGTCACCACGGATGGTGCCCATCGCTGCCGCTGCCGGACTTGTGGCGCCGATGACGTTGCGGCAGGTGGCGATTGCGCCTTTGCCTTCCCAGCACATTGCTACAATCGGGCCGGAGGTAATGAATTTGACCAGGCCGTCAAAGAACGGTTTGCCCTTGTGCTCGCCGTAGTGCTTCTCAGCCAGATCGTTCGAGACTTGCATCTGTTTCAAGCCGACCAGCTTTAGACCACGCTTTTCAAAACGACTGATGATTTCGCCAACGAGACCGCGCTCTACGCCGTCTGGTTTTACCGCCACAAAGGTTCTTTCGACTGACATTGCCCCTCACTAGATTTCTACAAGTTGAGTTGATACCAAAAAATAGGTGCTTTCCGACTTCTACCGGAAAGAAAACGACCCCGTACGTTAACGGAGTCGCTCTTAGTTTCCAACAAAGCAGGCGTGATCAGGACAGCTTTATAAGTTTTGCAAATCTGGGATCTAGAATTCTCCGTCCCTCAGTCTCGAAAAGGACAACGTACTGCTCTTTTTCGCCTTCACCGATAATTTGCTTGACTTCTCCGATGCCAAACTTGACATGCTGGACTTTATTTCCGACCGTTAATCTCTCGAACAAGATCGGCTCGTTTTTGCTGCCGGAGATAAACGAATCTTTTTGCTCGTTGGCGCGATAGGCTCGCGGCTTTTGATTAGAGGAATGGGCTGGCGAGAGGTTTGGTTTCGGAGCGCTATTGCCGCTGAAGTTATTGCCGTAGCCCTGCTTAGCGCTGTAACCGCCACCGGAGCTGGAGCCATAACCGCCGCGTGAGCCACCGCCACCGCCGCTGCTACCACTTCCACCACTTCCACCACTACTACCGCCGCTACGCGCGCCGCCGGAGCCGCCATAGCTGTTCGAGCCGCCGGAGCCGCCATAGCTGTTCGAGCCGCCGGAGCCGCCATAGCTGTTCGAGCCGCCGTAGCCACCCGAGCTGCTGCTCGAGCCTCCACGGGAGCCGCCGCCGCTATAACCGCTGTCAGAGCCGTATTTGCTGCCACCGCCGTCATAACCACGGCCGCTGGAACTGCCACCGCCGCCGCCACCACCGAAGTTGCCTCCGCCAAAGTTGCCGCCACCAAAACCGCCACCGCCACCGGGACGACCGCCGCCGCCTTCGCTCGGCCTTTCTTCACCACTGGGGTAATAACCAGATACAAGTCCGGGAGTGATTTCTTTGAGGAAGCGGCTTGGAATAGTGTATGTTTGTGAGAATCCACCCTGCGACCAGGCCTTGCCAATCATCGTGCGCTTGCGCGCCAGAGTCATGTGCAAGATATCGCCGGCGCGGGTGACGGCCACGTACATCAGCCGACGTTCTTCTTCCATTTGGGTCGGAGAATCGAGAGATCTGATGTGAGGAAAGAGACCGTCTTCGCAGCCCATGATAAAAGCGACTGGAAATTCCAAGCCCTTGGAAGCGTGAATAGTCATCAGTTTGACGGCGTCTTCGCCTTCTTTTATGGCGTCCAGATCGGAGACCAGAGAGATACGCGTTAAGAAGGTCTCGAGGTCCGGAGTATCTGCTGTTGACTCGAATTCCTGAGCCACCGCCACCAGTTCCTGTACGTTTTCGATGCGACCGAGAGCGGTCTCGTCTTTGGACGTTGCCGCTTCCTCTTCCAGCTTGGTGATATAGCCGGTGTCGCGCAGCATGCGCTCGAGAATGACCGAGGGCACCACTGTTTTCGACATTTCTGTCCAGCGTGCCGCCATGGTGGCAAAGTCTTTCAGTGTCGTGTAAGCCTTGGGCGAGAGATCTGAAATGCGTTCGGCTTCGGCGCAGGCTTCTAACGAACTTATCCCTTTAGTCTCGGCATAGGCCAGGACTCTATCCATGGATGTTTTGCCCAGGCCGCGTTTAGGTGTATTGATAACGCGATTGAAGGCCTGACCGTCGCGTGGATTAAAAATGAGCTTAAGGTAGGCAATCATATCTTTGATTTCCTGGCGCTCGTAAAATCTCGTGCCGCCTACGACTATGTAAGGCAGGTGCGAGCGGACCAAGACTTCTTCTATCGCTCTACTTTGCGAATTGGTGCGATAAAGAATGACGCAGTCAGCCAGTTTCTTTTCGCGGGCGCGCAGACGTTTTAGTTCTTCCACTACGTAAAATGCTTCGTCGATTTCATCGGTCGCTTCGTAGCAGTTGACCTTGCCGCCTTTGCCGCGGTTGCAGCGCAGGACTTTGTCGATACGTTCGGTGTTGTTTTGAATGATGCTGTTGGCGACGGCGAGAATCGTTTCGGTGGAACGATAGTTTTCTTCGAGTTTGATCATTTCGCAACCGGCGTAGTCTTTCTGAAAGCCGAGAATAATGCGGAAGTCGGCTTTGCGCCAGGAATAGATCGATTGGTCGACGTCGCCCACAACCATCAAACTGCGCTCATTCCAGCGCGTTTCATTCGGTACGCTGGCGTCACGGCCGAGATAATGCTCGGGGCTGTCCACTTTTGTAATCAGTGAAATCAAGTCGTACTGCGATTTGTTGGTGTCCTGAAATTCATCGACCATGACGTGACGAAATCGGCGCTGCATGCGTTCGCGCACATTTTGATTCTGCTGAAGCAAATCGGTGAAAATCAAAATCAGATCGTCGAAGTCGAGAGCGTTATTGCGAGCCAGTTCGCGCTGGTAGGCGACGAAGACCTCAGCCATTTTGCCCTCGCGATAATTCTTCGCTTCGGTGGCATAAGAATGGTGCGTGTAGCCGTCGTTTTTCAGAGCCGAAATCGTGTGCCGCACTTCTTTGGGCACGAAAACTTTATCGTCTAAGTTGAGCTTGATAATTTGTGCTTTGACCAGGGACTGCGTGTCCGTCTCGTCGTAGATGACAAAGTTATTATCCCAGGATAGACCGTCGGCGGTTTTGTAGTTGCTTATTTCCATGCGCAACATACGGGCGCAGATGCTGTGGAAGGTGCCGATGGCGATGCGCTTAGCCGTCGCTTCTCCGACGATACCTTGTATACGGTGCCTCATTTCGCCGGCCGCTTTGTTGGTGAATGTCACGGCCAGGATCGATTCCGGTTCTTGATTGAGGCGCTGGATCAGCCAGGCGATGCGACGCATCAAAACCGTAGTCTTGCCGCTGCCCGCTCCGGCGATGACAAGCGACGGACCCCAGCGCTGGGTAACTGTGTGGCGTTGTTCTGGGTTCAGGCGGAGGAGCAGTTCGTCCTCGGGATTGATACTCGGGTCGAAAATTTGCTGGTTGGCGTTCACTGATGACTCGTTGACGCTGGTTGCGTCATGGGTAGGGGTTTGGCTAAGCACTCTCTTACTCCGCAGTATATATAAGTCGCCTAATTTTGCCTGAGACATCTTGGCATTGTCTTTTTGATGTCAAGAAAAGGCCCGCCCGGGTAGGCGGATATCTAGTAGCTATGCGCCCTGCTCCCTGTTGTATGTTTGCGAAAGCTGCACAGGGGCTTGAGGGCATTACTATTGTCCATTCAAAGTTGGTCGGCTGTTAATTAAAACTTGTAAACAGCGGGCTCCAGGCTTTTGCAAAAGCTGCCTCGGGACGGTTAATCTAAGTGCCACTGGCAATGTATGAAACTTATTGGGGTAGCTTAAATTTATGTCTCCACTAGATCCTGGTGCGGCTACGATACCGACTGTCGATGAGCTGGCCCAAGAGTTGCTGCTTATACAGCAGTCCGGTCCGCGCAAAGTGGCAATCATCGGCACACGCAATTTGCCCCTGACGCATCAGCAATTGGTTGAGATGCTCTCCTACGCTCTCGTCCTCTCCGGCAACCAGGTCGTCACCAGCGGTGGTGCTAACGGTACAAATATGGCAGTGATCCGCGGCGCCCAAAGGGCTAATCCGGATCGCCTCAGCATCATCCTGCCGCAAACAATTAATCAACAGCCCGGCGAAGTGCAGGATCTGTTGATAGGTATAAAGAATATCGTAGAGTATCCCGAAAGACGCACGATGACCCTGGCGGATGCCAGTCGCATATGCAACCATGAGATAATCGATAGATGCCAGCAAATAATTTGTTTTCTCTATCACACGAGCCATACGCTGCTTGAGTCGGTAAACTATGCGAAGGAACATCGTAAGATTGTTACCAGTTTCTACCTCGACTAACGCAGTTTGTCTCCCGAACAACTAAACCACTACTCTCAGGCGAACCTGACACCGATCTTCACTGCCGCGCTCGAACTTCTCGGGCCCGGCATTGTGGCATTGTCACTGACAGCGCTGCTCATGCCGCCTTATATAAAATGGTTGAAGGCTTTAAACATCGACCAGCAACTGCGGGAAGAAGGCCCTAAGTCCCACGCCCACAAGGCCAAGACGCCGACGATGGGGGGCCTATGCTTCCTTGCCACCACCGCTGTTTGCAGTGCCGCCCTGGCATTTTATCCGCTGCCGAAGGCGGAAAGCCTCAGTGCCCTTTTTGTCATCGTCATCGGCGTCCTTTGCGGCGTCGTCGGCCTCCTCGACGATGGTGCCAAGGTGCGTCAGAAGGCCAATCGCGGTATCTCTGCCAGACTGCGGCTCGGTACTGAAACCGTGCTCGGCATCGCACTTTCAGTGGCGCTCGTCCAGGTCAAGCCGGTTACCTTGATCTTGCCAGCTTCTCTGGCGGCAGTGTTCGGTCAGACTCTGCCGGCCGTCAATCTGCCCTCAGCTATAGTTACCCTGGCCCAGGCCGATCCCCATTTTTATCTGGCTATACCAGCTCTTCTTGTTATTTTGCTCGGTGCTTTTCTCACTGCCGCCACCACCAATGCCGTCAATCTTCATGACGGTATGGACGGTCTGGCCGCAGGCACTGGCACTCAAGTTTTTGCCACGCTTGCCGTCATGCTTTTTGATGCCGGCGAGTTTGGCTATGCCACCATATCCGCCACCGCCGCCATGGCCCTGCTCGGCTTTTTGATTTACAACAAAAACCCGGCCAGGATATTCATGGGCGACACCGGCTCACTCTTCATCGGCGGTCTCATGGCCAGCCTGGTTCTGGCCGGGGGCTTGACCCTCTATTTCATCCCTCTGTCGCTTATCTACATTGTCGAAGCTCTTTCGGTTATGGCTCAGGTGACGTATTTCAAGCTGACTAAACCTTTTAAGCCAGAAAAGCCGATGTCCGCACCGGCCCTGGCCTTCTATAAATTGACCAGACGACTGCCTGGCGAGGGCAAACGGCTTTTCCGTATGGCTCCTCTGCATCATCATTTCGAGGCCGTGCTGACGCCGCGAGGCTGGGCCGAATGGCAGGTTGTCGCCGCTTTCTGGGCTGTGCAGGCGCTGCTTTGCCTGGTGACGCTTTTCTGGTTCGAAGTGCTTAAATAAACGGGGCAGGTCCTCGTTGCGACCCTCTTGCTTAGCTTTTCGCCCTGCTTTGGAGTTATACTCAGAGCTTAATTAGTCAGTTTCTGGCGTGCAATTCTTTAGGATCAGGCGTGACCTCGGCTCCCATCTCACAAGTAGTCTCCGACCTCGCCTCCCAGGGAAGATGGGATGAGGCCTATGCCTCGCTCTATCAATTTGCCCAGCAGAATCCCGGTCAGTTTATGAACGACCCCGGGGTGCAATACCAGCTCGGTGTGCTTGCTTTCAACAACGGTAAAATCGCTGAGGCCGAGCGTCATCTGAAGACTTCGCTTTCTATTGCCGCCGATAATCCGACCGCTCATTATCAGCTCGGCTTGATCCTCCTCAAGGACGGTCAGCCTGCCGAAGCAATGCCTTGCTTCCGCGAAGCCTGCGAACGCCGCGAAAATTTTGCCGTCGGCCATCTGCACTGGGGGATGTCCCTGATGGAAATGGGCTCGGTGCGCGGTGCAATCGGCCAATTCAACCAGGCCGTCAAGATCGCTCCCAATATGACCGCCGGTTATATCCAGGGTGGCCTGGCCAGCTTCAAGCTGGGGCAATACATGGAAGCGGCGCAGTATTTCCAAGCGGCGGTTAATATCGATCCCGAGCTGACCGAGGCTCTTGTTTCGCTTGGTGTGGCTCTGGCCGCCATGGGCAATGAAGAAGACGCCGCCAAATGTTTCATCCGTGCCTTCGAGCTCGACAATAAAGACGTGACAATCATGCGTTTTGCCGCTGCGGCCCTGGCTGGTTCCGGTCGTCTTGACGAGGCGGTGCGTCTTTTTCAGGAAGGGGCAACGGCGAGCCAGAGAGCGCTCACAGCCAGGGAAAGGGCGCTCATCCACAATGACTGGGGGGCCGCCCTTTTCCGCAACGGCATGCCGGAAGAGGCTTCCAATAAGCTCCTCGAAGCGGCCGACATGGACCCGGCCTCGATGGAACCGGTGATGAATCTCGGTCTGTGCTGCGTCTATTTGCGTGAATTCGACCGCGCCGCCGAGTCTTTCGAAAAGGCGCTGGCGATTGAACCGGACAACAATGACCTGCGCGTTTATCTCGCTGTCACCTACATCCTCATGAACCGCTGTCGTGAAGCACTGGTTACCCTCGATGCTCGCCGCGTCGACGGACTTTTCGATTTCTGGTTGGGTCATGCTTTTCTGGGCGTAGGCGATCTGCAGCGGGCGGCCAAGTTTTTCTCCCAGGTCCTGAGCGAAAGTCCGAACAACTATCAAGCTCTCGATGGCCTGGGCTGTGCTCTGATGCTCTCCGGCAATTACCAGGCCGCTCTCGATAAGTTCTCCTCGGCCCTGGTGATCCGCTCGGATTATGCTCTGGCTCATCTGCATATGTCCAAGGCTTATGATCATCTCGGCCAGCCGGATCAAGCGCATTATCATCTAGAGCAAGCGGTGATGCATGATCCCGAATGTCTCAATCCGCAAAAAGAGGCGCTCGACAAATTATTGCGAGCGGCTCGTTATGAGTTGGTCGAGTCGCAGACGATAAAACTGCTTGCCGTCAGTCCGCGCGATAGTGATTTGAAAGTGGCTCTGGCCCGCTCTTTCAAAGAGCAGCAACGTCATGAAGAAGCGCTCGAAGTCGTCCTCGCCGTCATTGGCGAAGATCCGACCCATGCTTCGGCCAGGGTCGTCGCTGGTCAGATTTATATGGCAATGGGTCGCTTTGTCGAGGCCGATGAGATGTTTCGCGAGGCGGCTGAGGTCGAGTCTTCTGAGTCGCAACTATTCTTTTACTGGGGCAAGACCCTCTCGCTCCTTGGTCTGCAAGAGCTGGCCCTGGAAAAATACGAGAAGGCCTCCGAGATTGATCCCTACGACGGCGACATCTATGATGCCTGGGGAGCAGCGCTCAAGTCTCTCGGACGTTTTGCCGAAGCGGCCGATGTCTATCGTCGCGCCGCCGAATATGTTTGAGTGCGCATGACTGCCAGCATCACGAGGATTAGAGAAGGCAAGGCGCGCATCCGCGAATCGGCCGCCGAGCTTTATCTGAAGAGCGAACAGCTGCTGCGCTTCCGCATCGCCTTCGCCCTGATCGGGCTTGTTCTCTCTGTTTGCATCAGCACCTTTGCCGGCGAAGAATTCGAATTTTTTTCTACTGCTTATATCGTAGGAGGCGTCAGCTTTTATTCCTTTGTCGCCCTGCTGGCGCTTGGAAAATTGCGCCATTCACCCAGCCGTCTCAAGTTTTTTAACGCCGTATTGATCACCCTCGACGTCCTTGCCCTGACCGGTCTTGTTCATTACACGCGCGGTCTCGAATCGGATCTCTATGTGCTTTATCTTCTGCCGGTACTTCTCTCCAGCTATACCTTCGGCCGCCGCGGCATCTATCTTTCGGCGATGTTCGTCACGGTTTCTTATATCGGTCTTCTCACTTCCGAAAATGCCGAACTCTTGCCCTATATTTTTTCCAAGCACTCGAGCACCGGTCTGGCGGCCGCTTATACCGGTCGCCTCTGGCTGCGCATTCTCGGACGTGCCTTTTTCTTCAGCTCGGTGGCGATGCTCTGGGCCGGCTTTTGCGACTATATGAGTCGTGTCGCCAGGCAGGGCGCCGAGCGTCTTTATGAACAACTCGATGCCAATGAAAAACTCGTCCACGAAACCGATGAGAGGGCTAAACGCGAGCGCTTGATCAACTTCATCAACAAGGCTGTGCGCAGTACCCTCGAGCTGGACAAAGTCTTCAAAGCTGCTGTCATGCAGCTCTCCACCGCTGTGCGAAGCGATCTGGTGGCGATCATCTATCAAGATTCGCAGGATTCGGCACTGCCGACGGTGGTGCAACGTCTTCATGTGACCGAAGAGGAAAAGGCGCAGGGCAAGCCATCATCTCTGAAAAATATTGATGCTGAAATCTGTCGCTTCATTCTCGAGCACAAAGGTGCCTACGAGCGCGATGAAAAAACGGGCACCAAAACCAAGACCTTCGTCTTCATCGATGTTCTAAAAGATCCGCTATTTGCGCCAATCTCTAGTCAGCTCGTCGAGAGCGGATATAAGACTTTGATGATTCAACCAATGATGTACGGCGATTTCTCCAAAGGGGTGGTACTGCTCGCCGACACATCCGCCGACCGCAAGTTTGATCAAAGCGAGATAGTTTTGATCAAAGTGGTCGCTGGCCAGGTCGCTGTGGCAATCGAGCATGCCAGTCTGGTGCGCGAACTTTCCCAGAAAAACGAAGTTTTGCTTGAAAAAAATCTCAATCTGGACAGTAAAAATAGTGAATTGAAAACGATTCAGTCGCAGCTTATTCACCAGGAGAAGATGGCTTCGCTTGGTCGCCTTGTTGCCGGTATTGCACATGAGTTGAACAATCCGATCAACTTCGTCCACGGTAATCTGCCCTATCTCAAGCAGTATGTGGACGAGCTCAAAGGTGTTGTCGCCGAAATCGACAAGCTACCGGAAGAGGACAGGCGGCCGGTCGATGAATTGAAGAATAAATTGAAATACGATTTTCTCGTCACCGATCTGGACAATATCATCGCCGACCTCAATGAAGGTTCCGAGCGTATCCGCCATATCATCAAAAATCTGAAGAGCTTCAGCCGCCTTGATGAAGCCGAACTCAAGGAAGCTTCGGTGACCGAGGGCATCGATTCCACCTTGAAGATACTTTCGCAGTATTACGGCCGGGACAAAATCCCGGTCAATTCCAATCTGGCCGAGCTCAATTTGCCGCAGGTGCTCTGCTACCCGGGCCAACTCAATCAGGTCTGGATGAATCTGCTTTCAAATGCCGCTCAGGCCATGAGCGATGTGTCCGCTCCTCACCTGGATGTGATCGGAACGCTCGAGGCTGATGCCGTCCTGGTCCAAATCCGCGATTGCGGTGCTGGTATAAATACCGAGATTCAGAGTAAAATCTTTGATCCGTTCTTCACCACCAAGCCGGTCGGCCAGGGGACGGGACTGGGCTTGTCTATTTGCCATTCGATCATCGAGCGGCACGGCGGGCAGATCTGGTTGACATCGCAGACTACCCCGGGCCCAGACCGCGGCACGTCTTTCTTTGTCCGGGTGCCGCTGGTGGCCAAGCGCGCCGATGCCGAAAAGTCCCGGGATTCCTTTTCCCGTGATTAATTTCAGGGACATCTTATTCCAGGTCGGCCGCAAAACGGATTTGGCCCAGGTGGCGACAGCTGGGGCGCTTCAGATTAAAGGGTAAATCGGCTTAAATTAAGAGTACGCTAGTAATAGCAGAAACTATTCGAGGGTTAGCAAGAGATGCGGCGTCACCAAATACTCGTAGTCGATGATGAAATTCCAAATTTGCGACTGCTGCGCCGGGTACTCTCTCCCGACCACGAAATTTTCGAGGCCGAAAGCGGCGCTGCGGCGTTGAAGATACTCGAGACCGAGCCAATTAGTTTGATCATCACCGACCAGCGCATGCCCTCCATGACCGGTGTGCAGCTGCTCGAGCAGTCTTTGACCATTTGTCCGGATGCGATCAAAATCCTCCTCACCGGTTACACCGATGTCCAGGCACTGATCGACGCCATCAATGCCGGCCATGTCTACAAGTACATTCCCAAACCCTGGGATGCAGAAGAATTGAAGCTCACGGTACGCCGCGCCCTCGAAGCCTACGAACTGAAAGAAAACAACGATCGCCTCCTGGTCGAGCTTTCGGTGGCCCTGGGCGAACTCGAATCGGTCAGTGTCGGCACGATTCGCGCCCTCGCCGATGCCCTCGACGCCAAATGTGACTACACCGCCGGTCACAGTCTGCGTGTCAGTCGTTTTGCCGTTTTGATCGGCCGCCAGCTCGGCCTGCCCAACGATCATTTGCGCGACGTCGAGCTCGGCGGTATCCTGCACGACATAGGCAAGATTGGCGTCCCCGAATCCATTCTCTGGAAGCCGGGCAGTCTCACCCCCGAAGAAAAAGCAATCATGTCCAAGCATCCGGTCACCAGCGCTGAAATCATCGGTGACCTCAAGGGCCTCTGGCGCGCTCGCGAATATGTCAAACATCATCACGAGTATTGGGACGGCACTGGCTACCCGGATGGTCTGGCCGGCGAAGACATTCCGATCGGTGCGCGGATCATTCTCGTCTCCGATGCTTATGACGCCATGACCACCGACAGACCTTACCGTGAGGCTATTGGTCATGAACGCGCCGTCGCCGAATTGAAAAAAATGGCCGGCAAGCAGTTCGATCCAAAGGTCGTCGAGGCGCTCTTTGCCTTCATCGGCGACGACGGTCGCGAAATCGATCGCATCCTCGCCGAGGAATTTCCGGACAGCTTTATCGGCCTTACTCTGCCTTCAGTAGATCCAGCGAAGACTGGTAAACAATATCGGGCTGAAGCCGCACGCCTAGCCCGTCTAGCAGGCTCCGAGGCGGGGCAGTAGGGTCACTTTTGTCAGGACGGTCCGCCAGGACGCTGTAGCGAGGACTGTCTGGGATCAGTTTGGCCGGGTCGGTGGGCCCAAAAAGGGCCACGGTCTTTTTGTCCAGGCCAACTGCCATGTGCATTGGCGCCGAATCTACGCAGATGACCACCTCGGCTGCTTCCATGAGTGCGGCCAGGTCCGAAAGTCCGCGCGTTTTTCCGGCGAAACTTTCAAAATTTGCGGGCCGTCCGGTCGCCGATTTGTCGAGCTCGGCTTCGAGAGCGGCGATCACTTCCTTATCGTCCGGGCCTCCGGCCAATATTATGCGCAGCTCGAAAGGTAGCGTCTTGCAGGCGGCTAGTTTTTCAATTAAAGCAAGCCAGTTTTGACTGGGCCAGGTTTTGATGATGCCTTTCTGTACGGCCATGGCGCTAGTTCCCGGGTGAATCAGGACGATCTTTTTCGACTCCTTCTCGCCCCGGGAGGCAAGCAGATCTGTGATCGTGAGGCGCGATTCTTCTTTGACCAGGATGCGCGGAATCTGGCTGACTGCCTTGGGAAGGCGCGGTTGGTCGTTGGTGTCGTTCAGATAATTTTTCAGACCGAAGACCAGATCATGATACATATCGCCGGCGTATTGATCGCGCAGCAAATCGACTGGATGGGTGAGAAGCAGCCTGGCGAGCCGGTTTGAGCCGTAGCCTACGCGCACCGGGATGGCGGCTAGAAATAGAAGCATCGAGACTTGAGGCGAGGCACCTGATGATATGACGAGATCGTACTTTCCGGCTTTGATCAGGTTGAGCAGCTGCCAGAGGTCGCCCGGTAATAAGGGGCGCTTTTTGATATCGAAGGTAATTGTTTCGTCGATCAAGTCGGTGACTTGCTCGACCGAACGCGAGCGTGGTTCCAGGAGGAGGGTGATTTTGGCCAAAGGTGCCGCCTGACGGATTTCTTTCAAAGCGGGGATGAAGAGTATCTCGTCGCCGATGCCACCAAAATTGATCGTCAATATTTTTTGGGGAGAAGCCTTGGCCAATTTGCGTATAAGTCCTTTTGCCGGTGCCCGGGGTCTATATAATATGGCAGAAGCCGACAAAGTTTGGCAGATCTTTCGGTAAGCGGGCTTAAATTGAAATCTATCCATCAGTCTGCTTATCAGCCCTATCGCGAGCCGGCGAGGTCCTCTACTTTTCAGGCAACGAGCTGGCCCTGGATCCTTTTTGGGGCGCTGGTCGTGGTCCTTGTCGGTGGCTATCTCTATTTATATCTGGCCAGACCCCAATTGATTCCGCCGCAGCTGCGCATCGCCTCTTTGCATAAACCACAGACGGTGCTTTTCCTCGGCGTCGATGTTGTCTATGACGAAAACCGGGCCAAAGGCGCCCACACTGTCCATGCCGATAAAGACGCTTTCACCGGTCGCTCTGACACCATCCTCGTCGGCCGTCTCGATCCCACCGCCAATACATTGCGCATCATCGCCATTCCTCGCGACACCCAGGTGGCCATTCCGGGCTTCGGGACGCAGAAGATCAACGCCGCCAACGCCATCGGCGGACCGAATCTGGCACTCCGGACGGTATCAGAGTTTTTGCAGACTCCGATCGATCATTTCGTTGTCTTGAACGTGCACGGCCTCGTCGACCTCGTCGATGAACTCGGCGGCATCACCGTCGAAGTTCCCAAGCGTATGCAATATATGGACTGGACGGCTAAATTGAAAATAGACATCGAGCCGGGCGTGCATACTCTCACCGGCAATCAAGCCATGGGTTTCGTGCGTTTCCGCCATGATGCGCTCGGCGATATCGGTAGAGTCACCAGGCAGGAAATTTTTTTACGGGCCGTTCTGGACAAGGCGCTCAAACCGGACTCCTGGACTCATCTTGGCCGTTTGTTTGAGATAGCCAGGCGCTATTTGTGCACAGATTTATCAGTCGAAGAGATGATGGGTATGGCAAATTTCGTCCGCGGTGTGCCCAGGGCTAACCAGGTGATGACCATGATGCCGGGCCACTTTTCGGGTGGCGACTGGCAGGTCGATAGGTCGGATGTCAGCAAGATGGTGGCACGTCTGATGGGTGCCAATTTCATTGGCGCTGATCGTCGCGATATCCGTCTTGTCGTTCAAAACTCAAGCTCCATCAAGGGAATGGGCTATAAAGTCGCTAACCTACTGACTGAAAAAGGCTATCGGAACATCCAGGTGCAGAAGTCCGGCCTCGATATCGTCAGTGGTGTCAAGCGCACACGCATAGTCGCTCAAAAAGCCAATCCCGAGGATGCAGGTTTGGTAAAGACCGATTTGGGTAATATAGGAGATATGGTCAATGCATCTGTTGGCGATATCGAAAGTTCGGTGACGATTGTGGCTGGAGATGATCTCGCTCAAATAATTGCAGGGCGCGAGAAGGCTCCAGGGGCTATGTTGCGATAGGAAACCGGCATCCCGAGCCAGTCTTCAAGAGCGATTAGCACATTAGTGTCAGGTAATTGTTCAGAGAATATAAACATTTCTCTTTGAAACATGGCTTCGCACTTAGTATTTTCCGGTATACATTTGGTCGGATTGCCATTACACTTCACTTACACCTCACTGAGGGGCGGCCATATTACTTTCTTCTCACCACGCTTCAAAAACTGGTCAGAAAGCAAAAGTAACCCGAATGGCCTAAACAGCCCCCAGATAATTAGAGGATCCGGCATTCACTCAAGCGTTTTAAGTCAGTTCTCAAGTATTCGGTAACTCACTCTAGGCATCTAAGAGCACTCTAGAAAGGCAGGCGGCATGATCCATTACGTTTATTCGACACGCGGCGGTTATCTCTATCTGGTAGGCAAGCACAACACAATGCCTAAAGTTGAAGACGCCACAGACTTCGTTCTCTCCGTTCCGGACAAGACTTCTCAGACTCACATCGACACCCTCGCCCATCGCAGATTTATGGAGCACCTCAAGCGTCCCCGCAAGGTGGTCCACGATCGTCACAAGCATGAACAAAAAGTGCTCGCGACCGTTTAGCCTTTTAGGCGTTTAAATAAAGCGATTCGATATTAAAGACTATTAAGCCGCCCGATTCCATCTCGGGCGGCTTTTGTTATTGGTGGTTAGTTTTAGCGCATTGCCCTCGGCGTGCCTGGCAAATTTTTGTCGACGGTCTGTGCCTTTTCTCTCTGCCTCCGATTGCGAAGCAATACCGCTGCACTTGCCTTCCGGCGCTATACGTTGGCTGCGATTTTTTGCTAATCTAAAGAGGAGCGAGAAGAGGAACTGTCGATGTCATCCAATAAGCGTGGTCAAGTCAGCTTGGCTCGGCTGCGCAGTCAGAGCGGATTTACACTGATTGAGTTGCTCATTATTGTGATCATCATCCTGATTTTGGCCGCCGTCGCGCTCCCTCACTATGTTGGCAACCAGGACAAGACGCGCGAAGCCTCGGTCAAGAAAAACATGCGCATGGTGCAGCTAGCCGCCGAGAGTTTTGCCAATGACCGCGGTGGCCTTTATCCCGACAAACTCGATGACTCTTTTTTCAGCTATTTCGAGGGTGGTCCGGGAGACGGTAAGAGTGCTGTCGGTGCCCATGGACCGGTCAACCCTTACACCAATAAACCGGAATGGCCCATAATCGGCAGCGTCAACGATGTGCCCCTGGCCCGGTCGTCAGCGCCAGGCGCTGTCGGCAGCGCCGGACAGATCGAATACAGTCCGATCGTCGGTACCGACGGCGTACGTTCTTACGCTGTTCGCGGTGCCAATCGCAACGGTCAGGCCCTGCAGGGCACGACACCAATGTCTACCTTCGTCTTATCCAGACAAAACTAAACCAGATTAGACTGCACTACTTTTGGGGGCGTAACCGATGAAATTCGGACAATTCGACCTTTCGATCATCCGCGAGAGTTCCTTTCGTCTGGACGGCGGCGCTATGTTTGGTGTCGTACCCAAAACGATGTGGGCAAAAGGCTCACCGGCTGACGAGTACAACCGGGTACTGCTCAGCTGCAATCTTCTCTTGATCGACACAGGCGACGTCCGCGTCCTGGTCGAAACCGGTATGGGCGATCGCTGGAGCGAGGTCGAGCGGCAGCGTTATGACTTGAAGACGCTGAGCGGTCCTGCCGAAATATTGAAAGATGTAGGCCTGGGCCTCGAGCAGATCGATTTTGTGATCATCTCGCATTTGCATTTTGACCATGCCGGCGGTGCTACCCGTATGGTGGACGGCCAGCTCGTCCCCAATTTTCCTCTGGCCAAATATATTGTCCAGCGCGGGGAGTGGGATTTTGCTTTCAAGGCCAACGCCAGAGCCCGAGCCAGCTATCGCCCGGATGATTTCGTGCCCCTCGATGAGAGTGGCCAGCTGCAACTCGTCGACGGCGACTGCGAAATTACGCCCGGTGTCTGGGTGCGCCTGACCGGCGGTCATACCAGCCATCATCAGGTCGTCTGTTTCGAATCAAACGGTGAAAAAGGCGTTTATTTCGCCGACATCATGCCGACAAAATCACATCTTTCACCGCCCTGGGTAATGGGTTACGACCATTTTCCCCTGGCCAGCTGTGATGTTAAATCCGAATATCTGGCCCGTGCCGCCTCCGAAAACTGGCTTGTTGTCTTCGATCACGAGCCCGGTATCCCCTGGGGTCATGTCAGAGTCGGCGAAAAAGGTCGCTTCAATTTCGAGCCCCTGGGTGAAGACTCGCTCACCTTCCCCTCGGGCAAAGGCAAAGCTCTGGCTCAGGTCGTCTGATTGATTAATTGATGAATTGATGAATTGATTGATGAATTAATTGATTCAGGCCTGGAAAGAGCCGCTGCTCGTTGCCCGGACCTTTAATTGCTGTTTGCATTGAGATATTTATTGGCTAATTGACCGCAAGCGGCGTCGATGTCGGTACCGCGTTCGAGGCGGATGGTGACTGTCTTGCCGCTGCGTCCGGCCAGTTCGGCAAAACGTCTCTGTCTTTTCATATCCGGCCTGCCGTACATGATCACACCCTGTTTATTGCGAATTGGGTTGAAGGGGATGAGATTGATATTGCAGTGCAAGTCCTTGAGCATCTCGGCCAGGTGTCTGGCTTGATCGTCGCTGTCATTGACGCCCTCGAGCATGACGTACTCGATCGTGACGCGGCGGCGCGTCGTATTGTAATAATCCATGACTGCGTCCATAACCGCATGGATAGAGTATTTACTCGTGATCGGCACGATTTCCATCCGGGTCGTACTGTCGGGTGCGTGCAGCGAAAGAGCGAGTGTAATCGGCAAATTGGCGGCGGCCAGTTGGTTGATGCCCGGTACGATGCCCGAGGTCGATACCGTGATGTGGCGAGCGCCGATACCGGCCGAGAGATTTATCGTTTCAATCGATTCGATCACATTATCGGTGTTGAGCAAGGGCTCTCCCTGTCCCATGTAGATGATATTGGAGACGCGATGTCCGGATTCGCGCTGGATAGCCATGAGCTGATCAACTATTTCCTGCGCCGTCAGGTTGCGCTTGAAGCCCAGATAGCCGGTAGCGCAAAATGTACATCCGACCGCACAACCCACCTGGGATGAAAGGCAGACCGAGAGTGTGGGCCTATCCTCGAAGGCAATCAGGACCGACTCGACGATTTGTCCATCGGGCAGACTGAAAAGATATTTGCGCGTGCCGTCCTTACTGACTTCCAGATGGCTGATTGTGAGTAAAGGCACATCTGCCACCTGCTTCAACTTTTCACGCAGTTCAACTGAGAGATCTGTCATCTCGTCGAAGGATGCGGCGTACTTTGCATAAATCCAGGAGTGAATTTGTTTGGCTCTGAAAGCGGGCAGGCCGAGCCCTTTGACGAAGTCGGTAATTTGCGCCAGATTGAGGCCGGAGAGGGCTATTTTGCCCGCGGCGTTTTTGGCCATTGTGTCAAACAATTCTCATTCTCCCGACTCAAATAGATCGACTCAGACCGCTGAATGCGGCCCGGGTGTCATGATAGCAAGGTCTTGCCATAAATGGGACCTTCTCAAGAGCTATACTTCAAGATGTTAAAATTGGCTTCTGGTAAGACGGTTCGGCCAGGCAGGCAAGGTAAGATCAGCCATCAGGGGCTCATTGTTTGCCATTTGCCTTTAGTATCCGAGTTTGGGGCCAAGCGCCTGTATTCGGTTTTGGAGATTTCATTAGATGTTTGAAGACTGGGACGAGAAGTTACGCAACGTCATTAAAGGCTTCTTTGGTGACACGCAAGAGAAGCGCGTAAAGATGCTCCAGCCTTATGTCGACAAGGCCAATACCTATGCCGATGCTTTTTCCAAGCTCACCGACGAAGAGCTGAAAGGCAAAACCGCCGAATTCAAAAAACGGATCGAGGACGGTCTCAAGGATGTGCCCGATGAAAAATTGATTCCGGACGACGTTATCAAAATGCCCGGCCAGATCCGCACGGCCAAGGATCGCGTCCTCGGCGAAATACTCGAGAAGATGCTGCCCGAAGCTTTTGCCGTTTGTCGCGAAGCCAGTACTCGCATCCTCAATATGCGTCACTTCGACGTGCAGCTCATGGGCGGCGCCGCTCTGCACTTCAATAAAATCGCCGAGATGCGCACCGGTGAAGGTAAAACTCTGGTCGCTACCCTGCCGACTTATCTCAATGCCCTCGCCGGTCGTGGCGTGCACGTCGTCACCGTCAACGATTATCTCGCGCGTCGTGACTCGGAGTGGATGGGCCGCCTTTACGGCTTTCTCGGCCTGACTACCGGCCTGGTCTACAGCCATCAGCCCGATCACGAAAAGTGGCAGGCTTACCGTGCTGATATCACCTATGGTACCAACCATGAATTCGGCTTCGACTATTTGCGCGACAATATGCGCAAATCCCTCGATGAAGTCGTGCAGCGTCCCTACTACTTCTCCATCGTCGACGAAGTTGACAATATCCTCATCGACGAAGCAAGAACGCCTCTGATTATTTCCGGTTTCCCGCGCGACAGCTTCACCGAAGTCTATGTGCGCATGGCTCAGATCGCTCCTT
>JAGXAB010000029.1 GCA_018971775.1 Cyanobacteria bacterium REEB67 | reverse complement strand
CGATGAAGTAGGCTTCTCGGCAAATTTCACCTGACCGCTCCCATCTTTTCCAGGCGCCGTTTTACGCGGAGGTCGCCTTAGCTTGCGTTGCCTTGTTTGCTTGCAAGGTCAGTATCAGAATAGTCAAATAGATTACCAGGGCAACATAGGTGAGGGCTCGAATACCCAGAGCCATCGATAAATATTCGAGGCCGATGCCGAACATGCCGCCCACGAGATTGAAAGCCAGCGCTCTCGGGATGGAGACGGTCTGTTTGAATGTGAGGCTGAAGATTGCCGAAGAAAAAATCAATGGAACGAGGAAGATTAGACAACCTACTATGCTGCCGGTGACCGGACCGTATTCTGCCAAAGCACTGGCTTTTACGAAGGCCGATAAAACTAAAAGAGCGAGCAATATCAGGGTAAGCAATGGAGTCACTCTGGCATTCAATTTTGCGGCGATATAGTTTGAAAGCAAAATGAAGAGCATGACGACGGCGATGATCACGCCGTTGACCAGCCAGGTTGACCCAAAAAGCAAGGAAAGCTCTGACATCGCCCGTACTTCCAGGAGCATAAAGCCCATACCGAGGCAAAACATCAAGGCATTTGTTTTCAATTCAGCTTTGAATTTCAACTCCTTAAAGAGCGGTAATACACTGACTGCCAGGATGATGAAAATCGGCCAGACGTATGTCATCGGCAATTCGCGCCGCGGCAAAAAGAGAAACGGCCAATCATCTTCACTGGCGTCGATGTCCGCACTAGTGCTCGCTTCCCTTGGTGTAAATGTCAGTTTGTAATCTTTAGCCGATTTGCCTTTCGTGCCTGGGCCCGAAAGCAAACATGCCGATGGCAATTCGAGTTTTTTCCAGAAACCGACTGGTAAAGCACCGGTTGCTTCCTCTTCGATAATACAATGCTTTTGCCAGAGCCAATCTGGCTTATCCGTGAAGGAAACGCAGATCATGCCGTCGTCGGTGAGCAGTTTGGTCGCTTCTTGCATCGACTCTTTTGTAAAAATGTAATTGTCCGTTCTCAGTGAAGAGAGCGATGAGAAGGCTGTGTGGCTATCTAAGAAGGCAAAAATAATCAGGTCGTATTTTTGTTTGGCATTGCGCAAAAATGTGCGTGCATCCATTATATGAATCGATACTTTGGGCGAATCATACGGCTTTTCCGGGTGCAGCTCTTTGCCGATCTTATAGATACTGTCGTCGATTTCAACGGCGTCTATGTGCTTAGCATTGGCTCGCAATGCTGCTGCCACGTCTGATCCCGAGCCAGCACCCATGATCAAAACATTGTTCGGCGCTTTGCCGAAGCATCGAAAAGGTTTGGAGTGAAATTCGTCGATCTCGTTGGCCAGTTCCTTAGGGAAGCTGGCCAACGAGATCGGCCGATCGTCGACCATCGTTTGAAAGCTGTCGTAATTGATAAAAACGTCCTGACCGATGATCTGTCCTTTCGCGGGTCCGATCGGAATGCGTGACCGGCGCACATCAACACGATAGTAAGGAGACCAGACCGTCGTCACATAATCGGGGCCGAAGGCCGCCCTGGCTACGAACGGTCCGAGATAGACGATGTAGAGGATACCAAAAGCGATGATGCAAACAGGGAAAAATTTGCGTCCGACACAGGCAAATAGCAATCCGGCTATTATCAGCCAGACGCCGGGATTTGTGCACAAAAAACTGACATAGGAAAAAAGCAGAATGCCGACCAGTCCGCCGGCCACATTTATAGAATAGGCCGTCAGCGGTTTAAAGGCTTGAAATAAGCGCCCGGTTTCCTGACCAAGTCCCAGAAACAATAAAATCGAAGCGCTGTAAATGCTAAGCAGCACTGCCGATACGTAAAGTATGCGTATGCCGGCAAACTCTTCGAAGTTGCCAAACATAACAACTTTGTCTGCATTGGTAACGAAGGACATATGGGTGATGCCCAGGGTAAGAGCAAAAACGAGGACACCACTCAGGTACAGCAGAATCAGTGGAGTCCATTTGAAGAGATCTCGTTTGCTGTTGCACCATAAAAAACCCAGGCTCAGACCGAGAAATGCCGACATCAAAGCTATATTTTTGAAGTATGCAAAAATACGCACTTCGGTGGCCAGCCAGCGAATCACAAATAGTTCGAGGAAAAGACTCAAAAGACTGACTACAAAAAGTCTTAGCCAAGTTCTATCGGCCTTAGGTTTCGACTTGTCGGCGAGGGCTGTCTGCTCATTCATTCCAAAATCCCCAAGTTGCTAGGGTGGCAATTCCGTCAGGCCAAATTATTTTACCTGATTGCTTATTAAGTTTTTATAGCTGGAAAAACTTGGACTGAAAAGTGCACTTTTCGAAGCCAAGCAGTAATGATCCGCCCCGCAAGCGGTGGTTGCCAAATTGTCGCAAGTCGCTACAATTGTGCATTTATCGCGGCGTCGGTCGGGTCAACTTACCAATACTGATTTAACTGATCAGGCTTGAAGCAGAAGTGAATGTCTAAACTATTTTTCGCAAGTTTTTTGATGCTTTTTGCCGAGACTATGTGCATACGCTGGTTAGGCGTAGAAATTCCTGTCTTTAGAGCTTTTCCGAATCTGATTCTGATGGTCACCTTCATCGGTGCATCCTTTGGTATCGCACAGCCCGAAAACAAGCTAAATAAAATCTGGTTGGTCCTCAGTCTGATTGTGCTTTTAGCGGCAGTGCTGATAGTGCCTCTCAGCCCTCTCAAAGACCTTTCTTTGCGCACCGATAACGGTTCAGGACCGTTATCGGCGATTTTAGCCATGCTTTTCATCATGCTTGATTGTTTGAGTCTACTGGTGGTCTTCAGAGCGATCGGTAGTACTATCGGACAAAGCTTTAAGGATTTGCCGCCGCTGCCGGCGTATTCCGTCAATATTTTGGGCAGTATGCTCGGTGTTCTCTGCTTCGCGGCAATTTCTTTCCTGGGTGGTCCGCCCTGGGTCTGGCTTCTAGCCGCTTCGGCTGCCATGGCCGCATACATCGAGCCGAGAGTGCCGCTTTTGTCGATTATGATACCGGCTGTGGTATTAAGTTATTTTGTTACCGGCAATTCTTACTGGTCGCCTTATGGCAAACTCGATATCCACACTTTTGATGTGCCCAGTGGCAGCATTTATGGAAGCGGCAATTACATGCTCTATTCCAACAACGTTTACTTCCACCTGGCGACGCATGCACCTAGAGATCAAGAAATCCAAACGCTAAAAAACAAAAAATTAGACTCGCAAGAGCAAATTCTTTTTCTCAATAGTATCAATATGGAGTTGCCTTACAAGCTGGCTCGAAGCACCGATGACATGCTTATCCTGGGAGCCGGTTCGGGTAATGATGCGGCCTTTGCTCTGAATAAGCCGGTTAAGCGCATAGATGCCGTGGAAATTGATCCGGTGATCGGCACATTCGGGGCCAAAGTCCATCCCGATAAGCCTTATCTCGACCGACGCGTTCACGTCATAATCAACGATGCCAGAGCCTATCTTCACGATACAAAGCGGCGCTACGACCTGATTGATTTCAGCTGCCTCGATCCCGGCGGCACTCTCAACACATCCTCCTTTTTGCGAGTCGATAATTTCGTCTATACAAAAGAATGCATTACCGACACTCTCAAATGTCTCAAGCCGGACGGCATTGTGGCCATGAGTTTCGCTACCGGGCCTGATAATCCGATTACTGCTCGTCTCTACAATACGATTATGGCGGCCACGGGTAAGCCTCCCTTTGCTCTGTGCGGCAAGACTTTCGACAGCTGTCTGTTTATATTTGGTCCGGGCATAGATAATCATCCCGAGGCAATTCAAAACGCCAGTGCCTCTTTCGCTGATTTGCTACAGCTGGACAGCGGTTCGGCAAGATGGCAGCCAAATGCCGAACAAGCTAAGGAGCGCCCTTCCAGTGATGATTGGCCCTTCTTGTATCTGCAATTCAATTCCATGGGGCTTTTGATCTATTCGATCGTGCTTGGTATATGCGTACTGACGCCCGTTCTTCTATTGCTGCGCGGATCCAAAGACTTACTCGCCAATCCTGAAGCCTTCTCGATGTTTTTTCTTGGTGAAGCATTTATGCTTATGGAGACCAAATCCTGCACAGAACTTTCGCTTGTCTGGGGCAATACCTGGATTGTCAGTTCGGTGGTGATTTTTACCGTCCTCCTCCTTGGTTTTTTGGGAAATGCTTATGTTTTGAAGCATGAGAACAAGGGGCATCTGCGTTTGATCTATTTTCTGATTACGGCCAGTTTGCTTCTCGATTTCGGTCTGCAGATCTCCAATAGTCTGCCGAGCGGCATAGACAAAATTGTCAGTCCACTGATTGTTTGTCTGCCCGTTCTGTTTGGTGGCATTCTCTTCTCGCGCTTGTTGGGCCGTGCCAAGCAGCCAAATATTTGTTTTGCCGCCAATATGCTTGGTGTGACTTTTGGTGGGCTCTTGGAAAACGCCTGCGTTGTTTTCGGTATTAAAAGCCTCAGTCTGTTGGCCCTGCTTTTGTACCTGTGCTCTGCCATTCCTTTGATTATCAAAGCCCGGTCGACTAAATCTTCGTAACTGAAACGAACTCATTTTTCCAGTCAGAATCGGAACATATAATTACTATATGTGTTAATAGTTGTGGTCATCAAAAAAGATGATCTAATATCGCCGCTTGCCGCCGCCGGTGCTCATATTCGCGCAAGGCGAAGTAGCACCGGCGGCGTAAAATTGCAAGCTAACTCAGGCGCAGGCTGGATTTTGGACGTTATTGCCAGCCAGGTCGCGGAAGAGATTGCGGCTTAAGCGTATGGCGATCTTTTAAGCGCCCATGGCGCGTTGTTTGACGCGCACGGCGATGCCGCCGGCAAAGCCGACGACGAGGACGGCGACGCCACGCTCGAAGAGGTTGAGGTCAGCCTGGAAGCCAATCATGACGCCAAGGCAGACCAGAAGGATGCCGGCGCAGATGAAGACGTTGGGCCATTCACCGCGGGTGGCGGCGATACGATCCGAGAGGCGTGCGCCGAAGCGGACGATGTGATATGAGGCGACGATTTCGGCGATCAGGGCGACGGTCAGGAGGAGAGTATGCATTTTCAATTGCCTTTGTCAGTGTTGCAGAGGTAGTGAATCGAGGCGATCAGACAGCAGGCTGCCGCACCGCAAGTGGTGACAGTCAGGCCGTAAGCGGCTGCCATATATCCGAGCACCGGGCCGCCGAGAGCGAGCATCCCGAAGTAGGCGAAGTTGTAGAACATCGCCGTAAAAGCGCCGCGCATCCTGTCCTCGACCTCAGTCTGGAGGACGGCCTGCGCGCCGGAAAAGATGGCGCTCATGGTGAAGCCGACCGGCGCCATGAGCAGCATCGAGAGCCAGACCTGGTGCGTGGCGGCAAAAGCAGCCAGGCAGAGGCTGAAGAGCACCCCGGCAAAGCCCAGACTGCGGCGCAAGAAACCGATGCGACTGGCGTTGCTGAGCTTGTTGGCGATCAGTAGTGAGGCGACCACCGCGCCCAGTTCGGAGGCCAGGATGAGGAAGCCGTTGGTCAGAGCCGTGCCCTGGCGAGCCGCCGTGAAGGCCGGCATGAGCTGCAGGTAGACACCGAAAAACGTGGTGACCGAGAGCAGCACCATGACTCGCCTTCTCCGCGCATCGCCGTAGGCAAAACGTAGGGCGTCGATCAGTCCGGGCTTTTTCTGAGCTTGACCACCTTCCGCCGCTGCCGGAGCCGTCGGGCGCAGGCGCGAGAGGAAGATGATTTCCAGCACGTAGCTTGTGGCGTTGAGGGCGAAGCCCCAGGCCGGGCTGACCGTGACCAGCAGGATCGAGCCGACGGCCGGACCGCAGAGGCGGCAGGTGTAGAAAATAAGCGAATCGAGGGCAAAAGCGTTGCCGATATGTTCCGGCTTGTCGACGAGGTTGGGCAAGAGAGCCATCCTCGACGCCATCTCGAAAGCGACGGTGACTCCGAGTGCTGCCGACAGTGAATAAATCACAGTCAGGCTGAGCAGGTCGGTGGCTGCCGTGAAGGCATAGGTCAGGGCGATCGTCAGGGCCAGGGCCTGAGTAATCAGGACGATGCGCTTACGCTGCCCAATGAAGCGGTCGGCGACATAGCCGCCGGCAATGCTGGCAATGATCATCGGCAGCATGTAGGCGCTCATCACCGTGCCTAGCACCGCCGTCGAGCCAGTCAGCTTGAAGGCGAGCCAGGCGATCATGCTCTCTTGCATCATCGAGCCGAAGAGCGAGATCACGGCCCCGGCGCAGTAGAGCCTGATGTTTTTGTACTGGAGAGAAGTCGAGGCTTCTCTGAAGAATTTCGCGACGGCGTTTTTCATCGAAGACCTCCTTTCTGTCTGTAGAGGAAGTCCGCTCCTGAAGCGTATTCAGAGAAGCGCGTTCAGAGACGCGAATCAGAGAAGTGATCCAGGGAGCGGACCTGGCTGCGGGTTTAGAAAATGACGGCGCCGGCATATTGCCAGGCATAGCGCAGATGGCCATCCGGGTAGAAGATCACCTGCCGCAACTCGTGCTGGCTGGTGGCTACCGTCAGGCAGTTGGTCATGCAGACGTTCTGGCCCTGGTAGTCGTAGACCGTGGCGCCATGCGCCAGCTCGTCGATGACACGGCCGCCCGATTCGAGCATGGCGTTGACTTCGTTCACGAAGTCGTCGCTGACATGGTGTTCCGAGGTCCACTTGAAGATGGACTCGTTTTCGCTCTCCTCGGGCTTGGTCACCGGCCTCATGGTCAATTGCTCGACCTTGTTGGCCTTAGCGAAGGCGACCATCTTCTGGATTTCCTCGATGCTGTCGAGATAACCCTTGACCAGGACGACGGCGAGGCGGACGCTGAAGCCAAACTTGTGCAGCTTGGCTACCAGTGCTGCCAGGTCGATGTACTCCTTCTTGTGGGGGACGTAGATCTGGCGGTTCTTCTCGGCGTCGTAGTGCACGACCGAGATGGCGACTGTCGTCAGGCCCTTGTCATACCAGTGCTGCAGGTGCTCGTCGGTGACCTTTTTGCCCTCGGCGATCAGCAGGCCGTTGGTCTGCATCTCGATGATCGGGAAGTTGAAGGGCTCGAGCTCGTCGAGGAACTTGCTCACCTGTTCGGGGAAGATGGTGGGCTCGCCCTTGGAGGTGATCATGGCCGTGGAGCAATGTCCGTCGCGGGCATACTGCGCCGCCTTACGGAAATTGCGCCAGTTGATCACCGGCTCTTTGGTGCCGATGCCGTTGGCCGGGGTCATCGGGGCGACGCAGAAGGCGCAGCGGGCATTGCAGACAAGAGAGCCGGCAACGATGCTGAAAGTAGCGATATCTTTGCTCATAACAGGTTTTCCTTTTGCCCTCAGGCGTTGATGAAAGGTGCGTGACAATCAGGGTCGATATAGGCAAGCAGGTCGTTGGCGCCGGCCGAGACGGTAAGGACGGCGCCGCGCGGGAAGTCGTACTCGATATGTTCGCCGTCGACGAAAAGACGACCGTCCTGCATCTGCGAGACGATTTCGAGCGGCTCGCAGGCATCGAGGACCGCCCGATTCAAATCGGCTGTTTCGCCGATACGCAGGAAGGGGGCGCGTTCCATGAAGGTGTAGCGGCGGTCCGTAATCGGCAGAACTGTGCCGCCTTCGGAGCGCAGAAAGCCTGTCGAGCCTGCCGGAGCGGCGATCAAAAGGCCCGAGCATTTGTGCTGGACGACTCGCCCGGCGGCCCGCAGGCTGTAGCGGCTGGTGCCGGCCGGATGCTTGTGCGCCACGAGCACTTCGTTCAAGACCGGTTCGGGCAGCGCCTGACCATCGAGGGAGAGGCTGAGGCGCAGTAAGCGAGAGGGCTTGAGTTCACCTTTCATGATGCGCTTCAGGACAGCGGCGAAACCCAGTCCATCGGTGATGCAGTAGTGGCCGAAGCTGGTGATCGGTGCCGAGTTTACCGCGATGGCCGGTATGTCGCCGCTGATGTCGTGGGAGGCGCGCAGGAAGGTGCCGTCGCCGCCAACGGTGACGACCAGATCGCAATTACCGTCATCGCTGATTTTGGCGAGATGACCGGCCAGTCCTTCGCTGTTGCGGTGAATGGTATCGAGAGCGATGCCGGCGGCAGTCAGGGCCTCGGTGACGGTGGCGATGCAGCGTTCGTGCTGTTCGTGCGATTCCTGTACCGATTCGAGACCGGGCTTCCTGGCGGCGATCTCTTTGAGCTGGTGCGTATCGCCGAGGGCCGTGACCAGGTCGAGGTAGGTCTCTTTGACGACGATGACGGCGCGCCGGAAACGCGGCGGGGCTTCTGTCGTAGAGGCCGAGGGCGATGCTGTGGCGGTCGGGGCGGTCAGAGCGGTCAGAGCTGCGGTCGGACCGGAAGCTCCGGTTGAGGCTTGGGGCGATGTAGAGGTGTTAGCGGTCATAAATGCTCCCTTCGTTTCCGTCTTGAGACGAATTCTTTCAACGGGCGTGAAAAGACCAACGCAGCGTTTCTAGCTGCGCCTGGAGATAGAGGTGCCGGGCGGTGGTTGTTTAGTGAGCGGCTCCGGGGGTGATCAGGTGAAAAAGAGAATTGTGTGAATCTTGACCGTAGGAGTTATCAAGTGCTTGAATCAAGCAGAGTAAATGTCCTACTTAATATTTTTCGTTTCCTGGGAGCTTCCGTAGAAGCTCAATAGAGAGTTTCTGGCTCTTAACTCAGGAAGCTGGCGCAGCTGGCGGAGCTTTTCCTGAGCAGGCTCTAATGCCGGCGCTGACTTAGCGGCGCTTGCGGTGCTCTGTGTCCGATCAATGTTTCAACTGAGCTCGTGCACGCCGCGCGGTGAAAGATTGGCCTGCTTCAGGACTTGAACGGCAGAAGCAGAAGCGGTCGGATCGAGTAGTTCGAGAGACATTCCGCAGATGTCCTGCGATAAAGCGGCAGGGGTAGGTGTCGGTCTGCAGCGCAATTTTTCGTCAGCAGTGGTGCGCAGAGTCTTCTCTGCGGCAAGTACTTTATGCAATGTGGCGAAAGTAAGAAGCAGGCGCATCTTTCAATTATCGAATAAACGGCTGGATGATTCGGGCATTCTCCTCCTAACTTTTTTGCCGGTAGTGTAGAAAGCCGAACATAGAGCGATTGATTGATGGCTTGATTTTGCTGCCCCCGGCCGGCTTGTCAGCAGGTTTATTGGGGTAAGGACCGGGGAAAGTAAGAAGCAGGTAAAATGTTCACCAAAACCTTTGCCTGGCGCCCGTGGAGTCGCAGCCTCACTTGATTTCCTGTGATATACTCCGTTTTAGAAAGAGAGGGATCTATGCAATATTTTCTTTGCCCAAGATGCCAGTTTCGGGTGCCGGCAACCAAGCACACATGCCAGACCTGTGGCTTCAAAATTCCATCGGCAAGTAGCACCAAAGGTGGTACTACCGCTGGCGACCACGCGGTAAAGTTGACCAATCCCTTTGCTAAATTGCTCGGCTTTACCGGCAACGGCAAGCAAAAGGAAACAGGCAGCGAAAAGCCGGCCCTGAGCTGAGTAAGCCAGTAAATTGCCTCTTTTAACGATCATACTTTTTTTCATTGCCGTCGCTCGGGTAGCTTCCTTGGGCGGCGATTTTCCTTTAAATGACGATTGGAGCTACGGCGAGACCACCCGCGTTTTCCTGGATAGTGGCCGACTTTATATGCCGGCCGCCTGTGCGGCAGGCTTTGCCCATATCTTCTGGGGCGCCTTTTTTACTAAAATATTCGGATTTTCGTATATAGTTTTGCGCTATGCCTCGGTCCTTGCCGGAGCAATCGGCGCCATTTTTGCCTATTTCGCCCTGCTCGAACTAGGTGTCACTCGTCGCAAAAGTCTGTATTGCGCGCTGCTCTATGCCGGCAATCCAATCATGCTCAATCTCTATCTAGGCTTTATGAGTGATGTCAGCGCGCTTACGCTCAGTGCCGCCTACTTCTATTTGCTGCTTGCCGGTTTAAAAAGACATTCGGTCAAGCATCTGATCTTTGCACTGCTCTGCTTGTTGACGGCGGTTTCGGTGCGGCAGTCTGCCGTTGTTTTTGCTCTGGCCGCGCCGGCTTTTCTCTTCAGTCCTCCGGACGCAGCCAGAGTCTGGTCGATGTCGCGCCGTCTTGGATACAGTGCCATCTTTCTGCTTCTGCCAATTGCGACCTTCATGGCCGTCGACAGGTGGTTGATGCTGCGCGAAACAACTGGCCAGTCTCTGGTTGATCACTATTCGGCGGCACGGATCGGACACAGCTCCTATTTGCTCGGTTTTTTCCAGGCGCCCTTTGATCAGGTGCTCAAATCAATCGCGGCGATCGGTGTGGTGCTGTGCTATGTGGGTCTTTTTACGGCTCCGCTCTTGCTCGCGTCGACGATCGATTTTTGTCGGGCTCTCTTTCAAAAGAAAGTGACCATTTATTGGCCGGTGACCGGTCCTGCTCTGCTTGCAGCTTTGCTCGTCTGTCTTATCTCGGCCTATTACGAAGTCAACGTCCGGCACGCGCAGATGCCGTTTTGCGAAAACATTTTGCGAATCACCAGCGTCGGCGCTCAAGGCATCATGGGCATCGCCAATCCTCTTCTGACGGCGCGCCAGAAAGTACGCCTGACCGCAGCATCCTACTTCCTCGCCTTCCTCGCTCTCTGTCAGCTCTTTACTATGGTCGGCCTGACCGTCGTCCACGTGCGCAAAGCGCTCCAATCTTCCGGCGGTAAGTTCAAACTCCAGTTGCTGTCACGTTTCGCCTCACCTTCAGTAGTGGTGTTGGCGACAAGTTGTGTTGCGACGCTCGGGTTTTTGATGGTGGAGACAATCGTGCGCTGCACGGATCGCTATTATCTGATCGCTCTCTTGCCGATCATTCTAGCCCTCGCCCATTTTTCCAAATTGTCCAATTTGCGCTTCTCTGATTGGGTCGGTACGGCTCTTTTAACCCTTTTTCTGGGCTATTCTATTTTTGGCGGGCAGGACTACATCACTTCAAATGCCGCACGCTGGCGCGCTTTGACTAAATTGGAGAAGCAAGATGTGTCGGCCTCGATAATCGATGGTGGCGCCGAATACAACGTTAGCCGCGATATCAATGTCTATGCCAGTCATTTTCGCGGCGCCCCTCCCCGTGATAGCTGGCGCTGGTGGCCGATCAAAGGCGAGGAATACATCGTCAGTTTTTCGCCGGTGCCCGGTTACGATGAACTGTGGCACGAAAGATATTTCAGTCTGATGACCATGTCCGTCCATCCGGTCTATGTGCTCAAAAACGCCCATGTTGTGCCAACTGATTCGAAACTGAATAAATAATTAGAGGTTCCGGGCGGCATTCTCGTTCTGGAGTCATAATGCAGTCATAGGCGGTGCAAACCAATGACTGTCAAATCCGATCAATCCAAAGATACCAGAGTCCCGGGCCTTGAAGGCAATACGGCTGCGCCGGACCTGACTGCTGCGAAAAAGGCCGCTCTGAGCGGTCTCTGGCTTATGTTCAAACTTTTTGTCTTAGTCGCCATGTTGCTTGCGGCCATACCGTTTTGCTGGCTCGTCGAGGCGCTGATCTGGCACTATATGCTGGCACAGGTCGCTGGTATCACTTTTCCCGGCGGCTTCTGGGCGGCCTTTACCTTTTCTGCCGCCCTCGGCGGTTTTATGGCCTGCGCCAATTTGCTGGCCGCCGTCATCGTCGACAGTTACAAAAAACTGCACAAAATCGCTGTCGAAAAAACCGATCCCGAAAGTACCATCAAGCTCCGCACCTGGACCGATCTTTGCGCTAAGGTGCCGGGATCTGTAGCGGTCGAGCGACAATTTGCCTTCAAAACACTCGGCCTGTTTTTGCTCAGTTGTCTACAGCCGCTGGCCCTGCACTTCGACGGCGCTTACCCGCTGCTTTTGGCAGCTGCTCTTCTGACGGCCACCTGGGTGACTTTTATGTTTCTGCTCAACCTCTCGACG
Source organism: Cyanobacteria bacterium REEB67 (assembly GCA_018971775.1). Lineage (GTDB taxonomy): Bacteria > Cyanobacteriota > Vampirovibrionia > Obscuribacterales > Obscuribacteraceae > REEB67. Next base: position 51,112 of record JAGXAB010000029.1, on the reverse strand, counting down.
GCACTGATGCTGCGCAATGTCAAAACATTTCCCGGCCAGAGTCTGCCGCCTTCTTCCAGGCAGATTTAGAGCCTTCGATTTGAACTCATTGATAGATCAATTCGTAGGTCCAGTACGAACCAAAGACCTTGCGCACGTAGTCGCGCGTCTCGCGGAAGGGAATGTTTTCGACGAAGATATCCCAGTCGCTGCCGCCTTTGGCGTGGAAGACATCGACCCAGTGTTTGACTGCGTTTGGGCCACCGTTATAACTGGCGACCGCCAGCATGGCCATACCGTCGAAGCGACTGAGAGTATAGGCCAGATAATTTGTGCCCATTTTGATGTTATTTTCAGGGATGAAGATTTCATCCTGGCTGGAAATATGCAGGCCGATGCGTTTGGCCACACCAAATGCGGTGCCAGGTAAGAGTTGCATCAGGCCGATCGCCTTGGAGCGACTCAGGGCCATAGGAAAATAGCGCGATTCCTCGCGAATCAATGCATGCACGAGATAGGGATCGACACTATTTTTTGTCGCAGCATCATTGATTGCTTCGCAATAAGCCCAGGGGTAGACAATTTCCCAGCGAGGCGATTTACTTGGATGGCCGTCAAGATCGCGGCCGGCTGCTCTGATCCCCTCCATCGGCATGGCCTGGCTCAAGAAAAGCCAGGATTTCAAACAATCGATATGGATGCGCTCTGCTGCCGTCAACTTGTCTGCGCTCACGGCAGCATTGATGCGAGCGATACTCTCATCGCCCTGATGAGTTACCGCTAAAACCATCGCCGGTGCTCCGACGAGCGGCGCTACTTTATCGAGATTGACCAGATGCGGTGGTTGTGGCCAGTGCCAATTATCCGGACGCAGTTGTCTTCCCGGGCTTGTGCTGAAGGCGCGGTCGTGTTTTTTCTCGCCGCTGGCGAGAAGATATTGCAATCTGGCCCGGGCACGCGCACCATAATAATTGGTCGGATATTTTTCTCGGGCCAGCTCATACTGTTGTTTGGCTTGTTCGATCTGACCGAGCTTTTCGTAGATTTTCCCTGCCCAAAAAGCCAGTCTGGCCGCCACTCTATGCTGTGGATAGCGAGTAACGCCCTGCTCAGCCAGCTTGATCAAAGCCAGCGCTTTTTCTTTTTCTTTGGCAATGGCGCCCGGGTAGATATTTTTTGTCTGATTCCAGAACAACCACCACAGGCTCTCGGGTGCATGTTCTGATGTCGGAAATTGCTGGAGAAGTCTGGCTAGAAGTGGCATCGCTTCTGGATCTTCCGAACGTATTGCCACATTATAGAGAGCATGGTCGGCGTGTTTGGGATTGAGAGCCAGTATTTTGCGCCAGAGGGCGGCTGAATCGGCGCGGTTTAAAGGCAGGCACAAAGTGGTGGCATAATCATCATAACTGCTGCTGCCGGGATCCTTTTGAATGCCGGCCAGTAGAGCTGCTTCTGCCTCTTTCAGATGGCCAGTTTTCGACAGGCACTGAGCGCGTTGGAAAAGCTTTGCATCTGGGCCGATTTTATCGTAGGCGGCAAGCGCTTTGGTCAGGTCGCCGCGCTTATAAAAAACCGCAGCAATCTGGCTATAGTCTTCCGGGCTCAGTGTGACAGCCGGCGTATCGGTGCTGCCGCCGTCGGCACCATTTGTGCCGGTTGTGCCCGGCGCCGTCGAAAGGGCATAAAGCCTGTCCGCTACTTCAGAGGAAAAGCGGCCATTGGTGCTGTTTCTCAAATAATCTTTGAGGAAGGTGACGGCCGCCGGAGTGACCACGCCGCCTGCTTCGTTTGTGGCAATTTGAGCCAGGTAATAGGAGGAGCCGGTGGCGTAATCGGTAGTGGGAAATTTTTCTTTGACTGCTAGAAAAATGCCCTTGGCCTGCGTCATGGCGCTGTTGGCGGCGTTCGGATCGGAAGGGGCGGCTGGGGCCGATGAGGCCGATGAAACAAGCGGCGCTCGCATGTAGGACTGCCCGCTTTCATATTGCGCTCGCGCTTTATCCATCGGGCTCGCCGCCGGATCGTCGTTGATGCGATCGAGGAGAGCTCGTGTGCTGTTTTCATCGCCGAGTGGGCTGATTATTTCGCTCATGTGCCAGAGGCTGGCGATGTGAAGGCAACTGAGCGCGGAAGCCTTTTCAAAAAGCGCCAGCGCTTCCTTACGCTCTTCAAGCGTCGGTTGATTGTTTTTGCCTCTGGTGAGCAGGCGGGCCAGGGCGTAGGAGGCGGCCTGTTTCTCGGTTTCGCTGGCGCCGTCACGACTAAGATTGAGCCCGAAGGGAGCGCTCGATTGAGCGCCCTGCAGATACTTGCGAATCTTGTCGATGGATGTCTCGCGTGGCTCTTCGCCGACTTTGTTGAAAGTGGCGGCAAATGCAGGCGATGGTGAGCGCCAGAGAGCGGCTATCTCGGCCGGAATTTCATTTGTCGCCTCACTCTCTTTGGGCTGAACATGGACCGTTCTTGTTGCTTTTTTCGTCTGCGCCAGTGCTGGCGGCTGGAAAGGCGCACACATCTGCAGACTCAGGCCAGTCAGGCTAAGAGCCAGAGCCAGGCGTAAAGGGCTTTTTATCGCCAAGCGTTTTTTAGTCAAAATGTAGTCGTTTATTTTGGTAAGTGGCATTTGAAAATGCTAGCATGGCGAGGCCGATGGAACGCAAGCCTCTATACTTTGATAACGCTGCCACCTCCTATCCAAAACCGGAGGAGGTTTATGTCGCTTGTGACACGGCCCTGCGCCATGGCGGCAATCCGGGGCGGGGTGGGCACAGGCTTGCTCTTGACGCGGCTCGTACGATGTTTGAAGGCCGAGAAGCTCTGGCCGAATATCTGGGCGCAAGCGGTGAGCGCCTGATTTTTACGAGCGGCTGCACGGCCGCCGTCAATCTGGTTCTAAATGGTTTTGTCGGCGCGGGACGTCTAGCCGCCGGAGATACTGTGCTTTGCTCGAGTTATGAGCATAACGCCGTGATGCGTCCCTTACGCTGGCTGGAAAATCACAGCGCTATAAAAGTGTGCCGTGTGGCGCCTGCTGCTCAGCATGTCGGTCTGGTTGACCTCGCCGATCTGGAGCGATTGCTGGTCGAAACGAAACCGCGGCTCTGCGCTTTTACAATGGCCTGCAATGTCAGTGGCGAAGTATTGAATCTGGCCGCTGCAGCCGATCTCTGTTTGCGCTACGATGTGCCGTTATTGATTGATGGGGCGCAGGGAGCCGGGGTTCTCGCTCTCGACCTGAGCCAGCATCCCGGCATCGCTTTTTTTGCCGCTTCCTGTCATAAAGGGTTGCTCGGTCCGGTCGGTCTTGGTCTGCTCTATGTGCGCGAGGGTGAAGCCTTAGACCCTGCCTATTGCGGCGGTACCGGCTCGCGATCCGAAAGTCTGGAGATGCCGCTTTTCTTGCCCGATCGGCTCGAGCCCGGTACTCCGGCCGTGCAGCTTGTCGCCGGCTTGACGGCGGCACTTGTTTATTTGACTGAGCGCGACAGCGCCATAGGCGAGCACGAGAGCAAATTGGCTGATTATTTTGCTGATCAGTTGGCCGGGTGCTTGCCATCAATAAAAGTATATGGACGAGCGGCTGTCGAGCAAAACAGCCAATCGTCCGCCCGGCTGAACGGCTGGCCGAAGAGTCTGGCGACTTTCGCTCTTTCGATTCCGGGCCGAACCGCCGATATAGCGGCCGATATTCTTGACCAGCGATATGATATCGCTGTCAGGCCTGGGCTGCACTGCGCCGTCAGCGCTCATGAAACATTTGGCACCGTATCCGGTGGCCTGTTGCGGGCCAGCTTCGGAGCATTTAATACCAGAGCGGAAATCGATAGGCTACTGGAGGCATTGGGAGAAGTGGCGCGGGACGCTCGTTTATAGCATCTTGTCATAGTAAATGCCGCGACAGTGAGAGTGCTGCTCGAAGCAAGCGCCATCATTGTCGCGGCAATAGTCTTGATCTAGTCTAAGCCTTGGACGGAGGCTTCCTGTTTAACGGCGGTGGCCGAAAAAACCCATGACAAGGGCATTGCCGACACCAATGCCGACCCCTTGCTCGATACCCGTGACGACAGGATTTTGATCGTACATCGGTTGTCTTTGGACAATTACAGGAGGGGCGATTGGTTGGTTGTAGCCCTGGTCGTAGCCCGGGTCATAGCCCGGGTTGTAGCCCGGGTCTGGGCCCCGGTCGTAGCCAGCGTCTTCGTGGCATATCTGTTTAAGTACTTCGGTGCCTCGGTAAGGATCTGTCATGACGAGCAGTTCGTTACCGGTGTTGTATCTCTGACCATTATAATCCTGACGTACTTCCGGCACTTCACTGAGGGGTGATTGGCCCCGGGTTTCTTCTTGCAGGAGATGAGCGAAGTGTTCGGCTTGAAGCGGCGGCAGGTTTCGCACTTCGTCGCGGATGTCGTTCATGGCGTGCTGTTGATAGCGCGGATCTTGTGAAAATAATTCACGGGCAATATTGTGAGCGTCCACCCTCAATGGGTCGCCTTGCATTTCGCGTTGGGGAACGCCGCAGGCGCTGGGTCCGGGTTGATCAAAACAGCTCATTGTGATTGCCTCGTCCGAGTGGGGGCTACTTGTTAGACTTGAGTTCATTATTGTCCCTGTCCTTTCCCTGGTACAGGGGGCAAATACGTAGTCCGAGATTAAATGCCAGGGGGCTTTTAAGGCCTTGTGGAAACGTCTTCCGGTTTTCCCCACTGTGGGCGCGCGGGTATTCACGCCAATCTCACGCACGCACCGATAATGTCCACGGATGCCGGCTTCCTGAGCCGGGCATCCGGCCTGAGGTGTAGAGTAGATGGATAGTCTGGAAGCGCGCAGCGAAATTCAAGCTACTTACATGTCGAGCCCGGGCGACAGCGACTCTGACTGGCGCGCCGCTTACAGTATGAGTGCTCCGGAGATGCGGCGAGCTCTGACGAGCGCCTCGGCAGAGTTGAACGGCCCAAAATCTCTACCTGAATCTCTACCTGAATCTCTGCCAGCTGCACCTCAAAGAAAAACCCCTGATATAGATGCACCGACCGCTGCAAGGGCTGCACCAGATACGGTGCCTGGCTTGGTGCCAGAGGAACAAGCCTCTTCAGACGATAAGAGTCATGTGGTCGATCCCTGCAAGAAGATAGTCGTTGCTCCCAACCTTACGCCGGGTATCGATGCGAAGCCGATGGAGCGTGTCCAGGATAGAGATCCTGAACTCTATAAAGAGATAAAGGGCAAAGTGAAAGACCCTCGATATATCGGGCAAAATGGCGATATCACAGTCTCTACCCATGATAAGAAAGGGCATATCAACGGCTGCACTTTTGTTCAGAATACGCCTTACTGGCTGGACTACAATGCGGCCAAGTCATATCTCGATGTCAACAAAGCACTTGCGCCCAAGCACAAGGAGATCACCGTTGATCATCTGAATGGAGCAGGGCGCACGCTCGGGCAGGAGGAAGGCATTGCCTGGCGCAACACCGGTTTGCATGCCAGGCCCGGCAGGTCCAATCATGGTTTTGGCCGAGCCATCGATATCCAGGATCAAGATGGTGCCAAATCGCAACCGTCGGACGATAAGGAAGTGCGCGAGGCCTTACATGCCAATGGCTTCCGCCAGGGCGACAGCCATGGTCCGCTGAAAAATGATTTGCACCACTGGAGTTATACTGGGCCGGGACGCGCCAGCGAGGGCCATCCGATTGCACCCAGGCATAGTAGCCACGGTCATGGTCACGGGCATGGACATGGGCATGGACATGGGCATGGACACGGTCACTGGCATAAAACACTCTGATTATTTGAGCGAGTGTTTCGAATCAGCCATCTTTCTCGCTGATCATTGTCGAGAGTTCCTTCACTCGTCCACTGTGGCAGGCATGATTGGCTTCCAGATCTGATAAGCAAACTACAGCGCAGGGCGTTGAGCCGTATAGACCGAAGTAGCATAGTGCATGCGGACTAGCGGGGCAGCGCCGGCGTCACTCTGTCTGGCATGAACTTTGAACAGCTCTCGCAAGTCGTGTTCGAATTTCTTTTTTTCGAGGCCGTGTTTGGGCGCGTAGGAGGCAGAAAAAGCCCTGCCGATCAGTCCCTCTTCGTCCAGAAGCTGGCTGCTGATAAAAAGATCTCTTTGCTGGTGCTCGAATAAGTTGCTCTCGAGCAGCGCGTTGCCGGCCTTGCCACGCGGGATTTCAACACCGGCCGTATCGGGAAGCGTGCGAAAAAGCGCGCCGTATTCGGCGGTAAATTTGTCCGATTCGTCTCGCTCGTTCCAGATCAGGGCCACCCAGCCGCCTGGTTTTAAGATGCGGCGAAATTCAGGCAAAGCTTTAACCGGGTCAAACCAGTGAAAGGCTTGAGCGGAAAGGACCAGGTCGGCGGCCTCTGCGTCGATACCGGTATCTTCTGCCGTGCCGGCAGAATATTTGATCGATTTGCTTCTTCTGCCTTCTTCTTCTTCTTCTTCAGCTTTTTGGCGCATGTCATCATTGGGCTCGATACCACAGACGCTGTAGCCTCTCTCGGCAAAAAGCCGCGACGATATGCCGGTGCCGCAGCCGACATCGACAATCAGGGCTGCCGGCGTCAGGCCGGCGACAGCGGCAATAAAATCCACGGCATCCGAGGGGTAACTGGGTCTGCATCGGGCATAGGTTTCGGCCAGACCGGAAAATCTGCCGGTCGGGTTTTGTTTATGGCGCTCGATCATCCGGGCTTCCCCTAAGCTAGTGGCGACGATCTTCAAGCATACGATACCAGGAAATGTTTTCCGGATCATTTAGTTTGGCATCCACTTCCGGCATGGTGCCGTGATCGGCTAGCCAGCGCGCTCTGCCGACGACACCCTGCAGCTGAGCGTCATTGAGACCGGTCTGACGGAGCGCCGCTAGACCGGCTGGATTATCATAATTGCTGACAAAGTTGCGCAGGGTCTCTCGCACACCTTCGGACAGAGGTTTGCCCGAAAAGGCATTTTGCAAGCCGATTGTCGATAAGTTCATCTGGTAAGAATGCAATTCTGGAGTGGTGCTTTCGCTGAACCCCTCGCCGAGATCGAAATTGCGTACGGTTGTGGCGCCGGTTTGTCCTTCTGCTCCGGCACCATGGGTGACACCAATGTTGCGAGCGGCTATATCGTGATCGCCATAGACGAGGCGTTCGACAACGGCTTGCTCGACCTGTTTCTCTAAAGCCGGGTCCTGCGCCAAAATCTTTGCCACATCTTGATCCAGGTGCGCTGTAGTACCGAATTGTTCTGCGGCTCTAGCCCGCAATTCGTTTTCCAGTGGTTTACCGGCGGCTTCTTGGATCCAGCCGGTGCGCGTTTTACCGCCCACTTCGATCTTGACGGCTTGCGATTCGGGATAGCTGTTTTCGAAGCCGATTATTCGATTTAGCTTCTCCCCGGCCTGTTCTTTTGCCACACGTGCTGCAGTCGCCTCCGGAGTCATTTCCTCGCCATGGAAGTAAACGTCGTGCACGTTGCCGTCGGCATTTGTCAGCGAGCCTGCATGCACATCAGCATGGGTCGAGCCGCTGCTCGACTCGCTGCTCAAAGTGAGCTTGCCTTCGGTGAGAGCCGATTCCTTGGTTACTTCGCCTGTGGTGGCGATAATTTTACCCGTTTCTTTGGCCACTTCTGTAGATGCACCGCCGGCGGTACCGCCAGTAACGGTGCCTGCTTCGGCGCCGCCTTCCGTGCCAGCGATCAATGTTTCGGTGACTACTTTTTCACTGCTGCGCATGGCTGAAGCCAGCGCACTTGTGCCGATGCCGCCGGCCAGTCCGCCTGCCACTCCGGCAGCCACATGGGCGCCGACCGCGCCTGCTTCTTCCAGACCTTCTTTTGCTTTTTCCTGTTCCGCTTTCGTGTGCCCTTCCGGATTGGCCACAACTTCACCATTGTGTATCAGGTTTTTGCCACCCTGCCAGAGCTCGCTGCCTACTTTGGCAAAACCTCCGTGCGCTTCGACCGCACCGACGGCTAGAGCTACTCCGGCGACAGCGGCTATTTCTGGGCCGGCGACCACAGCGGCTGCGCCGGCAGCAACACCAATAGCAGCATCTTTGGCGATTTCCAGTGGATGATGGTAGATTTCGCGGGCGGCGCCGTAAGCCATGTCGCCAACGACGGCAAAGAAGCCGCCCTTCTGCGGTGCTGTTGGATGATTGTCTTTGGCTCCACCGACGTGCATCGGCGGCAATATGTGCTCGGCCGTGCTGGGTGGCGCGCTGAGCGATTTGTTTCCGTTCTGGGCAAATTCATTTTGCACCGTATCATGGAGATGAGCGAGGCTGTTGGCCGAATTTGATTCATGGCCGTGTTCTGCCGGACGTTGAGATTCTGTGCCGATCTGGCTGTTGTCTGCTGCCATCGTCCTGCTCTGCGTGCGTTCTGGTCAAGGGGATGCTAGTAACCTTTCAAGCTTTGTACCCGCCACTGGCTTTTCTGAACCCCTGGGCAGCGAAATGCGCGCGGCTTGAGCTACAATCTGCCTATGCCTGTTACCATTTGCCTGATCATTGCCAACCTAGTCGTCTTTGGCTTTTATATCGACCAATCTTCACTCGATAGTCTGTCCGATCCGGATACTCTCGTGCTTTACAAGATGGGCGCTTCCTTTGGTGCCGCTGTTTTTGTCGAGCACCAGTATTGGCGTCTTTTGACCAGTATGTTCTTGCACAGCAATCTGGCTCACATCGCGATGAATATGTTCAGTCTGTTCATCTTCGGCCGGCTGCTGGAAAAGCCTCTCGGTAGTTCGCGTTTTTTCTGTCTCTATTTTATCTCTGGTGCTTTTGGCGCTCTGACCAGTATTGGCTGGCGGCCCTGGGTAGAAGGAGTGGGCGCGTCCGGCGCGATTGTCGGACTGTTCGGCTTTTATATGATTTTGCAACTGCTTACCGATGAAAAGGGTCAGAGCAGTTGGACTTATCGATTGCGTCAGATTATCACACTCGGCCTCGTCCTCTACATCTCCAATCTTGCCCCCGGTATTGACTACGCTTGCCACTTCGGCGGCATGGTCGGTGGTATCGCTTGCGGTGTAGCCTTTGCTCGTTTCTCGGATCTGCGTGTGCGCTGGTGCTGGAAGGATTTTGCCATCGTCTCTTTCTTCAGCGCTCTGGCACTTCTTACTTTTTGGATCGAGAGTGGCACTATTGGTCAGGATAAATCTCTGCCTGCCCTCATCCTGGTAAAAGAAGCGATGCCACTGATCGACAAGCCCGATTTGCCTGCTGCCGCTGCCAAACTGGATCAGGCCGTACGACTAGCACCCGACAATGTCAATATTTTATTGCTTCACGCCAGTGTAATTGCCGAAATGCGCCGCATTCCGGAAGCCCTTGCCGATTGTGACAAAGTGCTCTCCATCGATCCGAAAAATACCAGAGCCCAGTACATTCGGCGTGCCCTGGAAGATTTCGTCAAGCGCCACAACGCGCAGCAATGATTTAAGAGGCGTAATCTGAGTTGCATGCTCTTGCATTTTGTACTGCGTGCATTTATTTATAGGGGTGGCAAAAACAAAGGCGGCATAATGATGGACTCCGTACGGACAGCTTTTAAGGGCAAAGCGGCGCTTATCACCGGTGGTATGGGATTTATCGGCTCCAATCTGGCGATCCGCCTGGCCAATCTCGGCGCCAAAGTAACTGTGCTCGACTCGATGATCCCCGATTATGGCGGCAATGAGTTTAACCTGGCGCCGGTTAAAGATAGAGTGCGAGTCAATTACTGCGACATCCGCGATCAGTCTGCCCTCAATTATCTGGTGCGCGGACAGGACTATGTCTTCCACCTGGCCGGTCAGGTCAGTCATTTGATGAGTCTTTCCAATCCATTTCCCGATATTGAAATGAACATCACCGGCACCGCTTTTTTGATGGAGTCTTTGCGTAAATACAATCCCTCCGCTGTTTGCGTTTACACTGGCACACGCGGTCAATATGGTTCTTCCGTATCGCTGCCTGTTAACGAGGAAGCGCCCACCAATCCTAAAGGCATCTACGAAATATCCAATCTGACCGCTGAGAAAATCATCAAAGTCTATAACGATGTGCACGGTGTCCGTGCCGTTTTACTGCGCTTGAGCAATATTTATGGACCGCGTTCTCAGATGATGCATTCGCACTTCGGTGTGTGCAACTGGTTTGTGCGCCTCGCTCTCGATAACGACACAATCAAAGTCTTTGGTGACGGCAGCATCCTGCGCGATTTTTGCTATGTCGACGATACTGTCGAAGCGATCATAAAATCGGCCAGTACCGAAGCTGCTTACGGCGAAATTTTCAATGTCGGATCGGATATCCCGGTGAGCTTCCTTGAGCTTGTCGAGGCGATTGTTTCCGTTGCCGGCAGTGGAAAGTGGGAATATGCCGACTTTTCCGCCGAACGCAAGGCGCAGGAACCGGGTGATTTTTACTCGGACATCACAAAAATTCGCCGCATCGTGGGCTGGGAACCTACCACCACCTTGGCTAATGGCCTGGCTAAAACCTGTGAGTACTATCGAAAGAACCGTGAATACTACTGGTCCAAATAGAGCGGAACGGCTAGCTATCCCTTGAGATCTCGAACAGTAGGCCGATAATCAGTACGGTGCTGAGTAACGCCAGTACTACCGCCACTACCAGTGATACCGACCAGGGGCTTGTGCCGGGCCTTAATTTTTTGACGGTGCGCACATATTCGACCGCACCGCCAAGCAAAGCGGATACCCCGAGAGCCATCAGTGCCGCGCCGACTTCCCGTGGGTAGGTTGTGCTTAAGCCGTGCAAGGCGCCGACTTCTATCAGGTGATTTATATAGCGGGCCAGGGCGAAACCAAAACCAATCAGTGTGAGTGACGTGCGTACCCAGGCAAGCAGGGTGCGATCCAGTGCCAGAGCTGTCCGGACTACGGCCATGTCATTGCCGCTCAGCAATTCGGCTTTGACGACAGGCATGTCTTGTTTTTGTTGTGCTTCTTGAATGGACTTGATTCTATTTTCGTCGGGCATTCCGTGTCATCTGTTAAATTTCTACATTGCCCGCCAATTATAGTTTGTCCATGGCTCAAAATGCCAAAAACCGGAAGCTCGAGTGGTGCGAGCGTCCGGTTTTTGGTGAATTGTTTTTGTTCAGATTGCAGGTTGAACATGTTCACGGTAGGTGACATCACGTGAAGATCTCGTGATTGTCTGTCGAGCGACAAGGTTATAATTCGGAGATGTTCATGTGTTTTGGCCCCGAGGCAACGGCTAAAGTTGCCATTAAATCTGCAATATGTTTTGGACTTGCTGTCGGTGTTTTTGCCGTGAGCGCGTCTTTTGTCGAGGCTGCCTCCCAGGATCTTTCCGGTCGCATCACATTTCGCCCGGCTGCGAAGAAGGCCTGCGTTTTCAATTTTCCAAAAGATTTTACGCTCGGACAAATCAACATTGCCGATTATCCGGGGGAAGCAGCTGAAAAATGTCGCAGCGGTGCGGCGCGTGGTCAGATAAATGTACCTGCAGGCAAATATGTCACTTTTGTGCCCAGTCGTCGTTTCTACGAGAAACCTGATTTGATCCTTTGTCTTCCGCCAATTGGCGTCGACTGCCTGGAAATAACAGCATCATCGATGGACGATTCGGAAGATGGAATGTGCGACAGGGCACTGGCTCGTATCGGACGGCTTAAAAGCTTAATCAAGCTCAATCTCGATCGCTCCGACGCCTCGGACAAGGGAGCGATATTCGCCCGTGATTTGCCTGAGGTGCAGGAGATATCAGCCTTTGCTGCGATGATCGAGGGGACCTGTTTTGCCGATTTTGCCCGACTGAAAAATCTCAGAGTATTGGCACTCAATTGCAATCCAATCAAAGACGAAAATCTCAAATATTTATCCGCGGTCAGTCGCCTGGATGCGCTCAATTTGAGCTCTACCGGTATTAGTGACAACGGTGTCCGAAATTTGATTGGCTGCAGCAAGCTCACCTTCCTCGACATCGGCGCCAACGCCAAGATTACCGATCGTTCTGTGGATAATCTGATTAAACTGAAGAGCCTGAATGGTCTTGTGCTGGGCGGTACCTCAATCAGCTATAACGGACTGATGCGGCTGAAAGGCATGGCCCTCGAATACGTCATGCTGCCCGGTCGCGTCTACACAATCGATCAATTCAAAAACCTGCGCAAAGCGTTTCCCAAAGTAGTTTTCGTCGTCCCCGGCGGCGCGCGCGCTGTCAATCCCGAGACTAACGCCATGTACGCGCCGCTACACTGACGGGTCGCGAACTGACAATTAAACATTTCAACTGCGATTGCAGATAAATGTAACTCTCCTGGTGTCCAGCCTGGTAGTCAAGATTAATTGGCGACTTCAACATGCTAAATATCCAGGATTGCACCGGCATAAAGGCAAAGGAGACGCTCGTGGAAAAGATTGGCATTATCACATCAGGTGGCGATTGCGGCGGCCTCAATGGCGTCATCAAGGGCGCGGCTCTGACGGCTCTGCACAAAGGCATGCAGGCCTATATCATCCCCAATGGCTATGCCGGACTGTACAACCTCGTCGATATTGCCAAATTGACCGAGCTGACGGCGGATCGCATCGAAGCAATCGACGTTTTTGTCGCCGGCAGCGAGGCCGGCAATTCGCGCGTCAAAGTCTCCAAGATTAAAGACGACAAAAAGTACGACCGCATCAAAGAAGGCCTGAAAAAGTTTGGCCTGGATGCGCTGGTTATCGCCGGCGGCGATGACACAGGCAGCGTCGTAGTCGATCTCTCCGCCCAGGGCATTCCCTGCGTGCATGCGCCTAAGACAATGGACCTCGACTTGATGCCCTACAGCGTTGGCGGCGACAGCACGATCAATCGCATTGCCCAGCAATTGCACGACATCAAGACAACCGGTCGTACTCACAATCGCATTATCGTCATGGAAGTCTTCGGGCGCTATGCCGGTCACACGGCTTTTCGCGGCGGTGTGGCCGCCGATGTCGATGCCATTTTGATTCCTGAAATCCCCGTGGACTTCGATGTCCTTTACAAGGTTGTGCGCGATAAGTTTATCAAGCGCATCGAAAATAGCGATGTGCACGCCGGCACGGCCACTGTCGTCGTCGCCGAAGGTCTGCGTGACGCTTCCGGCAACGAGCTCGTCGACATGAGCTCAGAGCCCGACTCCTTCGGTCACCGCAAATTGATCGGAGCCGGTAAATACGTGGTCAAGCAGATTGAAGACCGCATCAAGGCTGATCCTGAAATCAAAGCCTTCATGAAACGCACCGGTCAGTTCGTCGCCGGCGTATACGAGATCCCGGAAGTGCGCGACCTGCGCCCCGGTCACCTCGTCCGCTGCGGCAGCACCACACCGGTCGATTCAAACTTCGGTCTGGAAGTCGGAGCTGGTGCCGTGGAGCTTATTTCTCAGGGAGTCTTCGGCGTCACCATGGTCTCCTACCAGGCCGGAAAGCTAGAATATATGGATGTCAAAGAAGCGATCGTGCAGCGCCTCGTGTCCCCTGCTGACGTTGCCCTCTATGAAACTCTCGGTGTATGCTTCGGTCGCAAACCGGAAGCAAATAAGGTGGACGCGGTAAAAGTGACCGGTACGCCCAAGCGAGTTTATTAACCCGATCGTCAACTTGCGGATTTACCGGCTGCGAGAATCGGACGCCACTTTTCAGCGCATCGGGGTACAAAAACCAGATGAACTCGTCGTCCTCGAAAGCGCCTATTGGCGATTTATCAATTTAATTAGAGCAGAGCGATACGCTGAAGTCGATCGCCTGCTGGCGGAAGGGACTGCGCAGGCAGTTGAATACTGTGGTCTATCGCGATTGGCAAAGATGATCTGATCCGTTTTTCTACCGGCATAAATAATTGTATTTGAGTCGTCAGTCGTTAAGGCGCAGATTGGCTCTCAGCTCAGAGGCGATCGCCGCACCGCGCAGACGGCGCATTTGTTCGAGCGAATCTTTGTGGCTGAGGACGTTGAGGCTGCCTTCCCAGCAGATGTCATCGTCGATAATCACAACTTTTTGATGGATTTTCGGGCGCAGCAAGACGACGACGCCGATGTTTTCCAGTTGTCGGATCACGACTTCGGCTTCTTTTGTCATGAAATCTTGACTGTGTTCGTTTGGAGGTCTCGTGTAGACAGCTACTTTCACTCCGCGCGCGGTCAGATCTTCGAAGTTGTCGAAGAAGTGGAGACTACGTTTACTCGTCAAAAATGGACTGACAATAGATACTTTCTTTTGTGCCGCTGACAGATCTCTGTCGAATACGCTCCAGAAATTTTTCTCGTCGAAGAGCTGTCCTTGGTAAGCTACCGGCGCGTAATTCGGGTTTGAAGGTGTGTGGGCCGTATTGCTTGGCGCGTAGGTGGGCTGCGGCTCTTCGAGCGGCCGCACGGCGAAGCTCTCGTCGATGTCGCGGGCGTCTATAGTCAGGGCCTGACTGGATAGCGCTTCGATGAAGCGGCTCAGGATGCTGTCTTTCATTTCGCCGGCGAAATAATGCTTGTTGACGATCAAGACAAAAAGGCTGCGTGCTCTAGTCAGAGCCACGTTTAAAATAACATCCGCCATGGATTTGCGCATGGCGCGGATGTTATCCAGATGTCCGATGCGCGCGCTGCTGATTACATGGTCGCTGGCATGGCCATTTAAGGGGCCGTTGACGTTATCGTCGAGCAATGATTTTTTGCTGCCTTTGCCGTCCACGCAGTCAAAGATGATGGCGCTGCATTCACCGCCCTGGAAGCTATGCACGGTGTTAACAGTGGCACGTTCGCCGAGGCCGTCGCCGTCGATGACGCGGGCGATAAATTCAGCCTGTGGTCTATAGGGCGTGGCTACGCCGAGCGAAATGTCGGTGTGCTCGCGCAGCAGGCGCTCGGCGATTTTGACTGCAAGTCCGGCGGAATAAATATTGAGGCGACTGCCGCTCGGTGGAGTAATGCACCAGGGATCGACCTGTGAAGTATCGATGATAACGATGCGCCGGTCGCCGAAGATCGAGTCGTGCAATCCTAAATCGTTAGTACTCGGCGCGTTCTGCAGCATGCCTCCGTAAAACAATTCGCTTGCCACCATGCCGATTTCCGGTGCCATGCGGTATTGGGTGTCGAGCATCGAAACCAGCGCAGTCTGTCTGGCTTTGTCGGCACTGTTGATATCGAGCTGATCAAAAATATTATCTCCGAGCCATTTTCTCGCAGTTGGCGTTTCGGCCGTGACGATCGGCGGCAATTGTTTGAAATCGCCGACCAGTGTCGCTCCCAGGCTGACTTTGCTTAAGGCGTAGTAGAGATGGGGGAGCGGTGCCATGCTCGCTTCATCAAGAATCAAAATGTCAAAGCTTTGATCGCTAAGTGCATTTGTGTAAAATAGCTTCGAGAGTGAGGTGCCGACCACACGCGCCTCACTCATCACATTTTGTCTGCCTGAAGCTATTTCTTTCTCCAGCTCTTTGATGCGTGCGTTGAGAGCATTGACTTGCGTACTCAGCTTATCGATTCTTCCGCCCACATCATTTGGCGAAATAGCGGTGGCATCCATCAATTCGTCGAAGATGCGGTTAGCTTCCGCTAATTCCTGCTCCCGTTGGTCGGCGCTGGCGGCATGTGTGGCGAGCTTTTCTTCGATTTCGCTGGCGAAGCGTTTGCGGCCGCCGATGAAAATTTTGAGGTCATTCAAATGCTCTTTGAGCGATGGCGCCGAGCCATTGCTGTGAGCGTAGGCGATCTCTGCTTCGGCCCTGGCGATATCGGCATGTATTTGCTGCAGGCGCTGCTGGTAGGGTGCAACTTGCGTCGGCCGCTGTTGTTCTTTTTCGAGTTCTCGCACTTTGTCGGCCGCCTGCTTGTAGGCCTGGCACTGCTTCAGGTGAAGGTCCAGCGGCCTGACTTGTATCGAGAGCTGCTCGAGCTCCTCGACCAAGTGCGCACTTCTCGTCGCCATGACGCTGTCGGCCAGGACCAGTGGACAGCGCGTCTCCAGACGTTTGTCCTTGGGGCGGCCGAGGCGGACGATTTTGCCTTCGGCATAGTAAGTTTTGGCCAGTTGAACGGCTATTTCTTCCAGGGCTGCATCGACTGCGGCGTTCGCGTGAGAAACGAGGAGCACCCTGCGTCCGGCTTCCAGGTGTGCCTCGACTGCCCTGGCGATTGTTCTGGTTTTCCCGGTGCCGGGTGGTCCCCAGATCACAGCCAGAGAATTGCAAAAGGAGTTTTCAATCGCTTCGGCCTGCGAGGGGTTCGGGGCGTTCAGCGCTTCATGCTTGTATTTCGCCCGGCTGCCGAATTTGACTATGGACTTTGAGCGTCCGGCAAAGACTTCATCGGCGAGCTGGAAAATTTTGCGATTGCTTTTTGCCTCGCGCAGTTTTTCGACCAGTTTGACCAGCACAGCGGCGCGATTGGTCGTTAGTTGTGCCGCGGCGATTGACTGCCCGAGCGACTCTCCGACGGCGATTTGCACATGAGTGCCATTGCAAAAGACGATAGAGCAGTCCAGATTTTTGCCGTCGACGCAAAGTTTTGCCGGCGTTTCATCTTCGCTATTTAATAGTCTCGCTGCCGTAAATGAATAAATCCATGTCTGACCGAGGTTGGTGCATAGAGAGCCGGCTTGAAGGTCTAAAGCGCCAGCCTTGCTCTTCTTGACCGTTTCGATTTCATCCTGGAGGGCGGAGATGAAATCATCAATACGGTCTGGCATTTGGATGCTTTCCTTTGAAGGCTCTCTTGTCGCTGGACCATAGGCGGGAGGGCAAGCCCTTATTTTACCCTAACTCAAATGACGTACTGCCGTAGATTTTGCCGATCGGTAAAGTCGGCTCGCCTTGCGTGTACATACGCATACATTCGAACATCGGCTGCATGCCGTGTTTTGTCGCCAGGGTCAGCCCCGCTTCGTTTGGTCCGGGCACGTCGATGTAAACGGCCTGCCCGCAGACGTTTGATACAAGTGCCTGGAAAATGGCTTCGGCAGCCTCTTCGTCCTCGGCAAAGAGGGGCCCGATTTTATAGCCATCGCGGCTCGGTCTGATCACACCGTAGCCTTTGACTTCATCCTTATCAAGCAAAACCCTGGCGATTGACTCTTTTTGTCGTAGCCAGTTTTTAATTAGAGTCGGCCTCGGGGCCGGGACGAAATTTTTGTCATAATTGATAACTTTGTCCATATTTGTTGCCGATAGATCGCTGACGGATCTGGAAGGCTCGCAGGCCTCGGCCTGCTGCCAGCTCGGATGGCCATAGCGGCTGGTCTTATAAGCGCTCCTGAATCCGGACCGTTCGTAATTGATCACCTGGGCCGGTACGCCGTCGAGACCAATATTGCCTTTGCCCAGCCGTGCCATGGCCGCCTGCCAGAGGGTATAGCCATAGCCTTTGCCGCGCTCCTCCGGTACGACTATATAAAATCCAATAAAGCCAAAATCGCCGCTGTAGCGGACCGCCGATATGCTGGCGATCATGCGGCCGTCGAGAAAACCGCCGAGGAAACCTTCCCTGTCCGTGTCGTAAAAAGAGTCGATGTCATTTTTGCCGGGATTCCAGCCTTCAGCGGCTGCCCATTCTATGGCCGTGAGCAGATCGGCGCGCGTCATTTCTTTGATTAACATCCCGGTAATTGTCCCTGCCTTTTTGTCGATCTCTCTTGCAAACTTCACTCTCATGCTGGGCCTATTATAGTAATCTTTCTCTGTTGTGATGAGAGGGTCAGGTCTTGAAATTTGCTATTGGCAGGTCGCGTTTTGCCGTTTTGCTTTTGCCGGCGTTAGTGGCACCGCTGGCGGTGTTGACTGTCGTCAGCACTGCTTCCGCCTCCGAAGGCGCTAGACTTCCCGACGGTATTTACCAGGTCTTGCGCAAGAATGCCGATGCCAGAGCGCTCGAGCCATTGAGCGAAGGCGAGGAAATCCGCCTCGATGACGGCAAATTGCTCGAGCCCAATGTACCGCTCATGCAAGACCCGCCGCGGTACATTGCTGTTTCAAAAAAGAGTTATGTGCCGATCGTTTTGAACAGTGAGCCGATTAAAAACACCGACCGCGTCTATAAGACCAGATTGCTTTTGCAACTCGCCCCCGAGCAGATTGTCCCGCTCGAAAAATTTACGCGCAAAAATGTCGGCAAGCAGGTGGCAATCGTCATTGGCGATCGTGTCGTCACCGTACACAAAGTACGCGAACCTATCGTCGGTGGTCGTTTGCAAATTACCCGCTGTACCGACAACGGCTGCGATGTACTTTTTACCGAGTTGAAAAATGACGTAGCTGGTGGAGAAGCGGCCCATGCAAAATAGAGCAGGCGGCAATGCCGAAGCGGATGCGCCGGCAGTTATTTCTCTGATCGGGGCGGGCACGCCAGAGCAGATCACCGAAGTGCGCGGACTTTTTGAGGAATATCAAAAATCCCTTTCCTTCGAGCTGGATTTTCAGTGCTTTGGTAGTGAGCTGGATCAGCTGCCAGGGAAGTATGCTCCGCCAGAGGGCGCTCTGCTCCTCGCTCTTGTCGACGGTCGCGCTGCCGGTTGCGTCGGATTGCGCAAAATTGATAGCGAGATCTGTGAGATGAAACGGCTTTTCGTGCGCCCGGAATTTCAGAGGCTTGGCCTTGGCAAAGCGCTCGTGGTCGCCATCATCAGAGCGGCTCGGGAACGTGGGTACAAGCGCATGCGTCTCGACTCCGTCGCCTCCATGGCCAGCGCCATTGCTCTCTATCGCAAAGTGGGTTTCGTTGAAATTGAGAGGTACTGCGAAAATCCGCTCGCAGACGCGATCTTTATGGAGTTGAATCTGGGTGCTGCAGAGATTTAAGTCGCTGGTGTCATTACATTAGCAGTCTGTCACCAGCGATTTTGCTGTCTGTAGCGCTGATCGATTGCCTGTTCCGCCTGTGCAAATGAAATTGGTTTGTGTGTGCCTTGCGACATTTTTGCCTGCAGGGTAGTGGCATCGACTAGCAGACTACCCCTGCCATAGCGTTCTTTTACAGCAATATTTTCTCTATCCATACAGGCATTAAAAGCCTTGGTTGCTTCGGCAAAGGACGCCAGGGCTGCTTCTCGTTTACTTTGCTTTGCTTCGATGCGAGCGCGGGCCCAGAGGGCGATGCCTTTGGATAGGTAGAGCTCATTGGGCCACGAGCATGGCTCCAAGTTTTTGTCATAAGAGGCGATCGCCCTATTTATGCTGGCCAGCGCTGGTTCGGTCTTGCCTGATTCTGTCTGGAATTGAGCCAGCAAATAGAAGGCTCGCCCTTTTGTTTCTGTTGCTTCCCGTTCGAATTTGTCTGAGTGGGCGGCCTGATCGGCGAAACTCGCGGCATTTTGCAATAATTCAGAGGGGTCCGCATCCGGATTAGTTTTACGAAGCCAATAAGCTTGGCGATAGAGTGCATTCGCCAGTTCCATCTTAAATTCGTTATTGTCTGGATTGAGAGTAATCCGCTGTCGACAGGTATCAGCCAGCTTCTTATAGCTTGAAACGGCTTTTGAACCCGTCTCGAATCGGGCGATAAATTTAAGTTCCTGTAGTCTATTGTTGTAGGCCCAAAAGTCTTGAGCGTCCAGTTCTATCGCCGCATCGCAGGCGGCCACGGCCTTGGCTTGCATCCTGACGGCCCTGGAGATGCATTTCCGGCGCGCCAGGCGCAGGGCGATCTTATGGCAAAGATAAGCCTGCTGGTCTCGATAGGCTCGTTTGTTTGGAGCAAGGTCTATCGCCTCTTGTAGGCAGGCAAGGGCATTGATATAGCTCCCCATTTCGCAGCGGTAGTCTCTAATTTTTCCCTTTAGATCGCCTCTGTTCGTCAGCGTTTTGCATTTACCCCACCATCCCCAGATGTCTCTGGGAGCGAGTTGCAGTGCTTTATCGTACTCTTTCCAGGCGGCGTGATAGCTTTGCTCCGCTGCTGAATACTCTTTGCTGGTCGTCTCCTGGTCGGCTCTACTGATCAGAGCCTGACCTTTTAGGCGATGGGCAAAGACATTGCTGGGACTCAGTTTTATCGCTTCGTCATATAGTTCAATTGCTCTTTTTAAGCTCGCCTGTGCTTGCTCTTTTTCACCGGAAAGTCGCTCCTCTTCGCTCTTGAAAAATACTATAGTAGCCAGATCCTTTTTTTTGTCAGCGCTTCTGGGGAAGCGCTTCAGAAGGCCTTCTTGTATCATCAGGGCCGCTTGGTAGTCGGCGTCGGCGGCCTGATATTGTTTTTCTTTACTTTTTTCGCCACGTCATTGTTTGAAAAACTTTCTTGCAGTCTGCCGATGTTGTTCTGCGGGCAACTTTCATACGCGTAGCAGTCTTCATCGTCCGGTCTGGTTTGTGCTGCTTTGCGAGCCCAGTCGATGGCCGCGTCGTAATGCTGCAGTGCTTGATCGGTCTTGGACTCCGCCCAGTCCCGGCCGCCCTGGGAATTTTCACTGTTGGACATGAGGAGCAAAGCTGCACCGTCTTTGGGCGTTAGCGCTAGAAGTTTAGCCGTCGCCTCTCCTGTCAGTTTATAAAAGCTTTTAGCGCTATCGAATTGATTCTTGACGCCGTACAAAGTGGCATAGGAAAATAGCGCTTCGGCTTTGTAAAAGAGGCTCAAAACGTCTCGCGGTGCGCGCTTGATATTGTATGTTAATAGTTTGAGCGAGTTTTGCAGATCGGCTTCGGCGCTGCCGTAGTCCGACAAAGCTATTTCAATGCCGGCGCGTTTACGCAGCGCTTTTGCTTCTTCGAGGGCGACATCATTTTCTGGTTTTTGGTTATCATTCAATGCGTTGCATATATCGATTGCTCTGGTACATTCACTGATTGCCGCTTCTTCATCACCCTGCCGCTCCCGCAGTGAGGCAAGACCGGCCAGGGTCACTGTTTTTTTTGACCTGTACTGTAATCATGCTTGCCGCGTCTTTTATATTGTCCAGAAGTTTCAGAGCCTCATGATAATCTCCATCGGCCTCGGGAAAGCTGTAGTTGACTGTTTCGAGGTCAGCCCTGACTGAAAGTGCATCTGCCTTTTCGAAACGGAGTTGATCATCAGCTAGTGCGGCATTCAGTAGAGAGTCGAATATTTTGATCGCCTGATTAGTCTGAGCTAAAGCGCTGTCGCGATGCCCTATGGTCCACTCTACTCGGGCCTGGCCGATTAATGCACGCGCCTGGTATTTGAGTGATTTGTTGTCGTTGGGTGAAATTTGCAATGATTCTGTGCAAATTTCAATAGCCTCTGTGTAATTTTCATTTGCAGCATCGCAGCGGCAGAGTATCCACTCAACTTCGGCGATGTTCAAGAGGACCAGCGCTTTCTCAAGCGAGGCATCGGCTGATTGCGGTTGGCGGTTGAGAAGAGTGTCGCGCTTCTCCAGAGCCTTGAGGTAGAGCCGGAGCGCCTCTTCGTATCGACCCGTTCCCTGTATCGCGTTCGCCTGTATTGTAAGCTGCGCTGCTAACTCTGAACTATCGGGCTCCCTTGCCGAAGCGCTGCTAAATACTTGTGGAAGCGCCATAAGCGAGAGCGCGAGCAAGAACTGCGCACCTTGAATTTTCATTTTTTTCAGGCCCGATCTAGAGTTGGGTTATTGTTGCTGTGAACAAGCCGTTTACTCTAAGTGCCTTTTGTGAGGCTGGCGTGTGGAGTTTTTGAAATGCTTTCAGTAAAGGTTTTCGAATCGTTTCTGATTGGCTCTAGCCGGACTTCACTCTAAAACCAGCTCTGCGCCGTCGTTGGCAGAGTGCCGAACCAGGGCATTTCTTCGACCGATGGACCAGCCTGATTTTCTTCCAGTGCCGGAACGTGGAGCTGCTCGTTGATGCTGAAGCCGTGTTCGTGATCGATGCGCGCCCAGCCATTCGTCGCACATTGTTTAGCAAGTTGGATTGCGCATTGTTCCGAGTCGTCCCATCTGTATTCGCTCGAAACTTTTGCCGATGCGTTCAGTTGTATGTGAATACTCATTTGCCTGGAGCCTCCGGGGTGTCGGTTAAAGGTCTCTGTTCGTATGAACAATCCGATACTAACTTCGCACTGTGATACCTGCGTGACATGGAGATTTTCAGGCCGAGATTTACCAATCAAATTTTTCCCGTCAAATTTTTCCCGTCAATTTTTTCTCGTCAGTTTTTCTCGCCAGTTTTTCTCGCCAATTTTTCTTGCCAGTTTTTCTCGCCAATTTTTTCTCGTCAGTTTTCACCTTGCCATGCTCCTTGTCGTATGATATATCTTAAGAGGTATATCGTACGATATAATTTGCGATGAGGTAATCTCAAATGTTGCATCATGAAAATTTCTGTCATCCCTTCTTCCATATGATGGGACCGCGCCGGGGTGGCGGCGGCAGGGGCTTTGGCCCATTCGGCGGTGGCTTCTTTGGAGGCTTTGGTGGCGGCGGTGGGCCAAACTTTGGTGCCGGTCGCAAGCTCAACGCTGAAAATCTCCAGCTACTGATACTTTCTCTCCTCGAGCAGAAACCGCGTCACGGTTATCAATTGATCAAGGAGCTCGAAGAGCGCTCGGGCGGCTTCTACACCCCGAGTCCAGGCGTTATCTATCCGGCGCTCACTTATCTGAGCGACATCGGCTTCGCCAGCGTCGAAACCAGTGGCAGCAAAAAGCTCTACAACATTACCGAGGAAGGCCGTCAGCACCTCGAGGCTAACCGGCAAATGGTCGAGGTGATGCTTGGCGAAATGGCTTACATCGGCAATAAGATGGAGCGCATGCAAAACTTTTTTGCTAATGAAGAAGGTCGAGAAGGTGGAGAAAGCGGAGCCGGCGTAGAAGAATCGATGTTCATCCGCGGCTCAGCTGAGTTTCGCGATGCGATGAGCTCTCTGCGCGCCGCCATCAGGCAAAATCACCACTGCTCCCCCAAGGAAGCGCAGCGTATCGCGGCGATTATTAGCAAGGCGACGGCTGAAATTTTGGGCAAAAGCTAAATTTGATCATGGCTTCTGGTTTCTGCATGGTGCATCGGGCTTTGTTCGATAATTCGGCTGTTTTTCGGGGGTGATTTTTGCCTTTGTTCGATAATTTGGCCATGTTTCAGGGGTGATTTTAGGCCTTGTTCGATACTTCATAGAATGAAAAGTTCGACAAAATCGCGCTTGCGCCGATTTATCGAACTAGATTCAAGCAAGCGAAGCTTCCGAGATGATCAAGATTTTTGCAGCGGCCTATCTTGCCGGTAAAAACGTGCCAATCCGGGCAGAAAAACAATGACGACGCTCGTATTGCCGAGCCGGGTCGCGAAATGAGGTTGGTTAGTGCCGATGGACATGCCGTGGACGGATGTATCGACCGAGGCCGTTGATTTTTACCAGCAGGGCAATTACAGGCAGGCTCTCACTGGTTTCGGCGAAGGCGAAAAACTGGCCCGCGCTTCGCAGGCGACGCCTCTTGAACTGAGCGAAGTCCTGCACAACCTTTCGATTGCTCAATTTGCTCTTTCGCTTTTTGCTCGAGGAGCCCCTCGAGGTTTTTTACGATTTGATTGCCGGCTGGCGCCGTCCTAAAACTAGTGCTGCGCTCGTGATAATCTAAAGTCGGTTCGCTAACGAGTGCGGTCATGCTGAGAGTATTTGTTCCATTTCTTCTGTCCCTGTCGCTGCTGCTTTTGGGCGGCCCCGCCCCCTGCCAAAATGCCGGTGCCGCCGTACCGCCGCTCGCAGCTCAGGAAGGTGTGCTCGATACCTCGCCACCGGAAGAAAGCCCGAAGCGGCTGAATGGTGGCGTCTCTCACACTGAGAAAAGCGGCGCCGCACTCTCTGGCCAGGGCGGCCGCATCGTTATTGGTCCTGGTGGAGTCAGCATCGACGGCAATGTCACCGGTACCAAGGATGGTGCGGCGCTCGATGGCGACCAATTGAAGAAAATTTTGCAGGGCCTGCAAGATAAAGGCAATTTGCCGTTCAACTTCAATTTTAATACGATGCAGAACAGTCCGAGCGGTTTGACCTTCGGCAACCGTCGGCCACACCTGAGCGGTGATGCGATTCGCAAGCTCGAACACGGTGTGATCGGCATCGATGCGCGTGTCCGTCCCGAGTCCATTTATCCGGTGATTATCGGTCTATATCCTACTTGCCCGGCGGCCGAAGCGGGCATACTGCCCGGCGATCAACTGGTCAAGGCCGACGACCATGTCTTCAAACTCGGTGACGGCCAGGCAGTGCTTTGGAAATCCGTCGGGGGGCGTGCCGGCACGCCTGTTGATATAACTGTTCTACGCAACGGTCAGGAATTGACTTTTCATCTGATCCGCATGAACATAGAAGACATCAAAGACGATCGCATCCGTCAAAACTACGAATTCATCATCAGCGCCTTCGGGCCTCCCGGTGGTGAGGCCGACAAATAAGCCGACAAAAAAGGATCCTCGATGCTGGAAGAGCATTATTTCCAATGTCCCTATTGCTGGGAAGAAATTTCCATGCTCCTCGATTTTAGCGGTGGCTCGCAGAGCTATGTCGAAGATTGCGAAGTCTGCTGCAATCCAATCACTATTGCCTACGAAGCGGAAGGCGGTGGTCTAATTTCTTTCAGCGCCGAGGCCCTGGGCCAATAATGGATGGGATGAATGTCGATGACAACTTTGCTGAACATCGTTTGAGCTGGTTCCGGCCAAGTATCCTGCAAAAGGGTCTCGGGCTTATTCTGGTGCCGCTGCTTTTGCAGGGTTTGTTTTTCTTCCAGTTTTACAGCTTGATCGGTAAAACCGAGGCGCTGGCGCGTACGGAAGCCCGGCAGTCACAGCTTGTCGAAGAGCTGAACAAGCTGACTGAGCTTTTTACGATCGCCTGGGGCACGATCATTCAGGAAACTTTCGAGAGCAATCGCATCGGGGCAATCGATCCGGACGACTATCGCCGCAAAGTCGACGAACGCCTGGCGCGATTGAAGGAGCTCTCCCCGAGCGGTAATTTCAGTGAGCTGCTCATCCATGTCGTCGATATGTCTGACAAGCAGTACGATCTGCTCAGAGAATTTCGCCAGACCGAACCGGGTGAAACATCTCTTGCTTCCTTTGCTAAATATCGCAAGCTGAAGCTTACTTTGCGGCCCTATATGCATGAGGCCAAGCTTATCGATCAGATGATCCGCGATGAGCGAGCCAGGTTGAACGGCGCGCAACAAGAAGCTTCCGAACACCGCGATTTGATCAAAGTGGCGATTGTCGCTGGTGGCGCCCTCGATATCATTATCACGCTTTTGCTGCTTGTATTTCTCTTGAAAAATATCACCGAGCGACTGGCACTCCTGGTTAGAAACGCCCAGCTGTTGCCCAAAGCCGAACCTCTGCAGTCGCACGTCTCCGGTACCGATGAGCTTGCTTATCTAGATCAGATTTTGCATCAGACCTCCGCTGAATTGCAAAAGGCCGCTGAATATCGCCGGGCCGTTATGGAGACCATGTCGCATGATCTGCGATCGCCTGTGCAATCGGCGCTGATCACCGCCGAATTGCTCGAACGCTCGCAGCACACGATGGCCGAAAGTGAAGAGTCGGTAAAAGCAGCTCGGCAAATCGATTCGCTCAAACGCAATCTCAGTCGTGTCGTGCACCTGGTCGAAGACCATCTTACTATCGACAAACTAGAGTCCGGCACAGCCAGTCTCGAGATCAAATCTTTCAATCTGCGCGCTGCTGCCGACGAGGCTATCGACAGTGTGCTCGCCCAGGCCAATCTCAAATCGGTGGAACTGATCAACAAGGTCGAGCCGATTCTGGTCGAGGCCGATCGCGGGCGGATCATCCAGGTAATCGCTAATTATCTCGGCAATGCCATCAAGTATTCGCCCCGTTCGGCGCCGGTTACGATCAGCAGTCAAAATCTCGGGTCCAGTGTCAAAGTGATGGTTGCCGACGATGGACCGGGCCTGGATGACGAGGCGCAGGCACTCGTCTATCAACGCTTCCAGCAAAACGTTGCTGACGGCAAATCGCGTCAGGGCTTCGGTCTCGGCCTTGCAATCTGTAAAATGTTAATCACGCATCATGGCGGCACCGTGGGCGTCCAAAGTGCTTCCGGTAAAGGCAGCATTTTCTGGTTTATTTTGCCAATAGACTACGAGGGCGAATAATCTTGCGCCTCTAATCTTGCGCCATATTTCGCTTCTAATTAGCGGTCGAGAAGAGGACTGCGCAGTCTCTTCGATTGGCTCAGGGCACCATCTGCTTCGCTGGCGTCTCCGCCGAGGCGATTATCGCCATAAGCTTTTGCTTGATTGCCTGCATAAGGGATGAGCATGTGTTCGAGCACGGCCGTCACTACCGAAAGTGCTGTTTCGAGCTGGTGGAGCTTGTCGACGTGACCGTCATACTGATAAACAACGGCGTGATATTTTGCCGGCAGGGCTGTGCCGTCTTCTGCTTTTGCTGTTTTCGTTTCGATGCCGAGACGAGAAGGCGGCTGCAGCAAGACGAGTTCGCGCAGATTGACGTCGGCAAAAAGTTCGGCGACGCGATGCGGCTGATTGCCCTGGATCATAAATTTGCTGTCGAAAAGCTGGTCCTGGATTTTTATGTCTTGCGCGCCGACTGCCTTGACCAGCTGTTGGGCGAAAGTCTCGGGGAAAATGCTGAAGACAAAATCATCGAGTGCTTCGAAGGGCGCGACGATTTTGATGCCGCTCGATTTTTTACCGTGATGAGAGGCGGGGGCGATCAGGAGTCTGGCTGTTTTGCCGGTTGTACCGACCGAAATGGCCACAGTCATAGAAACAAAAGCCGAATCTTCTGCGGCCGTCTCGGTGATTACCGTGCCGCCCTTATCGTCGGCAAAGTTTCTCCAGACGTACTCCCAGCCAAAGAGATCGCTGTGAAATTTCATACTGTTGCTCCCCTTACTGTCTCTTCTGCCCGGATGGTGGTCGGGTCATGTCGCCAGAGCGGGCATTTTACACAAGAGAGGAGCGCTTTGCAAGTTGAAGCGCTTAATCCGCGCTGATATACTGTCTGGGCTCCAGGAGCGAGGTGGCATGACGGTATCCGGTGATCAAATGATCATAGTCGTGCTTGCCCTCATCGTTCTGGGCCTGCTCTTGATGCGCCGTCGCACTGGGCCTGTGGCCGTGGTCTCCGGCGATTCTTCCGGAGCTCTCGATTCTGGCAGCAGAGCTTTAAACGATGGCGGTCACAGTTTGCAACAAAACGCCCGTCACTTTCAGGCTATGGCCGATGCTATGCCCCAGATTGTCTGGTCGGCGACTGAGGACGGCCAGATTGATTTTTATAACCGGCGCTGGGATGAGTACACCGGCTTTACCTATGAGCAGACAAAAGGTAGCGGCTGGCTAAATGCTCTCCACCCCGAAGATGCGGAGCGGACCCGTCGGCTCTGGATGCAGGCTGTGCGAAGCGGCGAGCCGCTCGCGGTCGAGTATCGTATCCGCCGCGGCCAGGACGGTATTTATCGTTGGTTTCTGGCTCGGGCCGTGCCGATCAAAGAAGAGCACGGTGCAGTCGAAAAATGGTTCGGTAGCTCGACCGACATTGACGATCAAAAGCGCGTGGCCGAATTGCTGGAGGCACAGGTCGCTGAACGCACCCAGCGTCTTGCCGAAAGCGAACGCAAGTTTCATGTGCTCTTCAACAATACGTTTCAGATGATTGCTTTGACCGAGCCCAGCGGTGCCGTCCTCGAGTTAAACAAAGCCACCTTGCAGGCCTTTGGCGTGCAAGCCGAGCCGTGCATCGGTAAATTGCTCTGGGAGCTTCCCTTCTGGGAGGGGCCTGGCGATCTGGCCGCTAAGATGAAGGTCGCTCTTTTGCAAGCTGCCGCCGGCGAGTCCGTGCGTCTGGAAAATCTACATGTGCGCGCCGATGAGCTGACCTATGTCGATTGCTCGATCAAGCCGGTCTTTGTCGATGCAGCTCGCGGCGAGGTGCGCTGGTTGCTTGTCGAAGGCCACGATATCACTGCTCAGAAGCATGCCGCCGAGGCGATTGGCGCGCAGGCCGAGCAACTCAAGGCACTGACCGATAAATTGTCCCTTTCAAACAAAGACTTGCGTCAGTTTGCCTATGTCGCCTCCCACGACTTGCAGGAGCCTTTGCGCACTGTGATTAGTTTTAGCGGCTTGCTGGCCAAAAATCACCGCGATCAACTCGATGAGGACGCTCAAAAATATCTGGACATCATGGTCTCTGCCGTATCGCGCATGCAGCAGCTGATTAAAGACTTGCTTATTTACGCGCAGGTGGAAACCCAGGGCAAACCTCTTCTCAAAATCAATCTGGCAAAACCGGTCGAAGAAGCGATCGCCGCTCTGAAAACGGCCATCGAAGAAAACGATGCGACCATAACTTTTGACCCCATGCCCGACGTGCTCGGCGACTCCGTCCAGCTGTCATTTATGTTCCAGAATTTGTTCAGCAATGCGATCAAGTTTAAATGCGAAAAGAGTCCGCGCGTGCACGTCGCCGTGGCGGCGGACGGAGACTACTGGCGCGTGCTGGTAGCGGACAATGGCATCGGCATCAAAAGCACTTATGCCGGCAAAATTTTCGTCATTTTTCAGCGTCTGCACAGCCGCGAGGAATATCCCGGCACCGGTATTGGTCTGGCGGTCTGCAAACGTATCGTCGAAAGGCACGGTGGTAATATAGAGCTTGCAACTAGGGTTGAAGGTGATTCCGGCGGTGCGACTTTTGCCATTAGCCTGCCGCGGCTTACGTGATATGTTCAAGATGCGACATTGAACGTATGCATTGTTGTGCATGTATTAGCTCTAAAATTGTGATGTCCGGGCATGCCTTAAGTCTTCTGTTCTTGATATTATAGGGCCATGCCGCGACCTCTCAATATTGTTCTTGTCGAAGATAATCCGGATGATGTCTACTTGATGCAGGCCTTGCTCAAGGATGCGCGGATAACCAGTCTGCTGCACGTTCTCAAGGATGGCGAACAGTCGATTGAATTTGTTAATAGCATTATCTCCGGTCGCAGAAGCGTCCCCGATTTGATCTTTCTCGATTTGAATTTGCCGAAGATTTCCGGCCATGAGGTTCTTGCCGAGATCCGCAAGCACGAATCCTTGAATAATATGCGTGTCGTTGTATTGACGACCTCCGACGAACCGGAGGATCGCAAGCTTGCTCTTGCTAACGGCGCTGATTGTTATTGTCTCAAGCCGCCCGCTCTGGAAAATCTCTGGAATGTACTGGACCTGGTCGAGACGGCTTGTCTGAATATCGCCCTTTCCCGCTCTGAGCAACCAAAGTCCACCGAGTCAGCGGCTGATGTTCTGGTTCGCTCCAGTCCATATGCCGGCGCTCACTCGATTTTGTTGATCGAAGACAACCAGGCTGATGTCATATTTATGCGCCAGATGTTGCAGAAGGCCAATCCCGGTAGGTATGAAATCGAAGTTGCTGAAACTCTGAAGGATTCCCTGACTATTCTTCAGGAGAAGTCTTTCGATTTGATTTTTTGCGACCTTGGCCTGCCGGACGCCCAGGGTCTTCAGACTTTGAACGGTCTTAATCAGGCATCGGTCGAAATACCGATCATTGTCCTGACCGGTTTCGATAACGAAAAACTAGCTGTCATGGCCGTTGCTAAAGGTGCACAGGATTATCTCGTTAAGGGCAACATCAATGAGACTGCCTTAGTACGCTCTATGCGTTACGCCGTTACGCGCAAGCAGGCCGAGCAAATGGCGCGGATGGCCGTGACCTTTGAGACGGCTGTCTTGCAAGAGATTTTGCAGAATGCTCCGATCAGTATTGCTCGCTTTGATTCCGCCCTCAACATCACGGCCAGCAATGATGTTTTTCTCAAGCAATTGAAGTTAGAGTCATCGCAGATTGTCGGCCAGTCGATTAGAAGTTTGCTGCCTAATATTTCCAGCGACCTCTGGGATGAATCGGTTAAAAATGGCCGACCTTTTGAGCTCGAACGCTGCCGTTTGCGTATGCCTGCAGGCGAGGGGGGAGATGTAGACGATGGCGAAGACTGCCCGATCTGTGACCTGGTTGTCTGGAGTATCAAGGGTAAGGATGGCGATATCAGAGGTGGTATCATAATCGGCATCGACGTCAGCGAGCGCGTTCGCCTGGAATCGCAAAAAGAAGACTTTATTGCTGCTCTTGCTCACGATATCAAAAACCCGCTTATCGGCGCCGGCCAGGTCTTGCAATCGCTGGTAGACGGCTCCTTCGGGAACATCGAAGGTCCGCAACGAGACGTGCTCGGGCTTTTGAAAACGAGTAACGATAACGTTTTGCTGATGCTGCACAATCTCCTCGATGTCTATCGCTATGAGGCGGCGGCGCCCAGTTCAAATTTCAATTCGATTGATATTGCCGATTCTCTTTCGGCTGCCATTGCCACCGTCGCGCCGTTTGCCGCCGACCGGTCTATTTCCGTTAAGGCGAAAGTTTCCACCGAGCTGAGAAGAGTGGTTGGAGATTCCGTCGCTGTTCATCGTTTACTGACGAATCTTTTGCACAATGCTTTGAAATACAGCCGCGACAAGGGCACGGTCGAGATTTACGCCGATAACGATAATGATGAGAATGATTTTGTCGTCTTGCGTGTCGTCGATTATGGGGCCGGTATGTCGCCCGAACAAGAGAAGCTGCTATTTAAGCGCTTCGGCCACCTGCGTCGCAGTCACGGCACGGAAGGCTCCGGCACCGGGCTCGGTCTTTATCTCTGCCAGCAGATAGTCGACGCGCACAATGGCACGATCAGCTGCAGTACCAGGCTCAATGAAGGCAGCACTTTCGAGGTACGATTGCCATGCGCGGCACGGGTGAGCGAGCTTTCACTCGGCTAATCTATGCAGAGCCGAGCCGGGTAGAGCCGGCAGATCTAATCCGGCAGATCTAATCCGGCAGAGCGGCAGCTTCCTGGATCGCTTTTACCAGGGCATCATTATCGATGTCTTTGCTACAGTAAGAATCGGCTCCGGCGGCCAGGCAGGCTTCTAGGGTGCGCGGTTCATCATTGAAGGTGAGCATGACAATTCGACTCGTCGGATTTCTACCCTTGATTTGTCGGCAGGCTTCGATGCCGTTCAAAACGGGTAGGCCGACGTCCATGAGGATGACGTCCGGGCAGAGTTCGGCACTTCTGGCAACTGCCTGCTGACCATCGCAGGCCTCACCGATCAAATGAAAAAGAGCAATCTGCTCGAGACGAAGTTTCATGGCAAGCATATTGAGCTTGTTGTCTTCGACAATCATAATTGTGATCGGTTTGCTTGAGGGCATGGATAAATCCGCGTGTATAGTTGCCTATGTTAGCGACTTTCGGGCAAGTGATCAATATATGACACCATTACTAATTGGCGGCCTGAATGTAGTTTCTAGTTGCCGCTCCCTAAGGCGATACTAGCAAGCCCGCATGACAACGCTCAAGCCTTTTACTATGTACTAATTATTGCCTCAGTATTAACACTGGCAGCATTCGCCTGAAAGGGCATATATACTTCAGCTGATTTGCTTCAAAGGCGGGTGCGGAAACAGCGCATTCGTCCCGAGCGGACAATATTTTCCGCCAGGCTACTTTCTCTGGAGGTCTCGATGAGCTATTTGGTAAGATTCTTTTTGATCTGGGGCATTCTCGACAGCCTGCTTTTGGCACTCAGGCCCAACAAGTGGAGCCGACTCTGGGGCAACGGCGTCGTGATGATCGGT
Source organism: Cyanobacteria bacterium REEB67 (assembly GCA_018971775.1). Lineage (GTDB taxonomy): Bacteria > Cyanobacteriota > Vampirovibrionia > Obscuribacterales > Obscuribacteraceae > REEB67. Next base: position 19,511 of record JAGXAB010000029.1, on the reverse strand, counting down.
CGCAAGCCAGGTATGGCCAAGGGTTTTGCTGGTTTGCAGCTCTTCTTGTGCGTTTATCTGCTTTTTAAGGCTTTTCGTGATCGCTAAACTTTAAGTGACACGGCTAAAAGTGCGCTTTGTTTGCAGAAAAAATGGCACCCCCCGCATGGCGGGAGGCGCTATTTTTTTTCTGTTTTGTTCTATTTAGAAATGGTGATAGGTGCGGACGTTTTCCTGCGTGAGGTAGCCGTGATGGCCGGTGTCCAGGCGGCGGAAAGTGCGATCGCTGTCACGACGAGTGTAGTGCTCCTGCCACTCCGGGTGGTGCGTACCGTAATAGACGTTGGCAGTATGGAATTCATTGCGATTCCAGCGGCCATCGTGGTTCAGGTCATGTCTATCCCAGTGGTCGTGAAAGTCGTCGGCCAGAGCCGGCATTTGAGCGGCGCCGAAACCGACGGCGGTGACGGCTGCAAGAGCCAATCCAAATATCTCTTTCTTCATATCTAACATCCTTTGTTTGTCTAGTCGATAGTCGCCCGGCGGAACGTCAGAAATGGAGAACCATTCCGACAGCGAGTGTCTGAAGCTCAGGCGGCTTCAAATCCCAATAGTTCCTTTTCGTGGGGCAAAATTAAACCGGTGGCAACAATTCTTGTATTGCTTCGAGCAGGCCATCTTCGCTTGTTCTGGACTTGATAAGGTGCCTGGTCGGGCCGAGGGTTAGGCGGGAGCGCTCTTCTTCTTCCAGGTCGCGGCTCGTGTAGATGACGAGCGGCGTCACTCGAGCTGATCCCCGGCGCAGGACTTTGACAACTTCGAAGCCGTTTGTTTTTGGCACGCCCACGTCGAGGACGATTAAGTCCGGTTTTTTGCTCTGGGCGATTTCGATGGCCGCGTCGCCGTCAGAGGCCACCAGGCAATCGAGACCGAGGGACTTGAGCTGGTGAATGATCAGCTCGCGGGTAGAGAGGTCATCTTCGACTACCAGCACCCGCGGCTTGGCGTCGAGATGCCGGTGGCTACTCGTTGAGATGTCGGCGATACGGCGGCGGCTGCCGGTGATTTCTTGATTTTGCTCACTAGCGGAGGCTTCTTCCAGTTCGAACCAGAAGGTCGAGCCCAGGCCCGGTTGGCTGTCTACGCCGATATTGCCGCCATGCAAGTCGACAATCGCTTTTGAGATGGCCAGTCCCAAGCCGGTGCCTCCTTTGTCGCGGGTATCGGAGGAGTCGAGCTGCTGGAAAAGTCCAAAGAGTTTGTTTACTTCGCCGGTGGCGATACCCGGGCCACGGTCGGTGACGCTAAATCGATAGAGGCCATTTGCCCCTTCACCAAATTTGAGCGTAACGGTTTGGCCGTGCTCGGAAAACTTGATGGCATTCGAGACCAGGTTATTCAAAACCTGAGTGATGCGGTCTCGGTCGCAATGCAGTTTGACGCTTGATTCCACCGCATTGTCGAGATGCACGCCGGCTGTCGCCGCCATGCCCTTGATTCCCTCGACGACAGTGGCCGCGAGTTCTTTGGCCGGGATGGCCCGCATCTTCAGCTCGAGCTTGCCTGCTTCGATTTTGCGGATATCGAGGATTTCGTTGATCAAGCGGATCAATCGATCGGCTTCAGCCCGAGCGATTTTGATAAATTGGAGCGTTTTGTCCGCCAGCGGTCCGGTCAGTCCTCCTTCGATCAGCCCTAGAGAGCCGCGGATCGAAGTCAGTGGTGTACGCAATTCGTGCGACACCGTCGAATAAAATTCGGAGACGCGTTTTTCCGCATCTTTCTTTTCGGTGACGTCGCGGGCGATACCGAGCAATCTGGTCGCTTTGCCATCCGGGTCGAAGATTGCTGTGGTGCGGGCCGCAATATTGCGGATCGTGCCGTCCGGTCGGACGATGTCGTACTCGATTTCTTGTCCCGCCTGAGAGGAGCGCACATTGCGCACATGCTGCTGCACAAGGGCCTGGTGTTCCGGCACAATCGACGTAAGAAAAATTGGGGCATTTTCGTAGACTTCTTTTAGAGAACGTCCCCAGATCGTCTCGTAAGCTGGGGAAGCATAATAGAGTTTCTTGAAAGAAGGTGAGGCGATCCAGAAAACTTCGGGGACGTTTTCGGCCAACTGCATGAGCATGTGCTCGCTTTCCTGCAGTCTCTGTTCGGCCGATACGCGCTCGACAAACTGTCCGATCTGACTGCCGAGGGACTCGAGCATCATCACCATTTCCAGGTCCACTTCTCGTGATTTGTTGGAGAAGATTTCGATAATGCCGATCAGCTCGCCATTATTGCCGCGCACCGGGAAAGCAATGGCCGAGAGGATATCGGTGCCCTCGATTTGTGCGGAAAAATCCTCGAAGTTCTTGCCCGTGGCCCGATTGGCCCACTGAGGTTGATTTGTCGCCCAGGTAGTACCGAGCAAGCCGTGACCCGATTTTATTTCGTTATGTCTGATCGCCTTTTTGATATGACCGCATTTATCGCATGTCTCATCGACCTCGGCGCTGACAACCGCCATCTTCCCTTCTTTGAGGAGCCAGAGGCCAAGTGCCGACCAGTTATTGTCCTCACCGAGGATATGCAAAATCTTGGCGGCGGCTTGATTGAGGTCGACCGATTCGGCCAGTACCTTGGTGACGCTGAACTGCATGCGCTGCCGTTCATCGGCGCGGTGGCGGTCTGTGATATCGCGGGCGATACCGGTAATAATCTGCTTGCGGCCAAGTGAAAGGACGCTCAAGGCAAGTTCAATCGGGATCAAGCTACCATCACGTTTGTGGCCCTGCAGCTCGCGGCCGCCTTCGAATACTTTGCCCTGCCAGGTGGCGAATTGATCTTTGAGAAAGGCCGCTTCGAAAAAAGTGGGCACCAGGTCAAATATTTGTTTGCCGGGCAATTCCCCGGGCGTATAGCCGAACATGCGATGCATCTTGGCGCTGGCCGACTCGATCGTGCCGTCGCCGGCGACGGTGAAGATGCCGTCCGGGGCTGTGTCGATCATGACTCGCATGCGCGCTTCGCGCTCTGCCAGGGCCTGGTTGGTGGCGCTCAATTTTTCCTGGGCGAGGATCCGATCCGAGATATCGCGATGCGAACCGGCCAATCGGACCGCCTTGCCGTCGGCGTTCCAGACGGCCTGGCCACGCGAATGCAACCATTTATAGTCACCACTTTTGGTGCGCACCCGATATTCGATATCGTAAGGCAGGTGCTCGGTCAGATGGTTGCGAACTGCTTCTTCTACTCTTTTTACGTCATCGGGGTGGACGAGACTTTTCATGAAATCGCGGTCGTTTTCATCGATCTCATCGGCGTCGTAACCGACCTGCAATTTGCATTTATCCGAATAAAAGACATTACCTGTGACAAGGTCCCAGTCCCAGATGCCGTCGTGCGACCCCTCGATGGCCAGGTTGTAGCGCTCTTCTGAGCGGCGCAATTCCTCTGCTTTCTGAGCGAGCAAGTTGGCGATTTCGCGCTCTTTTTGTGCTTCCAGCTCTTTGCGAATCAGCTCCTGGTGGACTTTATAATTTTCGGCTTCGAGCGCCCTTTCTTTTTCGTTTTGTTTGGCCTCCATCTCGCGCTGACTGGCCCGGGCATAGTCTTCGAAGGTGGAAAGCAAAAAGTCCATGACCTGAGCGCTGCTGACATCGATGGCCGCATCATCGCCCTGTACCTGGATCGGCACACCGCCTGTGATGGCACCGCTCTTACGCAGGATCTGGTTGCGGATGATGTGCTTGATGCGGTTTAGCAGGTGGGTTTTATCGTAGGGCTTGGCGACAAAGTTAGCCGCACCGCATTCGAGACCCTGAACGATGTCGCTCGGACTGTTCAGCGCGGTGAGCAGGACAACCGGCGTTTCGGGAGCGATCTTCTTGATCGCCTTGCAAAGGTCGTAACCGGACATGCCGGGCATAATAATATCGGTGAGGACAATATCAAAAGGCTGCGCGCTGATTAGCGCCAGCGCTTTTTCCGCACCGGTGGCGATCACACCGGCGATATTCGCCTCAGCCAGGATGCGTTGCAACTGGTAAGCCTGGGTGGCACTGTCTTCGACAATTAAAGCTATAAGTTGTTGATTCAACTAGCTCTCCGCTTGTTCTATTTTCTTTCGAGGCCGTTTTGTTGAGTCAGTGTCGTCAGGTAAGCGGCGATGCTCTCTAAGGGTAAAACTAGGTCCGTCAGGCCGTTTTCGACCGCCGCTTTGGGCATGCCGTAGACGACGGATGTCGCCTCATCCTGTGCAATGATTATACCCCCAACCTCTTTTTGAATCGTCAAACCGGAAAGGCCGTCACTGCCCATGCCCGTTAAAATCACTGCCACCGCTTGACCCTTGAAAACGCGCGCTACCGAATCATACATAAAGCTGGCAGCCGGCCTGAAGCCGTTGATCGGTGCGGCGACTGAAAGTAAGATGTTGCCTCGACCGCGCACGCCCAGGTGGTAATTGTCCGGCGCTATGAAAGCGGTGCTGCTCTTCAGGGGCTCGCCATCCTCCGCCACTTTTACCTTGATCGGGCTGAGGTTATCGAGCCAGCGGGCGAGATCTCCGGTAAAGCCTTTGGAAATGTGCTGAGTGATTAAGATCGGCAGAGGAAAATCTACCGGCAATTCGCTCAAGATTGTCGCCAGGGCTGCGGGGCCGCCGACCGAGCCGGCAATGCAGACGATTTCCAGTCTGCTTCGGCCGGCGAGAATGTCGCGCAGGGCACGATTGGGTTTGACTTTCAGGGCGGGCGCTTTTTGCAGCAATTTGGCGACCAGGGGTTTGCCCTTCTCCAGGCGCACCGATTTTACTTTGACGACATTTACCACCGTTTCGCGTATGTGCGAAGCGATGGCGTTGAGATCCGGGCTGTTAAGCGATGGCAGGGCCAGGATGGCGAGAGCTCCGGCATTGAGCGCATCCATCGAAATGGTTGAGCGTCGCACGTCTTCCATGGCCGAGACGATAATGATCGGCGTCGGATTGCTGGCCATGATTTGAGCTGTGGCATCGACGCCGTTTAAGCCCGGCATGACTATATCCATGGTAATGACGTCAGGCTTGAGCTCTTTGGCCAAATCGACTGCTTCACGGCCACTGCTGGCCTGTCCGACCACTTCGATCAAGTTGCCCTCGGTGAGGATCTTGATCAGGAAGCGGCGGGTCGTGGCGCTGTCGTCGGCAATCAGGACTCGGATCATACTAGATTGTTTTTACCAGTCCGGAGTTGGCTTTTTCCTGGCTTTCGAGGCTGGTGAGCAGCTCTTGCAGGCGCAAGCCCAGTACTTTCAAATCCTGGGCGGTCATCTCAGACTGGCGTGAAGAGGCCAGGTTTTGCTGGGTGACTTCGTGGATGTTGCGCATCGCTTGCTGGATCTGGCTGACACCAAGGCTCTGTTGAGCCGCCGAGTCAGCAATTTTTGCCGATTCCGCCGCCGCTTCACCCAGGGAATCGACCAGGGTGCGGATTGTGTCCCCGGCCTGTGTAGCTACTTTGATCGCCGACTTGACCGTGCCGACGCCGTCCGATGTGGAGACGACGGCACTGTTAGTCGCTTTTTGAATTTCGCCCAGGATTTCGCGTACTTGCGCCGTGGCCCGTTTCGATTGCTCGGCCAGGGCTTTTACTTCCGTGGCGACGACGGCAAAGCCGCGTCCATGCTCACCGGCTCTTGCAGCTTCAATCGCTGCGTTCAGGGCGAGTAAATTGGTTTGTTCGGCGATATCGTCGACGAGCGATGTGATGTCGCCGATTGCCTGTGCCTGGTCGGCTAAACCGGTGATGTCGGCGGAGAGAAGCTGCGATTGATTTTGAATCACTTCCATCGTCGTCACTGTTTCTTCAACGGCATTGCGACCGGTCTTGCCGATCTCGTCGCAATGCTTGGCCACCTGGGCGACAGCATTGGCATATTGAGCCGATTGAGCGGAGGTCTGTGAAAGCTCATCGACCGTGCTCACGGTCTCGGCCAGAGCCGCTGCCTGTTCCTGAGCACCGGAGGCGCTCTGGGTGACGATCGCCAGGATCTCGCTGCTGGCGCCGGCCAGTTTACTGATAGTCTCGGTGAGCGTCGTCATCACACCGCGGCGCTCCGTCGCCTGAGCCTTGAGCGGAGCGACGATGGCATTGTTCAGTGTATAAGCGGTGATGCAGAGGAAAAGTATGAGAATAATGCCGGCGAAATAAAGGCTGGTGGAGAGCAGGCCGGCGATGTTGGTTGCTTCCACTTCGCGTTGTTTGAGCAAGCGATTTTCTTCCGCTTCGATATCAGTTACGGCTTTGCGGGCGCTATCCATATAAACTTTGCCGCGGTCTGTTCTGACGGCGTTGAGTGCTTCATCCAGGCCCTTGGTGCGGCGTATATTGATCGTCTCGGCCAGTTCGTCCAGTTTGAGATTGGCGGCTGTTGAGAGGTCATCGATGTTTTGCTTCTGTTGAGCATTGTCTGCGGTCAAAGTGCGCAATTGATCGATGGCCGGACGCAGATTGGCCGAGCCGCTGCGGTAGGGCTCGAGATATTTGTCGCTACCGGTGAGGAGAAAGCCGCGCTGACCGGTCTCGGCGTCTTTAAGCAGAGAGAGTGCCGCTTGCGCCCCTTGAATCGTCTGGTATGTATGGTTGACCCAGAAGTTGCGCTCGGTCAGCTGCTGCGTGTTCCAGAATGTGAGCGCCACCACCGCAAACATAAAAACCGCTGTAAGGCTGAAGGCCACTATGATTTTGTTGGTGATATTCATAAAGCTCCTGCTGGGATGTTGGATGGAAAGATAGTGGATGTAATTTTGACCGGTGAATATTAGCTAGAACGCTAGAATAGTAGCTAATAGATTGTCGATAAGCGGTTGCTAAAGCAGTTGATTAATTACCTCGAGCAGGTCGGAGCGCTCGAATTCACTCTTCACCAGGTAAGCATCCGCCCCGGAGGAGATGCCGAGCGCCTTGTGCCTGTCGCTGGAGAGGGCCGTTACCAGCACCACCGGTAGGTGCATGTGCTTGTTGGAGGATTTGATCCGGCGAGTCAGGGCAAAGCCGTCCATGCGTGGCATCTCGACGTCAGAGACGACCAGGTCGAATTGTTTTTCGTTGATCATCTGCCAGGCCTGGGCTCCGTCTACGCAGGTCGTCACTTCGAAGCCGGCCGATTCGAGTACGTGCTTTTCGAGGGAGCGAGTCGTGATCGAATCGTCGGCCAGGAGCAGTCTGCGTCTGGGAGCATTCGGCTTGCCGCCTGTTGCCGCCACTGGTATCGGCGTACCCTGATGGGCTTGATTGAGGGCTGAGCGGACCACTTCGGCGGTGTTGATGATCAGAGCAATCTGACCATCGGGAAGAATGGTTGAGCCGCCAATATGTTTCACCTTTTTGATCCGTACGCCGAGATTTTTGACCAGTATCTCCTGCTCCGTGAATAGTTCCTCGACGATCAAAACAGCTTTTACATTGGAGGAAAAGAGCACCATGGCCGGGGTGCGATAGCCCTGGCGATGGCCGCTCGGCATATCGAGGATATGAGCGAGCGGAGTTACCGGCACCATGACACCGTCGACTGGTGTGACCGAGCGGCCCTCCATTGATTGAAAATCGTCCGGTCCGAGCCGTATCACTTTTTGAATGCTGGCCGTTGATACGGCGAAAAGCTGGCCGCCGGCGCGGACGAAGAGTACACGCATACTGGTCAATGTGAGCGGTACGGTCAGGGTAAAAGTGGTGCCTCCCTGCTGTACGGTCTGAAAGTCGACCGAACCGTGCAAGCCCTCTACCTTGTCTTTGACGATGTCGAGGCCGATGCCGCGTCCGGATACTTCTGTAATGATCGGCGATGTTGAAAATCCTTTGGCGAAAATTAGATTTTTAACGGCGCTTTCATCTTCTGGCACCGGCATGGAGAGCTTGCGCGCCCTGGCTCTGATGCTCTCGTTGCTGATGCCGCGGCCATCATCGCTGATCATGATCTGAGCCTGGCTGCCGATGACAGTGGCCTGGATTTTCAGGGTTGCCTCCGGTCTCTTGCCGTGTTTAAGGCGCTCTTCTAATGTTTCTATGCCGTGATCGCAGGCATTGCGCACGAGATGCATGATTGGATCGCGCAATTGTTCGAGGACGTTACGGTCTACTTCTATGTCCATGCCGCCGAAGAAGAGTTCGATCTTTTTATTGGAGGCCACCGCCACATCGCGCACGACGCGATCGATGCCCTGGCAGGCCTGCCCGATCGGCACCATGCGCAGGCCGTTGATACCACTGGTCACTTGTGAAACTGCCGTGGTCAGATGTCTGTCTTCGTTAGTGAGAGCGTTCTTCAGTTGTTCGAGCTCTTTGGTCAAGGTGATCAGGCGTTGCATATCACTGCTTTCGTCGAGGCCCGCGGCGAGGCTAAGATTGTCTTTTCGCCCGAATTTTTTTTCTCGCTGCCAGCGCATCACTTTGGTGTGCATCTGGGTCACACTCTTCAGGCAGGCCGAGTTGCGGTTGGCCACCGTGATCAGATCCGAGCCTTCGGCGAGTAGATTGTCCAGTTTAGCAATCGGCAAGCGTACTGAGTTTTCCAGACTCTTGGCCCAGGGCGCCGGCGCTTTTGAGCCGGCCAGGCCGCCGAGAGACATTTCCGCAGCCGTTCTCATGCCGCCTGTCGGGGCGGCGCATTGCGGTGGCGGTTCCTCCGGCGATGTAACCGGTAGTTTTTGAAGTACAGGCGTGCTGAGCGCCTCCGGGAAAGGCATTGTCCGGGCTGTAGCTGGGGCTGCCGTGATCAGATCCACGGCCGCCAGCAGGCGCGTGCCCGTTTCGCGAAGCACGAATAGTACCGGCGCCAGGCGACGCTCGGCGTTATCGTCGCCGATTTGCAAAAGCTGTCCCATTACATCGAGGGCATCAGTGGCCTTAAGCATCAAATGATAATCCTGACTGTTCAACTCCGCGCCGGCCTGCACGGCGCTGAAGATGTTTTCCATCTCGTGGCAGACTGAAGCAGCGGTATTCAATGCCACCGCCCGCGATGCACCTTTGAGGCTGTGCACGGTGCGAAACATGCTTTCCATCAAGACGAGGCGATTTTCCTGGTTTTTCTCCGCTTCGAAGGCGAGCAATTCCTGAGCGATGAGCTTCACGTGTTCGTGGAGCTCGCCCAGGTAAATTGGCATCAATTCAGCGATCAGGTCGTCCATTTCCATTTTTCTTCTGATTCTTCTTTTAGTTTGGTCTGTGCCTGCTTTGCTGTCTGGCACTCTTTCTTTGTCTCTATTGGTCCAGTATCAAACGTTCGTCGCTCAATAAGAGCTGCCCGTCCAGGAAAAGTGAGGCACTTGCCGTCACTCCCTTTAGATATTTTTTTGTGCTGGCGCTGATGCCGTCGGGGACTTCGAGTATGTCGCTTGGCTCGATGGCCAGAGCATCATGGGCGGTGGCGGCCAGTATGCCAAATTCAAACTGCTGTTGACCGAGTACGATGACGCGCGTCAAGTCGGTGATGCCGCGGGAGGGCATGGTGAAAAATTTAGCGATGTCCACCAGTGCCAGCACCGTGCCGCGAATGTTAGTGACGCCGACGATGAAATTTGGCGTGTCCGGCACCGGCGTGTAATCGTGCAGCTTATTGATTTCCTGGACATATTGCGATTCGATGATGAATTTTTCAGCGCCGATGCTGAAGCTGACAACCTGAAGACTTTTCTCCTCGCCTGCCGTAAGAGGGAGGGCAAGACGCCTGGCTCTTTCTTCCAGGATTTGTGTTTCACTTACGGTCATTGTTCTCTCCCTTCCGGTGCCGACAAAGCACCAAGCTCAGTCGTCGCCGCGATAAAGAGGATTTTAACCCGTTCACCATCACCAAAAGGTAAAAGTTCATCGGGGGGGCGATCTTTGCACAGCTCGATGACATTGCGAAATGACCTTTGGGCCCCAATCCGGTCGCTCAGCCGTTTCTGCACTAGGGCCATTGTAAAGTGTGCCATGGCCACTCGCGAATCGAGAAAGAGGCAACGTTTGAGAGCCGTCAGAGCAAGGTCTAGCTGGCCAAGGTCGAGGCGAAGATGGCCATGCAGATACTGCAAATGAAAGCTATTGGTGTGCTTGAGGATAAGTTTGCTGAGGATTTTTTCCGCTGTTTCCGTCCCCTTGAAATTCGCCTGCGCTTTAATGTGCAGGATGGCGATCTTCTCGTTGTCCAGTGAACCGGCCGTCAAGATTGATGCCTTTTCGTATTGACCCTGATCGTACGCCGACTGCGCCATTTCTAAAATCTCGGCATCGGTTTTTGGGGGCGAAACACTGGACAAATTTGTCGAGCTGGCTGACCTTGCCGAAGCCGCCGGTGCAGCAGTTTTGTTGTGCTGCTGGCGATTTTTTCCCTCGTCTTCTTTTGAGTGGCGCGACGGATAATTTTTGTCGTTGTCTTTGTCGCCGTCTTTGTGCCCATGCCCCGGCCAAGGTGGTGGCGATGAGAGAGGGTGGCCGGTGAGGAGGCGGGCGGCGCTGGTCAACATTTCAGTGACTGGATTTTTTTCCACTTTCTTGTAAAAAACACCATAATCGCAAACGATGACGTCAAAGTTTGCATATTGGCTGGCGGCCGGATCGGATGGGCCAAGGACGAGATAGCCGCCCGGTTTGAGCAGATTGTGAAAAACCTGAATCGCTTTTTGGATGGCGGCGGTATCAAAATAAATGAGGACATTGCGACAGAAGATCAAGTCGAGATTGGCCAAATGATGATGCTTGAAGTGGGATTGATCGCCGACTAGATTGAGATGGGCAAACTTGACGCTCTCTTTGTAGCGATCTTTGAGACGGTATTTGCTCTCGATTTGATCAAAATGAGCCTGGCAAAAGCTCTGGTCGGCGGTGCGCAACGACCATGGATTGTAATGCGCTTGAGCGGCGGCAGCCAGAGACTTTTTACAGATATCGCTGGCGGTTAACCTGAAGCTGCTGCTCAGGCCTTCTTGATCAAAAAGTATGGCCAGGCTGTAGGCCTCCTCGCCGGTCGAGCAGCCGGCACTCCAGGCTTGCAGGGGGCCGTGCTGCAGTCCTTGCGCTAAATATTCCGGTATGACGCGGTGTTTGACGAATTCGAATTGTTTGGGATCGCGGAAAAAATAAGATTCTGAAATGGTTACTTCGTTGCAGAGGTCATCGAAGCAGGCGTCGTCGATAGTGAGATTTTGGGCGTATTGCGGCAATGAAAACTGGGCGTTGACCGCCGCTTTTTCGATGGCGCGGTGGATCTCGCCGAGGCGGGTATCGGGGAAGATGAGTCCGGCCCGGGTGCGCAGAAGATCAAGTATTGTTTGGTGCGAAAGTGTGGGGGCTTTGTTTCCCGGAGGGGTCGCGCTCACGTTGCGCCCTCCGGCTGCGAGCGCGCCAGGCTCAAAATGTGGGCGAGGGCTTCCGATTCGCTGGTGGTGAGGAAAGTCTGGAGGTCGAAAATTAAGACCAGGCCGTCCGATAATTTGGCGGCGCCGGTGACGTTTTTTTGATTGCTTTTGAGATTGCTCAGATTGTCGATAAGCTCCAGATCCTCGACCGGGGCGCTGGCTATCTCCAGGACCCGGTCGGCGCGCAGGGCGACCAGATCTTTGCCGGATCGGGCAAAGATAAAGTGCTCGCTGGCCCTGAGCGGTCGACTTTTTTGGCCGAAGCGCGATGAGAGGCTGATCACCCCGGCCAGCTCGCCGTGATAATTGACGATGCCTTCCAGGGCAGGCCTCAGGGCCGGCAGGTTGTCGAGCTCGATCTGAGCGCCTTGCGGCAGTGGCGTCACGGCGCAGGCCATGGTCAATTCGACCACTTCCAGAGCCGGCAAGCCGAAGCGCACTTCATCGACGAGAAATATAAGCAAATCGGAGGCCTTGGCCTCGTTCCCCAGCGCCATCATATGTCCAATCTACCCGACCAAAAAAACCACTAGAGGGTACGACGGGGCACGACCCGCTTTGTTTCTTTAAATTAGCAGGCTCTTACGCAAATTTGAAGTGTAGGTAAGTGACCACTTTCAAATAAGCTACCGCTTGATCACCGGGCTCACTTCTTGGCAGCAATGATGATGCAACGATTGCTCTCGAGGCTCAACCAATCGCCTTCCGTATTGCCAAAAAGCTCGAGACCGACGAAGCCTGCCTCTTCCAGCATGGCGCAGAGGTCGCTTGGCAGATAGATGCGGACAGTGCCGTCGAAACTCGAGCGCGTGCCGTCCGCTTCGACAAATGTCCAGCTCTGCTCCAGTCTGCCGTTGCGGGCGTCGACGCGACTCTCGCGGGTGACGAGCAAATTGCCGCCCTCGGTCGGAATATTTTGCACCATCGACTTGCGAAATTTGCCAAGGACTACGGCTGTATTTGGATAATCGAGGGCAAACCGACCGCCCGACTTCAATGATTCGTAAACCCGGGCAAGCAGCATTTGATTATCGTCATCATCACCGTAGCCGAAGCTGGTGTACCAGTTGATAGCGGCATCGGCGGGTTCGGGGCACTGATATTCCCTGGCGTCGGCGACGACAAAGTTGGCATTGGCCTCGGCGGCCGTCCCTTTGCTGCGGGTATTTTCCCGGGCGGCTTCGACCATTTTGGGCGCGATATCGCAGCCATAAACCTTCACACCGTCGGCGGCCAGGCAGGCGCCGAGAGCGGCGTGTCCGCAGCACTGATCGAAGAGGACCTGACCTGCCTTGAGCTCGAGTTTGCTTTTGACAAAGGCGACAGCGTCATCCAGATGTTCGATATGCGAATGTTTCAAATAGGCAAGATAGGGCGAGTCGTTGAAAAACTTCTCGTACCATGTGCGCCTATCGGCACTTTTAGCGGAATGAGCCGAATCAGCCATGTGAGCTATTTTCAGACCTGTTTGGGAGGGCGAAGCAAAGAGATGACGGCACTCATATAACACCCTAGCATAAGTGCCACCAATACTAGTGGCTGTGCCAGATCTTTATTGATTACAAGAGTAAGACAGTAGCCGCTGACGATCAGCCAGAAGGCTAACAGTATTTTTTTTAATCCAGGCTGTATCCTTTTGCCCGCTTCGCTTTCGGGCTCTTCGAAGAAAATCGAAAAAGCGGCCGGCACGAGCGCGCCGAGGTCGTAGATGAAGAGATGGGGCACAACAATCGGCAGGGCGAGAGCGCCCAGGACAAAGGTAAATTTGAGTCTTTCGCCTTCACTGATATCGCTCTTGCTGCGGGCCAGATTGAGCACGGCGAAGAGACCGGCTAGAAGCAGCGCCGCGGCCAGGGCATAGACCAGCGGCTTAATAGCGCCATGGCTGGCCGGCGGCTGGCTGAGCACGATGGCCCGGGGCAGGCTCGTGGCCAGATGCACGGCCACGCCCTGGGCCGGATCGCTATATATCTTGTCCGAAAGTGCCAGGCAGCGCATCCAGGCGGTAAAAATCGTCTGTCCGGCTAGATTGTAATTAAACTGGGCAATCAGGGCCGTGCCTGTAATCAAGGCGGCGAGAGGTGCAAAGCGTTTGCGTCCCAGTTGAAAGATGAGCAAGAAGACGGCGGGAACGAGCATCTGTGGTTTGAGGGAGAGCAGGGCGAGAGTCAAACCGCCAAAGAAATATTGCTCTTTTTTGAACAGATAGCAGCCGGCCGCCAGCGGCAGCAGGCCAAAGACCAGCCCGACCTGTCCGATCCAGACCGTCAGGGTGAAAGGCAAAAAAGCAAAGGCGGCGGCGCTGGCTAGAAGTGCGCGGCGGCGATTGCCAAGGGTGAGGAAATTGCCCCAGTAGGTGGCGGCCAGACAGGTCAGTTGCCAGGCCACCATCGAATAGGCCGGTGCAAGCAGGCTGAAGGGCGCAAAAATGTAAGCGCTGAGCGGCATATACATGTATTCGGCGACGGAGGAGGCCGGCATAAAAGGTAAAAGCGCGTGGGCCTGCTTGTCAAAGGGAGCGCCGGCAAAACTGAGCGTGCCCTCCGGTGGATAAAGCACATTCCAGAGACCGTGGGCGGCGATGAAACCAGCCGTGTGGAAAGTCATCAGATAGTCCGAAATGGCGAGAATCTGGGGCATGGTATCGGTGAAGCCGATGATGATAAGGCAGAGCAGAGCCCAGAAGATCAGGCACTGCTGCCAGAGGGGCGGCAATTTGAAGGTGCTCACAGTTTGCGTCCTTCCCAGCGCCGGGCTGTTTTTTCAAGGTTGACGAATTCGCGGTGGAAGCCGAGCTCGAGCATCTCGTCGAAGACTTTTTCGTATTCGTGACCGTGGATGACCATGCGATAAATGCCGACCATCATGCCGGTGCGGTCCTGGCCATGCAGGCAATGCACGAAGGCCGGATGATTGTCGCTCTCTTTCAAGGTGAGCAGGAAGCGCTCGATTTTTTCATCCGCTGGCGGCAAGAAGGGATCGATGTCAATCGCCACATAATTGAGCTCCAGGTGCTTCATAAGTTCGGCCTCGCTAAAGCTCAGGCCGGTCTCTTCGCGCAAATTGATCACCGTTCTGATGCCCTGACTCTTCAACCAGGCGAAACCCTTCTCATTGGGCTGACCGCCGCGGTGCAATCTCTCGTCGACCACATAGTAATGCGGCAAGTCCCGTGATGTAAGGCTATCGGGCGGGATCGGCGGTATGGGATTGGATAATTTTTCACGCTTTGGAGATGTCAAAAGAGAGGTCCCTTAATGATGATAGCGATAATGGCATTGCTCAAGAGATAATAGACCTCTGAGGTAGGAAGCGGAAGTCCAGGAGATAGGTGATGACAACAAGTCCGGCAGCAAAGTTAAAGGAAGCGGCCCCTGATAACGCCTTGCAAGACTCGATCGCCATACTCGATTTTGGCTCGCAGTTTTCGCAGCTGATCGCCCGTCGCATCCGCGAGATCAATGTCTACTCCGAGCTCATTCCTTACTCTACCAGCGCCGCCGAATTGAAGCGACTCAATCCCAAGGGCATCATCCTCTCGGGCGGTCCCAACAGCTGCTATGAAGAGCACGCTCCCCAGCTCGATCCCGAAGTCTGGAAGCTGGGTATCCCGGTGCTCGGCGTTTGCTACGGTATGCAATTGATGAGCCGCGATCTCGGTGGCCATGTGCAACTCTCCGAAGTGCGCGAATATGGCCGCGCCCTTTTCACCATCGTCCATCACGGCAAATTGTTTGCCGGTCTCGATCCCGCTATCGAAAGCTGGATGAGTCACGGCGACAGCGTCACCGAATTGCCCGAAGGCTTCCAGACGATCGGCCGCACCGCCGATACGCCGGTCGCCGCCATGGCAGATGAAACGCGCAATTTTTACGGTGTGCAATTTCACCCCGAAGTCGTCCACACCAGAGGCGGCAAGCAAGTAATCGCCAACTTCGTGCGCGACATCTGCGGCTGCTCGCAGAGCTGGACGATGGCCAAATATATCGAAGAATCGATTGCTGAAATCAAACGTCGCTGTGGCGATAGACGGGTGCTGCTGGCTCTTTCCGGTGGTGTGGACAGCTCGACACTGGCTTTTCTTTTGCACCAGGCGATTGGCGATAACCTGACCTGCATGTTTATCGATCAGGGCTTCATGCGCAAAAACGAGCCCGAATGGCTGGTCGAAACCTTTGAGAAAAATTTCAACATCCCGGTGCATTTCGTCAAAGCACGCGAACGTTTCATCGGCAAACTGGCCGGTGTAATCGATCCGGAAGAGAAGCGCAAGAAAATCGGCGCTGAATTCATTCGCGTCTTTGAAGAAGAATCAAGAAGACTGGGACCCTTCGATTTCCTCGCTCAAGGCACACTCTATCCCGACGTTATCGAATCGGCGGGCACGAGAGTCGATCCCAAAACCGGCAAAACAGTAGCGGTCAAAATCAAATCACACCACAATGTCGGCGGTCTGCCCGATGACTTGAAATTCGAGCTGGTCGAGCCCTTCGCCAAGCTCTTCAAAGACGAAGTGCGCGTCCTCGGTCGCGAAATAGGTGTGCCGGAAGGGATCATCGAACGCCATCCTTTCCCCGGTCCCGGTCTGGCTATACGTGTGCTTGGCGAAGTGACCAAGGAAAGACTGAAAACGTTGCGCGAAGCCGATTGGATCATCCGCGAAGAAATCAAGGCGCATGGCCTCTATCGTCAGGTCTGGCAGGTCTTCGGCGTACTTTTGCCGACTCTATCGGTCGGCGTCATGGGCGATCAACGCACCTATCAAAATCAAATCGTTATCCGCGCCATTACCTCCGAAGACGGCATGACCGCTGACTGGGCAAGATTGCCCTATGACTTGCTCTCGGTGATCAGCTCGCGCATCGTCAATGAAGTGCCAGGTATCAACCGCGTCGTTTATGATGTCACGTCCAAGCCGCCTGCTACCATCGAATGGGAATAGAAGCCATTGACCATTGATCCAGATAATCTGGAGAAGGGTTTTGAACCCGGCAATGAAGATTGGGTGCCGGAGCCGCCCAAGCCGGAAGACAAGCCGGTCTTGACCCTGGCCGAGCTGCTTGCCACCATATTTTCGCGCGTCTGCCTCGGTCTATTGCTCTTCATTTCCTTCATCGCCGGTGTCTGGGTGGCCGGTACTTGTCTGCACGATCCCGATACCTGCTGGTTGCTTGCCACCGGTCGCTATATAGTCGAAAATCATCAGATCCCGGTCCTCGACCCCTTCTCCTGGACTTTTGCCGCCCAGGAAGCGGCCGGTCGCCACCTCGTTTGTTATCAATGGCTCTCCGAGGTGATCTTTTATCTTGCCTCGGTGCCGATCCGACTGGTCGGCCTTTGCTTGCTTTGCGCCGTCACGATCACGACTGCTTTTTTCTCTGTGCCGATGGGCTTTGTCGTGCGGCGTGAATCGCCTTTTATACAATCGGCCTGGGTAATAGTACTGGGCATGATGGCCGCGTCCTTTCACACTCTGGCCAGGCCCGAGATTTTTTCCTATCTGTTGATCGCCCTCTACCTGCAAAACACTCATGATGCCAGGGTCAGCACCATGCGCGGTGAGCAGAAAGTCTTCCCGCTCGTTTTCGTCCTGGCACCGCTTATGGTGCTCTGGGCCAACATGCATACCGGCTTTGTATCCGGCTTTGCTATTCTCTTTGCGCTCTGTCTCGGCAGCTTCCTCTCTTTGCTGTTTATCAAAGCACCGGTCAAAAATTTGCTCGTCTCGGCCTCCGTGGCGATGCTCGGCTGCTCGATCGCCGCTTGCATCAATCCCTATGGTATCGGGCTCTATGCGTACATTCCCGAGCTCTTCAACAGTCCGGTCAATGAACACATCGTCGAGCTGCAGCCTGTGATCGGCGCTGATTTAAAAATCAATCCCGGTCTCTATCCATTTCTCGCCCTCTGTCTTACCTATCTTTTCTTGATGGCGCGCGAAATTATCGCTTATCTAAAATCCACAGGTGAGGCGGTTGAGCGCAAACTCCTGGCCAGTGAACTCCTGCTCAATTTAATCTGCGGCACGGTCGCCATCTGGAATGGTCTTGCGCACGGTCGGGTAGCCAGTTTCGTCACACTCATCCTTGTCGCTGAAATCATCGCTTTGCTGGGGCATGGCCAGGCTCGCCACCTAAAGGCTCTGACGGCGGGCAAAAGCGCTGAAGAAAAGACGGCTGCAAATAAGACTAAATTTTGGACTTTGCTTGATTTGCACACCCTCGATCTCTGGAAAGCGGGCGGCATTTACGAGATGGCGATTGTCGCTCTCTGCGCCATAGCTGGCGTTTGTCTGGTTTCTTTTCGGATCACCCCGCCCGTTCTGCCCGCCGGCAGTATCGCCTTCGAGCCGCCAGTCGAGGCGGTCAGTTTTATCGAAAAAAATCAGCCTGCGGGTAAGCTCTTTAACGATCAACAATACGGCGATATGCTCATCTATAAGGGCGGCGGTAAGCCTAAAGTCTTCATCGACACTCGCTTTGATATGTATGGCGAAAAAATCTGCATCGACTACATGGTAATCAATGACGGTGAGCCCGGTTGGCAGGATCTGCTCAAAAAATATGGCATCGACTGGGTTTTTGTCCGCCGCAAATCGGCTCTGGCCGGTAATCTGAAGAAAGATCCGACCTGGGAAACCCTTTATGAAGACGAAAAGGCCGTAATTATGCGGCAAAGACAAAAATAGAGAGAGTGTGAAGTTTTGCCCTGTGCATTGATATAAACCGCTTGTGAGATATCATGTCCTCGTCCAGGTGCTTTCAGGTCTTATTTTTGCGGGGTACTCTTACGGCTGTTTCCATTATGTCAAGTGTTGAGAGATTGATCGCCGGCTCGATTGCTAGCTGCTTTAGCTTTTTGATTTTTAGCCCGCTTGCGGTGCAGGCCAAACCAGTCTCACCCCTGGAGTCGATATTGCTCGGACGTCCGGCGCGCACGACAAAACTAAAAGTGCCTGCCCAGACTTCAACGGTCGCTTCACCCGAACCGGATCGGTCTAAAATGGCCGGTCCCGATAAGCTTGTACCGGCCGACCTGTCGATAAACGGCCATAGGTGCAAGGTCGCCATCCCCGGCGATTATTCGCTCATGGAATTCACTCCGCCCCAGGGCAAGCTCTTCTCTTTTCGCGGGCCGTTGCATGCGAGTAAAGACCGCGCTTTTTTCAATGTGACGATTCTCTCTTCTCCAGCTGGTGAGCCGATGCCGAGCGAACGAACGATGATGGACGTGATGCTCAATCCCCAGCGAAAACAGCTTGCTAAATATCAAGAAGAAAAGCAGCCACTTTTCATGAGCGGCACGCACAGTTTTAAGGGCATGAGCTTTAGTGGAGTCAACCGCGAAGGGCATGCGATGAAAGGTTTCGTCTATCTAACCCAGGATCGCGATACTTTTTTTATACTGTTCGCTCAAGATGAACAACCTTTTGCCGATCAATCCCTTCCCCGCCTGCTCATTTCGGCTAAAGCTTGTCATATAGAGTAAGCTTAGTACAGGCAATTTCAGACCGCACCGACTGTCCTTTCGAGAGATGATTATGTCCCAGCAAAAAATCAAAGACGCAATCGCCAACAAAAAAATGATCTGCCCTTCGTGCAGCAAGCCGATTACGCAGTATGCAAAATATGCCGAGACAATCGATGCCGTGCGCGATGGCTTTAACGTTATTGAAATCGATTCCAATGCTTCTCGCGTCACTCTCACCTGCGGCAATCCCGGATGCGACTGGACCGAGCGCACCGAATACTGGATCGAATACATCATCGATTAGTGCGGAAAAGTTACCGCCGATTTTTAGCGATAGCTTTTGCTGTGCTTAAACAACTATTAAACAACTGACCCAGCTTTGACAGTTGGTATCTCTTTACGTTTGGTAAAAGACGCGGCTGAAGCTCGCTTTGGCTGCGTTGGTCTGCTTAGGATGAAAAATATTCCAAGCGTTTCCTTTCTCTCCGAGAGCAATTTAAAACCACCTCTAACCCAGACCAGCTCATGCCGTAACGATTTTGCCATCTCCGGCTATTACGGACGGTTCTGGAAATAACTGAGGCGCGAACAATCAACATCCACGGAGTAAAGTCATGAGTCTGGGTGATGAACTGCTGTTTGGAATACTGCGCTTTTTCGGCGCCTTCGTTGCAATCAGTCTGGTTGCGGCGTT
>JAGXAB010000105.1 GCA_018971775.1 Cyanobacteria bacterium REEB67 | reverse complement strand
CTTTCCGCACATCTCTCCCGATCATCTTTCTACACAAAAGTTCCGCCGGCACAAAGTGGTCGCATACACGCAAAGGTACATTTGCTCTGTATATCATTCTAGGGTCAAGCCCTGCACTTAAGTAACAGCCACGTTTTAAGCATTCACTGTTCTGCCACAGATAGCTAGTGCGCCCAAACTGACAAGTAATTCGGAGAACACTGTTACCTTCGATTGCTCTCACACCGGCATCGCTGCCAGGTGAGAAAACGCGGCCGCCGGCATCGGACAGAGGTGCTCCCTCAGAACTGCCGAAACCTTTACCATTTGCTGTTGACCTAGCGCCTCCGTGGCCTCAGGCGATGCACAGCATTCGCTCCAGGGCGCGCCGTAAGTATCACCAAGACAGTGGGGAACCAATCAAAAAGACGTGAATGCTTTTGGGCTAGATAATGGTCATTGCTGGGCATAAAAGTCACACCATGAAAAATAAAAAGAATGGTCTACTTGCCTTGCTGGGGATTGATCTCCCCATCGTCCAAGCGCCCATGGCCGGTATTTCGACACCTGCTATGGCCGCGGCAGTAAGCAATGCCGGGGCACTCGGCTCGATTGCCGTCGGTGCATCAGGCGTTGCCCAGGTCGCCGAAATGATCAAAACAACCAGAGGGCAAACGGCCAACGGCAAGCCATTCAACGTCAATGTTTTTTGCCATCAACCGGCCAAGCCGGACAGAGAAAAAGAAAGTGCCTGGCTGCAATATCTCAAACCGCATTTCGAGAAGTACGACGCGCAACCACCAATAGATATCCACGAAACGTACAAGAGCTTCCTCGTCGACGAGGCGATGTTTGAGCTGCTGCTTGCGGAAAGACCGGCTGTCGTCAGTTTTCATTTTGGATTGCCTTCTCAGGACAACATCGATGCTTTGCACTCCGCCGGGATAGTGCTTTTTGCCACCGCCACCACTGCTGAGGAAGCCGCCACCGCAAGCCGGGCTGGAATAGACGCCATTGTTGCCCAGGGTTATGAAGCCGGCGGGCACCGCGGTACTTTCGATGAAAGGGCATACGACGAGAGACTGAAGACGGCGACTTTGGTTGAAATTTTGGCCCAAGCAGTGAAAACGCCAATCATCGCTGCCGGCGGTATCATGGACGGTGCTGATGCAAAACTAATGATGTCGCTCGGCGCCACCGCCGTCCAGATGGGCACGGCTTTCTTACGCTGCCCGGAGTCGACAGCTGACAGGTTTTATCGCCAGGCCATCGAATCTTCGGCGACGACAGCGGTAAAAGCCTCAGCGGTAAAAGCCTCAACCGATTCGCCGTCCCCAACGCTCATGACCAGCGCCATTTCAGGCCGTCCCGCGCGTTGCCTGCGCAATCTCTTTACAGATATCGGCGAAGTGGTCGAAGCGGAACGGCGCGTTCAAATTCCGGACTATTCGACAGCCTATGACGCCGGCAAAGCTTTAATCGCGGCAGCCAAAGCCAGAAGCGAGGGCGGCTACGGTTCTCACTGGGCCGGACAAGGCGTGGCTCGCACACAAGAGATGCCTGCGGCCGAGCTGGTCAAACGATTGGCAGCGGAAATGTTCTGAATCACTAAGAACAATTCCAATCAAATCGTCTCGGCCACACCGCCGAATCGATGGCCAAGCTTGAACCGCACCAGGCAAAAGAGCATCAGACACATGACGAGAATGTAGGCCGGGAAACCGAAATTGGCAAAGTTCCAGGTTTTGATTGTCATCAATGTAATACTGGCGCTGAAACACCCAAGCAAAAAGGGCGTATCAGTCTCGCTTTCCGGGTGATGCCAGGATTTCACTAGAGTCGGCACACCGGCCAGGCCGTCGGCTACCATCGAGAGCGCTATTGCCAGATCGCCCGAGCCGGAGAGGCGCCAGAGGACAACTGTGACCACAGAAAGCACACCACATACGATATCAAGTCGGCTGATTTGCCAGAATGCTTTTTTGTTCAACAGCGATGCCGTAAAAACCAGCAGCGGTCCCAGCCCGCAAGCGAGGGTCATCATCGATTGCAGTCCAACACCCTCATTTATTTCAGCAAAAAAGGCTATCAATGGGATGACACCCCAGAGAAACCAGGTGACGCGGTTGGGCTGAGTTTCTCCACGCAGCGTATGCAAAGCGTAGCGACCATTACCGACCACGCTCAACAGTACTGTAAGCCACATAAATACAGGATCGATCATTGCCGGTTACCCTGCCGTTTCCCTTTAACGATTGCTGCCTTCAGCCACAAGACTTGCATAGTCAGCTTCGGTGTCGATGTCGATTGCACCCCGGGCAAAATCCACGATTGCCGCTCGCTCAAGATTAGACTGTACGATTGCTCGCGCGCCCGTATCACCTTGCAGTTGTAACAATTGCGAGAAAAACTCAGCGGCAAAATAAGCAGGCGGACCCGGAATCTTCTTCGCGGAGTCAGGCGCACTAAAAGAGGAAACAGCAAGCGGAGCAGCAGTCTGAGCAGCTGCACCAACCAGCTCACGCAATACCACAGTCGAGACATGGGGCTGATCAGCCGTCATCAAAACAACGCCGCGGATTTCCACAAGGTCGTTTACAATGCACTCGATAGCCAGACGTATTGAGCTGGCCATACCACTTTGCCATTGATCGTTGAATAGGACACGCGCCCGGCCGAAGTCAATTTTTCCCTTTATCTTTTCATGATCAGCCCCGAGCACAACAAAGACCGGTATGTCGTCGCCAAGGCCGAGAGCGGCATCGATAGGGCCTTGCAGCAGAGGTCGACCATGCACCGACAAGAGCTGTTTAGGCCGGCCTAAGCGCTGCGAACCGCCGGCAGCGAGAATGGCTACGCAAATATTTGCACAGTCATCAGTCGATCTGTCATCCAAATCAGGAGTCCAGCTTGCAGTTGGCGCTAAGCTTGAGTTTTGTCACCCCAACACTGGCAGAGACAGCTTCGACCGTTTCAACTTCAACATTCACCGGCCGATCGACAGGATTATGAATCGGGCCTTGCTTGTGGCGCAGCATGCCGCCATTGTGACCGGCCAGCACAGCCTTGATCTCGGACAGGATGGACAGGGCGATTTCTTCCGGCCCCTCCGCTCCGATGTCGAGACCGACCGGGCTGTAGAGCCTGGCAAGCTCGTTTGCGGTAATAGGCTGACCTGCAAGAGCGAGCTCGGCGAGAAGCTTGTCAGCGCGCCGACGTGGTCCGACCACACCGACGTAGGGCAGTTGGGTATTGATCAGCTGCTTCAAAATCTGTCGATCGAGTTCATAATCGTGGGTCATCACCACAGCGGCGCTGATATTGCCGGTGGCGATTGTTCGCGTCAGATCGACATATTTACCATTATCATGATCTTCGACGTCAATTTGCTTTCCACTGATCACCGTCACGCTCCAACCGAGGATCTCGCCCATCTGAGCGAGAGGCTGCACATCCTGACCGCCACCGACGATTAACAGAGAGGTGGTCGGCTCGACGACTTCGATCAACGCCGAGATGCTGTAACCGCCTACTTCTTGCTGCAAAACATAGGAGCGGGGATTTTTAGTCAGTAAAAGTTCCTGAGCAGCGCGCCGCAGGACAGCTTGCACGCTCTGCGGCAGGGCATCGAGTCCATAGGTCTGGCTGCCAGTTTCGAGCATGCATAGACCGACGTTATAAGTGTCGGCAATATCATCGGACGTAGCAGCCGGAGCGATATCAAAAATGGTGACGGCAACGAGGCGCTTATGCTCGGCGAGCAGCTTGGGCAAGAGCCGACCGAGTCGCCCGACTTTGCGAGCGAAACAGCTCGCGGCATCCGCCGCTTCGACGAGGACCTGGACGATACCGTCGCAGCCAAGCTTTAGACCAAAGATCAATTCATCCGAACTGGTCCCGTCATAAGTGAGCAGAAGTGGCTTTTGCCGTTCTTGACCGCCATCGGCAGCGCCTTGTTTGAAACTCTCACAATTCGCAATGATGTCACGCTCGAGGCAACCGGCACTGACAGCTCCTTTCGATTTGAGAGATCGATGGACGAGCATGCGCGCCCCGGGCCGGCGGTAGGCGGAGCCCCTGGTGTTGACGACAGTGGCCACAGCCAGAAGCGGATCGACCTCAAGGTCGGCTGTGGCTGCCGGCCCTACGCATTTCAGCAGTCTGATCAAATCATCCATCAAGAGTCTCCACTGAAAAGTTCTATACAAACAGTTTGTCCGCCGTAATCGGCAAATGGCGGATGCGCTTGCCGGTAGCGTTATAAACGGCATTGGCGACAGCGGCGGCGACACCGGTGATGCCGATTTCACCGACGCCTTTGGCGCCTATCGAATTGATTACCGTATCTTCTTCCGGGATGAAATGTACTTCGATGTCGGGCACATCGGCGTTTACGGGTACGTGATATTCGCCCAGGTTACCGTTTACCATGCGACCGGTGCGCTTATCCATGATTGCCGCTTCTTCCAGAGCCATGCCGATGCCCATGACGATACCGCCCTGGATTTGCGAGCGGCAGGTCTTCTCGTTGATGATGCGACCATTGGCAAATACACCAACAGAGCGCGTCACGTGCACAATACCAAGGTCTTGATCAACCTTTACTTCTATAAAGTGTGCGCCAAAAGAGTGCATCGAAACCTTTTTGGCATGATCGTTAAACTTGGTCTGAAACTTGACCGCTAAGGAAGCTAGGTCCAGAGCTTTCAGAGCTTCTACATAGCTCAGAGTATCGGGCCTGGAAAGCGCAGTAAAACGTCCGTCTTTGACTTCGATTTCGCCCTGCGGCAGGCCACTGAATGGAGACGTCGCACTATCGGCCAATTTTTTAGCGAGAATATTTTGAATTTCGAGAGCGGCGCCGTCGACGGCACTACCGACGGTGCTGACCGTAGCCGAACCGCCGGATACCGGAGCCATCGGATAATCGGTATCACCAAGTTCAAAGACGACAGCATCAGCAGGCACACCCAGCCTGGCCGCACCGATCTGCGCCATCACCGTGCAGGTACCGGTGCCCATTTCGTGGGTGCTGCTTTTGAAGACAAAAGTACCGTCCCCGTTCAAAATGCCATCGCAAACAGCATTGAAGTGCATGGTCGGATATGTCGCCGAGGCCATGCCCATGCCGTAAAGCCAGTCGCCGTCGCGGCGCGTACCGGGCTGCTTGTTGCGCTTGTCCCAGCCGATTTTTGCGCAGCCTACTTTGTAGCATTGGGCAAGACCTTTGCTGCTAAAAGGATGGCCGTTGTCGGGATCTTCAGTCGCATAATTTTTCATGCGCAGGGCGACCGGATCCATGTCCAGGGCATAAGCCAGCTCATCCATGGCCGATTCCAGGGCAAACATACCGGGCGTCTCACCGGGAGCACGCATGAAGGTCGGCAATTGTTTGTTGAGCCTGACCACACTCTGACCGACACGCAGGTTGGGCGATGTGTAAAACATCGGAGTCGTCTTCGTGAAGGGCTCGACAAAATCGCCATTCATCGATGTGTGCGATGTGCCTTCATGGATGATCGCCTGGATGGCGCCATTCTGGTCAGCACCAATAGCCACTCTCTGCTCGGTCTCGGCCCGGTGGCCGACATTGGTAAACATTTGCGGACGAGTGAGGACGAGCTTGACCGGCCGATTGACTGCCTTGGCCGCCATAGCGCAAAGGACTACATGCGGCCACATGGCACCCTTGCAACCGAAGGCACCGCCGATAAATTTGCAGACGACGCGGACGTTTTCGGTCGGCAAGCTAAATATTTGAGCAAGAGTGCCGCGCGAGCCGTACAAATTTTGCGTCGCATCATAAACAGTGAGCTTGCCGCTGTCCCACACCGATGTAGTGGCGTGAGTTTCCATTGGATTGTGGTTAACGGTCGGAGTGCGATAGACGTTGTCCACCTTGACTGAGGCCGCAGCCAGAGCCGGCTCTACCGAGCCTCGCGATTTACCGAGGGGCTGGCCCATAAATTTGGCGTTATCGATATGCTGAGCTTTTTTATCACTAAAATCAACGATCGGATCTTCTTCGATATAAGTAAATTTGAGCAGGGTCGCGGCATGCCTGGCGCATTCCAGAGATTCGGCGATGACAACGGCGACATATTGTCCGGCATGATAAATATTGGCATCGGACAGTGGCATGCGCAGGTCGGCAAGAGCGCCGCCCAGCTCGAAGGACTTGCCCTGCGCCATCGGCGGACAGTTTTTATGGGTGATGACGGCGATTACGCCGGGGGCTTTTTCGGCCTCGCTTGTATTGAGACTGCGAATTTTTCCACTGGCGATTTCAGAGCCGACGGCGACAGCGTAACTGATTTGCTTGGCCGGAAATTCAGCTGAATAACGAGCTCGCCCGGTCACTTTAAGCGGGCCGTCGACACGGTCGAGACCTCTGCCGATCAAATCTGCAGTGCTCATGCTACACCTCCCGCAGCCACTTTCAAGGCCCTGACGATTGTACGTTTGCTCATTTCGATTTTAAATTTATTGTGCTCATAACCTTTGGCCGACTTCAACGCGGCTTCGGCGGCAGCTCTAAAGGTCGCTTCATCAGGCGTTTTGCCGATCAGCAATTTTTCTGCTTCGACCGAACGCCAGGGCTTTGGCGCAATCCCACCGAGGGCGATGCGGGCTGATTTGATTTTGCCGCCGCTGATCTCGAGACAGGTGGCTGCGGATACAAGCGCGAAGGCATAGGAGGCGCGGTCGCGCACCTTCAAATAGCACCAGTTTTTGTTAAAGCCAACCGCGGGCAACTCCACCGCCGTAATCAGCTCGGCCGGCGCCAGCATAGTTTCAATCTCCGGCGTGCTACCGGGCAATTTATGGAAATCGGCCATCTTGATTTTACGCTCGCCGGACGGCCCCTTCGTGTGAATGACGGCATCGAGAGCGGCCAGAGCAACGCACATATCGGAAGGATGGGCGGCGATACATTTATTACTGGCACCCAAAATCGAATGCATCCGGTTGTAGCCTTCGATGGCCGGACAGCCGCTGCCGGGCTGACGTTTATTGCAAGCGCCGGCCACATCGTAAAAATAAGAGCAGCGTGTGCGCTGCATCAGGTTGCCGCCGACCGTGGCCATATTGCGCAATTGAGCGGAAGCGGCGCTCAGCAGCGCCCGCGAGAGCACCGGGTAATTCTGCCGGATGTACGGGTCATTGGCCAGATCGCTATTGCGCACCAGCGCTCCGATTTTGACGCCACCACCGGGCAATTTTTCGATATCGCCGCAGCTGATGTCGTTGACATCGATCAGATGAGCTGGCGACATAACGTCGTCTTTCATCAAGTCGATAAGATTGGTACCACCGGCGATGTAGTGGGCGCCATTCTTACCGGCTGCTTCCAGAACGGCGACTTCGGGATTGCCACTGACTTTCAAGTAACTGAATAACTTCATTTCTGATTTGCTCTTCCGATCGGTTAGTTTAGAAAATTAGATTAAAAAACAAGTCGCTGCATGGTCAAGCGTTCGAGCGCGCCAGCGATTTGATCGCTTCGACAATGCCAGGATAAGCGCCACAACGGCAAATATTGCCGCTCATGCGCTCACGTATCTCGGCGTCGGTGAGCTCGTGCGTGGCCGCCGCCAGGTCAGGCGTAACGGCGCTGGCGCAGCCGGCTTTGGCCTCAGCCAGCATGCCGACTGCAGAGCAAATCTGCCCGGGTGTGCAATAACCGCACTGGAAGCCATCATGTTTGACGAAAGCGGCCTGCATCGGGTGCAAATCTTCGCCCCGGGCGAGCCCTTCGATCGTGGTGATTTTCTTGCCCTGATACATCACTGCAAAGGTCAAGCAAGAGTTTATGCGCCGGCCATCGACAAGCACCGTACAAGCTCCGCACTGGCCGTGGTCACATCCCTTTTTCGAACCGGTCAGTCCCATGTACTCGCGCAGTGCATCGAGCAACGATGTGCGCGGGTCGATTTTAACGGTCTGGGTCGCGCCATTTACCGTAAGCTCGACCGAGATCGCCTCGGGAGGATTTGGCACTTGTATGGCCACAGCTTTGACCGGATCATTTACCACCTCAGCGGCCTCTACTTGTTGACCGAGCGCTCCACTAAGAGCCAGCCCGGTGCCGACAGCAGCGGCATTAACGATAAATTCGCGGCGAGTCTGTCCGTCTTCGGAGGAATTTTCTGTACTTTTATCCACGCACCATTTGCCTCAAAATTGCAGCCACAGTCAATAACGTCGCAGTATAAACCATTGCTCATATCAACCGGTATCTTGGAAAGCCGCGAAATCAAGTAACATGACTCTATGCAAAAAAACAGCAATCTAAAAGCCGTCGCCGCCGCTGGCGACCAGCAAGCAAACAAATCAAGGCAACTTGTGAATTTCCTGCGCCCGGCTATCGCTCTTTGTTTCGCGCTCGGCTGGGGATCGCTGGCCATGCTCTGCTTGCAGGATTACGACCGCGCCGGCGAATGCCTGCCCCAACATATATGGTTCATGCTCCTGGTCACAATAGGCGCCAGCGCGGCCTTCGGTTTCCTCTGCCGCCGCGCCATTTTTGGAGCGGTTTTAGGCGCAGTGCTAGGCATCAATTTTCAGTTTATTTTCTTGCCGCATTACACCATGGGCTATTCATACTGGGAGCCAAGACCAGAAGCAGAAAAAATCATCCAGGAGATCGCCGGCCCTTTGCTCGGCGGCGGCCTCTACGACATCAAAAATTGCCAGGGCAAGGTCCTGCTCGTTGATTACTGGGCCACATGGTGCGGGCCTTGTGTGGCGAGTATTCCAAAGGTCAAACAAGCTTTTAAAGACAAAAACGGCCAGGGACTTGATGTCGTCGGCATCAGTCTCGATAACAAACGCCAAAACTTGCAGGATTTTGTCGAGAAAAACGACCTGAAATATCCGCAAATATTTTTCGAAGAAGAGAGCAAATCAGGCTATGACAATCCTCTGGCGCTCAAGTACAAAGTAGCGGCCATACCGCATGCGGTTTTAGTCGAGCCGAAAAGCAAAATGGTACTGACTGTAGTGCCTAACAGTCGCGACCTGCAATGGACTATAGATGCCGCACTGAAGGCAGTCAGTAAGGCAGAGGCGAAAGGCCTGGACATGACTAAATACGCCAGTCAGAATCGCCTTGCTACTTTTTCTCTATCGTCATACATCGCCGGCCTGGCAGGCGGCCTGGCCGGAGCGCTGCTCGAGCTCTTTGCCTGGCGCAGGCTTTCTCCTCCACGGCCGAAGCTGCGCCGGGTCAAGTAACTAATACTGCTTCAGGGCGCCGCCGTCCATAACCAGTGTCGTACCGGTCAGGAAGGCCGCCCGGGGCGAGGCCAGGAAGGTGACGAGAGCGCCGAGATCTTCGGGTTTACCAAACTGTTGCACCGGTGCCGAATGTTTCCACTCGGTCAAGACTTCGGTTTGACTGACACCAGCTTCGGTGGCATAGCGCTGAGCCATTTCGTGTACCAGAGGTGTTTCGAAATAGCCGGGCGCGATCACATTAGCCGTGACACCCTTGGGGGCGGCTTCGGCAGCGATACATTTAGAGAGCGCATTCAAGCCGGTGCGCAAGGTACTCTGCACCACAGATGATTGCTCGGGCTCGAGACCAAAAATCGAGCCAATAAAAATGATCCGACCATATTTGCGCTTCTTCATCCCTTCCAGCACCAGACGCGAGAGGATGATCGGAGGCCATAAAACCATGTCCATACCCTGGCGCCACATGTCATTGCTGGCAATGGAGAATGGCTGGGTGGGCGGATGACCGGTATTGACGATCAAAATATCGATATGACCGAGAAAAGCTTCGGCTTCGAGAACCAGACGCTCCAGGTCTTTTTCTTTGGTCAAATCGGCCGATGTGCCAAGTGTTTTGACTCCGGTGTCTCTCTGGATGGTGTTGGCGGCGCTGGTGATTTTTTCCTGATCGCGGCCGCAGATGAAAATGTCCACGCCTTCTTTGGCAAGCTCTCTTGCGCAGTGGTAGCCGAGACCATAACTGGCTCCCGAGACGAGCGCCGTTTTGCCGCGCAGACCTAACTCCATTACAACGCCTCCAAAAATACAACCAGCACAAAGATGTCCAGGCGGATATTATGCCAGACCAGCTATGGTATAGACCTTTCCTGAAGTACCGAGAGAAAATTTTTCAGACTGGGAGAGGGGTCGTTTTTCCGGTGCAAAACGCTGATAACCGTGCGCGGTGCGGGTTCCTTCAAGGGCACATAAGTGACACCGATACGTTGCAAATTGTGCACAGATGCGGGCATCAAACTGAGGCCGATGCCACTGGCAACCAGACTGATAGCGGTTTGTAGTTCATTGGCCTCTTGCATGATCCGCGGCTCGAAGCCGGCGGCGAGGCAACAGCTGCGCACGAAGTTTGAAAAAGTGGCATCGGGCTTGGTCGGAAAAACGACGAAGGGCTCGTCTTTGAGAGAGGCAAGACTGAGAGCCGATGCTCCGGCCAGCTCCCACTGCGAAGGCACCGCCACGACGAGAGGCTCCTCAACAAGAATTTCCCCGGAAAAATCGGGGTCGCTCGACGTACCCCGGATAAAAGCGACATCAATGCTGTGTTCATGCAGGGCTTCTTCCTGCTCGACGCCAGTCAGCTCGGTCAGATCGAGGTGCACCCGCGGATACTTGGCGCGATATTGTTTCAAGACATCGGGAAGCAGCTCATACATGGCCGAGGAAATGAAGCCTACGGCGAGGGTACCGGTGTCCCCGCTGCCCATGAGCTGTAGCTTCGTCTCGAGCTGATCGAAACGCTTCAACAAGGGCCTGGCCTGCTCCAGCAGGGTAAGACCGGCGACGGTGAGGCGAATCGGCCTCGTCTCGCGCTCGAAAAGCTGGACGCCCAAGTGGGCTTCCAGCTGCATGATTTGTTGACTGAGGGGCGGTTGGGCAATGTTAAGCCGCTGGGCAGCCCGCGAAAAGTTAAGCTCCTCGGCCACGGCCAGGAAATACCGCAGATGGCGAATATCCATACACTATATCCAAATCGTTTAGTTCCTTACTAATTATATATTGGACGTCTGGAGGCCGCTACAACATAATGAAAACTGACAGCCAAGCAGTTCAAATATAGAAAGACAGGCCTTAATGTCACAGGAATTACTCGAGAAACTGGCCAATCAAGTCGAGCAGGCTAACCCTCCGATCACCTCAGCCAAATCGGCCGGCGCTTTACCCCCGCCCAGAATCCCGATCACCAGCCTGGCCGCAGTCGGCATCACCGGTTTTTGCGCCTTTATCAATCTCTATGCCACCCAGCCTCTCCTGCCGTCTTTGATGAAACACTTCAGCGCCAGCGCCGGCGACGTCAGCATGACGGTCAGCGCCACCAGCCTGGGCGTTGCCCTGGCAGCGCCTTTCACCGGCATCATCGCCGACAGCATCGGCCGCAAACGCGTCATTGTCCCGGCCATGCTCCTGATCGCCCTGCCTACTTTTATTGCTTCTTTTTCGAGCAGCCTGCCGGAGCTCGTCATGTGGCGTTTCATTCAAGGCTTGATACTGCCTGCCATATTTGCCATTTCCATGGCCTATGTCTCGGAAGAATGGGCGGAAGTCGGCCTCGGCTCAGCGATGACCTTTTACGTCACCGGCAATGTCCTGGGCGGCTTCGCCGGCCGTCTCATTTCCGGTCTCGCCGCCGCCCACTCGGGCTGGCAGGCGTCTTTTGCCCTGCTTGCCTGTATCGACATAGCCTGCGCCGCCACCGCCCTGCTGCTTTTGCCGCGCTCGACCAGATTTAAAGGAGCACCACGCAAACAGAGTTTCGTCTCGCTCCTGCGTGCTCAGTTTACGAGTACGCCCCTGATAGGCAGCTTCCTCGTCGGCACGAACATACTCTTTACCCTGGTGGCAATGTTCACCTATGTCACTTTTCACCTCTCGGCCGCGCCCTTCTCGCTCGGCATAAAAGAGCTGAGCTGGCTCTTTGCCGTTTATCTCTTCGGCGCGCTTGTCACACCACACACGGGCAAAATCATCGACCGCATCGGCTTTCACAAAACATTTATCGGGGCGGCGCTGATCAGCGTACTAGGCAATTTCATCACTCTCATCCCGACCGTCCCGACCGTATTGCTTGGCCTGGCAATCACCTCGGCAGCCCTCTTCGTCTGCCAGTCGGCGACAACGACATCCCTGCGCAGCTACGCCGTCACCGGCGCTTCCGCAGCAGCCGGAGTCTATGTTTGCTTTTACTATATCGGCGGCAGCCTGGGTGGATTTTTACCCAGTCTGGTCTGGAATCACGGCGGCTGGCCGATGTGCGTTGCTTTAATCAGCGGCCTGCAGCTGGCCACGGTTATTCTCTCACTCAAATTGTGGGACTTCGACGGCGAGCAGCAATGCCGGAGCGCACAGCTCTGCACACAGCAGTAAACATAATAAGTCCCCCAGGGATTTAGTCCCCGGGGGAAAAATTGGAATCAACCGATGCCGGTAGAGAGATTCGTGCTCAGCTGAGCTTAGTCGTTGGGACGGGCAGCTCTTTTGGCAAGTTCCTTCTTCTGAAGCTTCTGACTGACCGAATTTAATTTTTTCTCGATGTTGTTTTCGTCAGCGTAACTGAGCTTGCCGCCGTTTTTCGATTTGTCTTTGGCGATCTTCTCATTGATGTCGGAAATATCGCCGCGCAGGCCATAGGCTTCTTTCAAGGTCAATTCGTTCGATTTCTGACCAGCATTGATCTTAGCGCTGAGAGTGTTGATGCGATTAGTGATGGTGTATTTTCTTCTCGCCTCGGCATTAGGAGAAGAGACGATCAGTCCGAGTCCCGTCGACAGAACGAGGCAGAGAGAGATGTGTTTGATAAAAGCGCGATTCATTGAGTATTCTCCAGAAATGGTGGGTGTCTTAACCTCGGTAAGGGTTACGACGGGGCCTTTGGAGTTCAGTTCCAGATCTGGCCGATCGACCACAGGATTTGTTCGGGCAAATATTGGCAAAAAACTTTTCGGGGAAGCTCTTTGGATCCGACCGCTTTGTATAATCAAATGATGCGGGTCCTATTTATCTCACCAAAGACTATGGCGCTTGCCCCTCGTTTATTGCTGGCGACCGCCATGGTGCTATGTTTAGCCACTCCTCTGGCCTTTCCGCCGGCCGCCTATTGCGCTGAGAACGCGGCATCCATACTGAAAAATGGCATTGCCCTATATCAAAAACATGATTATCAGGGGGCCGTACGCTTACTGCACGCCTCCAACAGCGAACAGCAAACAGCAACGGCCAGCTATTACACGGCGCTTTGTTATGAACAGCTCCACTATCACGATCAAGCCGTTGATATGTTTAAACGCATCAGTACTTTCTGGCCGAGTTCGGATGAGGCCGGGATGTCCAGCGTCTATTTGAAAAAACTGGCCGAGCAAACGGCGGCAACTACAGCTGCTGCGACCACTACATCACCCTCAAAAGGCAAAGACACTCTCGCCGCAGACCTAAAAAAATCAGAACATATCACCCGGGCCGAATGGGCAGCGCTGCCTAATAAGACAAGGGTTTTGATCGCGCGTGAGCATGGCCATTTGATGGTAACGGCAAAGGTCAACGGACAGTGGGGCAAATTTGTCTTCGATACCGGTGCCAGCTGTTGCGGTATCGGCATACTCGATTATCCGGATATGTTTACTCCCGCTCAGCTCGCCAACGCTAAAAGAGTAAACGTGAGCAGACCGCATGGCGTCGTCACTGGCTGGGAAATGACGGCCGATGTCACTTTGCAGGACATCACGCGCAAGGTCAAATTTCTTGTGCTGCCCGAAAAAAATGTTTGCGTAATCGGTCAAAATTTCTTTAAAGAATACTCTTATCAAATCGATGATTTTTATGTGCGCCTGACCAAAGCACCCTACCAGGGCGACGATGCCGCCAGAGGCACAAATGTGGCCACCATGCCGAATACACCGGGCTCGACGACGACTGCGGCAGCTCCCGGATCAGCTGTAGCGGCCACGACGGCACTGACCAACGGACCGTCCGGACCGGCCAAACTGGACCGCTATACGATCCCCTTCGAGCGTGAATACGACACGATGCTGATCGACATCACGGTAAATGGTGTGCCAACCAAGGCCACATTCGACACAGGGTGCGCTCCGGACGGCATCGTCTGTCATCCTACTTTTGCCCTACAAGCCCACATGGACCACGCCAATCCTCGCGGTAACCGCGCCAACCGCCTGGTTATAGGCTCGATCATTCGCATGGACGTGCCGGTTTACTACGCCAACGGTCTGCGCTATCCACTGGTCGGACCAAAAATATTCAATCGCCCCTACACAGTCGATCCGGTCAATAAGCTGATCAAATTCGACTATTAGGGGCGCTCGAATATTCTTTAAGTACTTAGCTCTTGTTTTTATTTCTTCAGCGATTTTAGATCGATGACGAAGCGATACTTCACATCCTGCTTGAGCAGCCGCTCGTAAGCGGTGTTGATATCGGCAATGTCGATCATTTCAATCTCGCTGACGATATTGTGCTTGGCGCAAAATTCGAGCATTTCCTGAGTTTCACCAATGCCTCCGACACATGAACCGGCCAGGCTCTTGCGACCGGGGATGAGGCTAAACATGCTCACGGCCTGTGGATTTTCCGGAGCGCCGACAATCGTCAATGTACCGTCTCGCTTGAGCAATTTCAGATAAGCATTGAGATCGTGATCAGCGGAAACACAATCGAGGATGAAATCAAAGGTGTTGACGTGCTTAGCCATTTCATCGGGATTTTTAGAAAGCACGACTTCGTGCGCGCCGAGGCGCTTACCGTCTTCAATCTTGCCGGGGGAAGTGGTGAAAAGCACGACGTGTGCGCCCATCGCCCGGGCAAATTTCACACCCATGTGACCGAGACCACCGAGGCCAACCACGCCGACTTTATGTCCAGCACCGACCTTCCAGTGCTTGAGAGGCGAGTAGGTTGTGATGCCGGCGCAAAGCAAAGGCGCCGTAGCAGCCGGATCGAGGCCTTCCGGCACGTGCAGGACGAAGGATTCTTTAGCGACGATGCTTTCCGAATATCCGCCAAAAGTGGGCGTACCGGTGTGTTTGTCCTGGCTGTTGTAGGTCTGGACATTGCCGGCGTCGCAGTATTGCGGATAATCTTCCTTGCAGCTCGGGCAGACGCCGCAGGAGTCGACCATGGTGCCGATGGCGGCCATGTCGCCTACTTTGAATTTTTTGACGGCGGAGCCGACCGCGGAGACGCGACCGACGATCTCGTGACCGGGGACGATCGGGTAAATAGAAAATTTCCACTCATCGCGGACCTGGTGCAAATCGCTGTGGCAGACGCCGCAAAAGAGAATGTCCAGCTGTACATCGTCGGCGAACAATTCCCGGCGGGGGATTTTAGTCGCGGCCAGAGCAGATTTGGCATCTTGCGCGGCGAACGCATCTACCAGCCTGGTAGCCACTTTTGAAGTAGCGGTAGTAGTAGTCATTGAGTTAGCTCCTTGCCAGATACGAGAATAGCGCGGCGCCGACTCCGAGAAACCCGGAGACAATCGACGATCAAGCCAAGTCTATTAAAACCCCTGCCAGGAATAAATTGATAGGCTAAATCTGCAATATTTTTGCCTAATCCTGCAAATTTACAAGGGGCAACAATAATGATCGTGGCAATGATGACGATCAGGAAATAGCCTTAGTCATCCGCACCACCGGCAGTGTCAAACCATTTTCCAGGGGCACGGCTATTTCTTGCACCGGATGATAGCCGCGCGCTTGATAGAGCGCCACACCGGTGAGAGTAGCACCCATTTCAAAAGCCGTGAAACCGCTTGCCAGGGCGGCAGTTTCGCAGGCATGCAAAATCATCGATCCAATGCCCAGGCGCGACCAGTTCGGATCTATGAAGAAGGCTCGTATTTTGGCAGCATCAACGAGCGGATCGAGGAGATTGTTTTCGCGGCCATCGCAATGATCGCCGCCGTAAAGAGTTTTGCGCTTGCTCCAACCGCCGCAGCCGACGATAAGCGGTTTGCCTTCGCTACG
Organism: Cyanobacteria bacterium REEB67; assembly: GCA_018971775.1. Classification (GTDB taxonomy): domain Bacteria; phylum Cyanobacteriota; class Vampirovibrionia; order Obscuribacterales; family Obscuribacteraceae; genus REEB67. The sequence goes on along the minus strand of JAGXAB010000105.1, from coordinate 1,710 downwards.
TACCTGGCGGTCATCATAAACTTCCACGACAAAATAGGTGCCGTCAGCGATCAATTGAGTGTCGACACCGTAGACCAGCCGCAAGGCGGCATCGATTTGCTCCGGACTGTAGTCGAGATGCTGAAGGCCGCGTACGGACCGATCTATCAGGCCGCGCAAGACCTCGATATCACCACTGGTGGCAATTCTCAGCTTGAAAGATTTGCCTTTGGCGGCAGTCGGTTCGGGCGGTTTTGCAATCATAAATTTGTTCAAAGTCTCGCAGGGTTGCCGGCGCAGGGCCAGCCCTCCGCAACTCGCACGGAGGGCCAACCAATGCCATTAGTCGTTAGGCTTAGCAGTGCGCTTGGCCAATTCTTTGGTCGTGATCTTGATGCTCACCTTGTTCAGGTCTTTTTCGATCGAATTTTGATCCTTATAGCTCAGTTTGCCGCCATTTTTCGTTTTGCACTTTTCGATGCGGGCGTTGATTTTTTCCAGCTTATCGCGAAGATCTTCGGACTCTTTGAGGGTAAGCTCGTTAGCTTTTTGGCCGGCATTGACTTTTTTGGTCAGCTCTTCAATGCGGTCAGTAATGGTCACCTTCTTCTTGGCTGCCTGTGCGTCCGGCACCGAAGCGACCGAGGCAAATCCGGCAGAAAGAACCAGACAGAGTGCAAAATGCTTGACGATTGCGCGATTCATTGTAATCCTCCAAAAGTGGATCACATTTTAGCGCTCAGCGATTATCGTATCAACCGGGATCGTCGCTGGGCGGAATAAGCTCAAGCTCGCCCCGAGCCAAAAGAGCAAAATCCGGGTCATTGGGGTCGAAATCGTCGACGAGCTTGTCGTTCAAACTGGCGCGATTATAGAAGTGCGCCAAATAGTCTATCGCCTCTTCATCGGAACAGGAAAAAGCCTCTTTCAAATCCTGCAAAATCCTCGCCGTCGCATCACTCAGTGACACCGTGGCCGTAACCACCAGCTCGGCCTCTTCGGCGCTACCGGTGGCAACCAGAGAACGGACGGCGACATCAAAATTTTCACGAGCCGCCTGCGGCGTCTCGCCGCGGCCGACCGCCAGCCGGAAGATAGCGCAATCGCAGACAAAAGATTGTTGTTCTTCACTCCAGTACGAAACGGCCATCTTAATGATTTTATCGACTTGCAAATTTGACAGCACTGCTAGCTCTCCACCACTCAACCGCCTATTCTATCTGTAAGTACGATAAAAAAATTGTTTGCCGACTTCAGCGGCCAGTACATATATGAGGCTTATCAGCACCACCGCTAGAATCACACTCGCCGGCAGGGGCGAAAGCTCCAGCAGCGGTCCCAGAGGCGTATACGGTAGCGCCAGAGTCACAGAAATTGCGGCCAGATTGGCCAGTATCATCGGCAGGCTGGGCCGACTGCGAAAAAATGGCTTGCGGGTGCGGACGACCAGGACAATCAAACAAGCCGATACGAGCGATTCGGTAAACCAGGCCGTGCGGAACTGCTGAGCATTACAGTGAAAAATGAAAATCAGCACGGCGAAAGTGAGATAGTCGAAAACTGAGCTGATCGCTCCGAAAACAATCATGAAGCGACGAATCAGATTCATATCCCACTTGCCTGGACGTGCGACCATTTCAGCATCGACCGCGTCGGTAACGATAGTCATCTCCGGGAAATCCGCGAGCAAATTGGCCAGCAAGACCTGTTTGGGCAGCTGCGGCAAAAAAG
>JAGXAB010000002.1:5000-164036 GCA_018971775.1 Cyanobacteria bacterium REEB67 | reverse complement strand
CAGAGCCAAAGTATTTTGCTCATTTTTATGCCCGCTTTTTGCCACACTCGGGACTTTGCATGTCGGTCGTTTACATGGCCAGGGCTAGTTTCAGGCCTTCTGTCATCACTTTTACGCTCTGCTCGACGTCCTGCTCTGTGTGAGCAGCCGACATGCAGGCGGCATCTATGCCGGAGGGAGGCAGGTAAACGCCGTTATCGAGGAGGTGGTGGAAAAAGAGGCTAAATGCTTCATGATCGACAGATAGTGAATCCTGAAAGTTTCGCACCGGTTTGGCGCTGAACATGATGGCGAACATCGAGCCGGCTCTTTGTAATTGGATCGGCAGGGCCAGTCGCTCGACCGTTTCGGCCAGCCCACTGAAGAGCTGCGCGCTGCGCGCTTCCAGGCGCTCGTAGACGGAGGGATCCGCTAATAGCTCGATCGTCGCTATGCCACCGGCCATGGTGACAGGGTTGCCGGAAAAAGTGCCGGCTTGATAAACATCGCCGTCAGGGATGAGGCGCTCCATGATTTCCTTTTTGCCGCCGTAGGCGCCAATAGGCATGCCGCCGCCCAGTGCTTTGCCGAAGCAAGTAAGGTCCGGTATGACGCCGTAGACGCTCTGGGCGCCGCCCAGGGCGAGGCGGAAGCCGGTAATTACTTCATCGAGGATCAAGACGGCATTGTAGCGGTCGCAGAGCTGACGCAGGCCGGGGAGAAAATCCGGGGCCGGTGGCACGACACCCATCGAGCCGGCGACAGGCTCGACAATCACCACTCCGATTTCGTCCGGATGAGCTTGAAAGAGCGCCTCCACCGATTCCAGATCGTTAAATCTGGCCTGTAGCGTCGCTGTGCGCGAACCTTCCGGTATGCCGCTCGACGATTTGTGAGCGTTGCTGGCCAGTACCGGATCGCAGTGACCGTGATAGCAACCCTCGAACATGATCATTTTTTCCTTGCCACTATAGCCCCGAGCAAGGCGGATGGCGCTCATCACAGCTTCAGTACCGGAGCTGACGAAGCGAATTTTTTCGATCGAGGGACAGGCCTTAATCACTTGCTCGGCCATCCGTAGTTCGAGGGTGTGAGGCGAACCGAAGACCGGACCAAGGGCAAGCGCTTCCTGACAGGCTTTTACGACTGCGTCGGGACAATGGCCGAGTATTGCCGGTCCCCAGGCGCCGAGATAATCGATATAGGTGTTATTGTCCAGGTCGAAGAGCCTGGAGCCTTTTGCACGCGAAAAAAATACAGCCTGACCGCCTACTTCATTAAAAGCCCGGAAGGGGCTATCGACTCCTCCCGGAATGACGCTTTCGATACGCGCTCCGTGACTGAGTGATTCTTTGTAGCGGGCCTTGCCGACATTAGTCGCGAGCTTCAATTTCGTTTCGGTTCTCATCGGGATGCCTGCTGCTGCTAAAAATCAAATCCGGATTACATTTCGATTTGAGTATCGATTTTGTATGGACCTTTTTTGCCGCGCACTGCCGGCAAGATCACATTGTTGTCTACGCCACCGCTGCTGGTGACAGTCATTTCGGCGCCGCGATTCAATCTCACCACATCCGGTGTTTGATTGAGTACTTTTATATTCAGTTTGGCTGCCGTTCCCAGTACTTTTATCATCAATCGGATCTGTGCGTTTTCCTTGCCGTTGTCCTTGCCGTCCACTGTCACTTGTGTATCGGCATAGTCGAAACCGCCGAGATTGCTGCGCATGCCATCGGTGCTGATGCACAGGGAATGCGGACCCGGCGTCAGGCCTTCCGGGATGACAAATTTTAGCTGAAACGGAGAGGCCGAGACGATCTTGCCTTCCTGCGAACCATCGATGATCACGGTATTGTTGTGAGCCAGACCATCGAAGTTGTGACCTTCCACCGTCATGACACTATTTTTGACGGCCAGGGGCGAGAGTCTGTCGAGGCGCGGCGCTTGACCGGTGGTGATATTGAGTGGTTGAAAAACTTCGAGAGTAGAAGGGATTTCATCCGGCCTGGATGAAAGGGCGATATTGAGGGAGCGGCCCGGCGGTGTGTCTTCCGGGAGCTGGTAGACGGCCTGACCGGCACTGTCGGTTGTGAGCGAAGCACCGTTGAAGCTGAGCTCAACGTTTGGCTCGGGATGCCGGGCTCTGTCCAGCAATGCCACCGTTACATATTGCCCGGCCAGGGCCTTATCCGGCATGAGCAGGGTGGAGCTGGCGCTGGGGAAATTGAAATGCGGCCCTTCGACCACTGCCGCTGCCGTTGTTGCACCGGCCACGTTTTTAGCAGTGGTCTTGGAGGCCAGACTGACGCGGTGACCGTCGCCGTTATTGGCTGCCTGGCGTGTATCGTCACCGTTGCGTGCCGCCACGACTGTTTTCTCAGACTTTGTTAGGCGGTCGCTTTTTGGTTCGGCAGCGGCTTTTTCGCCTTGCGTGCTTTTTTCGCCACTTTCTACGGGGGCTGCATCGTCTCCGCTTGCCGCCATTTTTTCTGTGGACTGAGCGGCCGGACCTTCGTCCCCGGCTGCAGCGGCGCGCTCGCTTTCAGCTTGATCGGCGGCAGCAGCCGCGGCCGCCAGTTCTTTCTGCGACTCGATGTCGGCCGCCAGCAAGACAGCGTAATGATTACGGTAGCGATTTGTCAGCAGCGGCCTGAGAGAGACTATTGATTTTTTTTTTGCCTCACTGCCGGCTGGGCTTGGTGAGGCGTTTTCGCTATTTGAGGAAGCCTCTACTTTTTCACCGTCGCCTTCGCTCGGCACGCAATTTGCCTCAATCGTTATTGAGTTTAGTTTGCCGATCCAGAACGTGACATCGGCCTGACTTTGAATATCAAATCCTTTTTGCACCGGTGAATGGGCGGTGAGCAGCACCATGAACTCTCCGATTGGAGCGCCTTCGGCGGTTTTGCGCTGACCGGCGTCACCAGCGATGGTCACGGTCACCAGCCCGCCGATTCTTTTTGCCCAAACGGCCGCCATCGAGCCGCGCAATTTGTCGTTTACTTCTACGTCTCCCGAAGACCATGATTCTGCGGTGAGCTGAGTTTTTGCTTGATGCTCATCATCTCGGGGCAAGATGCGATTGGCATTGAGATTAGGCTCGGTCAGCGCTTTGCTGAAAATCTCCTGAGCCATACTCAAAATCAATTTTTCGTTGGCATTTTCGACTTTGGCGACTGCTTCGGTCTGACTGTCGGCGAGGGCACGGTTGACGTCCTTCAAGACGCTGATCAAAGCGTCGTCCGGCACAAACACCGGCGTACCCGTATTCTTGGCATCGGCTTTCAAATTGGCTCTTTGTTCCGCCTGGCCCTCAGCTTTTGTCTCGGATTTTGCTTCCGATTTCTGGACCGGCTTGCCTTCGCTTTTTTGCTCGCCAGCTTTTTCGCCACCTTCTTTTTTGTTTTTCTTCTTCTCTTTCTCTTTTTCTAGATCAGTGTCGGCTGATTTTTCTTTTTTATCTTTTTGATCTTTTTGATCCTTTTGATCTTTCAGGTCTTTCTGCTCTTTTAAATCTCTGACGTCTTTTTTATCCTGGGCTTCTTTATCTTTGGCAGCCTTCTTTGCCGCTTTTTCTTTTTTAGGATCCGGCTTGCCGTCGCCTCTGGCATCGCTATCACCCGAGCTTTCCTTGGCGGCCGTTTTATCACTGTCATCTTTAGCGGCGAGGTAGATCGGGTAGTCCTGAGCGCGCAAGGCCTTGAGTGAATCTTCCGGAGACTGGTTGTTGTCCGCCTTGGTCACATAGCCGGCGATATTTAGCGGCAGACTTTTTTGCGAAACGTTTGCGGCGAAGGCCGTGGTCGGCGGCAAAAATGTGCCGCTTAGAATAGTCAAGCTCAGGGCTAGTGCCAGGGGTAGCCTATCAAAACTCATCTCGTCCTCTCAAATTGTGCCAAAAATGTTTTCGAAGATTCCTACGGTTTCCGCCGGTGTCAGTCCATATCCGAGATACTTTCCATCGAGCCAGATCTCAAAATGCAAGTGCGGGTATTTTGTACGGCCGGGTAAATTTTGTCCTGTTCCGGAAACACCTACGAAGCCTATCAGATCACCGTGCCTGACCGTCTGTCCGACTTTGATATTGCTGTTGATTTTATCCAGGTGGGCGTAGCGGGTGATCATGTTGTTACCGTGATCGATCCATACCTGACAACCGCGAAAGAGGTCTTCGTTTTTGTCCGATGTGCGGTGCTCACGCACGCAATCGGCCATGACGCGATTGAGTGTAGCAAGATTCATATCGTGAAAGTTGGCATCGGCCCGGATAATTTTACCGTCGGCGGCTGCCACCACCGGCGAGCCCATATAGATTTTTGCCGTGCCGCCGCCGTAAAAGAAGTCCATACCTTCGTGCACGCCATAACGGTAGAGTCTGCGGGCGCCCGGATAAACGCCTGCGTGGCGCGGCAAATTAATGCCGACGATCGGCAGGTGCAATTTTTTTAGTCTGTCGTCTATTGTGCGGACTGGCGGATGATTGGCAACCGCCAGGCTGTCTGGTTTACTCAACTGCCGATAGGTCAGTTTATTGCCGTCGATAACCCAGAAGCCGCAGGCGTCGGGGCAGACACCACGCAGATCCGATTGGCCGTTGAAGAGAAAGGGACGGGTCGCACCGGTGTGTTTGTCGACAGCAAGGACGCGATTGTTTTCTCGCTCGACAATATATAGGGGTAGACCGGGTTGGCTGACCATACGAGTCGGTCGGATCCGTTTCATGCCCCGGATCGGTAGGCGCGACTGTTGGACTGCGCTTTCACTAATCGGACGAATAAGCCCGATTTGGCCCGACTGACTGAAATTGCGCAGGACATAATAAATCGTATCAAAGGAAAGGGCGATACTTTCGGCCACGCTTGGATTGCCGGGACCGACGCGCCAGGGCATGATTTCGGGAAAGGACTTTTTCATCTGTGGTGGCACTGGACCGCTTTTAGTAAGAGCCAGTTTCCAGATTTGATTGCGCTCCGGATCGAGCAGATTGAGGCGGTTTAGAACCGGGGGCGACGGTGCCCCGGCATTAGTCGCCGCGTGTGCCGAAGAGGCCGGATAGGCGGCCGGCGATAGGCAAAGGTCTATGTATTCGGGATCGGGGGAGCCGCCGCTCGGTAAGTTGGCGCGCAGTACGCCCCAGGATTGTTTTTGGGGATCGAATTCAAAAATATCACCCGATTTGTCCAGTACAAAAACAGTCTGTCTGAAAGGGTTGTAGACGAGATTGACAAATTCGTGCACCGGAATCGGCAGAGTGCCCGGAGTGCCGGCAACCTGGCTAAAGCCTGGTTTGTTGAAAGTGATTAGATTGAGGGTGCCGCCGCTTTCCGGGCTGGGTAGAGGCTGATTTGCCATATAAAGGCAATCGGGAGCGAGCAGAAAAACACGCCCATTGCCGCGCACAAAAGCGGAGGGCAAGACCGATTGACCCTGTTCGTTGAGCAATTGGCAGGTGAAAGGCTGGTCGGCGGCACCGCGATTGCCGTAGGCCGGAGCTGCAGAGGTGTTGTAGAGAGGCGCCGGTGCGGCAGAGTATTTGGCCGGAGTCGGGGTTGGCGTGGTCGAGTAATTGGTAGTGTTGTAGGCCGGTTTGGGTGAATTGAGCGGCGTCAGTGGATGCAGCGGAGTGACGATGGTCAAGCCCGGGTTTGTGCCTGTTTGCAGCGGCTGTGCCGGTGGATTTTTAGCCAGTGTCTCATGCAGAGCCATAGCATAGCGACGCCCCTGGCTTTGCGCTTCCGTAGCCGCTTGCCAGGCGGCGGCCCCGAACAAAAGCAGCGTGCAGGCGAGCGGTAAAAGTCTAAAAGTTTTAGGCATTTTTATCCCGTCTGAATCCTGTCTGAATCCGTCTGGACTCGTGCATACATTGTCTAGTGTTTTGGCTTGGGTGCAGACTTACTCTGACCGGCGATCGGCTGCCCCGGCTGTTGAATCAATTGCGAGTCGTAGATGCTCCAGTGATCGCCGGTTTTTTCCAGAGTGTAGTTGACGTTGTACTGGTCATCGGTTTCTTTGTTCAATTTGTTGGTGCCGTCGTCGAGCAGTCGGCTCAGCTCTTTGACATGAGCGTAGACGGCATAGCGCTGGGGCGCTTTTGAAATTTCCTGGTATTTATCGACGTTTACGCCTTTGGGAGTGATTTCGTAGTATTTCTTTTCTTTGACGAGCCAGCCAATTGCCACAGTTTGTTTAGCCAGGGCTTTGCCAGTCAATACTTTGGCAAGCAAGGTGACATCGCGAGTCTTGTCCGCCTCTTGCTTTATGGACTGCCAGGAGCGAATCGTGTCGGCAAATTCTTGCTTGAGCGTGTCGCCGCCGCTGGTCGACGTACTCTCTTCATCGCCTGTCTTAGTCGTATCTTTGGCCGGAGTTTTGGTCGGCTGTTTGGCCGCAGGCCTGGTCGATTCTACTGCCGTTGGTGTTTGCTCGGGCGGCTTCTTCACTGTCCTGGTGGCGCCGCTGGTGCCTGCGCCCGGCCCATTATTTTGCGGTATTGAAGTCGCCACACTCACCGATCCGGTTCTGGTCGTGTTCGCGGTTGTGTTTGACTCTTCTCGGCTTTCCGGCGCTTCGTTACTCGGCGTGCGGCTCGCCTCTTCAGCGCTCTGCTTGCTCTTCACCTGGATCAGATAGCTGGATTCGTTGTTTTTGCCGGAGCCGGCAATGGAAATTAAATAGGGTCCATTCGCTGTTTTCAGTGGTTTTTCTTCGGTCGCCTTGTTCTTGGCCAGGACCTCTTTGTTTTTCTCCAGGAAAGAGTTGAAATCATTGATCTTTTTGTCTCTGGCGCCTAGGGCCTCGAGCATCGAGTCCATGACCATTTCCAGATTGATGAAGCCCTGGGGATTGCCGGGTTGGTGCAGCAAGATCAGCTCTGCTGACGTTACTTTGTCTCCGGACGTCTGCAAAGTGAGTTTGTTTTCCTGCGGGTCGACCAGATCGTTTGGATCGCTATCGCCTTTGAATGGGCCGACACCCGGCCAGCTGACCGAGCGAATCAGCTCGCTTTGAAAAAACGATCTCGTCGCGCAGAGCGGAGCAGCGTGTTCGCCGACATTGAGCTTTGACGTGAAAACATTGTCGGGCGGATGACTGACGGCGACGCTGTTGCTTGCAGCACCCGTGGCTGGACTCTGGGCCGGTCTGGCCGCTGGTCGACTCGGCGGCGTAGCTTTTACTTCGGCGGCGGGCTCTTCCTCGCTTTGATTTTGTGTGTTGGCTCCGCTGGTGACCGTACCGAGCGTTACTGGTCTGTCGAGGACGCTGCCGCTGTTTGGCGACGCGGCGTAAGTTTCGCCGGCGGTGCTATCGCCGCTGGCTGTCGCGGCCGAGCCTGCGACTGCACCGGCGGCCGAGGCGTCGGTGGCAGTGCTGGTCACGGTCGAGGTCTGGCCGCCCTTGTCCCGGGCCGTTTTTGCTTTGCTGCTTTTGCTCGATTCAGTACGGCTGTGACTTTTTTTCTTGCTCTTCGATGATTTGGGCGTCGGTGGTGCAGCCTGCTCGCTCCAGACCGATTCCATCGATGAATCGTTGGCGCCGGCAGTGGTCGCACTGCCGCTGGAATTGTTAGGAGGATTTGTCTGCGCACTACCGGTGGTGTCGGCTGTATCGCCGTTCTGAACGGCTGCGCTGTCGCCCATGTTAGTGTTCGTGGTGGCATCGCCGTTTTCGCCGGTGAGGCTCGAACCGGCATTGTAATCGACTGCTGCCTTCGGGCTGGAATTAGCCGCCTGGGCTGGTTTCAAACCAAGCAATGAATTGCCCTCACCGGCTGCAGGCGCAAATAGCGCTGCCAGTGGGAGGGACAGTGCGATTAGCACGGTTAAAAATGGCTTTTGCAAGGTGGCCTCGGCTTTAGGACAAGCGACTGATCTAGTGATCCGGGTAGTGATCCGGGTCATGATCATACCTAGGATCAGGGGCGCGGACAGGTAGTGAACACCTGTAATTTTAACCTTAATCGGCCATTTGAGCCAGGGAAGCTCGCTTAGAAGACACTTTCATTATTGTAGCCAAGAGCCTGAAGCGCCAGGCTGCTTACTTCCTCTTCGACGCGGCGAGGCAGCGTCAATTCGCCCGCGGGAAGGTTTTCGGCTTCCTGGAAGAGATATTCCCAGGTCAAAAGTTCGGTAGCCAAGTGAATGTAGGTGGGCTCGAAGGAGCCGGTAAGCAGCGCTATATTGGCCGGGTTGCCGCCGGTCGCAAGGTAGAGACATTTTTCGCCGGAGCGGTTGCTATCGAAGGTATATCGTTTCAATACTTCGTTTACGACTTCAATTTTCTTCGCCTTTTTCTCCCAGAGTGCTGGTGCCACCTCCTCGCGGTCATGGCCGACATTGATTACCACCATGCCGTCGCGGGCCTCTTCAAAAAAATTCTCCTGCCAGAGTCCTGGTCGGCCCGTGGCCGTTACGACCACTTCCGCTTTTGCCAGGGCCTCGAGGCGAGATGTAACGGCAAAGCCGTCGTAATGAGCCTTTAGAGCGCGCAGGGGATCCGCTTCGATCACTTTTACCTGGGCGCCGATTCCTTTTAGGTATTGCGCGCAGCCGCTGCCAACCCTGCCATAGCCTACGACGACGATCAGATTACCGGGCAGACTTTCTCGTCCGGTGGCTATTTGCAGCGCTTCAATCAAGCCGTCGCCGACGCGGTGAAAATTATCGATTGCCGATTTCAATTCGCCCTCGTTGATGTTGATCACCGGTATGTTCAAAGCGGCCATAGCCCTTAAATCGCGCAGGCGGCCTATACCGTCGGCCGTAGTCTCGCAGGCGGCGGAGATGCCGGCACCGGGGGCGCCACCACCGGATCGCAGGTAAGTCTCGGTCAAAACAAAGCCGGTATCCGAAATAATTTCGGGTTTGTGAGCGAGCACTTTGACCGCGGCATGGGCGCCGGTATAAAAGGGGACGCCCAGGTCTTTCAGGCCGCTCAGCGCCGATTGTTTCGTCGTCGCTGCATTACATTCGCTTATATAGAGGCGACCGCCAGCCTCTACCACGGCTCTGGCGGCGGCGTAGGTGAGGGTGGTCAGGTGGCAGTGCCAGGCAATCGAGCGATTGGCCAGATTACCTCTTTCTTTTAAAACTTCACCCACCCGTTCGAGCAGATCGAAATTTTGCATGGTAGAAATTGTCATTTTACAAACCGCTCATTTTACAAACCGCTCATTTTACAAATCGCTCTTATAGACCGAGGATGGAAATATTGCACCGGCGCAGCAAAGACATCGTCAACGGCAGAGGCAGGCCAATTATATTGGTCGGGCAGCCCTCGATGCCTTCGAGCAAAAACGCGCCGATGCCCTGCAAGGCATAGGCGCCTGCTTTATCCATCGGTTCGCCGCTATCGACATAGTTTTCGATTTCGCTTGTCGATAGTTTTCTGAAATGTACCCTGGAGATACCGACCTCATGATGCTCGTGTTGCTTGTCCGCGGCTTCTTTATAGATGACATGGACACCTGTATAGACCTCATGGCTGCGAGCAGACATGCGCTTGAGCATGCTGATTGCCTCGGCGCGGTCGGTAGGTTTACCCAGGATATCGTTGTCGAGGATGACGAGGGTATCGGCGGCTAGTATCACATACGGTGCTGATGCCGCTTGCGTCGACATAGCGCCCGCTTCCCCCGCCCGTCTCTCTTCCAAAATTTGCTGCGTACGACGCGCTTTCATCAAGGCCAGCTCTGCCACAACTTCGCCTGGGGTCTGGGCATGCTCTGTGATTTCTTCGATATCGGCGGGCAAAACTTCGAAGCTCAGCCCGAGGTTTTTCATCAGGTCGATGCGGCGGGGGGATGCCGATGCCAGAATGATGGTCGGTGTGCCGGAATCTTTGTTGGAATCTGTGTTGGTCAAGGACGTCTCTTCTTTGTAATTGAGGCGATTGTCAGGCCTGGATTTCAGGTCTTGCTTTCAGGTCTTGATTGAGGCTGGCCAAATCGTGTGTCTACATTGTATACACACGATTTGAACGCAATCGTAAGCTACCCGGCGACGTATCGCCGAGCCTAAATTTATCAGACCCGCCTGCTTTTGTCGGCGGTTTTGATCTACTGCTGGTCGGTCAAGCTCGGCAATTATTCGACTACGAAAACGAGCTCGGTCTTACCGAAGGTAATGCGGTCGCCTGGAGCAATCTGTCGTCTTTCGCTCAATATATCGCCGTTTAGCAATGTACCGTTGGTCGAGCCCAGATCTTCCACCCAGTAAGCGCCCTGCATTTGCAGGACCCAGGCATGGTGTCTGGAGACGTAGTGATCGTTTGTAATCGAGATATTGTTTGTCTGATCTCGACCAATTTTGCTGACCGATTGATTGAGGGCAAATCGCTCGTTAGACAGTTTATTGAAGAGAAAGGCCGGTCTCATGCGTTAACTTACATTCCCTGGGTCAGCCACTGTAGCTCTGCTCAACTAACAACTTTACTTGGCGCCGTTATCCGAATTTTCATCGATAAACTTCACCACAACCACGGTCACGTTGTCAGGGGCGCCGCCGTCGATGGTCTGTTTGACCAATTCTTCGCAAACGCTCTCCGGTTCGATGCCGGTGCTGAGGATATCGCCAATTTGCTCATCTCTGAGAACGGTCGGCAAGCCGTCCGAACACAGGACGATCCAGTCCTTGCCGCGTACTTCCACTGGAGTGTGATCGATTTCGACTTTCTCTTCGTGGCCGAGGCAACGTGTAATTAAATTTTTGTAAGGGTTGATGCGAGCCTGCTCTTCGGTGAGACGACCGGCCCGAACCATTTCCTGAACGACCGAATGATCGTTGGTCATCAGTTTGCACTTGCCTTCTCTGAAGAGGTAAGCCCGTGAGTCGCCGACGTGGGCGATCAGGAAACTATCCTCATCCGTTTGCACGGCTACGACAACCGTAGTGCCCATACCGCGCACCGACGGGTCTTCTTCCGCCTGATGCCAGACGGCATGATTGGCGCCGTTGACCGTTTCGGTCAACCAGCTCTGGATTGCTTCTTTATCTGTCGTCGGAGGAGGAGCATCTGTCCATTGTTTTTCTACCGCTTCCATGGCCAGCTTGCTTGCCTTGGCGCCACCGACAGCTCCGCCCATACCGTCTGCAACGGCAAAGACACGATTATCAGGACTTACGTAATAGTTATCCTCGTTCCTCTGACGCTGGCAACCCGCATCAGTTCGTGCCGCTGCACGCCATTTCAGCATTTTCTATCTCCGTCTACCCCTTGACCTGTCTACTCGTTTGCGATGAGAGGCCAAATCCAATGGTCGTTGTACTTGCCAAATAATAAGTGCCACCATTACACCATTTCCAATCAAAAAATACTCGGAAAATTGATGTCTTTCGCCGTTGTAGTAAGTTATGCCCCAAAAGATCAGGGACGTAAGAAACCAGACCAACGCTATCAATAACAAATTTACTCTATTTTTGTGCAGAGACCTCAGATCTCTCTTCAAAATATAAATTTGTGCTTCCATCTTTCTTATCTCTTGAAGTCTTCGCGACATCTCCTTGAGATTTTCGTCTTCGCCGTCGCTTGCTTTTGCCGCCTCTCGACTACTTCTTTGCCGTTTGCCGGCGCTTGTCGCTCCATATAACTGATTTGGCTCACCGTTGCCTGTCCCCGCGCCATTTGCCCCGGGAGTGGCCTCTTCCGCGTTATTTTTGGAAAAGATGCGCAGCAGACGCTCTTCTGTAAAGACACCTTTCTGACCGAAGAGTTTTCCCTGGGTGAGATAGCCAAGCGCAAGATAAGCCTGGGCCGGGTTGGCAAGCGCCCAGCGCTTCACCACCGGCTTGGCGGCGTCCACAAAGGAAAAATTTGGGTGAAGGCTGCGAGCGATGCCTTCCAGGGAAGAACCCGTACGGAGTAAATAAGCCAGAGATGGTGGCAATTTCAGGGCGCGATCCATGGCGATCTGGTCGATATCGTGCTCGAGATGAGAAAAGTCGAGCTCCTTGATTTGCTTGCCTTTGTAATAATCGATGAAGGGTGCCACGGCGCGCACCAGCGCTTCACTCGTCTGAGTCTGCTCCTTGACGACGCCGAGCGCCGTGAGATTTTTGACGAGCTCGATGCCGTTGTGATTGATCACCGAGGCGATGCAACCGAGGATAGCCTCTCTCTGGATGGCGCTGATTTCGCCCATCATGCCAAAATCATAGATAACGATCCTACCATCGGCGCCTACGGCCAGGTTGCCGGCGTGTGGATCGGCGTGGAAAAAACCATGGGTAAGGACTTGTTCCATATAAGCAGCGACGAGATTATTGCCGAGCTGGACCGGATCGATGCCCAGCTTGACGATTTCGTCAACTTTATCCATCTTCGTACCGGGCAAATATTCCATGGTCAGCACGTGCCGGCCGGTCAGTTTCCAGAAAATGCGCGGCACGCGCACGGCCTTGTGCTCTTTCAACATCTGTCTGACCCGGTCGGCATTCCTGCCTTCCTTCAGATAGTCGATTTCTTCAAAGACGGTCCGGCCAAATTCATCCGAAAGGGCGAGCCAGGACTGCCAATCTGCTTTGGGACGAAGCAGGGGGCCAATGCGTGCGATAAATCGCATATAGCCGAGGTCCTGATAAAAAATTTCGGCCAGGTCCGGTCTTTGCACCTTGACCACGACCGGTCTGCCGTCATGAAGACGGGCGCGGTGCACCTGGCCAATCGAGGCCGAGGCGATGGGCGTCGTCTCGAATTCTTTGAAAAGCGTTTCCGGACAGGCGCCGAGCTCGCGTTCGATTGTGCTCTTGAGCAATTCATAATCGAAGGGCGGTACACGGTCCTGCAGTTCCATCAATTCTTCGGCGAGTTCGTCGGAGATGATGTCTTTGCGCACAGAGAGAAACTGGCCGAGCTTGATGAAGGCGGCACCCAGTTCTATAAGAGCTTGTTTGACGCGCTTGGCAGAGCGCTTGCGCTTTTCCGCCGCCGTGATTTTGCCGCTTCCGACCAGCCGGTCGATAGCCGATCCGGACAGGAGCTGAAGCAAGGTTGAGAGCGAATGCCAGAATCGTTTGTCTTTGACGAGCCGCTCGAGCCGCACGGCATTATCGGCCAGCTGTGGGTCGTAGCCGCCGTTCATGGCTTTCAGTTCGAGATTCGGTGCTGCTTCGTCTATGACAGAACTTTCTGAACGCGCCTCAGGGTCTCTCATCGCTATGGTTCTCGAGAGGAGCTAGCTGAGCTCTAGTAGTACTAGACAGGCTGCTTTTGTTTGAGTTCTGAGATTTCGGCGCGCAAGGTAGCGATTTCGGCACGCAGTTCGTTAATCTCGGTCGAGTCGCCAAGCGCCCCGAGGGAGAAGTCAGCAACCTGACGACGAATTTTTTCACGCACCTGGTTTTCTAAAATTTCGGAACGTTGCCAGACATTTTGCGTGGCTTCAGAAAGCATCTGCTTGAATCTATCGCGGGTCTCGTGCAGTCTGTCCGAGCTCGAGGTCTTCGCCTCATCGGCCCTCGCCGTCCAGCTGTCGAGCTCGTCTTCGATGCGCTCTCTGGTCACTTCAAAGGCGGCGCTGACGAGGAAAATTATTTTGACGATCGGACGCAACACTTAGCCAACCTCCATTTGCTGAGCTCTGAGAGCCGAGCGCGTCTGTCTTCTCGACAGACAAAATCAACGGAAAATTATACACTAACCATAGTTTCTATATGTCCGAGATGCCATTAATTGCGTTATTTCGTCACAGAAACGCAATAGCACAGAGTAAAGGAAGGACCTCGTGTCTCAAACCAAGTCATCTTCAGCCGCTGTTTCCAATAGCACCGCCCCGCAACTGGCCGAAGCCGCGGCTCGCCCGCGGTCGGTCACTTTGATTTATTGCCCCTTACATCTCGGGGGGCCACACGCCGGGGCCAGCATGGGGCCCGCTGCCATGAAAGTGGCGATGCTCGTCAGCAAGATTCAGCAAATTGGTTTTACTGTCGCCCGTGAAGTCGACATCGCCGTTCCTGAGGCTCTTTGCTGGTGGGAAAAAAGCACCAATCAGGCCCGCTGCGTTCCCGAGATAGGGCAGGTCAGCCTCGACGTCGCCCGAGCCGTCGAAGAAGCACTCGACGCCGGTACGATTCCGATCACCCTGGGAGGCGATCACTCGCTGGCGATCGGCAGTATCGCCGGGGTTTCCAACTATTACCGCAAGCGCAAAGAAGAATTTGGTGTGATGTGGTTCGACGCCCATGGCGATATCAACACTCCCGAATCGTCGCATTCGGGCAATGTGCATGGCATGCCTTTTGCCGTTTCGCTCGGCGACGGTGACGAACGCCTGACCAAGTTGCTAGGCTTTGCTCCCAAGCTCGATGCCAGTCGTTGTGCTTTGATCGGGATTCGCGATCTTGACAGCGAAGAGGTGAAGTTAATCGCCAAAGCTGGTATTGCTCCTTTCACCATGCGCGACGTCGATGATCTCGGCATGGCCGGTGTTGTGCGCGAAGCGCTCCGCCGCGTTGGCGCCGAAGGCAGTCAGGGCTCGGCTCATGAGAGTAAGTTGAGAAATTTTCATGTTTCTTTTGACCTCGATGTAATCGATCCTGATGTCGCCCCTGGTGTCAGTACCGCCTCGCGCGGCGGGCTCAGTTACCGCGAAAGTCATCATGCTTTAGAATTGCTTGCCGACACCGGTATGGTGGCATCGATCGACATCGTCGAGCTAAATCCGGCGCGTGATTTGCGCAACCAGACCGCTGAGCTGGCGGTCGATCTGGTGCAGTCGGTGCTGGGCAAAAACATTCTCTAGACATTTTTGCCGTGTCATATTATTTTCGGCAAAAAAATCGTATGTAATAAAAAAGAGCGGCACCGTATGTGGTGTCGCTTTTGTTTTGATTCTATCGAGTCGATTTCTCTTTCTTCAAGAAATCAATTGCTTGAGCAATTCTTCTTCCTGGGCATGGGCAGTCTTGAGCAAATCTTCTTTGCTTGCACCTTGCGGCAGGCCAAGAATCGGCGCCATATCCAGGTGCTGCAGGCTCGGCTGGTCGAAATTGGCGGCGTAGCGCTCGCTCCAGCCTTTCGCCTGGCCCGTCGTCCGATCTTCATTGCCGCTTGCAGAAAGCGCGCCGGCTGCTTTGTTTTCTCCACCCTGCCAGATCGCCATCTGGCTGTTGAGGTCGTAACTGGGCAAAAATTTGGCCGCGCCGACATCGGTCCGGCTGGCCAGGTCTGCGGATTTCAGAGCCGTCGGCCCACTGGTAAGAGGGTCACGGCTGTCCGCGGCGAGTTTTTCTTGCACCGTAGACGATTCGATTTGATTGCTCTGACGCTCTTCCGGTTTTGCCTGATCCATGACCGTAATCTCTCCGTCCCACAAACATTATCTACCCATTATTTGGCTTCTGTTGCAATCAGCTTGGGATAGGGGCCGGGGACCACTTGCAGGCGCCCGTCGGCGACGAGCTCGTCGATCATAGCGAGGATGTCGTTATTGCTCAAATGGCCAAAACTCCCGTAAGCCGCCAGCTTGGTCAGATTTTGCGTTTTTAGCTTGGAGGCTTTGCTGCCCGATAAGACCGAGGCGATTGTAGTGCGGCCAAATTTGCCCTTCAATTCGCTGGTCAGCTCGACGATCGTCGCCGGCAGATCGTTGACACCGCGCGAACGGGCCGCTGCTGTCGTATTGACGATGCCGCTGGGGGTGACAAGCAAGCGCGGCATACCGCTCATTGTTTTGCCCTCGGCTGCGTTGCGGCGTCTCGAGGCCGGTTGCGGCTCGGCTGCAGGCAAATCGTCTATGACTTTATGGCAGATGTCGCAGCCGGCGCAAAGTCCCTGCAGGTCCTGGCCGAAATAGCTGAGGATGACGCGGCGGCGGCAAGTGGTCGCTTGCGCGTAGCGGACCATCAGATCCAGTCTGTCTTCTTCGCGCCTTTCGCGCTGTTTCAAGAAGGTCATATCGACTGCCCCCTTGTGATCGCGCCCGGCTGCCGTGGCGCTCAGCCCGTCTGCGTCGACTTGGGCCAGACCCAAAAATTTGAGCAGGTCGAGGGTGCTGTTGAGAGCGGAGTCGTCAATTTTGACGGCGGCGGAGATGTCGTTCGGGCGCAGTCCATAGTTGCCGCGACCGCTTGCTTTGAGCAAATAAGCAAGGACATCGGCCACTTGTTTTTCGCTGGGGAAATTTTTCTTCAGTAGCCAGCGCTGGGTGTGGATGTCGCGCGCTTGAAAAAGCAAGGTGCAGGAGGCGGCCTGACCATCGCGTCCGGCCCGGCCCGCTTCCTGGTAGTAGCTCTCGAGGGAGCCCGGCATATTGTAGTGCAGGACGCGTTTGACATTGGCCTTGTCCACGCCCATGCCAAAAGCGACCGTACAGACCATAACCGGTATTTTTTCTTCTTCGAAATTTTTCTGCGCCGCTTGCCTGATATGCGGCGACAGTCCGGCATGGTAGCAACTGGCCGGTAGGCCACTGTTTTTCAATCGACCGGCCAGTTCCTCGGCGGCGCGCCGACTGCTCGTATATATGATTGTCGGACTCTTGTCGCGACCGAGCGCCTTGAGGACGCGCTGGTCTTTTTCATAGTCATTGGCGCAACTGAAGACTTGCAGATGCAGATTGGGGCGGTCGAAAGATGATTCGACGACTTGCATATCTGGCAGCGCCAGGCTGTTGATGATGTCCTGTTTGACTCGCGGTGTGGCGGTGGCGGTGACGGCCAGTACTGTCGCCTCGGGCATGAGGGCGATGTGATTTTTCAAAGTGCGATAGTTGGGGCGGAAGTCGTGACCCCACTGGCTGATGCAGTGTGCCTCGTCGATGACCAGCAAAGAGACGTTCAGGCTTTCGACCAGGGCGCGGAAGCGCGGTGACTCGAAGCGTTCCGGAGCGACATAGACGAGTTTCAGTCTTCCCTGGGCGATGCCCTGCAGGCGACGTTCGTATTCGTCGGGGGCGATGGCGCTGTTTAAAACGGTAGCACTGGCGATACCGCGTTTGGCCAGGCCGCTCATTTGATCCTGCATCAAAGCGATCAGTGGCGAGACGACAAGAGTGATACCACTGAGGGCCAGGCTGGGCAGCTGGTAGCAGAGTGATTTGCCGTAGCCGGTGGGCAGTAGAGCAAGAGTATGCTTGCCGCTCAGCACCAGATCGATCACTTCCTTTTGTTTCGGACGCAGACTTTGCAGGCCGAAATTTTCCTGCAATATGCGTTCGATATGCGCTGTGCGATCTGTCAGGAGGTCTGACAGACTATCTGCTGAATTGAGCACCTGGTTGCCTCGTAAGTTAGGCACAGTCTAGCTGTTGATAGGTTTCAAGTAAACGCTTCCCGCTGCCGAAGTGGGCCGTGCCACCATTATTTTTTTCAGGCTTGCAAAAAAAATTCCTCAGGGGCATAAATATTTCTCGACAAAAGGCGATCGGGGTACTATACTTACGTATGTGTTTGTTCCCCGGGGGAGTCATGGTTGATACCGTAAAGCCGTTACCAGCAAGACAGAGAGACGTTATTACTCTGATCGTCAAGCTTACAGACGAAAATGGCTATCCGCCCAGCCTGGCTGAGCTGGCCGTCGGCCTCGGTTTGAAGAACCGTATGACCGTCCACCAGCACGTCGCCGCCTTGAAGAAAAAGGGTCTGGTGCAGTGGGAGCCCGGTTTGAACAGGTCTTTGCGGGTCCTTCCCCCGGGCCTCAGTTTGATTTCTCACCCCGTCGAAGTTGACGACGATGCTCAGGACAATATCGCCGCTGCAGCCCGAGTCGAAGCGCCGATTGCTGAAAAGGCCGGGCGTTCTTCTGCCTCTCCTATTCCGACGATTGGTCATGCTGCTGGTTCCGGCAATATTACTCGTATAGATGAATCTGGCCGCAGTGCCCCGCGCGGTATTCCCATGGCTGGTGCAATCGCCGCCGGTATGCCTATCGATGCTATCGAGACCAGTGATTATCTCGCTGTCGAGAGTCAATATGCAGCTAATTGCTATGCTCTCAAAGTCAAAGGCGAGTCGATGATCGAGGACGGCATTTATGACGGGGACTTTGTCATCGTCAAGCCAAATCCTTCACCGCTCAACGGCGACGTTGTCGTGGCCCTGCTCGATGACGGCAGCGCTACCTTGAAACGCTTCTTTAAGGAGAAGGGAGGCTATCGTCTGCAGCCGGCCAACAGCGAGATGCAGCCGATTTTCGTCGGACCGGACGAAGAGCTGACGATTCAAGGTACTGTCGTAGCGCTTTTCCGCAAGATGTAATCTAACCATTTAGAGGGCGATAAATCAGTGCTCAGGGCTGAATAATTGCTTCATTGCTTTGGACATGGGCTTGGCTGTGTCCACTTCTACTGTGCGCTCCATTTCGTATTTGACCAGGCCCGGTTTATCCTTGGCCAGCTTGCGCACAAATTTGCACTGGGTGTAAACGACGCGCACCTTTGAGCCATGAGTCGCTTTCGAAAGTCTGGCCGCAATTTGCGCCGCTTCGGAGATTGTCGTCTGGGGCGGCTCTTGCTTGGACGATGGGATGCGAATCAAAACGTGAGCGCCGCCCTGGCCAAGGACGTGAAACCAGAGATCATTGGGTTGAGCCAGCCTCGAGAGTAGATAGTCGTTTTCATTGCGATTGCGGCCGACATAGATAGTCCAGCCGTCGCTCGAATTGACGCTCAGTATTTTCGAATCGCCGCCTTTCTTTGTCTTTGTCTTCGGCTTGACGATTTCATGTGGTTTTTTGCCGCTGACATTGTCCTTTAAGGTGCGCAGGGCGATCAGATCGGTTGCGCTCGCGAGCTGGTGCAGCTGTTTCTCCAGAGTGGAGCGGCGCGTCATCGCTTCTTCCACCGATTGGCTGGCGGCGCCATGTCTGGCTCGATTTTTTGCATATTGACGGTAATAGGCCTGGGCGTTTTGCGCACTGGTGAGATTGGGATTGAGTTTGATTTTGACCGTGTGCGCAGCCGCAGCCGTCCCGGCTTCGCCGCTCGCCGCACCACCAGCGCCACCACTGTCATCACTACCGATCTCGTCTGTCTGGGCGCTGAAAATATCTTCGACCTCGAGAACTTCCTGACCGGGAGCAATCGAAGTGAGATGCGCCAGGATCAAGTCCCCCCACTTTTTAGTGTTGCCTATCTGTTCGTCGCCCTGTACGTGAGCCGAGGCCATCTTTACACGGGCGTCTATCTTGGCCAATTCCTGGGTCAATTCAGCGCGCAATCTCTCGCGCAGCTGATTGCATTGTTCGGCGATTTCGCAGGTACGGAAATATTCTTCGATCAGGTCGTTTACTGAAGGGAATGTTTTGGCCGCGCTTGTTTCGACTGTAGAAGAAGCCGGCACGGCCAGCCAGCCCATAATCGAATAACGACTGAGATCTTTGAGCATGAATGGTTTGTAGGCGTCGGTCGAACGCATCTGCAAAATTTTCGCGGCCAGCTTCGCTCCCGCACCACTGACAGTGCGGGCCGCTTTCGCCTCTGAAGGCAGGCCTGCTGCCGCCACAATCTCTTCGCAAAGATATCTTCCCGCTCCCGTAAAGGTGGCGATCAGCCATTGTTCGAGCGTCGCCGCCGGCGTTTGTTCATCGCTTTCGCGATTGATAAACTCATCGAATAGTTTTAAAAAAGTTGCTTCTTCGACTGTATAGAGGCTGGGACGATCCTGGCTTGGCGGTCTCTCGTAACGCAGTCCCGAGGCTATTTCCCGCTGGCGACTCATATCCTTGGTGACATTGTGCGAGGCGCAGATTACTTTGCTCGTTTCTTTGTCCCAGAAGACCAGATTGCTATGTCGGCCCATTATTTCGGCTGTGAGAATCTTGATTGATGTGCTGCCGACTTCATCTGTGCAGGAGAAGACGAGATCGACGATGCGCTCGCCGACAGGTTGATCGGCGGCGATAAGAGTGGCTCCGGTCAGGTGTTTGCGTAAGAGGAGGCAAAAATTGGGCACGGCCGTATTATTGCCGTACTTTGAAATATAGCGGTCTGTGAGCGGGTCGTATGGCGCTCGTGGATCTCTGGTCTGAGCCTGGCCGCCACCGGCTCCACCGGTTGAGCCGCTGTTTTGCTTGGCTGTCTGGCCCGGCGCTACAAGGCACATCCGGCCATGCACCGATTGAGCCGAGATGAAGAGCGAATTCAGGCCCATTTTGCCGCGCAGAGTGAGCAAAACCTCGTCGCGACCGAGTTGAGCGACACGGTCCACCCTGCGGTTGACTATGAGCGGACGGGCTTCGGTCAAAACTGCCCGAATCGATAGAGCGTCAAATGGTTGCATGGGGGAACAAGGTAAGGTTTAATAGCTGACAATTTATCAAACTCGCGGGGGTTTTTTATGAACACCGGCGAACCGCTTACAAAAGTTGGTTTGGAAGTCGATGTGCCCACTAGCCGTATAAGAGGCGACTTGCTTGTCCTGACTGGCCCATCCGGGGTCGGCAAAGGCACGCTGGTCCAGGGGCTGATCGAACGCGTCGACAAAATCAAGCGTTCCGTCTCCGTGACGACCAGGCCGAGGCGACCTGGTGAAACCGATGGGGTGGAATATTTCTTCCGCAGCCGCGCCCAGTTTGAGGAAATGCTCGCCAATCACGAATTTATGGAGTGGGCGGAGTTTGCCGGCCATCTCTACGGCACGCCCATGGCCTGGGTCTACCAGGAGCTCGACGAGGGACGCGATGTCATTCTCGAAATCGAAGTACAGGGCGCCAAGCAGGTGCACAGTCTCTATCCGCCCGCGGTGCTGATTTTTATTTCACCTCCTTCCTTCGAAGAGCTCGAGGAGCGTCTGAGACTGCGCGGCACCGAGACCGAGGAAAAAATCCAGCAAAGACTGGCCAAAGCCCGGGAAGAACTGCTCGAGAAAAATCTCTTCCAATATGAAGTAGTTAACGACGTCATAGACTCGGCTGTTACCAAGCTGGTCCATATCGTGTATGCTGAACGCTACAGAGTAAATACTGACGACACCGACTGGTCCGAGGGGTAACCTCCACATGAGCACGACACGCATTCTCGATCAACTTCTCAAAGACAATGTAAACCGCTACGAGCTGGTTTTGAGAGTTGCTCAACGCGCCAAGCAAATCAAGAACGAATCCAGAGAGCAGCATAAGACCGCCAATGCCGTCATTCAGGCATTGCAGATGGTAGCCGCCGAAGGCGACGGCACGATTTTGATCTCGCCTTCCGGCCAGTACATGTATTAGCCTGGGACCGATCGATTTAAGTCCATCAATTTAAGTCCTCAGTTTTTATGCCGGTCCTCCTGGGGGCCGGCATTTCCTTAGCAACATTTTAGGCCGCCCCGGGAGCGCTTCGTCCCTCGATAATGACGTGAGAGTAGTCAAGCATGGGAGAATCCCCGTTGCCAAACAGGATGTCCGCGCCTAATATTCATCCATAAGCCCGATCTCTCAGGCAGTATCTTTAAGATAACTGAGTAAAACGACTAAAACGTGACCCGGTCACCGATCGGCAAAACAGGAAACTGGTGGAAATAGGCGGACGACGGCAATGGACTTCTGGGCAAGCATTCTCTTATTTGCCTTTATGGCTGGAATCATGGGCTGGACCATGACCCCTTTCACCAACGCCATCCTATGGTACTGCGACTGGCGCGACGGCACCGACATAAACTGGGGCCTGGATACCGCTTTCTCGCTCGCTGTGCCCTTCGCCTGGATGTTCGCTATATTTGAAATTGTTTTGCTCTACTGTCAGTAAGAAGCGCTTCCTGCCTTCTTCACCGGCAGCCACCAGGGCGAGTTCGGCTAAAATCTGAGCGGCGTCGTCAGCTGAAGCAATCTGCGTCAGGCGATTGCGAAAAGGTGCTGCGCCGGGGATGCCCTTGGTGTACTGGGTGAGGTGGCGGCGCGATTCGTTGATACCGACACGTGGGCCTTTGTAACGCAGCAAGCCGAGGCAATGCAGGTAGGCGCAGCGCATTCTTTCTATGTCGTCCGGAGCATCCTCGAGGACGCCGGTATCGAGGTATTTCGTGATGCGGGGGATGAGCCAGGGATTGCCCAGGCTGCCCCTGGCCACGGCCACGCCGTCGCAATCGGTGATTTCGAGCAGGGTGGCAGCGTTTTCAGGAGAAAAAACGTCACCGTTGCCGAAAACAGGGATGGAAAGAGCCGCTTTTACCTTGGCGATGAAGTGCCAGTCGGCCTCGCCGCTGTAGAGCTGCTGGCGGGTGCGTCCATGCACGGTGACCATGGAAGCGCCGGCCCCTTCGGCCATTTCACCAAATTGGACGGCATTGCGGGTACTGTCGTCCCAACCGAGGCGAAATTTGACCGTCACCGGTATTTTGATCGCTGCTTTTACCGCACTAATGATTTCGCGGGCCAGCTCCGGCTCGCGCATCAGGGCGCAGCCGTCTTTGCCCTTAGTGATCTTGGGCACCGGGCAGCCCATGTTGATATCGACGAAATCGGCTCCCTTGGCTTCGGCGAGCTGGGCGGCGTGGACCATGACGTCCGGTTCATGGCCAAAAATCTGGATGCCGATCGGATGCTCGTTTGGACCAAGGTCCATGATCCGGCTCTCCGGTCTGGCCAGAAGAGCGCGCGAGCTGACCATCTCGGTGGACATCATGCAGTTTGGATCGATGCTGCGCACAATGTCCCTGAAGACGAGATCGGTCACGCCCGCCATCGGCGGCACGTAAACGCGGCTCTTCAAAGTTAGCGATCCTATCTGTACCGGCATGCTTAGAGTTTACAAGAACTGAAATGGTTTGTGAAAGCGCGAAGTAAGCTATATTTCCGTATGTGTAATCGAAACGGCCATCGGTTTGACCCCGGTTTGCGCCTGGTTCGAGCGAAGGGGCCCTCTGTTTAAGTTGTTATGGGTTGATATTGGACGAGATGCTAAGTTTTAAATACTTTCGTGGCCCTTATTTTCGGCAAGTTTTCCCGGCCATTTTTTTCGCGGCTCTTCTTTTAGCCTCCGCTTCCTCCCTTGTCTCAGTCGCTCCGGGCTGCGCTTACAAAGCCTCGGATGTGCTCACTGATGTCGAAGGCGACGAGGTCGACTACGTCATCTCCGGGCGCATCGTCGACCAGCAGCATAAGCCGGTTGCCGAGGTTTCGGTCTTGCTCTGGGAAAAAGAGGGCGACCTTTCGATGGAAGCGCACAGCAATGCCGCCGGCGAGTTTCGCTTCGAGCACAAGGGCTGCGGCAAGCTCTGCTTGCAGGTTTTGCCCGATCAGAAAATGAAGCTGGCCACGGCTCTCGTCGAGAATTTGCCCGGCGAGGCGACGCGCAAAATGATTGTCGAACTCAAGGCCGGCTTCCTCGTTACCGGTCGTGTCGTACATAAAAACAAAGGATTGAAAGGTCTGATGATCAGGATCAAACCCGTCAATCCCAAAGACACGCGCACCAAAGTGCATGGTGGTGGCGTCTCGGAAACAGGACGGGGTGGTAGCTTTAGCGTTGTGCTCTTGAGCGGCCAGAAGAAGTTGACGGTGATCAATGAAAAATACCCCGACTTTGCCAAGCACATCGAGACTACTTTTACCGTTAGCGATGATGCTCACCTGGCGCCAATCGAGCTGCCTTAGATTGGACTCTTATTAGCAGTAGGCCTGTTTAAAACGCGGAGAGAAATGCGATGGCTGAAGCGGCGGCAAAGATTTTGAAAACAGCCTACTTCGATTGTGCTTTTGGTGCAGCCGGAGATATGCTCGTCGGTGCCTGTCTCGATTGCGGTGTCGATGTGGCCTTTGTCGAAGCCGAGCTGCGCAAGCTCGACTTGCCCAGCGCCAGTTTCACAACCAGTGCCGGACGCGTGCACCGGGCCAGCATCTATGCCACCAAATTTGAAGTGACCCTCGCTCATGACGAGCACGGTCAAAGTGATGGCCCCGAGCATGGGCACGGCCATGAGCACGGACATAGCCACGAACATAGCCATGAGCATGGGCACGACCGCGGGCCCGCAGACGGGCTGAAGCCGGAGCGAGCTCTCAGCAGTATCCTTCTGCTTATCGATCAATCGACCCTCGCTCCCTCCGTCAAAGCTCTGGCCTCGGCTATTTTTCGCCGCCTCGGTCAGGCCGAAGCCTCCGTCCATGGTGTGTCGGTCGACGACATTCACTTCCACGAAGTCGGAGCGATCGACGCCATCTGCGATATCGTCGGATTTGCCATCGCTTACACCAAGCTCGGTATCGAAGCCGCTTACGTCTCGCCCGTGCCCTTGGGTTCAGGTACTGTGCAGACCATGCACGGCCGCTATCCGGTGCCCGGTCCGGCCGTGCTTGCCCTGATGCGCGACGCCGGCGCTCCCAGTGGCGCTTTTGCTCTCCCTTATGAATGCTTGACGCCGACCGGAGCCGCCATTCTTTGCACTGTAGCCACTCAATTTGGTGATGCTCCGCCCTTCGAGCGTATCGAGAGCGTCGGCTATGGTGCCGGCACGCTCAACCCCGGTGGACATCCGAATGTCGCTCGTCTGATCCTGGGAGAATCGCGCGGTCGTAACCGCAGCAAATCCAGCTACGGCTCGGCGCTCAGTGCTAATACCTATGACGCGGAAGTGGTGGCGATGATCGAAACAAATGTCGATGATCTGGCACCGTCGGTGATGGCGTTTGCGATGGAGAAGTTGCTCGAAGCGGGGGCTCTCGATGTCACTCTCACTCCTATCGTCATGAAAAAGGGTCGTCTCGCTCAAAAAATAACCGTGATCGCCCGTGCCGAAGATCGAGCCGCCCTGACCTCAATCGTCCTTGCCGAGACGAGTGCGATCGGTGTACGCAGCTATTTTTGCGAGCGCCTTACTTTGAGCCGCGACTTCCAACAGGTCACAATTGGCGAAGGGCCGGCTATCAAATTGAAAATCGCCCGTGATAGCGGTGGTCGTCTGGTTAATATCCAGCCCGAATATGAAGATCTCGCCACGCATGCCCGCGAAAGTGGCCTGCCCCTGAAAGAGGTTTTATTGCGTTCGCTCGGCAAAGCGGGCGAGCTCATTGACAGCCAGAAAAAAACTTAAAAGGGTGAGACGTTTTACAATGGGTAAGCACTAAAATGGCGCAAGTCGACAAAAGATAAAACATGACACTTATTTCCCGCCTTGTCTTTTCCTCTGCTTTTGCACTTTTTCTCGCAGGTTTCGGTCCTCTCTCCGGCACCCTGTCCGATCAGGCCGTGCTAGCCCAGGAGCGCTCCCAGAAGCTGGAGGATGCATTGCATCGTTCGCACGCTTTTGCCGGGAGCGGTGCACTTTATTCCGTGCAGTTGATTGAAAAGGAGGGCTTTGTCCAGGTCTCCAACTATCCGGCCAATCCGCGCAAACGCATCGTCGATGCCATTGCCGCCGCCAAGGCCCTGATCAACTATTCGCCCAGTCAATTTACCGTCATCGCCGTGCGTTATCTCAATCTGGCCAACAGTCGCTATTTTGTCGAGGTGATGGTCAGTGCACGCGATATCACGTCGCTGTCGGTCGGTACCGCCACTCTCGATGATCTGGTCAAAAACGCTCAGGTTGTCGACGTCGGTCCGCAGGACAGTGCCACGTCCATATTGAACAAATATTTGATCCTGGCTGAGAGGCAAATGTTCGACAGCAATTTCTGGGAAGCGGAAATGATCGTCGATGCCGGCTTGCGAACGGTCGGCTCCCCGTCCGGCGAGCAGTCGCGGCTCACTCAGGACATGCTTACCCTGGCTGAGGGTCTCGATGCCCGTGGTGATTTTGAGCGGGCCGAAAAGGTGTTGAAGCGCGTGCTCGAGGTGCGAGCTCAAAACGGTCGTCTCGACGATGCCGATGCCGAGCGCACCATTGACCACCTTACCGATCTTTATATAAGCGATAAACGCTACGGCGACGCCCAGGAAATGCTCAACCGACTGCTGGCCAATCCCAGCTTGAGTCAGATCAATAATCCCTCCGCCTTTGCCAATAATCTCGAGCGGCTCGGTATTTGCCACTTCCGCAATAAGCAGTACGACAAGGCTCTCACCGAGTTTGTCCAGGTCGTCGCTCTGAAACGTCAGCAGCACGGTGACAACAGTCCGCAGTTAGCCATGGCTCTGGAAGAACTGGGCGATACTTACCGGGCTCAGGGACAAAACAGCGATGCTCAGGCCAATTACAAACAAGCACACGCCATCTACGATCATGCCGTCGTCAGTCGCTCGCGGGCGGATAAGATGGATTATTCAATCTATTACGCACACGTAAAACAACTCGATGATAAGTTAGGGGCTAGACAGCAGTGACCGAATCGAAGCAGGCAGTCGCCGGTGAAGTGCCGAAGCGCAAATATCAATGGAATACTCTCACCGCCCTTGGTGGCACTATGCTTGAGGTTCGCGAAGGGTACGCAAAAGCGGTGCTGCCGCTTTCACCCGAAGTCATGCAGCCGGTTGCTGTTTTCCATGCCGGTGCTTTAGTAGTGCTCGCCGACGAAGCGGCATCTGCTGCTATTTGGGGCGGTGACTTCGAATCGAGCAGCGATCCGGCCAAGCTGGCCGGTAAGAAATTTCCATATTCGATACAACTCTCGGTCAATCTGTTTACCAACGATCCGAAAGGTCCGATCACCGCCGAAGCAAAGGTTATACGTCGTGGTCGGCTGACGGTGGTCGATACCGAGATTCGCTCCTGCGACGGTACTCTGATGACGACGATGCGCAGTACCCATATGATGGTAGACGCGAGCAAAGTCGGGCCGCATTTGCGCCAGGAATAAGCACCGCCGGCGAAAGTCAGGCAGGCACAATTATTGACGGAAAAAGGCGACCGCCTCGGGTCGCCTTTTTATTGCTTTGCTGGTTTTCTGGTTCTCTCTTTTCTTGTTTCCGGATTTCCGGATTTGTCGATTTCGGCTTTAAACTCCGGCCGTGACAATCGCTGCTTGTTTGTAAAACTTCAGCTCGTTGTCTTTGTCGACATCGATGACGATGGTGTCGCCGTCCAGAAATTCGCCTTTGAGAAGTTGCAGCGCCAGCGGATTTTCGATTTCTTTTTGAATCAAGCGCTTGAGCGGTCTAGCACCATATACGGGGTCGTAGCCGTAATCGGCCAGCCACTTCGCTGCCGCTTCGGTCGGGGCGAGCACGATCTTGCGATCTTCCAGGCGCTTGTTGAGGACATTCATCTGGATGGCCGAGATCTGCTTGAGCTCTGCCGGAGTGAGAGCGTGGAAGACAACCGTTTCGTCTATACGGTTGAGAAATTCCGGACGGAAATGGTTGCGCAGTGCTTCCATCACTTTGTCCTTCATCAGTTCGTAGTTTTCATCGGCATTGTCCGCCGCGGCCGACATCTGATAGTCGAGGATGTATTGACTGCCGATGTTGGAGGTCATAATGATTACCGTATTCTTGAAGTCTACGGTGCGACCTTTGGAGTCGGTGAGGCGACCTTCATCGAGGACCTGCAGCAAGATATTGAAGACATCGGCATGGGCCTTCTCGATTTCGTCGAAAAGTACGCAGCTGTAAGAGCGGCGGCGCACGGCTTCGGTCAGTTGACCGCCCTCATCGTGGCCGATGTAACCGGGAGGCGCACCGATCAAGCGGGCAACCGTGTGCTTCTCTTGATATTCGGACATATCGATGCGGACGATGGCCTGTTCGTCGTCGAAGAGAAATTCGGCCAGAGCTTTGGCCAGCTCGGTTTTACCGACGCCGGTCGGCCCGAGGAAGAGGAAAGATCCGATTGGACGTCTCGGGTCTTTCATGCCGGTGCGGGCGCGGCGCACAGCGTTGGAGACGACCTCGATTGCTTCTTCCTGGCCAATCACGCGCTTGTGCAGGTGATCTTCCAGACGGAGCAATTTTTGCACTTCGCCTTCAAGTAATTTGGTCACCGGTATGCCGGTCCACTTCGCGACGATTTCGGCGATATCTTCTTCGTCGATTTCTTCCTTCAGCAATCTGACGCCGGTATGGCTACTCAGTTTTGCTTCCAGTTCGCGCAGATTTTTTTCCAGCTCGATCAATTTGCCAAACTTGAGCTCGGCTGCTTTTTGCAGATCGGTGGCACGCTCGGCTTGTTCAATCTGTACTTTAGTGTGTTCGATATCGCTCTTCAGAGCCTGTACTTCGGAGAGACCTTCCTTTTCCGACTGCCACTGGGCGCGCAGTGTATCGGCGCGCTCTTTGAAGTTTGCCAGTTCTTTCTCCAGCTTTTCCAGGCGTTCACGCGAGGCTTTGTCGGTTTCTTTTTTTAAGGCCTCGCGTTCGATTTCGAGCTGAATGCGACGGCGCTCGAGTTCGTCGAGTTCGGTCGGCATCGAGTCGATTTCGATGCGCATGCGTGCCGCCGATTCGTCGACCAGGTCGATCGCTTTGTCGGGCAGGGAGCGGTCGGTGATGTAGCGATCCGAAAGGACAGCTGCACTGACCAGGGCGGAGTCTTTGATACGCACACCGTGGTGGATTTCATAGCGCTCTTTCAAACCGCGCAGGATGGAGATTGCTTCCTCGACCGAGGGTTGGTCGACGAAAACTTGCTGGAAGCGTCTTTCCAGAGCCGGATCTTTTTCCACGTATTTGCGATATTCATCGAGGGTGGTGGCACCGATGCAGTGCAATTCGCCGCGCGCCAGGGGCGGCTTGAGCAAGTTGCCCGCATCCATAGCGCCTTCGCCGCCGGAGCCGGCACCAACGACGGTGTGGATTTCATCGATGAAAAGGATGATTTCGCCTTCCGAATCGATTACTTCTTTCAATACCGCTTTCAAGCGCTCTTCGAATTCACCGCGATATTTCGCGCCGGCAATGAGCGAACCCATATCCAGGGCGATCAGCTTTTTGTCTTTCAAGCCTTCCGGTACGTCGCCTTTGGTGATGCGAATAGCCAGGCCTTCGACGATAGCGGTTTTACCGACGCCGGGTTCGCCGACCAGGCAGGGGTTATTTTTTGTGCGCCGGCTCAGGACCTGCATACAGCGTCTGATTTCATCGTCGCGCCCGATTACCGGGTCGAGTTTGCCTTTGGCGGCCATGGCCGTCAAATCTTTGCCGTAGCGTTCGAGCGCCTGGTAGGTGCTCTCCGGATCCTGGCTGGTCACTTTTTGCTTGCCGCGAATCGCCGTCAAAGCTTTGAGAATGCGCTCCTTGGTGACGCCATTATTTTTCAAAATCGTGCCGGCCTGACCCTTGTTTTCATCACAAAGAGCGATTAAAAGATGCTCGATCGAAATGAATTGGTCTTTGAGGCGGCCGGCTTCCTGCTCGGCTACTTCGAGGATTTGCATCAGCTTGGTCGAGACCTGGATCTCATCTTTGGCCATGTTTACGGCGGAGCCCTTGGGCTGAGCCTGTAGATATTTAGTCAGCTCAGCTTCAATCTCAGAGGGTTTGGCATCGAGCTTCTCGATGATTTTGTCGGCCAGCCCGTCTTCTTGCTCAAGCATAGCCAGGAGCAAATGCTCCGGCGTGACCTGACTGTGGCCAAAGCGGGTCAAGTAAGACCGGCAGCCAGTCACAGCTTCCTGCGCTTTATTGGTAAATCTGTCTAGATTCATTTGGAAGTCCTTGCTGTGGAGTCTCTCTAATCAAATTATGAAGAGCTAGATTATCGTCCCCTAAGAAATCCACAATTTCTTTATGAGTTAAGCGCTTTTTTAACGCTTTAAGGGCAATTGAGGCGGAAAGGCGAGGTTGTCAGTTAAAATGAACGGGCCCGGCGGCGGGGAAATGGCGGAAGTTATAAAATTGGTCATATTGGCTGTAAAAATGCTCCGATCATGCGCCGGTCACAATCCAGCTCTACAATGACATCGATGAAGTCCAGGTCAAACCCAATCCTTTCCGTTTTGTTAGCAGGCGCCGTCAGTGTGCCCCTAGTGCCGCTGCATTTTTTGTACACGATCAGTCCCGCTCAGGCGCAACTACAATCGCCTCTCGAGCTCAAACAGGGCGATCCTGAACCGCTGGAAAAAGGCGGTGACGATGATACTGCAGGTGGTGCTGTTCTGCCTCCCCTCAATCTCGAGACTGACGTTGGCCGGTCCGAAGTTCCCGTGGCCAGCCCTACCGCTAATGCTTCGGCCAATTCCGCCGCTATTAAAATGCCCGGCAAGGCGGACGATAACACGACAGTCGCCGAAAGCGGCGGGGACGACACCGCTGCAGGTGGCGGATTGACAGATACACGTGGCCTGCCGTCCACTGCTTCTATTTCCGCGTCCGGACCGTTGAATTTGTCTTTGCCCACTAACGAATACATTTTACCTGCCAATAGTGTGTTGCATGGTCGGGTCAGTGAAAATCCCGAGCGGTCGCCACTTCTGTCCGGTTCAGTACAGACGATACCGGATGGTTTGAAAGTCGATCTCACCTTGCAAGGCAACCTTAATAGCGAGACCTCGCAAAAAGGCAGTGAGGTTTTTGCGCGCATCTCCACGGATGTCACTGACTCTTCCGGCAACAAGGTCTATTTACCGGGCGGTTGGGTAGCGCATGGCTTCGTCACCGATAGATCCGGTCAAAAGCGGCATGGACGCGCCGGTTGGGCGGAAGTCACCTTCGATAAAATCATCAGTCCCGATGGTAATTACGACATTCCCTTCGAAGCAAAGTTGTCGACCAAGGACAACACCGTGGCGGCCGTCACTAAAATCATTGCCACTGACACCAAATATATGAGTATCGGTGCCGCGGCCGGCAGTGTCCTCTCAGTGCAAATGACCGGTATACCTCTGGCGGTAGCCAGTCACGGTTATTCCGTCGCGATCGGTGCCGGTATCGGCGCGGCGATTGGCCTTTTTGGTGCAGTGCGCCATAAGGGCGACATTCTCAGCGTCTATCCCGGTGAGCATTTGAAGCTGACTACGGCCGGCTCGATCCAGATGCCCGGCTTCAATCTGGCCAACCTGCCCTCGGCCAAGCCCAAGGAGCGGGTGATCGGCATCTTTATGCAGGTCAATGAAGCCAGACTGGAGAAGGACGCATTTACCGAAGACAAGCGTGCTCGCATACTGCGTGTTAATTTTACGGTCGTAAATCACAGCCAGCGGGAATTTTTGCTCAACAACATCAGGGTAATCTCCGAGTTGCAGACGATTTACCCTCCTCATATGCAAAATCTGGCCGTCAAATACAAACCTCTAGTCCCGACTTCCAGTCAGACTGTCACCATCCCTTTCAGCGTTGATGCCGGCAAGCACAATTATTTCTTGCTCCTCACCGACGCCAAAGGCAATGAAGTGCGGCGCGAACCAATCAAGCTAAACTGACTCTACCTAAATTCGGTCGATCTAAATTTGATTCGGTCTAAATTGATTCGACTGGTTTCGACTCATAAAAGCGGGCAAAAGCACAGAAAAGAGCGCAGATTATGCGCAGCTAGTAAATTTTTGCGGTTTACCCCACTGAGTTTATTTGCTTAAATACTAAATACAGCTAATATATTCCTGTCGATCAAACATGATCTGATCGAGGAAGTCTCACCGTTTTCTAATAGATATCAGCCTATATCCGGCTTATATCTGTCGGGTCCCGGTATCTTTTTCTCGAAGTAATTTCGGATCGTGTTGACTTCATACCAGTCTCAAGCTTGGCCTTAGCTGTTGCCGTTCTGAGATAGAGGTAGATTAGGAGGGGAAACGATGAAGGCCCGAATAGCCGAGATGCTGCAAACTTTCCACGGCCAATCCGGTCCGCGGCCTCCAGAAGGCCCCGGCGCAGCGGGAACTGCGGGCAGCCGTAGACCTCAGGGACAAAATCCCCTGCAGTACGAGAAGCTGGTGCGTGAGAAAGATCGCGAAATCGATCGCTTGAGGCATCAGCTGGCCAACGCCGAAGCGCGCCTACAGGAGCTCATGGGACAGGACGTCCTTACCCAGCTGCCCAATCGACATATTTTCAAAGAGCACCTCACCCATTCGCTCAAACGCGCCCTGCGTCTTGGTTATTCTCTTTCGCTAATGCTCATCGACATCGACCACCTGCGTGACATCAATCTCAAGTACGGTCATGAAGTAGGCGATCTTGTCCTGGTGGAAGTGGCGAAAATTTTGCGCAGCTCTGTGCGTGAGATCGATATGCCGGCTCGCTGGGGCGGTGAAGAATTAGTGGCAGTGCTGCACGAGACCGATGCCGACGGTGCATCCGTCGTGGCCGAGCGCGTTCGCCGGCGCATATCAGTGTTGGAAATCAGAGAGCCTAAGACCGGTAAGGCGATTAAAATCACCGCATCCCTTGCCGTGGCCAGTTATCCCCAGCATTCGGGCGAACCGCAGGGCTTGCTGGAGGCTGCTTCCGAAGCGCTTATCCAGGCGAAAGAAGACGGTTGCAATCGCGTCCTGATAGCTAATCGCTAAATGTGTGTATTCTATAGAGCATGATAAGACTCATGGTTGTCGACGACCATGCCGAAACCAGGCAGGCCGTCATCGAACAATTAACCCAGGGCGGATTGCTCAAGGTCGTGGCCGAGGCCGAGACCTCGCATGATGCGTGGAAAGTGGCATCGCAGATGCTGCCCGATATCGTTTTGCTTGACTTGCATTTGCCCGGTCTCTACAACACCTTTGACTTGCTCAAACGTTTCGGCCAGTTGAAGCGCTCGAAAGTGGTTATTTTCGCCAGTCTCGGCAAGGCCGCCGAAGTACAGGATTTGCTTGACGCCGGAGCGAGCGGCTATGTGCTCAAAGATGATCCGCCCGCCCTTTTGAAGATGGCACTGCTTATGGTGTCGAAGGGGTCTAAATGGGTGATTTCCCCCAGCTTGCCGCGCCATTTGACCCGCCTTACCGCTCAGGAGAGGACGATCCTTCGTTGGCTCACTCAAAAAGGCAAATTATCGACTGCCGCCGCTCGCATGGGTATATCGGAAGGTGAGCTAAGCGATATAGTCAATCATCTCGTCGAGAAACTCGAGCTCGAGAGCAGCGACAAGCTCCTGCGCTGGGCAAAGAAACATGGTTTTTAGAAATTTAGTGATGAACCGCCGGTAGTACCGAAGGCCCGACGACGCACAGTCCCAGGAAGGCGGCGCCGAGAAAAATGACGACCAGTTCGAGTGGATTGAAAGCGGCCCGCACAAGCGGTATTTCGCCAGTGCGCGGATCGACTGCCTTTTCATTTGCCTGCCAGTATTTGTTCAGGCCTCGTTGGGCCAGAGCCAGGGGCAGACAGCTGGCCAGATAAAACAGGTGATAAGGCTCGGGCAAAAGTCCGAGCAATACTAGGGCGCCGAAGGCCAGTGCCAGAAGAAAGCCACAGGTAGTGGCGTGATTGTGGAAAAGACTTTGTTTGTTAGGAGCGATGGCGCCAATCAGGGCAAAAAATTGCATGGCGATGATCATGTCGACGATCGGCAGGAAGAAAAGAAAAGTGGAAAAGGCCGGGTGCTTGATGCAGAAGTGTTCGCCCTTGCCATCCGGCGGCAGCTCATGCAAAACGATCAGGTTTTTATAGAACCAGTAATAGTTGTAGACGCCGAAGGTGAAGACCGAAAGGACGACCAGATGCCAGGCCGGTTGCCTACGTGAATAAATGGTCTCGGCTGGTTGGTTGTCTTTGCTCAAGCGTTTCGCCCACTGTTGCCTGCTCTTTTTCGTGCCTGCCAAGGTGCGCGGCGTTGATTGGTCAAGAGCTTAAATTCTGATTCTTGCACATAGATCGCATTATTTTCACCAAGCCTTGCGCTTTATTGGCGATCATTTGAGCCTAATTTTCGCTAGTCTTATCAGGTTACGTTTCAACACACGTAACAAGGAACAAAGCAGTGATTGAAGCGCGGTCTTTTCAGCCCGTGCTTTTCAGGAGAGTCTAAATGGTCAATTCAATTGTTCTGGTTGGTCGGGCCGGTCGTGACCCAGAAATGCGTTACTTCGAATCGGGCCGCGTCAAGACCAGTTTCAGTCTGGCCGTCAATCGCCCGACCAAGGAAAAAGAAACCGATTGGTTTGACATCGAGATCTGGGGCCGTCAGGCCGAGATCGCCGGCGAATACGTGCGCAAAGGCAGTTTGATCGGTATCGAAGGTCGCCTCGATTTCAACAAGTGGACCGACGATGGTGGCAATAAAAACGTCAAGCCCGTCGTGCATGCCAGTGGTCTGAGACTGCTCGGCAGCAAGCGCGATTCGGCCGGTGGTGGCGACTTTAACCAGCAGGACTTCAACTAGCCTTGGGCCCATCAAATATCACTCCTGACGGCAAAATCATTCTCGAGTGGATTGACTATGCCATAGTCGCCGTTTACTTTGTCTTTGTGCTGGGAATCGGTTTCCATCTCAAAAAGAGCATGAAGAGCTCCAAAGATTTCCTCCAGGCTGGCCGGGGCATCCCGAGCTGGGTCACCGGATTGGCATTTTTGTCGGCCAACCTGGGGGCGATCGAAGTCATGGGCATGGCCGCCAACGGTGCCCAGTACGGCATGATGACCTGCCACTTCTACTGGCTGGGAGCGATCCCGGCCATGGTTTTCGTGGCCGTCTACATGATGCCCTTTTACTATAAGTCCAATATTCGCTCCGTTCCCGAGTATCTGCGCAAGCGCTTCAATGAGCCGACTCGCGCCCTGAACGCCATATCTTTTGCGGTGATGACGGTGCTCATGTCCGGTATCAACCTTTACGCTATGGCTCTTGTTTTCAAGAGTATGCTTGGCTGGGACATGAATCTGTCGATCGGCATGGCGGCGCTCGTCGTGCTTGCCTACACGATTACCGGTGGTCTGACCTCTTCTATCTATAACGAAGTGATGCAGTTTTTCTTGATCTTCTTCGGCTTGATGCCGGTGACGATTATGGGGCTTTTGCGTTTCGGCAACTGGAGCGATATCGCTTCGCGTTTCACCAACCCAGGCTTCTCCCATCTCTGGCTGGAAGTGCCCGGTGCCGGCAACCCGATGGGTGCCGATTTCCTCGGACTGATCGCCGGTCTTGGTTTCGTTCTCTCCTTCGGTTACTGGTGCACCGACTTCCTCGTCATCCAGCGCGCTCTTGCCGCCAAAGATTTGAAAGCCGCTCAGATGACACCGATCATCGCTGCCTTTCCGAAAATCCTTTTTCCGATTCTTACCGTTTTTCCCGGTTTGCTGGCGATTATTCTCTTCCCGAACCTCGGCTCGGACAAGACCGATTGGTCCTTCAACATGGCTATCCCGCATCTTTTGCAAGCCCTCTATCCGAGCGGCTTGTTGGGGCTTGGCATCACCGCCCTTCTGGCCAGCTTCATGTCCGGCATGGCCGGTAACGTCACCGCCTTCAATACGGTCTGGACCTTCGATATCTATCAGAGCTACATCGCCAAAAATAAATCGGACCAGCACTATTTGTGGATGGGTAAGGCTGCTACCGCCGGCGGTATTATCATCAGCGTCGGCACCGCTTATCTGGTTATGAGCCATGACTCGATCATGGACTACATGCAGCTGATTTTTTCCTTCTTCAATGCCCCGCTTTTCGCCACATTCCTGCTCGGTATGTTCTGGAAGCGAGCCACAGGCGTAGGCGCCTTCAGCGGCTTGCTGGGCGGCACCGGGGCTGCCATCCTTCATTACATCCTCACTTTGCACGGCAATCTCACCTACAAGTCGGAGATGATTGGCAATTTCCACCGCTCGATTGTGGCCTGGACTGTTTGTTTTATTTTGACGATCATGATTTCTTATTTGACCAAGCCTAAAGCCGAGTCGGAGCTCAAAAATCTTTGCTTCGGCGTGCGCGACAGCAGCGTCGAGGGCGGTGCCGTTGCCGCGCGAGAATCGATTTTTGCCAAACCCGGCTTCTGGGGCGTCATCTTGCTCACAGTCACCGCCTATCTCAACTACCTTTTCTATTAAAGGGGAGCTCTTTTGCTGGACGTCAGATTACCTATCGGAGCGCTTTTCTTCATCCTCGGGATAATGATCGCCGGCTGGGGCTACAGCACCAAGCCGATGGGCGCTATCCCGACGAGCTTCGGTCAATTGCCTATAAATTTTGACATCATCTGGGGCATTCTCATGACCCTCTTTGGTCTGGCTATGTTTTCCCTGGCCAAGCTCGATGAGGCGACCAGCATGGAGCAGGCTTTAGCTGAAGAAAAGGCGCGCGCCGCCGCTGCTCTGGGCAGCGCCGGTGCCGCTGTCAGTGGCGACGAAAAACCGGAATCTTAGTACAAGACTCCGGTTCTTTGATGGTCGATTTTTCTGAAAAGCAGTCCTGGTCTTTAAATCGTGTTGAGATTGGCTACGTAGACTTTGCCTGTATTCGGCTCAAATCTGAGCAGCATGTACCAGGGAGCGATACCGGCTGGTGGTACCGCCAGCGGTGAACACTTGCTCAAAGCCTGGGTGATGGCATTTGTCATCGTTTTGTTTTCATCGTCGTCGGCGAGATTGACGGCGTTGAAGTTGCCGTAGGTCTTTTCCGAGTTGATGTGACTGATTTTGCCTTTAGCATCGATGGTGAAGCTGATCAAATAGAGATATTTGGACTGGCTGCTTTCCACGAGCGTAGCGTTGTTGGGCACGACCATATTGGCGACGAATTTTTCGACCAGTTGTTTGTTGTAAGCCGACATCTCTTTGCTGGCGTTGAGAGCGTCGGTCTTCTGCCCTTTTGTCGCCTTGTCGTTACGAGTCCAGACATACTGTGGCATGGTGACTTTGTCGGCAAAATCCTTTGCTTCTTTATCATCATAAATGGTGCTGTTGGATGTAGCCGCCGGAGTTGTTGTTGTTGTTGTTGTTGTCGTGGACTTTGTCGCTGGTTTTGCCTGTGGTATTTCTTTGACGGCATATTTGGGAGCGGTCCAGAGACCAGTCGTTTCGCTGGAAGCGGCACTGCCAGCGCTCGTTGCGTCTGTATTTGTCGCAGCCGAAGCGGCGTTTGATGCGGCGGCGGTTGCAGCCGCTCCTGCAGCGCTCGACGATGCACTGCCGGAGGCTTGTGAGGAGCCATTACTGTTTGCACTGCTGCCGCCGGCCGGTACGGCGACTACGCCCATCGAGTCAGTGCCGTTGGTCTGCGCCATGACGGCGGCGCTGAGATTGGAGAGGCCCGTCAGCGAAATAGACGAGGCCAGCAGCAAGGCAGCCGCTAACTTTGCCGACGATAAATTTTCCCAGAAGCCGTGACCTAGCTTATTTGACATTTCATTCCTCAAACTCGATGTGCGCATATAGTTTATATGGTTTTCGCGGACG
Organism: Cyanobacteria bacterium REEB67; assembly: GCA_018971775.1. GTDB lineage: Bacteria > Cyanobacteriota > Vampirovibrionia > Obscuribacterales > Obscuribacteraceae > REEB67. The sequence continues at coordinate 127,009 of JAGXAB010000002.1, read as the reverse complement.
CTCTAACTATACCCAGAAAATAGTTTCTGACATCCACAGTCTTCGGATGAATCGCCCGGCGAGAGTCCAAAAGCTGTGCCAGGCCAAGGTCCAGGGCGACAAGCATGGCGTTATCTAAATTGACGGGAGCGCTCGTGGCTTCCACTTCGTTTGCTTTTTTCTTCTTGTCATCCCGGTCGGATTGATTCGCATTCGCTCTCTGTGAGGCAGGGCCATCCCCTGTGGCGGCGGGGGTTTCCAGTGCTTGCCAGATTGGGCGCGTATAGTCTTTGGGTCTGCTTTCTTCGAGGCAATCCGCTAAAAAGACGATTTTAGATATATCGGACATTGGACGATTGCCCAGGGTGTGTTCGGTTATGGCGGCAAGGACTGCTTCATTGCTGACGGCGAGTTCGTCGCGGACGACGAGTGCGGCCACTGGACCATGGAGTAAATGGCCGTTTACCTGTTCGACCTGATTGGGCTGCAGTCCACCGGCCGCGGCCAGCTCGACCAATTTTGCGTCTTTGAATTCTTTGCAGGCGTCGTGCAGGAGGCAGGCCAGCTCGACGATAAATTGATCCTGCCTATCCAGGCCGGCCAGGCGGGCCAGTTTTTTTCCGACTTTCTGGACGCCGACGACATGGTCTGCACGTTTTTTTGAGACGCGGGCCAGAGCCCATTCCCGGGCAAAATCAAGGGTGAGAGAGGCTGGCACTCCGCTGACTGCGATTGTCTTTTCGCCCTGTTCAATGTTTTTTGCGCTCACGGCTTTTTACTCTCTGTCATGAAATATTTTTTGGCGATGATGATTTTATTGACGGAGGGGGGCACCATATATAGTACCGATTGTCCGGCCTCGATGCGTTTACGGATCGTCGAAGCCGAAATGGCGATGCCAGGAAAGTCGATCACTGTAAGGTCGGCGCCAGGCAAGTTTGCGGCCTGCGCTTCGACGCTGCTTTGTCTATTTATTTTGCCCTTTCCGCCTTCGCCGCTCCTGCCGTCCTCGATCGTCTTTAGGACCGTGTTTTCGCCGCCGTTTTTATTGCCGTTGGTCTGGCCGATATTGTCCGAGGCATAGCGCAGCCGTGGGGCGACGAGGAGGCGGCAGAGTGTAGTCAGTTCGTTGGCGTGGTGCCACTCTTTGAGAAAGGGCACATTGTCGCCGCCGATGATCAAACTGATGCGCACGTCATCATTGTAGAGAGAGCGGATTTGTTTGACCGTATCGATAGTATATGAAGGGCCGGGACGCTCGAGTTCGACGGTGGAGGCTTCGAAATTTTCGTTGCCGGCAATGGCTGCTACCACCATGGCGTGTCTATCCCAGCCGGGCAAGAGGCCGCCGGAGCGATGGGGCGGCATCGGACTGGTGACGAAAATCACTTTAGCCAGTTTGAATTGATCTCTTGCACATTCGGCGATCAGCAGATGGCCCAAATGGATCGGGTTGAAGGTGCCGCAAAATAAGCCGATTTCGTTCATTGTGGTTTCCGCGCCGTGGTTTCCGGTGGTGATAAAGGAAGAGGTGATTATTTGTGCCGTGTATAGACGCGCGGCAAGCGAGCTCTCAGTCGGCAGGCCAATTCGTATGTAATGGTATCAAGATGCACGGCCCATTCGCTCAAGTAAAGTGTGTTTTGACCATCGTTGCCGATCAGAGTAATGACGTCGCCTTCTTCCGCCTGCGGCACGTCAGTGATGTCAAAGAGCATCTGGTCCATGCTGATCCGACCAACCTGATCGATTTTTTGGCCCATGATCAGGCCTTTCATATGATTGGAAAGACCGCGATCGACACCGTCGGCATAACCGATCGGTATGGCTGCCAGTTTTGTTGTACGCATCGCCTGCCAGGTGTGTCCGTAGCCGACACGCTCTCCAGCCTCGATGCGGCTGATGTGATTGATCCTGGCGCGCACGGCGAGCACCGGTTGCAAATCTCTTGATACTGTATTTGGTTCAAGCCCATAGAGATAAAGGCCGATGCGCACCATGTCGTAATGACAGCTGGGGAAGCGTGTCGCCGCTTCGGATGAAGCGAAGTGATAAGTCGTTTTTGGAAAGAGCGGCCTGGTCAACTGCACGGCTTGATCGAAAATATGCTTTTGCTCGAGTACTTTGCTCTCGTCGGCGGCATTGGCCAGATGGCTGTAAACGCTGACCAGCCGGATGGCGCCGCTTGCCTCAAATTGGCGAAGACTATCGAGAATTTTGGGCAGGCGGTCGATTGATACTCCTAGCCGGTGCATGCCGGTATCTACCTTTAAATGTATATTGGCGGTCAGGTCCATGCTCTTGGCTTTTTCACCGATGTCCAGCAATTGCTTTTCGGTTGAAACGGTGATGTCCAAAGCATATTCCAGGGCGCTGGCGATGGCCCAGGATGGCGTCGGGCTGAGGATGAGAATCGGCAGATTGACGCCGGCGTCGCGGATCTGGCAGCCCTCATCGACAGAGGCTACCCCCAGATAGTCGACAGCGATGGCGGCGAAGAGCTGGGCGAGGGCCACGGCTCCATGGCCGTAGGCATCGCTCTTCACGACTGCCATGAGGGCCGGTCCATGAGGATGCTGTCCTTTTGCCTCTTCCGCTTTTGCGTTTGCGGCGGCAAGGCCCAAGCGCAGCACTTTCAGGTTGTGCTCGAGGCTGGTCAAATCGACTTCTATCCAGGCATCCCGGCGAATCGAAGTAAGGTTGAACTGGCGGGTAGGTTGCATTAGTAAATTATTGGCACACTCGGTACTGCAAGCGTTTCTCCTGGGATAAGTTTATGCTAGCATTGCTGACGATCGTCATCATGATTTCTGCTAAACACAGGCCAAGGCTTGTCCAGCAGCTTTTCGCAAGGGTAGCCGGTTGCTCCGGTAACGCTGATGGCGCCGTAAGCCTCTTAGGCTTGGAATCTCTTGGGAATCCCTAGGTGCTCGACCTTTTAGCAAGCAAGGTCGGCATACGTATTGTGGTCCTAAAACAGGATTCGGTTTAAATCTTAAGGGGTGGAAAGTCTTGAATAAAGCAGAATTGGTCGACATTGTCGCGAAGGAAGCCGCTACAACCAAAAAAGACGCTGAGCAAGTGATCAACAAGATGATGGAAACAGTCATCAAGCACGTAGCCCACGGCGAAAAAGTTACACTGGTTGGATTCGGCACATTTGAAGCTCGTCAGCGTAAAGCTCGTACCGGTCGTAATCCGAAGACCAATGAGCCTTTAAGCATTCCGGCCAAGCGAGTCGCTGGTTTTAAAGTTGGGAAAGAGTTTGCCGATGCGGTAAACAAACGTAAGTAATCGACACGGTCCTTCTTTAAGGGTTGATTGTCGTACTTTCTGGAGGTCGGAGTGGGGCTACCTAGAGTTGCGGTAATCGGTTGTGGTAATTGGGGCAAAAACCTCGTCCGCAATTTTCACCATCTTGGTGCCCTCTCGACGGTGTGCGATGCCGATCTGCAGCGATTGGAATATATCGCTAAAGAGTATCGCGGTGTGGCTACGACCATTGACTATGACAGCGTCTTAGCCGACGCCTCTATTAGCGCCATCGTCATTGCTACACCGAGCGACACCCACTTCCCTCTAGCGCGTAAAGCGCTGCTTGCCGGCAAGCACGTCTACGTCGAAAAGCCGCTCGCCCGTGACGTCAAGCACGCCGAAGAGCTTGATGAACTGGCCACCAACGCTAATCTGGTCTTGATGGTAGGGCACTTGCTGCTCTACCATCCTGCCGTTAATGCCCTCAAAGATTTGATTGCTTCCGGTGAGCTGGGTGAATTGCTTTTTGTGCGCTCCGATCGGATGAATTTCAACATGTCCCGGCGCGACCGCAGCGTTTTGTGGGACCTTGCCCCTCATGATATTTCGATGATGAGCTACCTGCTCGATTGTGAAAGCCCCGAAGTCAGTCGTGTCGGCGGCTGGGATACCTTGCAGGATGGCACTGTCGACGTGGCGTATCTAGATTTGTCCTTTCCGACAACTATCGACGGCAAACAAAAAGTGATCCACGGCCAGGTGCGCAACAGCTGGATCGATCCTCAGAAAGTAGTGCGCCTGACGGTCAATGGCACTAAGAAAACCGCTGTTTTGAACGATACTCAGCAGGAAGACAAACTGGCGATCCACAGCCAAAGTGCCCATGGCGGCAATTTGATCGAGCACCCCTATTATCCCGATGGCGAGCCTCTGCACCTCGAGTGCGAGCATTTCTTGCAGTGCGTACTGCGCGGTGAAAGACCCCGTACCGACGCCAACAATGCCTATAACGTAGTACGGGTTTTGTCCGATGTCGAGAAGCGTCTCTCTTCGAGGCCCGGTAGAAAAGAGCCCGTACTCAACTCCTGATAAAAAACTTGGTTGGTTACAACCGTTAGCATTTCATTTCTGTGATGTTGTACTTTCGATCGTCTGTGTATAATGAACAAGTCTGGAAGTCGTGAATCGATTCCCAGCCCGAATTACTGCGGGAGTAATTCAGTGGTAGAATGTCTCCTTGCCAAGGAGAATGTCGAGGGTTCGAACCCCTTCTCCCGCTCCATTTTTATTAGCTGCCCCGAGGGGCAGCTTTTTTTTGCTGTTATATTAGATCTGGTATCAGCCTGAGGTGGGAGCGTCAATGAGCGAAGAAGTTTCGCCCGAATTACCGGAGCCAGTCATAAATCCTGAAGCCGGCGACATATCGATGCGCCGCTCGCCCTGGAAATCGACGGCAGCTGCCCTTGCCTATGTCCAGGACGCCGCTCGCACCGACTCGACTCAGATCCGCACCTCCGACCGTTTGACAATTATTGCTCTGCTCGTTTTTTGCATAGCCGAAGTGCTCTCGCTTGTCTACACGCCTCTATCGGGCTTTCGCTTCGCGCTCATGGTCTGCTGCGACGTCATCCTCGGCACCTGCATCGTCCTTTTCTTGATCTATCGCATGGGCATCCTCAGCGCGCTGACAACCAGACAAGCTCTGATTACCTGGCAATTGATGATGGGTTGCATATTTCTTGGCATCTTCCTCTGCCTTAATGCCATCTTCGGTATCGCCTACCTTGTCGAGACCTTTTTCCCTCATCCCCTTATCTAATTTTCAGCCTGGGCCGCTATAAATCAGGCTCAAAATGTGATGTAAATGGGCCGATAAGTTAAGACTTGCTTGCAAATGGCCTCAGCTGGCGGGCTTGGCTGTGCCGGCGTGATAAAATCCTCTGTTCATATTCTGTATTTCACCTGGTTTAATCCGTCGCATTTAAGAGAGAGAAACATGAAGGTCACCCTCGAGCGGGAAGGCAAAAATATCGTCAAGCTCAGCCTGGAGCTTGAAACAGACAGAGTTTCGCGGGCTTATGAGATGGCCTGCCGCCAACTCAGTCAGCAAGTACGTATTCCTGGTTTCAGACCGGGCAAAGCGCCGCGCATGATCATCGAAAAAACTGTCGGTGAAGAAAATATCAAACGTGAAACGCTCGAGCGTCTTGTACCCGAGCTGATCAACGAAGCTATCTATAAAGAAAATCTGGACATCATCACCGCTCCTGAATATTCGAATTTCGAATTCAAACTCGGGCAGCCCTTGAAATTCGATGCCAAATTTGAAGTCAGACCGGAAGTCGTCCTCGGTAACTATCAAGAAATCGAAGTCAACGTACCGGAAGTGAAATTGCCCGAAGACGCCCTCGAAAGAGCTTTGACCAACGTTGCTGAGACCAAGGCCTCCTTGCAAACAGTAGAAGGCAAGCCGGTCGAAGTGGGCAACACTGCCGTTATCGACTTCGAATGCCGCGTTGACGGCAATATCATTGATGGTGGCAAGGCTGAAGGCATGCTGCTCGAAGTCAAGGAAGGCTCTTTCCTCCCCGGATTTTGCGAGCAACTGGTCGGCCATAACAGTGGCGATAATTTCAAAGTCAAAGCGACATTCCCGGCTGATTACAGACGTAAGGAAATCGCCGGCAAAGAAGCCGAATTTGATGTCACTCTCAAAGAAATCCGCAACAAAAACACTCCCGCCATCGACGACGAACTGGCTAAATCAGTCGGTCACGATACCCTCGACGCTTTGAAAGAGTCTGTCATAGCCGAGCTCGGCGAAGTGGTCAAGCAGGAAAACGAAGCCCGCGCTCAGCGCATGGTAGTAGAAGCGGTGGCACATCTGGCTACCGTCGATATCCCTGAAACCATGGTCGAACGTGAAAGAGAGCTGCTCATCGGTCAAGTACGCCGCTACATCGAACAGGGCGGTCAGACCTGGGAAGAATTCGAAGGCAGTGACGATTACAAACAGATGATCGAATCGAAAATGAGTGAAGCCAGGCAACGTGTCTTGACCTCGCTTGTACTCGGTGCCGTCGTGCGCGAAGAAAAATTGACCGTCAACGACGAAGAAATGATCCCTTACCTCGCCGATCTCGCCATGCGCTACAACTTGCGCCCTGACCAGTTCGAAGAATTTGCCGGCAATGAAGAAGTACGCAGGCAGGTCGCCGAAGAAGTCTTGACCGGTAAAGTAGTCGAGCTCTTGATCGGCAAAGCCAAGATCAATTACGTGCCCGATGACGGCTGTCATGAAGACCATGACCATTCTCAACATGAGCATGGTCACGAGCATGGCGACAAAGAAAAGAAAGCCGCCAAAGCCGAGAAAACTGATAAGGCTGAAAAGGCCGATAAAGGCGAAGCTAAAGCTGAAGCCAAGCCAGAAGCTAAATCTGAAGCCAAAGCTGAAGCTAAAGGCGATGCGAAAAAGGCTAAGAAAAAAGATTAGTTGAGTATCGCCCTGGCGCACAATCACTGAAACGCCCCCGGAGCGACTCTTTAAGCGCTCCGGGGGCGTTTTGCTAATTAATCTCTCGGCCGCTTATCTACCGGAGATTTTTTACAAAACAGGCTAAACTACTCCCCATGAGCCATTTCAATCAACATGTTTTGGCGTTAACGCGATAAACTTTAGCAATTAGATTCACGAGGAATTTCAGGAGAATATGACTATGGGCCCTGATAACGAAAGCAAGTACATCAAGACTCCGCCGTCCAGCCGTCAGCTGCACGAGCTCTGGAGCATTTCTCCCTTCGCCAGTCCCAATGCCGTTTATCCGCCTACGGTTATTGAAACAACGGCTCGCGGCGAAAGAGCGTTCGATATTTTTTCGCGCTTGCTGCGTGAGCGTATCGTTTTCATGGGCACCGCCATTGATGACACTGTCGCCAACCTGATCGTGGCTCAGTTGCTCCTTCTCGAAGGCGAAGACCCGGAAAAAGATATCCGTTTGTATATCAATTCACCCGGCGGATCGGTTACCGCTGGTCTGGCGATTTTTGACACAATGCAGCATATCCGTTCGGATGTCTCGACGATATGTTTGGGTCAGGCCGCCAGTATGGGTGCCTTCCTTCTCTCCGCTGGTGCCAAAGGCAAACGCCTTTCTCTGCCCCACGCTCGCATCCTCATTCACCAACCGCTAGGTGGCGCTCAGGGTCAAGCAACCGACATCGAAATCCAGGCTCGTGAGATCCTGCGCATCAAGAGACAGTTGAATGAATTGATGGCCGAGCAAACCGGTCAATCGGTCAAGACAATCGAAAAAGACACCGATCGCGACAACATCATGACAGCCGAAGAAGCCAAGGAGTATGGCCTTGTTGACTCGGTTATCACCAAACTCGATCAATCCCCTGCTCTGTCTGCTGTTTAACTGATTCAGGTGCCCGGGACATTAATTTGTCCCGGGCATTTAACTTTGTAGATTTCAGGTGATGTGTTTAAGTAGAATTAGTAAACGTACTTTTGCGAGCCAAATTGAGGACTGTCGAAGTAAAACCGGTAAACAATGTGCCGCTATTCGCAAATAGTTGGCACTAAGGTTTGAAATCGGCAGTCACAACCATTTAACCGTTCTAGATAGGGAAACTAAATGCCAAAGCAATCGGACAACCGACTCAAATGTTCATTCTGTGGAAAGAGTCAGGATCAGGTCAAAAAGCTAATTGCCGGACCTGGAGTCTACATCTGCGATGAGTGTGTCGATCTCTGCAATGAGATTTTAGACGAGGAACTCTTCGAAGGCGGAGCCGCCGCCCAACCCGCCGCAGAGAGCACCGCTCCGGCGATGGTGGACATTCCCAAACCGCAAGAAATCAAGGCTTACCTGGACCAGCACATCATCGGTCAGTCCACAGCCAAGAAGATTTTGTCCGTTGCCGTTTACAACCACTACAAGCGCATCAGCCACAACAGTGAGCTCGCCGAACAGGTCGAAATCCAAAAATCGAACATCTTGTTGATCGGACCGACCGGCTGCGGCAAGACATTGCTTGCCCAGACCCTGGCCAAATTGCTCGACGTGCCCTTCGCCGTCGCTGACGCTACCACCCTGACCGAAGCCGGTTACGTTGGTGAAGACGTCGAAAACATTCTCCTGCGCCTCTATCAGGCCGCTGATTACGATATTAAGAAGGCCGAGCGCGGCATCATTTATATCGACGAAATCGACAAAATTTCACGCAAATCTGAAAACACCAGCATCACTCGTGACGTATCCGGTGAAGGCGTACAGCAAGCCCTGCTCAAGATGATTGAAGGCACACTGGCCAACGTCCCGCCCCAGGGTGGTCGCAAACATCCGCATCAAGAGTTTATCCAGATCAACACCGCTAACATCTTATTTGTCTGCGGCGGCGCTTTCGTCGGCCTGGACAAAATCGTCGAAGCCCGTGTCTCTTCCAACCGCAACATTGGTTTTGGCTCCGAGCGTCCGCTCACGGCCTGGGAAAGAGAACAGCGCTCCTCCAAGATCCTCAAAGACACCGCTCCGGACGATTTGCTCAAGTTTGGTCTTATCCCTGAGTTCGTCGGCCGTATGCCCGTCCTCGCCGTGCTCGAGTCCCTCGATGTCGAGGCCCTCGTGCGCATCATGGTCGAGCCCAAAAACGCCATCATCAAGCAATACCAGCAATTGCTGGCCCTTGACGGCGTCGAGCTCAAATTTGACACCGAGGCCATCCGCGGCATTTCGGAAGAAGCGATCAAGCGTAAGACGGGAGCTCGCGCTCTGCGGTCGATCGTCGAAGAAATAATGCTCGACATTATGTACGAGGTTCCGTCGCGTACCGACATTAAGGTATGCCATATCACTAAGGATCTTGTAGAAAAACGATCTACTGCGGAGTTACTTCAGCTTCCAAAGGCTAAACTGAAGGGTGAGATCGCTTAGAGCTTTCAGCAAGCTAGTTGTTGCTGGCTCATGGCATCGGATTTCCCTTCTTAAAAGTCAAGGTAACGCCGTATGGTGGAGCTGAGCACCACGTTTTTCCCCCTCATCCCGCTCCGGGATGTAGTGGTCTTCCCTCAAATGGTGACACCCCTCTTTGTCTCCCGGCAAAAGTCCATTGCCGCGCTCGAGCAGGCTTTGATGCGCGACGACAGACTGGTCGTCCTCGTCGCTCAAAAAGATGCCGAGACCGAAGAGCCCAAGCTCGATGACCTCTACCAGGTCGGCACCCTGGCGGAAGTGATGCAGATGCTCAAGCTGCCCGATGGCACCGTCAAGGTGTTGGTCGAAGGCTCGATGCGTGTCAATCTCGACCAGGTCGAGGACGGCGCCGAACACTTCACCGCTCAGGTGACCGAGCTGACCGAGCTTTTAGTGGATGACGAAGCGACCCGAACGCTGATCAAGATTTCAGTAGAAAAATTCGAGCAATATGTCAAATCGACCAAGAAGATCAATCCTGAGAGTCTTCTGGCCGTTTCCGGCATAGGCCAACCCGGTCGTCTCGCCGATATCATCGCTACTTACCTGGGCCTGACCCTGGCCGAGCGCCAGCGCTCTCTCGAGATTACCGACGCCACGGAACGCCTCGAATACATCGGTCAGCTGCTCTCGCGCGAGCTGGAGCTTGCCGATCTCGAACAGCAAATCCATGACAAGGTGCGCTTCAACCTGGAAAAAACGCAGCGCGAATATTACCTGCGCGAAAAGATGCGCATTATTCAAGATGAGCTCAGTGCCGAAGGCGGCGAGCTCAGCGAAATAAATGAGTACAAGGCCAAGATCAAAAAGTGCAAGATCACCGGCCAGGCTCTCGAAAAAGCGACTAAAGAGCTTTCGCGTCTGGAAAAAATGATGCCGCAGAGCGCTGAGGCTGCCGTCATCCGCACTTATTTAGATGTGTTGGTGTCGCTGCCCTGGAGCAAGCGCTCCAAAGAAGTGCTCGACCTCCACAAAGCCGAGGAAATCCTCGCCGAGGACCACTACGGTCTGGAAAAAGTAAAAGAGCGCATCCTCGAATATCTGGCCGTGCGCAAACTGGCTAAGGAGCCAACCGGCACCATCCTCTGTCTCGTTGGTCCGCCCGGCGTAGGTAAGACCAGTCTGGTCAAATCAATCGCCAAGGCGATGAATCGGCAGTTTTCGCGCATATCCCTTGGCGGCGTTTCAGACGAGTCCGAGATCCGCGGTCACCGCCGCACCTATATAGGTGCCATGCCCGGGCGGATTATTCAGGCTCTGAAACAATCCGGCACGAAAAATCCGGTCATTCTTCTGGACGAAATCGAAAAGATGTCGCGCTCTTATCAGGGCGATCCGATGGCCGCCATGCTGGAAGTGCTCGATCCCGATCAGAACGATAACTTTACCGATCATTATCTCGATTGTCCCTTTTCACTTTCCGAAGTCGTCTTCGTCGCCACGGCCAATAGCCTCGATCATGTGCCGAGGCCGCTCTACGACCGCCTCGAAGTGATCCACCTCTCCGGCTACACCGAAGAGGAAAAAGTGGAAATTGCCGAGACCCATATCATTCCGAAGACTCTCTACAAGCACGGACTGGATGGTAAACAGCTCAAGATCAATACGGCCAGTCTGCGCAAGATCATCCAGGAATACACAAGGGAAGCCGGTGTGCGCGGACTGGAGCGCAGCATCGCCAGCATCTGCCGCAAGGTCGCTTCGCAGGTCGTCAAAGAAGAAGTCGAATCGGTGAAGATGCAACCGAATATGGTGCCCAAGTTTTTGGGACCACCCCGGGTTGTCCGCGAAAATGAAGTAAAGGGGCCTCAGGTCGGTATTATCACTGGTCTGGCCTGGACTGAGACCGGCGGCGAAACGCTGCAAATCGAAGTCAATACGATGCGCGGCAAAGGCAATCTGCAATTGACCGGTCAGCTCGGCGACATCATGAAAGAGTCTGCCCAGGCGGCATTTAGCTATCTGCGCAGCCATGCCGAGAGTCTCGGTATCGATCCAAACTTTGGCGAAACGCAAGACATCCACGTGCACATCCCCGAAGGCGCCACACCAAAGGATGGCCCTTCTGCCGGGGCCGCCATGTGTTGCGCTCTCGTTTCGGCCATCTCGAAACGTCCGGCCCGCGGCAATCTGGCCATGACCGGGGAGATCACCTTGCGTGGACGCATCCTCGGTATCGGTGGTTTGAAGGAAAAAGTACTGGCTGCCTTGCGTGCCGGGATCAAAACCGTCATCTTCCCGAGAGCCAACGAAAAAGATTTGATCGACATCCCCGACTACGTCAAAGACAAGGTCGAGCTCATTCCGGTATCGCATCTCGATGAAGTGTTTTCGCTGGTCTTCAAGGACATTGCCAAAACTAAGTCGATTGCCAAAAAGGGAACCAATACCATGGCCAGCGCGCGCAGTAATTCGCGCAATGGCAGAGATGGAAATAGACCCGGCACCAGGGGTGGTGCTAAGCGCTCGGCAGGATCTAAATAAATATTTGAGGTAAGGAAGTTGAAAACACCACTTCTGCTGGCATTGTCACTGATGCTGGCTTTTTCCGACGCGCCCGCGAGTCTGGCAGCTGATGTCGCCGATTTGAAAACAGAGGTGGGGCAGGCTGCTACTTCGACATCTACTACAACTTCGACTTCGACGCCAGCATCGACTCCAGCTTCAACTTCCGCTCCGGCTGCGGCGGAATCGAAACCGGCAGCGAACGACTCGACTGCCGCTTCGGATTCAAAACTGGCGCCAGCTGCTGCGCCTCCAATTTCTTCAACAGCTCACGGCATGACTTTCACGGTTAAAAATCGCAGCTTCAGCAAAGAATTATCTGGTGGCGGCCCAGCCGTGAAACCGACGATTAAGGCTAAGCGGCTGTCGGCGCGAAGCATAAGTGATTGGCAGAAGGCATTGGAAGCGTTCACATTTTGTCCTTTTAGTTCTAAGTGCAATTAGTAAGTCGACCAATAGACTGCGAATTGCTTAATTCTAAGCATCTGCAGCAGCAAGTGGTTCGCCGAGAGGGCTATTGATTTATTGAACTTGGCCAAACTGGCCAATTCGTCTACTCTGGCCAGTTTGTCTAACCTTAGCTATAATTGTCCTAGTGGCTTTAAGGTGCATTCAAATGAAAACTGTTTCTTCGACTGAAGTGAAAAACACATTCGGCACTGTTATGGATTTGGCTCTCGTTGAGCCAGTCCTGGTCAAAAAATCCGGCAGATCCTCTGTCGTCATCTTGTCCGCTGCTGAATATGAACGTCTGACTGCGATGGAAGATGCCTACTGGGCTGGCCGCGCCCTTAGTGCTGAAGCTGCCGGCTTCGCCTCGTCGGATCAGGTGAAGCGTTTGATCGAGGATGCTCAAGGTGCGTAGCCTGAGCATAACCAAAGAGGCACTTGATTTTATTCAGTTACTAGAGCCCAAGCAGTTCAAGCAAGTTTTGAAAAAGGTTTTGGGTTTGCTGGCGGAACCTACACCGATAGATGCCAGCTCTCTCAAGGGGTACAACGATCTTTTTCGCGCTGACATCGGCGAATACCGCGTCGTTTATAAGTTTGACGAGCAGACTGTTTCCGTTCTAATAGTGGACAGACGCAATGACGATGAAGTCTATAAAAAGCGGTCTCGCAAAAATATCTAGTCTGCTTAAATGCTTGTTTGCTAAGTATTGGCTTTCAATTTAAACATCAACCAAAAGGAGCTGGGCAACCTGTCTGGCCTGTACGCAGGCGGCCAGTCTGAGGGCCAGTTCGCGCTGTAGTGAATCGAGCTGGGAGAGTGCATTGCTCGATTCGCCCATGAGGTCGCTCAAGATGCTTCTTTGAAGGGCGAGGTCGTTGAGGAAGATTTTGCCGAAAGTCTTGGCGCCTTCGCCGCCTTTTTGCAGGAAGCGGATGACGGTCTGGACATGGGTGATGTGGCTTTCGGCGACGACTTCTTGCAGGTCGGGCGAGAGCTTGTTGACGTCGAAGCCTTCGAGGACAACGGTGTCGGGGACAGTCGGAAGGTACTGGCGGGCGGTCGCAACAGGTACGGTAACGGCCGGCGCCGGCGCTGCTTCTTCGGCTGCTTCTTTAACGGCGACGGGAGTTTCGAGGTTTTCTACCGGCGCTTCAGCGGTTGCGGCGACGGCGGCGGGCTTCAGGTTGGCCGGGACATTGTAGTAAGGGGCGTTGATCCAGCTGGTCAGGGTGGGCTTGAGGAAGCTGCTTACCGGTCTGACGGTGCTGGCGAAAACGTCGGTCGAATCTGTGATGTTGGCTTCCACGAATGGGGCAAAGGTGGTGCTCATTTCGATTCTCCAGAAAACATTGGGGGTGGGGGACGAAACCCTCAGTGCGATTTCGTATGGGAAGAATACGAAAGACCACGTGACTAACTCGTGAAAGTAAAATGGCCGGGGGGTATCTAGGAAAAAAACTCGCTATCCGGAGGTTTTGCCAGATTAATACCTACTTCGGCCGATTCTTTAAAGACGTCCGACTGCTTTACTCATATGACAGCTATGAACACAAAGCCACCTATGCAGTCCCCAGCAATCAGTAAGACCCCCTTGGAAGTGCCGTCCGACAAGCACTTTCCCTGGTTTTCTCCGACCGGCCTGCGCCGGCGCCGATCGACCATAATCGCCGGCATGGCCATTGTGGCGATTATTTTGCATCTGGGCCTCCGTTTTGGCCTTTCTGCAGCACCTGTTGTTTACCAATCGCCGCTTCTTTTCGTTTTGCTTGTCTGTGGCTTACCTCTTTTATGGCAACTTCTAGGCAAGCTCTTGCGCCTGGATTTCGGCGCCGACCTGCTCGGTGGCATTTCGATTGTCACTTCGGTCTGGCTCGGCGAATATCTGGCAGGCTCGATCATCGTGCTCATGCTAGCCAGTGGCGAAGCCCTGGAGAGCTACGCCTTGCGCAGTGCATCGTCGGTCCTCTCGGCTTTAGCCAAACGCATGCCTGCCATTGCTCACCGTCGCACGGAAGGCGTGGTAAGCGACGTGGCGCTCGCTGATGTGAGTGTCGGAGATATCCTCGTCGTCTACCCGCACGAGATCTGTCCGGCTGACGGCGTTGTTATCGATGGGCGCGGTGGTATGGACGAGTCCTACCTGACCGGCGAACCCTTTCAGGTGACGAAAACCTCCGGCTCGACGGTAATCTCCGGCGCCTTGAACGGCGAGTCCGCGTTGAGTATCCGGACAAGCAAGCGAGTGGCAGATTCGCGCTACGCCAAAATCATGGAAGTGATGCGTGATTCGGAGACGAAACGACCGCAGTTGCAGCGCCTCGGCGATCAACTCGGCGCTTCTTATACGCCTCTGGCGCTGTCGGTAGCCCTGATCGCCTGGTGGTTGAGCGGCGAGCCCTTGCGCTTCCTGGCTGTTCTGGTAATAGCCACGCCCTGCCCTTTGCTGATCGGCATTCCAATTGCTATCATCGGCTCGATAGCACTCTGCGCCCGTCGGGCGATTATCGTCAAGAGTCCTGTCGTCCTCGAGCAAATCGGACAATGTCGCACCGCTATTTTTGATAAAACCGGCACTTTGACTTATGGCGCGCCGGTGCTGACGGAGCAGCTCCTCGCCCCCGATTTTGAGCAAAAGGAAATACTCAAGCTCGTTGCCGGTCTGGAGCTCTATTCCAAACATCCGCTGGCGCGGGCCATCATCGCCGCTGCTAAGGCGGAAGGTATCGATATCGCCGAGGCCAGTGAAGTCAGTGAGCCGCCCGGACAGGGACTGCGCGGCATGGTCTGCGGTCGCCGCGTGCAAGTGACCGGTCGCAACCAGCTCGATACCGCTCAAATTTCCGGTGTGACGCAACTGCCGCCAGTAAGCGGTGGACTGGAATGTGTCGTCGCTGTCGACGGTCTTTATGCGGCAGTCTTTCGCTTCAGAGACGCGCCGCGTCGCGAGAGTCGATCCTTTCTTGGTCACCTCGGGCCTAAGCACGGCTTTTCACGTCTGCTGATTGTTTCCGGCGATCGCGAGTCGGAGGTGCGCTACCTTGCTCAGCAGGTCGGTATCACCGAAGTATTTGCTCAGCAAAAGCCGGAGCAAAAATTGGCTATCGTGCGCAGAGAAACCGCGGCGGCTAAGACTTTATACATTGGTGATGGTATCAACGACGCGCCTGCGATGTTGGCTGCTACCGTCGGCATGGCCATAGGCCAAAACAGTGACGTCACTGCAGCTGCCGCCGGTGTCGTGATTATGGATAATTCGCTCGAAAAAGTCGATGAGTTTATCCACATTAGCAGGCGCATGCGCACCATAGCTCTACAAAGTGCTGTTGGTGGCATATTTTTCAGTCTTATCGGTATGTATTTCGCCGCTACCGGTCATCTGAGTCCGGTAAACGGTGCTATTTTGCAGGAAGTTATTGATATTTCAGCGGTGCTTAACGCTCTGCGTGCGGCATTTCCGCCAAAATTGATCGAAGATTTTCAGAGCGTAAAAACGATTTTTTAAATTTTCATGACTGCGCATCGTTGGGCTCAAGCGGATCCAATTTTTTCAAATAGAACTCTTCGGCGAGGAACATCGCGGCAGAGGTTAGCGGTACGCTGATCAGGGCGCCGGGGATGCCTAGCAATGCCGCTCCGGTCAGTATGGCGAGCAGAACGACGAGAGGATGCAGGGTGACGCTGTTGCCGAGGAAATGCGGCACTAGAAAGCTGCTTTCAAGCCATTGTTCAAAGGCATAGAAGACCAAAACTGCGACTGCCAGCATCGGCGTTTGATTGAACGCCACCAGTAGGGCACAGGCTGTCGCTATGAGGGCGCCGATATAGGGTATGAGGTTGAGGACCCCTCCGAGAATGCCCAGTAGTAGTGCATATTTCACATCCATTATGCTGAAGCCTGCGATAAGAACGGCACTCACCGCCAGTGCAACTAGAATCTGTCCGTGCACATAACCGCCCATTCGCTGAGCGAGTGGTGTAACTAGAGCCGCTGCTCTGACTCGACTATTGGGAGGGAGCCACTTCAAAAGAGCGGGCCAGATTCGCTCGGCTTCAATGACGAGATAGGCGGCCAGAAAAAGAATCAAAATGATGTTGCCTAAAAGGCCTATTGCACCGGCGCCCGTAGTTAGGGTCTGCCGAATTAGTTTGATGGCGACTGTACGCAAATCTTCCAGGTCGAAGCTGAGAGCATCGGCTCTGCTGCCGGCCATGTTGAGTGCATGTTGATACCAGTGGTTGACGCCGGTTAGATAAGTGGGAAAATTTTCCATGAGTCTTTGCCATTGCTCGTGAACGGCTGGCAGCAACATTGCTCCGACTGTGAAATAGAGGGAGCCGGCCACGATATAAATGCCCATGACTGTCAAGACTCTTGGTACTTTCTTTCTTTGTGCGGCCTCTGCTAGTGGCGTCAATGACGAGGCGAGAGTTATTGCCAGGACAATGCAAACGATCAGTATTTTAAGGCGTTCTAGCAAAAGGACTAAAAGCACGGCTCCGACAGACATAGAGACAATCTTAAGGGCCAGGTCGGTATTTCTGCTTGCCGCCAATTTTGTCGTCACTGTCTGTACTTCATAAAAAGGTAACCGCCGATTGTGTCGCTGCAGACGACTCGAAATTATTCTGTCACTGGACAATATACGCGAATATTCCAATATTTTCGCTTTTACTATTGCTTTACGCATCAGTCGAAAGTATTGTTGTCCTGGAGATTGTCAAAATCGGATCTGAAAATCCACTGGTCAAGGTAGCACGGTAATTAAGCTCGTCCGGTTGGGAGAATGGCATGCGCAAAGCAATAAGGAGCCTCGGTCTGGCAGCGCTGATGTTCGGACTTTTGCCGCAATCACAAGCGCGGGAGTCTGCCCGGAAGGCTGACGGCAAGTTGGTTTTTGAGCAAAACTGTGCCAGCTGCCATCAGGGCGGCGGCAATTCAATCAATCGCGATCGGCCGCTCGCCGGCTCGGCAAAATTGCAAACGATGACGCAATTTAAAAAATATTTGAATGCGCCCAAGGGCCATATGCCTTTCAATCCTCATGTGATCAGCGACCGCAAGGCACTCGATGCCCTGTACAAATACTGCAAAGATCTTCCGAAAGTAACAGTCAAACAGGCTTCGCTTTAGGTTAGACGCCGGTCAGCAGGGCCGCTTCAATAGTCAGGCCCGGGCCAAATGCCAGTAAAACCGTATGTCCGCGATCAGCGGCAGCGGTTGTCTCTCGCCTTGCCTCGGCCAGTTGTTTGAGAATGAATAGTATCGTCGGCGATGACATATTGCCACAGGTGCGCAGGATTTCCCGAGACACGGCCAGTTTGTTTTTTGCCAGCCTCAGCCCTGTCTCCACTGCATCCAGTATTTTCGGCCCGCCAGGATGCACTCCCCAGGCACTGATGTCCTTGATTTGCAAATCGTATTTCGCCAACCATGTTGTCAGCCAGGGCCCTAAGTGGGCTTCAATCAGGTGCGAAACTTCCGGGCGCAGGGTCATGACGAAGCCGTGATCTTTTATTTCCCAGCTCATTGCTTCGCGGCTGTTAGCAAGCAAATGTGAGGAGGTGGCTATTAGATTTATCGTCAGATCTTTATTTATCGCTAGAGATCCTGGCGATTTATTGATGCCCTTGGTAAGACTAGTTTCGTCGCTATCGAGGATTGCCGCGGCAGCGCCGTCGGCGAAGAGGGCGTTAGCCATCATATTGTCTCTTTTTTTGCCGTATTGGAAATGCAGCGAGCAGATTTCGGCTGCCACCAGCAAAGTTTTGTTCGCTCCGACAGTGCTTAATGCCGATGCGGCTCGCAAGCCGTTCAAGGCGCCGTGGCAGCCCATGAAGCCGACATTGGTACGTGTCACATCCGGGCTCAGGCCAATGATGTCGATGATGGCCGTATCTAATCCGGGGGAGAAAAAACCGGTGCATGATACGGTGACGAGATTGCCGATTTCGCTTGCGTCAATTTTCGCCAGGGCTAGAGCGTCGCGGGTCGCCGCGATTGCCAGTGCTGGTGCTTCGCTTTTATAGCGCTCCATGCGCGCCGCTGTGCCCGGGTTCGGGTTTGCGACGCTGCTGCCGTAAAATTTGGCGATCGAATTTTCGTCGTCGCTGTCCGGCTCAAGGAAAATCGTCGCCCGGGTTTTGATCGTGGTGCGCTCATAGAGGCGGTCGAGTACGCGCTCTTCGTGCTGATTGTCGCAGCAATGCCCTTTGGCGTGTGCCAGGGCCGCCTTTTGGGAGAGGAGATTGGTCGGTAGGGCCGTGCCGATGGAGATGATTTTTGTCATTTCGGCTGTCCCACCTTGCTGGCCATACTCAGTTTAAAAGTCTGCTTGCGCTTGCCTTGTTTGTCTGCAAAATCGGGCGAACAGCGATTGATTGCATTGACGAAAGGTCCGGCCAGGATTGGCGCTATTCTGAGCAAGCGTACAAGTGTTGTAATCGAAAATTCATGTCTCAACCAGCCTCCGAGAGTCAAGCTGAGGCGCTGTCTATTTGCCACCATGGTTTTGTGGATCCTCTGCCATTCGCCAACGAGGCTGTTATCCCAACCGGCAAGAGCGCGTTCGACAAGAGGCACTGCCAGTAGTGCACTTTTTACAGCCCAGCCTATACCTTCACCGGTAAATGGTTCGCCGTACGAGGCTGCATCGCCTACAATAAAAAGTCTTTCGGCCGCGAGCGTTTCGCGGTGTCTGGTATAAGGAGCAGTGCCGAGCCATTCGGCTGTTTCGAAAACGTGCAAAAATGGTAAACCGGCATCGCGCAATATTTTCGCTGCTGCTGCCCGGGTCGAGCCATGCATGCGAGTGTAGGCGGGCTCGAAGGCACCGGCCAGGTCGATTTTGTTGTTTTCCATGCAGACAATGCCGACGTAACCGTTTTTATCCAGGGCCATATAAATGGTACCGGGTCTGTAATACAAGCCTGCTTCGTTGTCCGGCAGCGACACCACCGCACCGGACCCGATGCGCGAGTTTGCTGAGACTGTCGGTTTGAATCGATCTTTTTCTTCACTGCTAAGTTCATTTAGGGCGCGGCCGTTGACACCGTCGCAAACCAGTACGCAAGCGGATTGCACCGCTGTGTAAACGCCGGCCGTCTCCAGGATGACCGTGCGTGTAGAGCCGGCAAGAGCGCCGACAAGGGCTGTTGTGCTTGGGAGAAAAAGCGCTCCGACTGACTGTGCTTTTTCGACGATGGCTTGATCAAGACTTTGCCTGGAAACGGCAAATCCGATCGGGAAGGCGATGGTAGATGCACCACCGGCAGTGCGCAAATGTAGATTCCCGATCGGCTGGGCGCCGAGCTCGCTGACCACATGTCCAAGGCCGGCTTCGGTCAGGTAGCCGAGAGTGCGGGCGCTCAAGCAAGATCCACAGACTTTGTCCCGGGGAAATGATGCCTTGTCGACGAGCAGGACTTTTTTGCCCAGGCGAGCCAGTTGATAAGCGCTGACGGCACCGGCTGGACCGGCTCCGATGATCACTACGTCCCAGGAGCGTTGAAGGGATTGATCGGGTGAGGTGGTATCAGGAGGGGTGAGCATATTAGTGCTTCTGCCAGCTGAGTAATATACGACAGGGCCAGTGGCCCTGTACTTTTGCTCCATTCAATCCGGCTTGCCGGGCCATATCGAGCATTTCTGCGGCGGTGAAAGCGGCACGCACTGAAGCCGGTCCGTCATGATGCACGACAGCAGAAGTCGTCACCAGGCGTGTGGCCAGCGCGACGCTCCACAGGCTCGTCCAGGAACGTTCGAGGTCATTGACCAGGACCAGATGATTTGCTTTTGCCGCCATTTTTGCCATTAATGTTTTGATTTCCGGTGGGTCCAGATGATGCGTAAATAGCGAGGTTGTGATGACGTCGTAGCCGTCCGGCAGCTCATCTTGCAAAACATCGTGTCGGCTGAAAGTGCAACCACTGCCTGCCGTCCGTCCTTTTGCGCTGGCATACTGCACTGCCACCTCGCTGATATCTAGACCGTGGACTCTGACGTTTAGTGCCCGTTTTTTCAAATGTGCATAAAGCTGCACAGGCAAATCGCCTGCTCCGCACGCGATATCCAAGACGGTTATGATGCGACCCGGCCTCTCTGCGTTTAGCTTTTCCGCTAGAGAAATGATCGGCCCGGCCAGTACCCCGACGCCGTCGCTGAGTGTGTTTAGACGCTCCAGACCTTGCAGCGCGGCTTCGTGCAAGTCTGGGGCGAGGAGCGGGTCGTCCATTATTTCGGGGACGCGTTTACGAATAAGCATGGGTTTCAGTATAGGTAAAAATGCTCGCTCTGGGGACCGATTGAAACATGGCATTTTAGAGATGCGTTTAATGAGGCTCGAAACCCTGGCCCCTACTGTGATCCGAGAGTGGGTGGGGACTCTAGCAAACCGTTTTGTTAGTTGGTAAGCTATAGGCAGAGGCTGTCAAGGAGCCCAAAGCGGACAGAATCATAAATAAGAACTGGTTCTTTATGTTTTGTTGCTATAGTTTTCAGACCTGAGCAATCGCGCTACTGGAAGGGATTCCGGGCTTTTTCCAGCGATTTTTTTAAGGCTAAAGGAGTTCTCAATGGTAATGGCTGATATTAAAAACAAAAACCAGGCTTACCTGGACATGGACGACAAGTTTGTCAATCCAGTCCTGGCCCGGTCCGCGAGAATCGTTGCCGAAAGGGCGAGCGGTTCTTATATCTACGATATGAATGGTGATGCGTACCTGGACTTTGCCTGCGGCATCGCAGTGACAAGTGTCGGTCATTGCCATCCTAAAGTAGTAGCCGCCGTGCAAAAACAAGTCGGTGAGCTGATGCACACATCAGTGACCACTCACCACAAAGGCTACATCGACCTGGCTAAAAAGCTCGTCGAAATTGCCCCTTTCAAATCTCTCGACAGTGTTTTCCTGACAAACTCCGGTGCAGAAGCGGTCGAAGGCGCCTGTAAAATGGCCAAGTACGTCACTGGTCGCCCTTGCATAATCAACTTCCGCGGTTCTTTCCACGGTCGGACGATTTTCACCACAGCTTTGACGACCTCCAAGCTCTATTACCGTGAAAAATACGAGCCCCTGCCTGGTTCTATTCACACCGTGCCTTTCCCTTATGAGTATCGTTCGCACTTCCGCGGCGACGGCGCCAAAGTCGTTGCTGAGACATTGAAAGAAATCGACGTTCTCTTCCACCAGATTGTGCACCCTGATCAAGTTGCTGCTTTCATCGTCGAACCGATTCAAGGTGAAGGTGGTTTCGTTGCTCCGCCGCCCGGCTTCTTGCCTGCTTTGCGCAAGATCGCCGACGAGCACGGCATCCTTTTGATCATCGACGAAGTGCAGTCCGGATTTGCCCGCACCGGTCAGATGTTTGCCTGCCAGCATGAAAATGTCGAGCCCGACATCATGCTCATGGCCAAAGCAATCGCCGGCGGCATGCCGCTTGCTGCCTTCATTTCCAAGAGCGCTCTCACCCACAAATGGCCGGCCGGACGTCACGGCAGCACATTTGGTGGCAATCCTGTTTCCTGCGCTGCGGCTCTTGCCACCATCCAGGTGATCCAGGAAGAAAAGCTTTGTGAGCGTGCCGAGAAAGTCGGCAATATGATGATCACTCGCCTGCGCAAGTTTGCCGAAAAGAACAAGCACATTGGCGAAGTACGCGGTCGCGGCATGATGATCGGTATCGAATTCAACGACGAGCACGGCAATCCGAGCAAGAAAATTGCCGATATGGTTGCTGAAAAATGCCTCGAACACAAAATGATCGTTTTGACCTGCGGCGTTGCCGGTCAAGTCATCCGCTTGATTCCGCCTCTCACTCTCTCCGACAGCGAGGCCGAAAAAGGCATGGAAATCCTGGAAAAATGCATGACCCTTTAATGGTCGCTTGAAACCTGATCCCGGCCGCATGGCCGGGATTATCCAAATACTGAGGATAAATTAGACATGAGTTCCACCACCAAAGCTCCGGAATCAACCGCCGCCAAAACTGAGAAGCCGCAAACCTACGGCAACTACATCAATGGCCGTCAGGTCAAATCAAAATCAGGCGAAACTTTCGCCAGCTATAACCCGGCTAACAGCTCCGAAGTAATCGGTCATTTCGCCTCTTCCACTGTCGAAGATGTGAAAGATGCCATCGACGCCGCTGACAAAGCTCTTCACGCCTGGAAGCACACACCCGCTCCGCACCGCGCTGAAATCATCTTGAAAGCCGCTCACTTGCTCGAAACGCGCAAAGAAGAGCTGGCCCGCACCATGACCAGAGAAATGGGCAAAGTGCTCAAAGAAGCTCGCGGCGATGTGCAAGAAGCGATCGATATGGCCAAGTATGTCGCCGGCGAAGGCCGTCGTCTCGTCGGTCAAACCGTACCGAGCGAATTGCCGATGAAATTTGCCATGTCGATCAGACAGCCCTTAGGCGTTGTCGGTTTGATCACACCCTGGAATTTCCCGATCGCCATCCCTTCTTGGAAGATTCTCCCTGCGCTTGTCGCCGGCAATACCGTCGTGATCAAGCCCGCTTCCGATACACCGCTTTGCGCTCTGATGTTCGTCGAGATTTTGAACGAAGCCGGCTTGCCGCCGGGCGTGCTCAACCTGGTCACAGGCTCTGGCGGCAAAGTCGGCAACGCCATCGTTGAAGATCCCCGCGTGGCGATGATTTCGCTTACCGGTTCCAACGAAGTCGGCCGCCACGTCGCCGGTCGCTGCGGCCAGCTGATGAAGAAAGTCTCCTGCGAACTCGGTGGCAAAAATGCCATCTGCGTTATGGACGATGCTGATATCGACCTCGCTCTCGAAGGCGCCCTCTGGGGGGCTTTCGGTACCGCCGGTCAACGTTGCACCGCCGCCAGCCGCGTCATCGTGCACAAAGCACGCTACGCAGAATTTTGTGAAAAATTCAAAAACATGACCATGGCTCTCAAAATCGGCAACGGTTTGAACCCCGAAAACGAAGTCGGTCCCGTGGTCAACAAAGGCCAGCTCGAGTCTGTGCACGAATACGTCGAAATCGGTAAAAAAGAAGGCGCCACACTTCTGTGCGGCGGCAACATTCTCTCCGAAGGCGAGCTCGGCAAGGGCTTCTTCCATGAGCCGACCGTATTTTGCGATGTCAAAGCCGACATGCGCATCGCCCAGGAAGAAATCTTCGGACCAGTGACGGCGATTATCCCTGTGGAAAATTTCGATGAGGCCATAGCTGTTGCCAACGGCACACAGTTTGGTCTTTCCCTCTCGATGTACACCCGCGACATCAACCGCGCTTTTAGAGCGATTGAAGATCTGGAGTCAGGCATCGTTTATATCAACGCTCCGACAATCGGCGCTGAAATTCAGCTTCCTTTCGGTGGCGTCAAGCAAACTGGTAACGGCCAACGTGAAGCCGGCACCACTGCAATCGATCAATTTACCGAATGGAAATCGATATATATCGACTACTCCGGTAGATTGCAAAAAGCCCAGATCGACACCGATGAGCTCGTCGCCGGCAGCGAAAATAAATAGAGCGAAAGTAAGTAGTTGAAAAAATCGAATATTTGGAGATAGATATATGGATTTTGATTTCACACCCGAGCAGATTTCGATGCGCAAACACATGCGCGATTTTGCTGAACGGGAAATCGCGCCGAAAGCGCAAATGAACGATCGCGCCGGAAAATTCGATTGGGATATCGCCAAGAAAATTTTCGCTGAAGGCTTCCTTGGTTGCCCCGTCCCGGAAAAATACGGCGGCCTCGGCATGGACTACATCGCTTACGGTTTGATGACCGAAGAAGTAAACCGTGTTTGTTCTTCCACCCGCACCCTTTTCTCCGTACAAACTTCACTGGTTGCACTGACCATTTTGAAATGGGGCACCGAAGAGCAGAAACAATTCTACCTGCCAAAAATGTGTAGCGGCGAATATCTCGGTTGCTATGGTTTGACCGAGCCGGAAGCCGGTTCCGATGCCGGTAACCAGCAGACCCGCGCCGTCAAAGACGGCGACGATTACATCCTCTCCGGTTCGAAGACCTGGATCTCCTGCGGCACGATCGCGCACTACGCGCTGATCTTCGCAACAGTCGATCCGGCTCTCAAGCACAAAGGCATCTGCTGCTTCATCGTCGACACCAAGTCGAAGGGCTTCGAAGCTCAAGCGATCCACGGCAAGCTCGGCCTGCGCGCTTCCGATACCGCCAGCCTCTTCCTCGATGAAGTGCGCGTGCCCAAAGAAAACATGCTCGGTCAGGTCGGCGAAGGCTTCAAAATCGCCATGTCAGCCCTCGATAACGGCCGCTTCTCGGTCGCTGCCGGAGCTGTCGGCGTCGTCCAGGGATGTATCGATGCTTGCACCAAGTATGCGATGCAGCGCAAGACCTTCGGCGTGCCTATAGGCGAACACCAGCAGGTACAGGCAATGATTGCCGATATGGTTACCGACTGCGAAGCCGGACGTTTGCTCTATCTGCGTGCCGCTCACCTGAAAAATAAGCAGGTACGCAACTCACGTGAAACATCGATCGCCAAACTCTTCTGCGGCGAAGCGGCCAACAAGCACGCTCACAACGCAGTCCAGATCTTTGGTGGTTACGGCTTCTCTGATGAGTATCCGGTCGAGCGTATGTTCCGCGACGCCAAAGTGCTCAACATCTACGAAGGCACCCGCGAAATCCAGCGCCTGATCATCGGTCAGGATGCGCTCGGTATCCGCTACGCCAACGGCAAGCCGAACGAAAAACCGCTCGCCATGGTCTAAGGCATTTGCCTTGAGCTAGTAGCTAAAGCCAATAGACAAAAGGGCCCGGAGTTTTCTCCTGGCCCTTTTGCTTATGTGGTGGTGGTTAAGGCGCTGATACTTTTTATTTGAAGCCGTTGGCGGCGAAGGCTTGAATCTGGCTTTCGGAAGCCGTTGCAATCTGCTCCGGATTGATTGAGTAGAGGGCAACGACCGTATTCAGATCACGTCTGGTCAAATTGAATTCCAGGCCTTTGGGAGCAGCTGTCGGATACATGATGTCGAAGGAAGTGCTCGAGTGAGCCAGACCGAGAGCGTGACCGATTTCGTGCAGGGCTACGGCTTTGGCTTCGGGGAAGACTTCAGTCGGGATATCGCGGGCGTGGCCGACGAGGGTGGAAAGTTTGATCTCGGAGTGATTGATGTACCCATTCGAGAGCGTGTTCTGGCATTCGCCGAGTTCTTTTGAGCTGTCGAAATCAGACTGTTTGTCGGTCCAGTAGCAGGTGATTTGCGCCTGGCTGGGGTCCTGAGTCTGGACGAAACTGACGGCGCCGTTCGTGCCATTGGTCCAGTCCATGAAGGACTGCTGGAGGAGCTGGACGTATTCCGGGTGGAAGCCTTTGAGCGATGCGTCAGCTTTGATGTAGACGAGGATCGGCTTGCCGTTGGTGTTCCAGCGTTTGATGCCGTTTTTGGAGGCGTCGGCCAGGTAATTGTCGTTGGACTGGTTGAGGAAATTGTGTTCGACGATAGCGAGACATTCTTGAGCGTGCTTGGCGTGACGGCCGTGGCTGTTATTGCCCAGGTATTGACGGAAAGAGTCCCGGGCAACAGTGTAATTGGCGAGGCGAACAGCGCAAAGGCCCTTTCTGTAAGCGACGTTTTCGCTGCGATCGCCCTGGCTTTCGGCCATCAGGAAGCACTGCATCGCTTCCTGATTTCTACCCGCTTCCAATCTGCACTCGCCGAGGCAGCCGTAGAGGCCGGGCATCAGCGGATAGACTTGCTCGAACATAGCGCGCTTCGCTGTAGCGCTCTGCGTTGAGCAATTTAACGCCGCGGTTGTAGGAGCCGACGGCGGCATTGTAGTTGGCGTCATAGCCGGACATGCCTGCGGGCATGAGGCGGACTCCGGTGGCGCGGGAGAGGAGGTTGAGGCCGAGGTTGAGGGCGTAGCCCTGGGCGTTTGCGGCGGTTATGTTGGTAAGGTTGGCGGCGGTGGACAAAAAGAGGGCGATTAGTAAAAGGCTAAATCTGTGGGCTTTAGGCGGTTTTTTCGTCATTTTCGAGTCCTGTGTGTTGGGCCGGGGGACGAGCGGCTTCGTCTATATTTCAAACATACAGATGTCACGTGGCGATGGGATGACTGAGGCGTGACCGACTTGTGACCGCTTTGTCGGACGGCGTGAAGCTAGCGCAGGTTTATGTTTTGCGATTTTCGGCCAGGCGCTATGATGGATTTATGAGTGGAGCGGGGATAAAAGTCGACCAGCAAAAGCCTCAACCTTTATGGAGGGGCTACTTCCTTTTGACTGCTTATCTGAATGCCTTTTGGATCGTTCTCATTGGTTTAATTTTATACGGGTTGTGTGCGGACAAAGGTTTTGATGGACCTTATGACTTTGTCGCAATGATGCCGAAAATCTGGTTCTTGGGGATTTTTCTTGGTCTGCTGAATGGTTGTCTGACTGGAAATATACGAAACTGCCCGCTTCTTGTGAGAAAAAAACTTTGCCGACGAATCGATGCCTTCGGTCTTCTGGCAATCAGTATTCCGGTTGCTCTGTTTTTGTCTGCCGAGACAAAAATTACGCAGCTTCTTCTTCAGTCGCCCGAGAACTTTTTCGCCCTCACCCTTGCCGGCACGCTTGCCACAAGTCTTTCAGCGCAGCTTACTTATGTCGCAATGTTTGAGCGTTGTCGGAATTTGCGGCCAGGCGCTGAGGAAATAAAAAGGCTCGGCAAATTATGAGTGGCGAAAAAAACGGTGTCGTTGCTGTTACCAGGGAGCAAATAGAAACGCGGCCATACTGGCCCGGCTATTTTCTGGCGTCATTGTATCTCTGGGTCTGGCCAATTTTCTTTGCTCTGCTCGTGCTGCCAACTCCGGAAATTAGAGATGCCGGTTTGCTTCCCCTTATCTTTTTGCCGGTATTTTTTATCTGCGGTCTGACGAATAGTGCATGGCTCAACTGGCTCCTGCATTTGCGTCCCGCATTGCGGCCGAAAGCCATGGTGCGCATAAACGCCTATGGACTGCCACTGATTTTTTTGCCATTTTGCACCGGTGCTGGAAACGTGAGTGCTTTAGCGACAATAATTCCTTCACTCGTCGTTGTGATCGGAGCCCTTGCTGCGGGCCAGTTTCTCGGTCGTAAGTTGATTGTTTACATTGCTCAAGTGCACTCCGGCAGACGTTCTCCCATTTTCCTGAAAAGTATCTCGACGATTGTCGCTAGTTTCGTTTTGAATTTCGCGCAATGGATTTTCATTGTCATACCGCTCATGTTTTTCGCTATCTCGCACTCAGAGTGGGTGGCATTTTCAGCGCCTTTGTCTTTGAAAGTAGTTGAAGTCGTGGCGGCAGCTATAGTGGGTATCTTTTTTGCCTTGATCAACTTTCTTTTTTTGCAAGCCAGTGTTGACTTTACGCACACCAGGCGAGGGGAGAAGTGCGTCCTTGCCGGTGCTTTTTTGTCTTGCCTGCTTACTCTTTCGGCACTTACTGTTCTTGCTTCCGTTACTTATCCTGTCCGGTCGACTGGTGTGTACGGGGTGCCACCGCTGTTGTTAATAATGGGTATGACGCCGCTTTGCTCCGCAATTGGGCAATACGCGCTAATCAGGTTCAGGCGCACTAAATCGAAAATTAAAGGCGACCAATCTGAAAAATTGGAACCATCAGCTGATCCATCTGTCTCTATCGAATGAAATCGAAGATTGGAGGATTTGACATGAATATTCGTACAAGAGTCGCGTCAACTGTGTTTGCCGCATTGATGCTTGGTGCCCCGGCCTTTGCGCAGTCGCAGATCGACAACAACCAACCTGTTCAGGGCGACCTGCACGCTCGTGAAGCCAGTCTCCAGACGAGACTTACTGCTGCTTTCAATGGTGGTCTGATTGACTCTACCGAGCTGTCGTCCATGCAGCGCGACCTCGATGGTATCTTGACCCGTGAAACTGACTTCCGGAATCGTTCTTCCGGATTGACGAGCGGTGGTTACGATAACATTCAGAAAAGTCTAGACCTGTTTGAAGCACGTTTGAGTCGTCACTCAGATAAAACCGACGTCGTAAACACTTCCTCCGGTGCCGTAGTTGGTGTACCGCTCAGTCAGACGACCACACCTGCAGTGCCGGTCGCCCCCGTAACAGTTGTTACTCCTGCGCCGACTGAAACGGTCACAGAAACAACGGTCAGTCCCAGTGATGTGACTGAAACGACAGTGCGCCAAACAACTGTTGAAACTACCGATATGGCTCGCTAATAACCGCGTCGGAGCCGATTCTGAACAAATATCTGGTCCAGTTGATGCCTTCAGATTTGATGGCATGGTTGGACCGATTTGTTTCTCAGTGACACCAAATAGAACAGGCACCGATAGCATCGATGCCTGAGAATGATTTCTTTTAGTGGCTATCGTCAGGGTTGGATCGGATAGCCGAGCAACCGGTCGTGTGGCACTGATTGGCTGCTCTGGATCTATAGGACATGGACGTCGATAAATAGTTCCGGAAATCCCGATTAAATCGTCGGCAAATTACAAGCGATTACAATTTATCGGATCGCCATACCTTATTTTATTTTGCTGGAGGCTGTTGTTCGGCCGTGCCGTTGGGGGCTGCGCTCTGGCGAATAGGCATGGTGTCCATTGTCGGTGTGGTTTTCATTTCATTACCGGGGCCGACTTTTGGTGACATCATCGCAAAAATGGCAACTACTGCCGCGATCACGATGCACATGATGACGATAGCGTTAGTTGTACTTTTGTTTGGGAAAGTGCTGTTTTCGTTTGCGGGAAAGGTTTCCGAACGTCCCACCGGACTTTCTGGTTGTTGAATGGCCATGGTGATGCTCCTGGTGCTTAACTTATGCCAAAAATGCTTGGCTTCCAGTGATGCAGACCGCCGGCAAGCCTCAAAGTTCCAGGTAGTGGCCTTTTCCATCAGGCTGCTTTCCAAGCTGATACCATATTTCAGTCCTTTTATGATGCTTAAAGGTGTCCCGTCCAAGCGTTCCCGGTCCCTGGCAGTCTGCCGCCTATTGGAAAAAAGCCATGTTTAAATCAGCCGTCAAATCCCTCGCTAAATCTCATTCTTGGTCTTATCGCAAGGTCGCGTTGGCCAGTATCCTATCTCTGTCACTGGCTATGCTTACCCAGGTGGGAGCCCCAATCGCCGCCGGTGCCAGTGTTTCTGCCAAGTCTAACGCCCCCTGGTGGCAGCATGCGGTTTTCTATGAGATTTATCCGCGCAGCTTCAAAGACTCAAATGGCGACGGCATCGGCGATATCAATGGCATCACTTCTAAGCTCGATTACCTCCATGACCTGGGCATCGACGCTATCTGGTTGACGCCTTGCTACCCTTCTCCCCAGGTGGATTTCGGATACGACATTGCGGACTATTGCGCTATCGCGCCGGAATACGGCACCATGGCTGATTTTGACCGTCTTGTTGCCGAGGCTAAAAAGCGCAATATCAAAATAGTCATGGATTTTGTCGTCAACCACACTTCGGACAAACATCCCTGGTTTCTCGCTTCCGCTTCGTCTAAAACCGATCCGAAGCGTGACTGGTACATCTGGCGCGATGGCAAGAATGGCGGCCCGCCCAATAACTGGCAATCGCTTTTTGGTCATTCCGCCTGGAAGCTCGATCCAAAAACAAATCAGTATTACTATCACTTTTTCTATGCCGAACAGCCCGACCTCAACTGGAGAAATCCCGAGCTGCGCAAGGCGATGATGGAAGTGGCGAAATTCTGGCTGAAGCGCGGTGTTGCCGGCTTCCGTCTTGACGCTGTCGGTTGTCTCTTTGAGGACACCGAGCTACACGACAATCCTGTTTTGCCGGGGACTAATGCCTACGGCGATCCAAATACCGAGTACAAATATAACGATCAGTATCCGGAAGTGCACGACATTATGCGCGAGCTACGGTCTGTGCTCGATGCTTTCCCTGGAGCCGACCATCCTGTATTGATCGGTGAAACCGCCGGACCGGACGTCAAAAAAATCTCGTCCATGTACGGCGCCAATCTCGATGAGATTCAATTGCCGATGAATTTCTTCTTTGCTTATGCCAATAAGCGCTCCGCGGTAGACTTCCGCAAGTTGGTCGGCGAATGGGACGCCAATCCGGCTAAGGGCTGGCCGCTCTACTTCTTCAGCAATCATGATCAGATTCGCCATTATGTCCGCTACGGTAATGGCACCAATAACGATGCCATTGCTAAATTGATGGCGGCGATGCTGCTCACCATCCGCGGTACTCCACTCATGTATTACGGTGAAGAGTTGGGGATGGAAAACAATGATCCCAAACGCGTCGAAGACGTCTTCGATCCAATTGGCAAAATCGGTTGGCCCAAGGAAAAAGGTCGTGACGGTGAGCGCACACCTATGCAATGGACAGCAGGCGAGCATGCTGGATTTAGTACCGCTAAACCGTGGTTGAATCCGCCTGCCAGTTTTACTTCGCACAACGTCGAGGCGGAATCAAAAGAGCCTAATTCGTTGCTGAATGTCTACAAAAAGTTGATTGCCATGCGCACGAAGGAACCTTTCAAAACTGGTTCTTACGAGCCAATTAATACAAAGGACGAAAATGTCTTTGCCTATCTGCGTAAAGAGGGCAGCAGTAAGGCTGTCGTCGTTTTGAATTTCAGCGATAAAAAGCAGACTTTCAAACCTGAGATTGGTGGTGCTGATTTTGGCGCGGCTGAGAAAAATGTCCTGCTCAAAGAAGGTGTCGCAGAGGC
The DNA here is from genome assembly GCA_018971775.1 of Cyanobacteria bacterium REEB67. Classification (GTDB taxonomy): domain Bacteria; phylum Cyanobacteriota; class Vampirovibrionia; order Obscuribacterales; family Obscuribacteraceae; genus REEB67. Next base: position 96,131 of record JAGXAB010000002.1, on the reverse strand, counting down.
CACGGGCGGATCTGTCGTCCTTGAACCCTTTGGTGTTTATATTGCGGAGCTTAAGTGAACATGAACGAAAAATCGAAGCGTGTGATGTTTATCGTTGCGGTCACCGCTCTTAATCTGGGCGCGGTGATGCTTGCGATGCCGCCGACATCGGCTGAAGACGGCTATGTGACGCGCGGTGTCAAGAAGGGCGCCGGTGTGACTGTGGAGGGTACCAAAAAAGGTATTGACACCACTGCCGATGGCACTAAAAAAGTAGTGCGGACATCGGTTAACGGTACGAAGAAAGGCATCGATTATACAGTCGGTGGCACCAAGAAAGGCGTCAACTATGCTGTCGACGGCACGAAGAAGGGCGTCGACTACACGGTGGACGGCACTAAAAAAGGTATCGACTATACAGGCCACGGTATTCATAAAGGTCTCGACGCCACCAAGCACTTTTTCAAAAAAGTATTTTAGCGGCGGCAGTCTTTATATAGCGTTTTTTCAAGTTGGCTTTGTTTTTTTGACTTGCTTTACAAAAAAAGCATTTCAATTGACATTCGATTTGAGGCAGTCATAATAGCGTCATGAACAACCGCGCCACTATGACCATGAACATGCGTAGCTTTCCTGCCAGGGAGGCCGAGTTCATGCACCCATACTGCAGCTAAGCGGTAGACCAAATACAGTGCACGACTCCCCCTCTCTGACGAGAGGGGGAGTTTTTTTTAGGAGAAAAAATCATGTCAGACGCAAACACCAATCAATGTAATAACGAGCAGTGTAATAACGACCAGGTGCTCGACTTCGCCACCCGAGCGATCCATGAGGCCCAGGGCCCAGATCCCACCACCGGGGCGCTAATCACGCCAATTTTCCAGACTTCTACATTTGTCCTGGAAGAGCTTGGCAAAAACAAAGGCTATCAATACGCTCGCACTCACAATCCCACTCGCACCGCCCTCGAAGATTGCCTGGCCTCCCTCGAGAACGCCAAATATGGCGTCGCTTGCGCCTCCGGTCTGGCGGCGGTCTCGGTCGTCGCCGGTATTCTCAAAGCCGGTGACCATGTAATTGTCGGCGAGGACGTCTACGGAGGCGTTTACAGACTTTTTGAACGCGTCTTCAGTCGTTATGATATCCGCTTCACTTATGTGAACACCCGCAATATCGATGAAGTAGAAGCGGCGATCACGCCCGCTACACGACTGGTCTGGCTCGAAACACCGACCAATCCGCTCCTCCGTCTGGCCGATCTAAAGGCAGTAGGCGACCTGGCCAAAGCTCATAATCTGATTTACGTTGTCGACAATACTTTCGCCACTCCGTATTTCCAGCGTCCTCTGGAATTTGGCGCCAATGTCATTGTGCACAGTACGACTAAATACTTGAGCGGTCACAGTGACATTATCGGTGGTGCCGTGATCACCAGTGATGAAGAGCTCTATGAGCAAATCAAATTCACTCAAAATGCCACCGGCGCAGTCCCCGGTCCTTTCGATTGCTATCTCGCCCTGCGCGGTTTGAAGACTCTGGCGCTGCGTATGAGAGAGCACGAGCGCAATGCTATCGCTGTCGCGCAGTTTCTCGAACAGCACGGTCAGGTGCAAGAAGTCTACTATCCCGGTCTGACGTCGCACCCACAGCATGATCTGGCCAAGAGGCAGATGAGCGGTTTTGGCGGCATGGTTTCATTTGTCGTCAAGGGCGGTCTCGAAGGCGCCCGTGCCCTGGTCAACAACACCAGATTATTCCAACTGGCTGAAAGTCTCGGCGGCGTAAAATCATTGCTCTGCCATCCATCAAGCATGACTCATGCTCCCATCCCGCGCGACGTGCAGGAACACTGTGGTATCACAGAAGGTTTGATCAGGCTCTCCGTCGGTATCGAAGGTGCCTCCGATTTGATTGCCGACCTCGAGCAAGGTCTCGACAAAGCAGCAAAAGCTCCAGGCTCGATAAAGGCTGAACCCAAGGCTGTGGCGCTGGTTGGCGCCCGCTAAAACTGACACCAGAAACTTTTGGATCAAAGGAAATAATCATGTCAAATATTGCAGTATTAAAGTTTGGCGGCACGTCCGTAAAAAACGTGCAGCGTTTGCGGCATGTCGCATCGATTGTCGAGAAATCGGCGCGCGCATGTAAAACGATCGTCGTAGTGTCGGCCATGGGTGACAGCACCGATCGGCTTGTGCAGCTGGCGACTCAATGTTCCGACGCACCGGCGAAGCAGGAGCTCGATGTGCTGCTCGCCACCGGCGAACAAGTGACGATCGCTTTGCTTTCGATTTTATTGAAGGATGCCGGTATAAATGCCCGCTCCTTTACCGGCGCCCAGGCCGGAATCGTCACCGATGATTGTCACAGCGACGCCAATATATTGAACATCGACGCTGATTGCATCCACAAAGCCTTCGAAGATCACGATGTACTTGTGGTGGCCGGCTTCCAGGGTGCGACCACCGGCGGTAACATTGCTACGCTCGGTCGCGGTGGCTCCGATACTACGGCTGTCGCCCTCGCCGCCGCCGTGCAAGCTGTGTCGTGCGACATCTTCACCGATGTCGACGGCATCTATGATTGCGATCCAAATAAGCACAGCGACGCAATTAAGTACGATGAAATTTCCTTTGTCGATTGTTTGCACCTGGCTGAAAACGGTGCGCAGGTCATTCATCCAAGAGCTGTCATCGTCGCTCAGAATTTCAATCTGCCTGTGCGAGTGCGCAGCACCTTTGCCCTCCACGATCAAGGGACGCTAATTTGCAGCAAAGTACAGGCGCTTCGCCCGAAGCTGACTTTATTGCGGGGCCATGGCAGTCATGGAGGTGTTTACGATCGCCCCCGAGCCGGTCAAGCAGCCCTGGGCTGAGGCCTGGAGCATGCCTGCGACTTTTGTTAGCCGTCACCTTGCTGCGATAAATCCGGCTTCTATATTGTATGATTTTGCCAGTTGAGCGCTTACTTGGCGCCTGTTCACATGGATCATATTCAGGAGCAACTTTATGCGACGGCTACTCTCGGTGCGGGCCCTTTCTCTGAGCGGTATGATTGTCGCCGGCTGCAGTACCGGCCCTATTTTACCGGCCGTTGCTTATGATCCCTGGACGGCAGATGCCGTTAATGTGACGGCGCCTCTTATGGGTGGGTCGCCGGTCAATTTATCGACGACCACTCTGGCTGTTGGCAGCAAGGGTCCGGCTTATCAAGACGAAGGTGTCGAGAATGCCCTCGATACCTCCGACTATGCCACTGCGCAATCGCTCATTACTTCAAAATTGAGCGCATACGATAGTGCGCGTGGTGCTTTTGGCGAAGCTTATTTGCGCACCGCTCTCGTTGAGGCGTTGATCTGGCAGGGACAATTATCCAGTGCTGCCACTGAAAACAAAAGGCTCGGCAAAATCCTCGACGGCCTGGCTCCGACCGGTACCGGTTACAATGCCGATGACCTGAAAGAATTGAGGGCTCGCGCTCTCGATGATCAGGCCTGGTTGGCCGAGGCGCTTGGTAAGCTCGATGACGCTCAAAGCTATCTCGGGCAGGCGATTGTTTTGCTTAAGGAACTGCACGCGGTAGATCGTCAAACCTGGCGGTTGATCGGTTGCATGAGTCATAGTGCCGGCCTCAAGGCTGAAGCCGGGGATTATCCCGCCGCCAAAGGGCTGCTCGAAGAGGCCTTGAGCGAGGTTAACGGTTCGCATTCGCTCAGTCCCCTCAACGTAGCCGACATACAGGGCAGTCTGGGTGCGGTCCTGTATAAACTTGGGGATCAAACCGGCGCGACGGCGCATTTTTCGCAGGCGCTGGCGATTAAAAATGGCACGCGCGCTCTGTCGAGGCCTTATTCACCTGGTCCGTATTGGCTCAGCCCTACTTATAAATACTGGGATGGTTCACCCTGGTCCAGTAAAAATTTCCAGAACGGCGTGCAAGTGAAAGTCATGGACCTTGGTGATATCGCCATACAATGTGCCGTCGTGCGCGATAAAATAACAAAGCAGTTGATTCAAGCATCGGTCACTGTCACCAATAAAACTAGTCAGCCAATCCAATTTCTCGGCCGGCAGCCGGTCTTGATTGTGCTCAATCCTAAGGCGACCTGGGCCAAACTCGTGCAGCCGACCGAGCTTGCCGCGAAGGTCGAAAAGAAAGCCGAGGGCAAAGCCAAATGGGTGCGCTTCTGGGGACAGGGTGCTACGCAGACCGTGAGCAGTACGACCATGGGCAATATGCCGATGTATGGTTACGGCTATGGTGGCGGCTATCCGATGAATAGTAGTTTTTACAATGGTGGCATGACCAGTTTTTCGCGCAATCGAAATGGCGACTATCACCAGTTTTCGACTATGCAAGTGCCCGACCCGATCGCCGAAGCGCGTGCTTTTGCCAAGGCGCAGCAAATACAGGATAACGGCAAAGCTAAAGCTGAGACGATCAGATCGCAGAGTCTCGGACCATGCGATATCGCTCCGGGACAGACAATTAACGGCTCGCTGTATTTTGACGCCGGCGGTTTATCAAAAGGCAGTGCTTGTCTGTTGCGCGTGCCCGTTGGCCTGGCGCAGTGCGAATTTAGATTCGATTCCATCGTCGATGCTCCTTAGATTTTGATCGCACTGCGGAGCCTCTTATGGAATATTTCATTGGTATCGATATTGGTGGCACCAAAATTGCCGGTGGCATAGTCCGAGCCGATGGTGTTGTTCTTCACCGACAGCTTGTGCCCACTCCGGTAGAGGAAGGTGGCCCCAAAATATTAGCTGACGCTATCGCTGTGGCCGAGGCCCTCGTTAATGTGGCAGCTGCTGAGAACTATAAGATCAAGGCAATTGGTATCGGAGCAGGTGGTCAGATCGACAGCGAGCAGGGTCTCGTCTTTTCAGCCAGCGATGTCTTGCCCGGTTGGAGAGGGCTGCGCATTACCGAAGCATTTGAACATGCGTTGAAATTGCCTGCCCGGGTCGAAAACGATGTGAACGCGCTGGCTTTGGGCGAGTGTCGTTTTGGCTCGGCTGAAGCCATTTCAGCTAAAGGCACCGTTGTCTTTCTAGCCCTTGGCACCGGAGTTGGTGGCGCGCTCGTTAACGCTGGTCGGGTCCATCACGGTGCTCACTGGAGCGGCGGAGAATTTGGCCATATCTTACTAAATACATCGGACGATGCAAGATATGACAGGGGTGGTAGTCAGGGTACGCTCGAGGCCTATTGCAGCGGGCCGGGTCTGGTAGCGACTTACAGGGATTTGCTGCAAGCATCGACCCAGTGCATTCAAAATATAGACACGCTTGAAATACACGGCCATGATGTCGTGGCTACGGCGGACAGAGAGCTCGCCGAAAACGTGCGAAACGGCCCGGGTGGCAGAGCAATTATGTTTACGGGACGCTCGCTTGGCTTTGGTCTGGTCACCCTGGCAAATGCTCTCGACCCGGATATGATCATTATTGGCGGAGGCTTGGCCGCTCTCGGCGACCGTCTACTCGCTCCGGCTCGCGCTGTATTGCAAGAGCGCGCCATGCCTGGACCGGCGACCTGTCCAGTCGTCGTCGCCAGTCTCGGTGCTGATGCTTCGATTATCGGCGCTGCTTGTGTGGCAATGTAGAATGACTGAAACTAAACCTTTACCGCTCAATAATGTTGCTTTCAATTTTCCGGCAGCAGAGTCTACGCCCCTGGCCGTAGGAAATCATTTCTGGGTTGGGATGACCGTGATGCTGATCTGCGCTGGGCCGAATCGAGTACAGTATTTTTGTACGTCGCCTTCAAGGCCAAACTTGCAGCGCGATTTACATGGTTTCGTCGAACCCGGGACGCAGAGCTCGATCCGAATTCCCGACGTTGGCGGCGACCCGGTGACAATGCATGTCATGGCGCCAGCTGGTGCCGTATGCGGTGCTGCATATCTAGGCCCGATTCGAATTTTCGGCAAGGCCGCCGATGTCGATGACGCTTGTTTGTATATTAGAAAACTCTTTGGCCTGGCTGTCTCGGAGATGCCATCAAGGTCAGAAACACTGGACTGGAAAAGGGAGGTAAGAGCGTTTCTTCTGGCAGAGGGCATAGTCGCTGGAGTCTTCGATTTTCAAAACTTGGTCCAGGTGTTTCAAAATACTGCTGACCAGCAAGAACAGAAAAATTTGATAAGAAAAATGGATCTGATTGACAGTAAGCTATCGGCAGACCTGGCCGAGTTGAAGGTGCTAAGCAAGGATACTTCACAGTTTTCCGAATTGGTCCACTCGATCCGCGGTGATGCGACTTACCGATTCAATTACAATCACGAGTGTCTGCTTTCTATTCGCCATGACCCTTCCCTGGCTATCAAACCATGGTTTACAGCTTCTTGAGATTTTTTAACTTGCCAAGGGTACCTGGTTAAGTGACCGGATAACTAATAAAGCAAATATTTGCTTAGCATCCGGCCCCGCTCAGCTCGATCCGGGCTAACCTAGAGCTCTGCTATAGCTGTTTTTGAGGGTACCGACTTATGCGCCATCCTAACGTTCCCGAGTCTCTGGAAGGCTGGTGGATTCTTCACCGCTTGTTCTCGTTCGATCGTCTCTCCTGGGACCGTTTGCCGGAAGCTGAGCGCGCCGAAATCACCGGTGAAGCCGTTGCCGCTTTTGAGTCTCTAAAAAACAGCAATGACGCCGACGTTAGCCTCGCCCAGTTGCTCGGTCACAAAGCCGATTTGATGCTCACCCACTACAGTCGCGACTTTGATGGTCTGGCCCACGCGCAGATGGTCATCGACAAACTGCGTCTTTCGGAATATTTGATGGCCGCTTCCTCTTATGTCTCCGTCCTCGAACTCGGCATGTATGACGCCACCGCCAAGATCCATGCCACCATGGCTCAGAGTGAACACAAGCCCCACTCCCCCGAGTGGAACGCTGCTTTCGACAAGCTCGTCGTCGAAGCCGGCAATGCGCCCCACTTTGGCGGTCGTCTCTGGGCACGCGTGCCGCAACGTCGTTATGTTTGCTTCTATCCGATGGACAAAAAGCGCGGCGAGTCCGTCAACTGGTACACATTGCCCTTTGAAGAGCGCGCTCGCTTGATGATGGACCACGGCAAAATCGGCCGCTCCTATCATGGTCTGGTGACGCAGGTTATCTCCGGATCAATCGGCTTCGACGAATATGAGTGGGGCGTCGATCTCTACTCCGACGATCCGATGGTCTTCAAAAAGCTGATCTACGAAATGCGCTTCGATGAGGCAAGCTCTAAATACGGCGAATTTGGCGATTTCTTCTCGGGCGTACAATTCTCGCTCGATCAGCTCCGCACCTATCTCGACGGCACAGGCGTACCGGCCTTGAACGTGCTCCAGCCGGCTCACGCTTAGCCGTCCGTTTCCGCAAAATTCCGGCGCCTGACGCCGGGAAAAATCAATTCTGCTGTTGCACCGGTGTCGTTTGACCCGGTGCTTCCGCTTGATCAGGGCTGAGCTCTGTTGTCGGTTGGGTGAGGTAATAGACAGTGCTCAGGCCGAGCGAGCCGGTCAGTAGGGCAAGAGCAAGCACGAAAAATTTGCGCGATTTATAGCTCGATGTGCGGATTTCTTTTTGCGTTTGCAGGAAGAAAACGACCGAGAGGATGATTGTCACCACGCCGACAATGGCAAAGAGCAAGCCGATATGCACTGCATGCAAGAGGCCACCGGAAGTAGGATAGCTGGCGCCCATGATGTAGCGCAGTTTTGCGATCACCACTCCGAGACCCATCATTGACACACCGGTGCGTATCCAGGCGAGATAAGTCCTGTCGTTGGCGAGATGCTCGTTGACGTGCTTGCTGTCTGGGTTTAGAGTTGCTTGTTCTGCTTCCATCGATCTCACTTCTCTTTGGGTTTCTTGAAAATCTTCAAAACATTGTCGATAAAATTGCTATCTTTTGAGCCGTCCTTACTCAGGCCGATACCGGTAATCTTGATCTGTTTGCCTGAGCCACCACTGGTAATACCGCTAAATCCGGCGCCAATGCCTGTATTCGGCAGCTTTGGTCTTTTGCCGTCGCGCACCGCCTCGAGCGCCAGGCGCAGTTGCTTTGCCGTTTCGAAGCGGTCGTCCGGATTTTTCTGCAAGCAAGTGAGGACGATTCTATCAATGTCCGGTGGTATATCCAGATCGAGGAAGCGTTCGACCATGCTGCGCGCTTCTTCCGAAATTTGTTTGAAAGCGATGCGCATCGGGTTTGACGAGGTGTGCGGCAGCTTGCCGGTCAGGCACTGATACATCAGGCAGCCAAATGAATAAAGGTCGGATCTGGCATCCAGCCTTGTGCCCAGGCACTGCTCAGGGCTCATGTAGGATGGATTGCCAAATTCTTCGCCCTGCGGTGTCATGTATTTGGTTTCGCGGCCGGGATTGGGCAAAATTTTGGCGATGCCAAAATCAGAAACTTTGACGAAGTCCCGATTTTCCGCAGCCTTGAGCAAATAGATTTTTGACGGCTTGATGCCGCGGTGCAGTAATTTTTCGCCATGCGCATATTCCAGAGCTTCGCTAATCTGGATGAAAATATCCAGTGCGCGCGGCACGTCTAAAAATCCTTCATGGGCCAGGATATCGGCAAGGCTCGGCCCCGCCATAAAATCCATGACAATAAAAGGATAATTTTTTGCCGATACGCCGAACTTATAGACTGAGGCCAGGTGTGGATGCGAGGCTCCAATGGCCAGCGTCGCTTCCTGTTCTAGGCGCTTCAATGTCCGCTTATTGGTAAAAGGTCCGCGGTGGAAAATTTTTATCGCCAGCAGTGCGTCGATGTTGTCGGTTTCGGCCTGATAGACGTAGCCCATGGTGCCTTTGCCGATGCGGTCGAAAAAGCGATAACCGCTTTCGACGACATCTGCCAGTTGCACTGTCGGATTGAAGTGTTGGCTTGGCTTGACCTCGGGTAAGGCCAGATCCGGTAGCGTACCTGTCAGAGTCGCAGGGCTTGGTTTGACGGTTTTGACGGCGCAGTTGCAGAAGCCGGGTCGGTGCACCAGGCTATTGGTCGAGCCTGGTTTTATGGGAAAAATAGGCTTCGAGCAGAGCTCGCAGGTTTCCCTCAGAACAATCGGTTTCTCGCCGTCGGTACCCAATCGCCTTAGGTACCAAAAATACGGTCGCCGGCGTCGCCTAGACCGGGCACGATGTAGCCGAGCTCGTTCAACTTGGTATCTACGGAGCCGGTTGTGATGTGCACATTTGGATGTTTGTCATGGACACGCTTGATGCCTTCGGGAGCGGCCACGAAAGATACCAGTTGGATCGTCTTGACGTTGAGTTTGACGAAGAGGTCGATCGCCGATACTGCAGAGCCGCCGGTGGCGAGCATCGGATCGAGTACGAAAACGCGGCTGTCGTCGGGGAGCGAAGCGGGCAGTTTATCGTAATAGGATTTTGCTTCCAGAGTTTCTTCGTCGCGCTTCAGACCGACGTGATAGACCCGGGCGGCGGGCATGAGCTTCTGAGCGGCTTCGGCCATGATCAAGCCGGCGCGGAGCACGGGAGCGAGGATGACGTAATCGCTCAAAACGGCACCTTTGGCCGGTCCGACTGGTGTTTCTACATTGGTTTCGCGCAGGGTCATCTGTCTGGCCGCTTCGTAGACGAGGAAGTCGCTGAAAGCGAGGGCGTAGCGCCTGAACTGGTGCGGGGCTGTCTGGTAGGCTCGCAGCCTTGTAAGGAGGTGCTGGGCGAGGGGATGGTCTACGACCTGTACTTTACTTCCCTGGGCGATCATCTTTATTCTCCAACCGTGAGTTGCGTTGCCGTACGATCCGACTGACAGTATTTCCGGGGACGGCCTTTTCCAGCGCCATTGATGGAGCGCCGCTTATGCCGTCATCACCAGACGAGCGCGCTGTCGTGCCCACCTGTCGCACTCTAGTATATCCTCCAGAGTCGGACTTTTAATAGGTTTGTGTTCATCAAGGACGCGTTCCAAATTGCGGGGAATGTCTGCAAACTTGATTTCACCCTTGAGAAAAGAATCGACGACGATTTCATTAGCGCCGTTTAAAACACAGGCTTTGCTGTCATCGACCGCTGCCGCTTCCCGCGCCAGGGCCAGGCAGGGAAACCGTTCCAGATCCGGCTCTTCAAAGGTCAGTGCGCGGATAGCCGAGAGCGAAAGGCGCGGCACTCTTTGCGAGGCGACACGGTCCGGATAAAAAAGCGCATAATGAATCGGCAGGCGCATGTCAGGCAGACCCATCTGGCCGACGATCGAGCCATCGACGAATTCCACCGCCGAATGCAAAATCGATTGGGGATGGATCACTACTTGTATCTTTTCTACGGGTAAATTGAAAAGCCAGCGTGCTTCGATCACTTCCAGGCCTTTGTTCATCAAGGTAGCGGAATCGATCGTAATCTTTGCCCCCATTGACCAGTTAGGATGCTTGAGAGCATCGGATATGGTGGCACTTCCCATCTGTTCTTTTGACCAGGTGCGGAATGGTCCGCCTGATCCGGTGAGCAGTATTTTCTCCACTTCCTGCTGCACGGCGCCCTTCTCGAGCGAGGGCAGTAGCGATTGAAAAATTGCCGAATGTTCGCTATCCACGGGCACAATCGTTGCCTTGTGCTGGGCTGCCATTTCGACAACCAGATGGCCGGCTGCCACCATGGTTTCTTTATTGGCCAGAGCGATGATTTTACCCTTGCGAATGGCCGCTAATGTCGGCTTGACCCCCATGAAACCGACGACCGCAGTGACCAGCACAGTCGCCTCGTCATGCTCCGCCACGGCAATCAACCCTTCTTCGCCGATAACTATTTCTTTGGGGGCGAGCTTGTGCGCTTTGACAAAACTTTGGACTTGCTCGCGGCAGCTCTGATCCGGTACGGCAATCAGAGTCGGAGCAAATTCTTTGATCTGTTCGCACAATAAAGGAATATTCTTAGCCCCGGCCGCCAGTGCGCAAACCTTGAGCTGTTCGCGATGGGCCCTGGCTATGTCCAGTGTCTGCGTGCCGATCGAGCCGGTCGAACCAATAATGCTGACATACTTGAGATCCAAGACTTACTCCAAATAGCCCGATCGTCTCACTTCGGCAGCCACTTGTCGAGTATTTTTTGCAGCAGGTCCGGATTGATTGGTTTGCTGATATAGTCGTCCATGCCTGCTGACAGACATTCTTCCGGACTTCCCTCGGCCACCTGGGCTGTCATGGCGATGATCGGGATGTGTCGTTTGGTGTTGAGTTCGCTTAGGCGGATCAGTCTGGCCGCTTCGTATCCGTCCATCACAGGCATCTGAACGTCCATGAAAATCAGGCCATAATCTCGACTGGCTAATTTGTCCAGAGCCGCTTGTCCCGTTTCTGCGATTTCGGATTCGTAGCCTAGACTTTTCAAAATCAGTACAGCTACTTGCTGATTGATGCGATGATCTTCCACCACCAGCACCGGTGGCAAGGTGCTTCGACTCTCGACTGCCGATATTTTGGTAGTTGTTTCATTGTCATCGCTTCTATCGCCGCTTTTATCGCCGCTTTTATCGCCGTTCTTTTGAGACTCAGGGTCATCCAACTGCTCATCAAGTAAAAGTCCAATCACGCAGTCGAGAAGTTGTGACTGTAGTACTGGCTTCGTCAGGCATGCGTCAAAACCAAGCGATTTTGCCTGTTCGGCGAGGCCGGGGCGCGCCGACGAAATGAGAACGACCACTTTTGTCTGACCCAAATTTTCATCGTTGCGCACTGCCCGGGCCAGATCAACGCCTGTCATGCCGGGCATGAGCAAGTCGACGATGACGATTTTGAATGGTCTGCTTTCAAGAGCTGCTGCGCCCAGCATCGTCAGGCCCTGTCTTACGCTTTCGGCAGATTCGGGAGCCATGCCCCAGGCGGTCATATACTGATGCAAACTTTCGCGCGAATGTCTCTTGTCATCAATCAGAAGTACGCGCTCACCGTTCAGGCTAGCTGGATTGGTCAGGCGTCCCGGATGACGTTTGCGAGCAGCGATGTCGCGCTTACTGCAATGCAAACGGACCGTAAACCAGAAGGTAGAGCCCTGACCTTTGACGCTGCTCACACCCATTTCGCCATTCATAAGTTCAGCCAGGTGTTTCGAAATACTCAGTCCGAGCCCGGTGCCGCCATATTTTTGACTCATGGCGCTTTCGGCCTGCACAAAGGGTTTGAATAGAGTTTCGATCTCTTGCTGGGTGAGGCCGATACCATTATCGGTGACCGAAAAACGCAGCAAAACATCCGTTGCCGTTGCTTCGAGCAAATCTGCTTTCATCGCCACTTCGGTGTGATCAGAAAACTTAATGGCATTGCCTGTCAGGTTGATGATGATCTGGCGCAGTCGGCCGGCGTCGCCAATCAGAGTTTCAGGGATGGCCGGATCGATAAATGTCACCAGGGTGACTTGCTTGCTGCGGCCGTATTCACTGAGCAGCACTGCCACGCTCTCGATCAAGCGGACCGGGTTGAGCTCGGCTGATTCCAGTACCAACTTGCCGGCTTCTATCTTGGATAGATCGAGGATGCCGTTGATCACCTGCAGAAGCGAATTGCCGGCTTCTTTGATTGTGCTTACGTACTCTCTCAAATTGGCCGGTAGATCGTGACGCAGTAAAATGTCGGCCATGCCCAGGATGCCATTCATCGGCGTGCGAATCTCATGGCTCATATTGGCCAAAAAATCAGACTTGAGCTTTGTCGCGCTCAATGCCATATCGCGCGCTTTAATAAGCTCGTCGTTGAGTATAGCCAGGCGCTTTTTGTCTTCTTGTATTTCTTGCGCACGCAGATAAATATCCTGTTCGGCGCTGTGAGTCAGATCTTTGCCATTGTCCCCGCACAACTCTTCTTCCATCTGTAGTTTTCTGGCGACAACAAATTTTGTCACGTCCTCTACGCGGTGGATGATAAAGACCAATTTGCCATCATCGTCGAGTACCGGAGAATTGATCGGGCTCCAGTAACGCTCCTCATATCCTCCGCCCGCTTCTTCCGGCCGACGGATGTCATATTTTTGCACCGCCATAGTGTGCGATTCCAGATGGCGTATGACACTATCGAGTGAATCTTTTAAGTTGCTGTGCCCGGTGGCCATGACCTCTTCAGGATTGTCCGGGAAGGCGTCAAATATGTACTTACCTACGATTTGATCGCGCTCGGTCATCGTAGCTTGCAGATACAGGTCGCTGGCATCAACTATACACAATCCCTGGTCGAGCACCAGATAGAGTTGCGGCGCTGATTGAAAGATCCTGCGATAGTCTTCGTCTGTTAGCAACTGTTGCATTGGAAAGCCGGACCACTATTTAGACTGGGGTGCCCTGAAAGGTTTCCTAGTGGCTCAAAATGATATCAATTACATGAGTCTGACAGAAAAAAATGAACCTGTCAGGGCTTTGGTAGGGATCGCCTACTAATTTAATGAATTGTCGTAGCTATGTCCAGCCGAAGGTTTAGCGTTGTTCGGGTAAATCATGCACCCGCGGCACAACACCGGACATAATCAAGCCGCGCAGGGATGTAAGATTTTGCTGGCGGCCGTAGGACTGGTTGTAGCCACCGCCCCAAAATCCGATGAAGTCATCCGCTCCTTTCTTATAATCCCAATAGGGGCGCTGCGGTGCCAGCGGTAGGTAGACATTCAAGCTCGGATATTGGCCGACCTGACCAAGAGTCGTGTTCGTCTGGTCGAAAGCAGCCTTGCTGAGCGAAAGCGCCGCATCTATTTTGCCGCGCGTATATTCGTTGTTTGGATTGAAGGGCAGTCCCTGGGCGGCTCGCTCTCTGAGCGGTTGCAGCCCCTGAGCTGCTTCGATGTCGGACAAATAGATTTTGAAGTACGGATTGGCCGATGAGCGCACCGATTCACGCAGGGCATGTTCCTGGATGGCTAGCGCTTCGGGAGTGGCGCCGGCGATTTTCCAGTAATAGCTTGTGCTGTTGGTCGTGCCGTCGGAGGCCGGTACAAAAGAGCGGTCGAAATTGCGGAAGCCGCCAAAATTATTTTTGGCAAATTGCTGATTGTCGTTGATGCGCTCGCGTTCGAGGTCGAGATGCATCGAATTGGCTTCCAGGCTCATGGCGTTGTTGGGCAGATAGTGCCTGTCTTTGGGGCCCCTGGTGCCGTCATCGTACCAGAGGAAGTAGCCGTTTTTATCGATCCAGGTGTGCACGACATAGTTGCTCGGCAAGTCGTCGATCTTGATTTTGTTAAACTTGTCGGCGCCGTGCGTGGCGGCGTACATCATTTTATTGTCGAAATTGGGATCTTTGAAGCTGAGCTCAACTGTCTTATTGACGATGTTGACAGTATTGCTGGCGTCGGTGCCGATGCGCACGACATCAGCGTTGTTGCCGCCGGGGCGGTATCCGGGTTGATTTACCTCCGGCTGCCCCGAGGGAAGCTCGTGGCGGCCTGTGGTGCCACGCTGGATAATGCCCAAAAAGTCGACGCCGCCGGGGGCGGGTGCCTGCTCGTGATTGCTACCTGGCTGATCGCCTGACATGATTGTGCCTCAAAGCCCGAATCTGCGGGACCGGACAAACTTTTCCGGCCATTCAGTCTTTACTATCCTTGAGGGGGGCGCCAGCGTCAAGGCGGGAACCACGTAGGGCAAAGCCCCGGGGGAAGAGTGTGAAGCCCAGAATGATGGGCATGAGCGTCGCTACGCCCGCGGCCGCGAACATACTGTTGCCGGCGACCAGGGCCAATGAGGCCGGGTTTGTACCGGAGCCGGCGATCAAGTTGCCCGCTGCCCAGGGCAGGAGGATGCCGCCGACATAGCCTGAGGCGATTACGAGCGTGGTCGTCAAACCGGTCGCTGTCGGGAAGCGGATGGCGTTTTGAGCGATCACGGTCGGGAAGATCGGTCCCAATCCAAGTCCCGAAAGCAGGACCAGGGCCATGGCTCCGAAGGCGCCGCCGTGCCAGTTGGCCAGGCTGAAGATAGCCGTGGTCAGAAGCAGCATAGCCGTCATGGTGATGTATTTGGGATTGAAGCGCAGGCAAGCGCGGGTGCTGATCAGCCTGCCGAGGGTGAGGCCGGCGTACAAAAGTGTCGTGCCCGCTGCCGCTTGCTGGCCACTCAGGCTGTCTGCTCTTTGCAAAAAGGTATAGATCCACGTGCCAAGCGATGATTCAAGGCCAACGTAGAGGAAATTGATGGCGGTCAAGGCGATCAGTAGTGGGTGCTTCAGTATGGCAAGCGTTCCTTCCGTATCTGCGCCCTTGTCCACCACACCGGACTTTACTTCCAAAGCTGCCGCCGGTTTGTTTCCACCATTTTCTCCAGCCATTTCTCCGGCAATTTCAGCGGCCCGGCTACCGGTTGCGGCATTTGCCCGCCATAGATAAAGGGCTATTGCCAGCGTGTAAATGGCGGCACCGAGAAAAATAAACAGGTATGGTGCGTGGGCGCTCAAAAGTGCTAGAGCGACCATCGGGCCGAGCAGCGCACCGACACCAAAAAAGACGTTGAGCTTGCTCAGCGAAGACGCCACTCTATGCGGGTAGTAGCGCGGAAAAAGAATGTGGTTTGTGATGCCATTCAGGCCAAAGCCAAGTCCGACGCAGTAGGCGCAGGCAATCAATGGGTAAAGACCGGAGAAGAAGGCCAGACCCAGAAAGCCTGCGGAGGCAAGAGTGACGGCAAGAAGTGTCGCTTTGACGTCGCCGAGCTTGCCGATGATCGGGCTGCTGACTATGAGCGAAGTGAGGGCACCGGCACTGGAAGCGCTGACGAGAAGGCCGATTTGTGCCAGGGGTAGATGTTGAAACTGGGCCATGGAAGGCAAGATGGCGCCGAACCAGCCGCTGTTCAGCCCAGCCAGGAAAGTCACCGAGTAGCCGCAGCGAGCTATTGCCGATTGCTGTGCCGTCAGGCTCGGGGCGAGCGCCTTTTTCAGGAAGAATCCGCTGGTTTCACCAGGATTTACGACTGTCGGCTTGAAGCTGGTCACGGTCTGGAGTTTCCTGGTTGGCGCGTACGATGCTGATTTTCGCATGCGCGGAGGTGCGCGTCCAGCAAATGGATTTACATTAGTTGAGGTAAAAACACCCCGATATCGTGCCACTAGCGCCTGCTAAATGGTTGGTTTATCACTATATTTGGTGCGCTCGCGGAATGCCGGATCAGGCAATTGAGCATTTTAACTACTGCGATCCTTCAAGATGGTCAACTGCTTCTACCCGACTCAATAAATGGCGCGAGATCAAATCGGCTTGCGCGATGTGGCCATTGCTCATAGCGCAGGCGATTAGTTCATTCAGCTGTTCAGGAGATTTGTCTACAAGGGCTTCTGGTCCGAAATCAATTTCAGATATGAGACGGGCATTTTCTAAATATGCTTGAACTTTTTTCGAGCTAATACCAAAAACCAATGCTAATCCAAGCAATGTCCCCGAGAGAGACAAAATAATTCCATAGGCTTTGAGTAGCTGTTCACCAGAAAGCCGGTCTACAAAAATTGTATAAGGAATTAGCAACAACGGAATCAAAAGAAGCAATGAAATCGGCACTAAAAGAAAGAATAATAAGCGTCGCGTTTTACGCGCTCTAAGTTTTTGAGTAAGAAAATCATCGGATCTTTTCCAGCTCGGTTCCGATGTTTTGCCGCATTTGCAAGGTATCAACGAAATTTTTAAAAAGAGAACGAGAAGCGCAAACCCGGCCGATCCAACGACAATCAATAGCCTCTCTGCAAAATGCGATCTTAACGTAAATTCTCCACACCAAAAAAAGGCCGAACTAAGGTAAATTATCAAGCAACCCAATATTCGCATTGTGCCAAAGCCGTGAAGTCTTGAGTCGTGAACGAAATTCTTCGTCATGGCAGGCGTCACGAAGGGCGCTGGAATGTCTTTTGTGTCTTTGCTGTTCATACCTCCAGCATACCTTTTTTCTTTCTGCTGGAGGCCTTCTTTCCATTGTTCGGATGCGTGGCAATACCTGATGCAAAGGAAATCAAAGTTACCACCAGTTCTTGAGGGCATTGCTCATTTTTGACCATGTGCTGGCTTCGGGCCCCGGTTGATTTGATGCTGCCTGCTGCTCGGAGGCGGCGCGTTGCGTTGCTTCTCTTTCGGCTATCTGGGCAAGACGACGACGGTCAAAATCTTCAAAAAATTGTTTCTTTTCCGCAGCGGCCTTCTCTATTTCCTGGTTACGATGTTCGACGATGCCGGGGCGAGCTTCCATCTGCTGCGCGGGCGGATGCTCGGCACGTCTCTGTTCGTTGACTTCACTGCGACTGTTCAGGTGGCCAACATTTTGTTTCTCGTGGTCACTGAGAATCCGGTCCATTGCTTTCAGATTATTGGCGTTTCGAAGCTGCGTTGAATGCTCTGGCGTTATATTCCCGACCGGCGCGTCGGGCGGATTGTGTTTAAGAGCACTAAAATTATAGGAGCCTACGTGCTGAAATCTATCCGGCGTAGGCGATAGGGCCGCTTCTCCGGCGTTTTTGCTTGGATAAAAGGGAGACTGAGAATATTGGTAACTGTCTTTCTGGTAAACCGAATCCTGGGGACTTTTCGCGTCGAAGGCATGCAATTGTGCTCCGCCCTGATAGTTGTAGCCCTGCGCATAATTGACGTTTGCGGCAAAATCGGAGACTCTGGTGGCAGGGTCTGCTGGCAGTCCTTGTGCCATCGCAAAGTGGCGGCCATACTTATCATATGTAGGGGTCTTTCCGGCAGCGAGGTCTTGTGTCTGAGGGTCGCCACCTCCACGCAAGGCAAAATTTGGCGCTTTGTCGCCGAGATCGGCAAAGCGATTTTCGATATTGATTGCATTATTCAAATTGACTTGGGACAGCTCGCTATGAGGCAGAGAGTTGTACTGCTGATCGCTTAAATCTTGAAACTTGCTGCCATCGAGGACGGAGCTTTTCGAATCGTAGGCTTGCCGGTTAGATTCCAGATTTTTGAGCGTGGCCTCGTGTCGGTTGGAAGGAGAGTCCAGGCCAGATTGAGCTACGCGGTCGGAGGCGCTTTGCGAACCATCTTTTGGCGAGGCCATAGAGGCGTCCGCTGCGGTGGGTCTGTCGCCTCCTAGGTCGGCACGGCCGGACATGGGGCTGTGAGCACCAGTTGGGCTGTCGCCTCCTACGTCGGCACCGACGCCTCCCTTCGCCATGCCACTGTCCGCCCCAGCTAGCATGCCACTATGATTTGAATCCGAGACACTGCCGCCGTAAATATCCTGGTGATTGCCAAAGTAGATGCCGTGGCCGCCGCCCTTGCCTCCGTCTACCGCTCCACCGCCGGGGGGCATAGCTTGCGAATCAGCTCCTCCCCCGGCCGCTCCGGTCATTTTGGACCAGGCCTGATTGCTGGAGGTATCGCCTACGCTCGAAAAAGTCGTATCGGCGTGGACGTGGCTACTCGCTTCCGCCTTGTACTGCGGTTGGTTTGCATCGGAAACATTGGAAAGCTCATGTTGGCCCATGTTCTTAATCTGCCTGGGGGATTTAATCGGGGGAAACTAATAAATCAGTCAGATTTTTAGATTTACATGCCGGCCGTGATTTTCTCGTGACACAAATCGGTCACAAGTCCGCCGCAATAATTTCACGTTCGTAAAAACTGTCGCTAAAACTAGCTGGATGCGACGCCGAGAGGTCAGGCGGAGTGGCTATTTGACCGAAGCCTTGATCCAGTCATACCAGGCATCCATACCGGTCCCTTCCTGGGCTGAAAGCTGAAATACCTTAAGAGCCGGATTGACCGAGAGCGCGTTATCGATGCACTTTTGCAGGTCAAATTTAAGATAGGGGAGCAGGTCGATTTTATTGATCAGCAAAATCTTCGCTGCTCGAAACATGTGCGGATATTTGAGAGGCTTGTCTTCGCCTTCCGTGGTCGAGAGAATGACCACTTTGGCTTCTTCGCCCAGATCAAAGAGTGCCGGACAGACGAGGTTGCCGACATTCTCGATGAAGATCAAAGACTTAAATTCCGGGTCAAGCTCTTCGAGGGCACGCGATACGATTTCAGCTTCAAGATGACAACCTGCGCCCGTATTGATTTGCATGACCTTGCAGCCTGTGGCTTTGATACGCTGGGCGTCATTGTCCGTTTCCTGATCGCCTTCGATGACGGCAATTGAAAATTTTGCCGTCTGGTCTTGGCTAAGATCAGCAATCGTGCGCTCGAGCAGCGATGTCTTACCTGAGCCCGGTGAGCTGACCAGATTGAGCGCGATGATTTTACGACCACTGAAAAATCCACGATTGCGCTCGGCCAGAAGATCGTTTTTGGCCAGGATGTCTTTTTCCAGCTGAATGGTCTTGGACGATTTGGTCTCGATGACGGTGCTGGCATGAGAGTGCGAATGCGAATGGCCGTGCTCGTGGGAATGGTCATGCTCGTGTGAGTGCCCGTGTTCATGCGAGTGTTCATGCGAGTGTTCGTGGTCGTGCGAATGACCATGCTCCTCATCCGCTTGCATGTTTTTCAAGGTGACATTGGCGTCGTCAGAGCAACCACAGGTAGTGCACATTATTCCGTCTCCATTTCTTTGATTTTCAGTTCTTCACCGGCAATGCATTCTATTTCTCTAGAACCGCAGGGACATGCCGCGGCCAGTGTATTCAAGGGGAATTCGGCACGGCAATGCCTGCATCTGCCCTTTGCCTTGATTTCATCGATTTCGAGAAGGGCGCCTTCCATGATTGTTCCTTTCGAGCATACATCAAAACAAAATCGGATGCTGTCCGGCACGATTGCCGAGCGCTCGCCAATTTCCAGCTTGACCCGGAGCACTTTGTGCTCTCCTGCTTGCTCAGCGACTATCGCGACGATATTTTGAGTAATGCTCAATTCATGCACGGCTTTTTCACTTCAACAGATGCGGGGCAGTTGATCGCCGACTAGCATATCCAATACTTTTACACCGCCAAAAATGGTTTTAAGCACGACCATGTTTTCGGGAGTTTGCATTACTTCGCCGATGATGGCGCTCTCTTTGCCGTCCGGATGGGCGCGCATACAGGCGAGTATTGCCTCGGCTTCTTCGGCTGGTACCACAGCCACGATCTTGCCTTCATTGGCCAGATAGTAGGGATCAAGCCCGAGTATTTCACAGATACCACGTACTTCGCTCTTGAGCGGTATGGCAGTTTCGTCGATTCTAAAACACATATTCGACGCCGCCGCAAATTCGTTCAGAACTGTAGCGATACCACCTCTGGTGGCGTCGCGCAGGCTCCTGATATGCGGGCAGATTTGCAGCATGGCGGCGATCAAGCTATTGAGCGGCCGGCAGTCAGACTGGATGTTACTGTCTATGGCAAGGTCGCCGCGGGCCTGTACGATCGCTGCGCCGTGGTCGCCGATAGTGCCGTTGATCAAGACGACATCGCCCGGTCGAGCGTTGGCCGGACCGAGATCGATATTGCTGGCGATCACTCCGATACCGGCCGTATTGATAAATATCTTGTCGGCGGAGCCGCGCTCGACGACCTTGGTATCGCCGGTGACGATTGTCACACCGGCTGTCAGTGCAGTCTCTTTGATCGACTGGACGATGCGTCTGAGGTCGGCCACAGCCAGGCCCTCTTCCAGGATAAAGCTGCAAGTGAGATAGAGTGGTTTTGCACCGCCTACGGCCAGATCGTTGACCGTGCCGGCAACGGCTAATTTGCCAATGTCGCCGCCCGGGAAAAAAATCGGAAAGACGACATAGGAGTCGGTGGTAAGAGCGAGGCGGTCGCCGTGGGCTTGCAGTGTCGCCAGGGTAAACCTGGCCTGGTCGTCCAGCTTGGCCAGCTCTTCATTGTCGAAGGCATCTAGAAAGATCGCGTCGATCAGATCTTTCATTGCTTTGCCGCCGGAGCCGTGAGCCATAGTGATCATTTCTTGGTCGAAGTGGGCCCGTTTTTTCGACGTATGCGCGGCTGTTGTTTGCGTATCGCTGGGCGATGTGCTCATTTGCTCGGACTCGCTTTCGCCAGAAACTTTTCCTTTTGTTCCAGCAGCTCGGGGATATTGCCAAAGCGATAATAGGCAGCACATGCACCTTCCGAAGATACCATCAAAGCACCAAGCGGCGTTTCCGGTGTGCAGCTGGTGCCAAAGACTTTGCATTGCCAGGGCTTGATCATACCTTTTAACACTTCACCGCACTGACAGTTGGCGGGATCTGCGACAGTAATATTGGCCATCGGAAATTTGCGCTCAGCGTCGAAGCGCGCATAAGCTTCGGTAATTTTCACGCCGGATTGATCGATCGAGCCCAGTCCGCGCCATTCGAATTTGTCGCGCAGCTCAAAGACCTTGGCCATAGCCTTGAGGCCAGGATCATTGCCTTTCTTTTGGACGATGCGGGCATATTGATTTTCCATTTCGGCCCGCTTTTCTTTTAGCTGCTTGAGGAGCATATAAATTGACTGCAAAATGTCGAGGGGCTCGAAACCCGTGATCACCATCGGTTTTTTGTAGCGATCGGCAATATAGACAAAGGGTTCTTCGCCAACCACCATGCTGACGTGACCGGGGGCGACAAAGCCGTCGATGTTCAGGTCGGTGCCATCAAGAAGTGATTGCAGGATCGGCACGGTGGTGATGTGATTGCAAAACAGCGAGAAATTTTTGACGCCATCAGCTTCGGCCTGCAGTACAGTCAGAGCTGTGCTCGGCATGGTGGTTTCAAATCCCAGGGCAAAGAAAACCACCTCTTTGTCAGGGTTTTGTTTGGCCAGGTCGAGGGCGTCGAGCGGCGAATAGACCATTTTGATGTTGGCGCCGGCGGCCTTTGCCTGTAGAAGACTTTTCTTCGAGCCTGGTACGCGCATGGCGTCACCAAAGGTGGTGAAAATTACTTCCGGGCGCTCGGCCAGACTGACGCAATCGTCGACGCGGCCCATCGGCAGTACGCAGACAGGGCAACCAGGGCCGTGAATGAGCTCGATATCTTTGGTCAGTATTTGCTCGATGCCAAAGCGAAATATGGCGTGTGTATGTCCGCCGCAAAATTCCATCAATTGAACGGGACGTCCTAGTTCAGCGGCGATTTCACTGGCAAGGGCGGTTATAGCCGCAAAGAGTTTTTTGGCCTTGGCTGGTTCTCTGTACTCGTCCACGTATTTCATCAGGATTGACCTCGCATCGCATCCATTTCCTGCTGGGCTTCGCCGAGCTCGATCAAGAGTTGCATCGTCAATTTTGCTTCAGCTTCGTCGATGCGGCCCATGGCAAAGCCTACATGGATCAATACCCAATCACCGACGCAGGACTCGACCGGGTGATTTTCGTCGACGATGCAGGCAATGTTGATCTGGCGTTTGACACCGCTGACATCGGCTTTTGCCAATTTCTTTTCGGCGTCGACTATTTCGACTATTTGGCCGGGTATTCCAAGGCACATCTTAGCTACTCCCTTTTTGATTTCTGGCCGCGGCGATCAATGCTTGTCCCAGGGCCAGGCCGCCATCATTGGCGGGTACGGCTGTGTGTGTAAGCACTTTGAAGCCGTGTTTTACCAGTCGCTGCCCGGTCAGTTGCGATAATAGCTGATTTTGAAAAACGCCGCCGGTCAAAACCACCGTATCGAAGCGTCTTTCCTCGTCTCCTTCCGCTCCAGGGCTTGTGCTCAATTTTATCGCCATGTTGGCGATCACACGGGCCAGGCTCTTGTGGAAACGGGCTGAAATGACGGCGGCCGATGTACCGACAATGAGATCGCCGAGAATGCCCTGCCAGGCGCCAATCGGCTCGATGTAGGGCAGATGGCTGTCCTTGAGGCGGGGAATGCTGAAGGGATAGATGAGCTCTTCGTCTGGATTTTCCAACTCCAGCGCACAGGCGATCGCTTCGAGCTCGATGGCGGCCTGACCTTCATAGCTCGCCTCTTCCCGGCATATGCCGACGGCGGCGGCGACGGCATCGAAGAGCCGGCCACATGATGACGCCTGCGGACTGTTTGTGCCGCTCTGCAGCATCGAGGCAAAGGTCGGCAGCGCTTTCTTCAGCAAAAATGCCGTCAGATCGAGATCTTCGTAGTCCATCAGATAGCGGGGCCAGCCGATCTCGGCCATGATATGCGCATAGGTATTGCGCCAGGGCTCGCGCATTGCCTGCGCTCCGCCGAGCATCGCCACCGGCTTAAATGTACCGAGCCGTTCGAAATCATAGTAATCGCAAAAGAGAAACTCTCCCCCCCAGAGCTCGTTGTTTTCGCCGTAACCGAGACCATCGAGGGCGATGCCGAGGACTCTGGCCATGTTGAGCGGATAGTGGTGCTCGGCCAGGCAAGAAGCTATATGAGCGTGATGATGCTGTACTGCTTCAATCTGCAAATGCTCATCGTGGGCAATTTTGCGGCCTAGTTTACTGGATAGGTATTCGGGATGTTTATCCACTACTAAAATAGACGGATTGCTCTGGAAGAGATTTTTGTAGAGAGCAAGATTCTTTTGATAGTCGATATAAGTAGGTGCATTTTCCAGATCGCCCATATGCTGTGAAAGCAGTGCTTTGCCGTCTTTGAGCAGGCAGAACGTATTTTTCAATTCGCCGCCCATGGCCAGTATTTCGGCGCACTTCTCAAAACCCGGGGGCAAATTTAGTGGTGCCGGTGCATAACCGCGGGCGCGGCGCAAAATAATTTTTTGGCCGCTCACCACCCGTGCCACTGAGTCGTCGATGCGGTTGGCGATGCGCCGATTGTGCGTCAAAATATAATCGGCGATGCCGCCCATACGGCTTTTTGCTTCGTCATTATCGGTGCACTGAGGCTCGTCGGAGAGATTGGCCGAGGTGAGAATGATCGGATTTTTCAGTCGCTTCAGCAAAAGATGATGCAGCGGTGTATAAGGCAGCATAAAGCCGAGTCTGTTCTGGCCGGGCGCGACGTGATCGGTGACAGGCCGGGCGCCTGCCGGAAGGTCTTGCTCATTTTTTCGGCTCAATAAAACGATTGGAGCTGCCGGCGATTGTAAGAGCTCCTTTTCCGCTTCATTCAAATGGCAATAGCGCTCGATCGTAGCAAAATCGCGCGCCATCAAAGCAAAAGGCTTTTGATAGCGCTTCTTTCGCTGGCGCAGCAATTTCACTGCCTCATCCCGGGTGGCGTCGCAGGCGATGTGGAAGCCGCCCAGTCCTTTGATGGCGATGATTTCGCCTTTCAAGATAAGTCCGGCTGCTGCATCGACATCGTCCAGTTGCGTCAGGGACTCGGTGCTGAAGACGCGCCCGTCCACTCGCTCGAGGCTGACCTTCGGTCCGCAGACGTAGCAGGCATTTGGCTGGGCATGGAAGCGTCGGTCTTCGGGATTTTCGTATTCGGCGCGGCAGTCTGCACAGAGGGGGAAGGCCGACATCGTTGTGTTAGGTCGGTCGTAGGGGATGGCTTCGATGATCGATAGTCGCGGCCCGCAATGGGTGCAATTGGTAAATGGGTAACGATAGCGACGGCTGAACGGATCGGTAGTGTCGCCCAGGCAAGCTGCACATGTCCGCGCGTCTGCTGCAATAGATGTCCTCGCCCGGGAGGCGACGCTTTCGATTATTTCAAAGGCAGAAGGTGGCAGGTCGGCTTCTGCCGATTCGAGCGCCGTCCATTCGATCGTGTCGATTTTTCCTAATGGCGGGCAATTGGCTCTTATGCTCTCGATAAAGTCGCCCAGGCTCTGCTCACTGCCCCAGGCGCGGATCAAGACACCTTCGCCGTCATTGAGTATGCTGCCGACGACACCGTGCTTGCGCGCTTCTATATAGACTGTCGGTCGGAAGCCGACACCCTGGACGGTACCTCTGACGCGGATCAATCGCGCTATCAGCTCGGGATTTTCTGTTTTGCCCGGCGTCAGGCTCTGGGATTTGGATCTGCTCATAGGGCAAGCTTCCATATTGAGACCCGATTATTACCGGAGTCGGCCAGGCAGGCCAGATCTCCGCTGACGCTTAAATTGTATGGCCAGCAAATGCTGTCGGGGCAGGCCGGTTTCCAGCGATTATCTCCTTTGCCATTGAAATCTTTTTGACCAAAAAGAGCTCGGGCGGCAGCACCAATGGTGATATCGCTTTCGTGGAAGGCGACGATTCTAGAATTGGCCGTATCGGCTATCAGCAGCCAGTCTTTGCTGGCGGCTGCGGCATAGGGCATGTTGAGGGTGGCGGCACCCGGCTTATAGCTCGATTGATTGTGGTCAAACTTGGTCAGACTGTTTTGACCGAGGACGATATCGCAGGCGGTGCCGCACTGGCTCGGGAAGTCTTGCCAGATCATGACGCGGTTATTGCCGGCATCGGAGACGCAGAGCTTGCCGTTCCAGATCGCTATGCCGTGCGGCCAGCACATGCTCATGGCGCTGGCGTCGGAGCCGGCATTTTCATCGCGGGTGACAAAGTCGCGCTGACCAAGCACCAGATCGGCGGCTTGCCCATTTTTTGTCGGCATAGCCCACCAGATGAGCAGGCGCCGATTGCCGGAATCGGCGACGAGTAGTTTGCCCTCGGCAAAATGCACGCCATAGGGCCAGTGCATTGTCTGGGCTGTCGGTGCGTCGGCACCGCGATTGGCCAGATCTCCGCAAAATTCCACCTGGCCGAGTACCAGATCGGCGGGTTGATTGTTATGCGTCGGTAGGCTGTGCCAGATCAAGATGCGGTGATTCCAGGCGTCGGCGACGGCGAGGCCGGCGCTTGTCGAGCCCGGACGGGGCGGCAGGCCGCAGATGCCGGTCGGTACATTGAGGGTGGCTGCGCCTGTCACACCTCTGGCGTTGCGACCTTCGCGGTCAAAAGAAGGTTGGCCGATCAATATATCGGCAGCGCCCAGATCTCCTTGCGGCAGTGTCTTATAGCCGAGTAAGCGATGGTGGCCGGTATCACAAATCCAGAGAGTATGATCGATGATCGTCGCACCGCGCGGGCCAAAGCAGGAGGTCGGCGATGGTACTACCGATGATACCAGGAGATCTGGGCGGGCAGCGCTGCCCAGGCAGGCGACTGGCTCCAGCTGTTCGCCTGTTTGACTAATGCCGGCGAAAATTGGTAGAGCTTCAGTCTGCTGTTTCAATCCGGTCATTCCAGTTTTACTTCCACCTTGTCTCCCTGCACTCGCACTGCCACGGCATGCAGTTGGACCTCGGGCGCCGTCAGGCATTCGCCGGAGTCGAGGGCAAATTGAAAGGCGTGATAGGGACAGGTCAAAATGCCATTTTCTAATTTGCCCATATCGAGGGGCATACCCAGATGCGCGCAGGCATTTTGATAACAGACCACTTTCTCGCTCTGCCTGGAGAGCAATAGTGAATGTCCGTCAATTTCCAGGGCGACCATATCCATTTCCGGCAGGTCATTTAAGCTTGTCGCAAAAGTCCAGTTTTGATCATCGGCCCGGGCAAAGGGGCTGATGAAATGCACCGGCTGCTCGCCAGTCGAACAATTTCCGCTGCTGCTGCCGCCGCCGATGCCTTTTGCTTTTTTTATGGCGGTGATTTCCGGGCAATATTCTCTGATTGCTTTCTCGACGCCTTCACTCAATGTCAGTTCCGAGGCGGGGCAACCATGGCAAGCTCCGAGCAGCCTGATTACAGCTACCGCCGGCGCTTCTATTTCGACGAGCTCGACATTGCCGCCGTGACCGGCGAGCATCGGGCGCACGCTGGCTAGCGCTTCTTCCACTCTTTCATGCAGGGAGGGTTTAACCAGGCCGTGATGGCGCAAAACGGAATAGACGACTTCATCGGAAAGTGCTTGCTTGAGCGCGGGCATCGCCGCCGGCTCGGCCTTGACTGTTTTGATCAGGCGGGCCAAAGCTTCTTTGTTCAGATCACCGAGCGCCATTTTCAATGCGTGAATGGTCGCTCTTTGTCCTTCGTCCCAGGTGGCGATGATGGCATCGATACTGTCGATGTCTTTGAGCAATTTTTCCAGTGACACTGTTTTTGCTGGTGCTTTCGCTTCTGTTTCTGTTTGCGTCACTCTGCTACCTGCTCTGCGATTGGCTGCCAAGTTTTTGCCTTATCTAAATTTGATGTCTTTGAAGAGCAAGGGCTGGAGCATGCCGGCAAAGAGTGCCGCCGCCGGTACGGCAAAGGTCATGGGGACGCCAAGCTTGCCCAGGCAGACCAGGGCAAAAGCGCCGATTAGTATGCCGAGAATGGCCTGGCGAAACACGAAGGCGGAGTCGAGGAAGAGTTTACCTTTGAGTAATAGACCCAGCCCATCTGTGAACATATCGAGGTCAAACATAGCTATCCTCACATCATTTTCAGCAGGAGAAGACCAATTAAGATGCCCGGAGCAGCCGCCACTATTCCGGCCGGCATGCCCATCATAATCACCAGTTCCTTGCCCAGATATTTGCCGCCCAGCCAGTTGGCGCCGATGATGCCACCTAGCCCTCCGAAGAGTGCAGCGATCAAAAACCAGGCAATTGCCGTCGTCGGCGTGATCGCCCCGCTCGTCATCGCTTGTAGAGTCGTGTCCATAAGGTCCCTCCGGTTAGCCTCTTAGCCGCTTAATTAATTCCGGCTTCTTCCAGTTCTAAAATCGTTTGCGCCACAGATTGCGCTTTGCCAAACTCTCCATTTGCTTT
The DNA here is from genome assembly GCA_018971775.1 of Cyanobacteria bacterium REEB67. Taxonomy (GTDB): domain Bacteria; phylum Cyanobacteriota; class Vampirovibrionia; order Obscuribacterales; family Obscuribacteraceae; genus REEB67. The sequence goes on along the minus strand of JAGXAB010000002.1, from coordinate 68,630 downwards.
GAAAATTACCTGGGCTTCCTTTAAAAGTTTGGCCGCTTCGGCCAGGCGTTTGCTGTTGCCGGCTTGCGGATTTTCCGGATCGTCAGGCAGGTTGCGCAGGCAGTTGGCTTTATTGGCAATAGTGTTGGCATAGGCGAGGGGGGCGGTGCGAAATTCGCGCACGCGTAGCGCTTCATCGTAAGCAGTAAGAGCGCGCAGATTGTTTTCGACGGCGTGGCTAGAAGAGACGTATTGCAGGGCATTGCCGAGGTTGTTTTGCAACATCGCATATTCGGAGGGCATGTCTTCGATGGTGACGACTTCCAGGGCCGCTTCGAAGGATTGCACCGCCAGAGCTTCCCTCATCTTTGCCTTTTCATCGCTAAATGGAATGGAAAGATAGGCCGTGGCTAGATTGTTGTGAAGGATGGCATATTCGGCCGGGTAGGCCTCTTTGGTGAAGACCCGCAGCGCGCGTTGATACCAGAAAATCGCATCGGTAATTTTTGCTTTGTGAAATCCAGCCAGCGATTGCAGGACCAATCCCAGATTCATTTGCACTTCGGCAATTTCTTCTTTAGTTGCCGCTCCAGGTAGATCTTGCTTGTTTGATTCTTCGAAGACCGGTAATGATACTTCGAGCTCTTTTTGGGCATCCATCAAAAAATGCGCTTCTTCGCTCGGTATCATCTGCAGTGCCGTTGCCTTGCGCGCCTGCAGTCTCGCCTTGAATAAAATCGCTTCTTCGGGGCAGAGCTCGAGCGCCCGGTTGTAGAGGTTGACGGCATCGAGAAGTTGCTGGGCCGATTTTGGGCGTTGCTGCAAACCCATGGCAATTTCCATGAGCATTTCAATTTTTTCGCCGAGAGAAACATTCTCACTCTCGACCGCCGCTACCGCTTGAGTGTATTGATGTGACGGCAGGGATTTCAAATGTGGTGATTCCGTGGATGAAGTTTGCATGATGATGGAATCCATTAGCTTAATGTCTAATAGTTTTGCTCGATCAGGGCAAGGACGATTTAATGAAAGGGATTCCCGGGTCACCAAGTCTATTCTGGCATGTTTGTTTGGGTTCGGTTCAAGTTATTGTCGGAATTGTGTTCGGAGACTTGCTTATTGGGTTTATAATCGGAGAGGAATCCTCACTTCTTATTCATTATGAGAAGTCGCCGGCCGAAGTATCAAACTCGCGAACATGGGGACCGTAAATGGCTAATTTACTATGGCTTCAAGGTGGCGCTTGCTCGGGCAACACCATGTCTTTTCTCAATGCGGAAGAGCCCAGCGTCTGCGATCTGGTCACCGACTTTGGTATCAACATCCTCTGGCATCCCTCCCTCGGGATCGAGCTCGGCGATCAACTCAAACAGCTGTTGCACGATTGTATTTCAGGCAAGACCAAGCTGGACATTTTTGTATTCGAAGGCACTATTGTAAATGCGCCGAACGGCACCGGTCACTGGAATCGCTTTGCCGGTCGGCCAATGAAAGAGTGGGTAAAGGAGCTCTGTGCGGTAGCTGATTTTGTTGTAGCTATAGGTGATTGTGCTACCTACGGCGGTATTCCGGCGATGGCTCCAAATCCGAGCCAGTCAGAAGGCCTGCAATTTCTCAAACGCAATCATGGCGGTTTCCTTGGCAAAGACTTCAAGAGTAAAGCTGGTTTGCCGGTAATCAATATACCTGGCTGTCCGGCTCACCCCGACTGGGTGACTCAAATACTCGTAGCCGTAGCCTGCGGCCGGGCGGGCGATCTCACCCTGGACCAATTTCAAAGACCAAAGACATTTTTCCAGAGTTTCACCCAGACCGGTTGCACGCGCAACATGCACTTTGCTTACAAGGTCTCGACGACCGAGTTTGGCCAGCGTAACGGTTGTCTCTACTATGACCTTGGTTGCCGCGGTCCGATGACTCATTCACCTTGCAACCGCATCTTGTGGAATCGCCAATCATCCAAGACTCGTGCCGGAATGCCCTGTCTCGGATGTACCGAGCCCGAGTTTCCTTTCTTCGATCTCGCCCCCGGCACCGTCTTCAAGACGCAGACCGTGATGGGCGTGCCTAAAGAAATGCCGCCGGGCATGGACAAGATGCGCTACATCAAACTGACAGCTTCAGCTAAAGCCGCTGCGCCGGCCTGGGCTGAAGAAGATATGTTCGTAGTCTAAAAGAGGTTATTGATTATGGCTGGTACAGTGCAGACTCTCGACATTTCACCTGTCGGGCGGGTCGAAGGCGATCTCGATGTGCGCGTCGATATCGAAGATGGCGTTGTCGTCAATGCCTGGACTTCGGCGGAATTATTTCGAGGCTTCGAAGTAATTTTGCGTGGCAAAGATCCGCAGGCTGGACTGGTGGTAACACCGCGTGCCTGTGGTATCTGTGGCGCATCGCACCTGACCTGTGCGGCCTGGGCGCTCGATACGGCCTGGGGCACGGAGGTGCCGCGCAATGCCATCCTGGCGCGCAACCTCGGTCAGTTGGTCGAGAGCATGCAGAGCCTGCCGCGGCATCACTACGGCTTATTTATGATCGATATGATCAATAAAAACTACCAGAAGAGCAAATACTACGACATGGCCGTCGAGCGCTGGGCGCCTTTTACTGGCAAAAACTACGAGCTCGGCGTCACCATCTCCGGGCGACCGGTGGAAATTTACGCCCTGCTCGGCGGTCAATGGCCGCATTCGAGCTTCATGGTACCCGGCGGCGTTATGTGTTCGCCTACTTTGACCGACATCACGCGCGCCTGGTCGATCATGGATCACTTCAAGAAAAACTGGCTGGAGCCGGTCTGGTTTGGCTGCTCTCTCGAGCGTTACGAAGAAATCAAAACCTATGAAGACTTCCTGGCCTGGATGGAAGAAAAACCAGAGCATGCCAATTCGGATCTGGCCATGTACTGGAAAATGGGCCTGGACATAGGCCTCGACAAGTTTGGTAAGGGCCTCGGCAAATACATCAGCTGGGGATATCTGCCCCACGAAGATAAATATCAGAAGCCGACCATCGAAGGTCGCAACGCAGCGCTCTGGATGCCCAGCGGTGTTTACGACGGCGCTACCGACAAGCACAAATTGATGAGCCAGAATTTTGCTCTTGAAGATATGAACCGTGCCTGGTACGACGAAGGTGAGAAGCCTATTCATCCTTTCGATCGCACCACCAATCCGATTGCTAATAATGCCAGTGAATTTGAAAGAGGTAAATACACCTGGGCTACCGCCGTCCTGCACTCCGAAAACGGTCACCTCGAAGCGGGGCCGCTCGCTCGGCAGCTCGTGGTCGGTGGCGACCAGATGGAAGCCTGGCAATACAAAGATCCGCTCGTCCTCGATATGTATAAAAAGATGGGCGGTGCCAGCGTCTTGCTTAGACACTTTGCTCGCATGCACGAGGCCAAGGCCATCTATCGCAAGATTGAACACTGTCTGCGCGAGTTTAAGCTGAACGATCCTTTCTATAAAAAACCGACCGAAAAAAATGGCCGTGGCTGGGGTGCCACAGAGGCAATTCGCGGCGCACTCTGTCACTGGGTGGAAGTAGAAGACGGCAAGATTAAAAACTATCAGATCGTCGCTCCGACGACCTGGAATGTCGGGCCGCGCAGCGGCGCCGGCGAACGCGGGCCGATCGAGGAAGCCTTGATCGGCACACCGATTGCCGATGTCAAAGACCCCGTCGAAGTAGGCCACGTCGCCCGCTCTTACGATTCTTGCCTGGTCTGTACCGTGCATGCTCATGATGCAAAAACCGGTGAAGAGCTGGCCCGTTTCCGGACGGCTTAGCTCAAGGCGATTTAGAGCGAGTTGAAATGACAATCTCGATCATCGGTTGCGGCAACACCAATCGCAATGACGACGGTGTTGGAGTCTATGTGGTCGGAGCTCTGAAAGAAGCTCTGACCGCTTCCGATGCGGCCGGACGTTACGCTGAAGACGTGCGCATCTTCGATGCCGGTACCGCCGGCCTGGAAGTGATGTTCCAGGCTCGCGGCAGTACCAGCTTGATCATCATCGATGCCAGTCGGTCCGGTGCCGAGGCCGGGGCCATCTTCGAAGTGCCGGGCGCGGAGCTGGAAAAACAGGCCGAGCCTTCCTACAACATGCATGATTTTCGCTGGGACCATGCCCTGTTTGCCGGTCGCAAAATTTTCAAAGAAGACTTTCCCAGCGATGTAAAAGTCTTTTTGATCGAGTCGCAAAACCTCGACTTTGGTCTTGAGCTAAGCGAGGTTGTGAAAAAATCAGCGGACCGCGTTGTAGAGATATTGCTCGAGCGCTTGCGTAAGCCTGAACCAGCGGCTTCGGTGCGACTGACCCGAGGCAAGATATATCTGGAATCGCCGCTTTTTGAAAAATATTTTAGTGGACACGAAACCGTTGCCCTCATTGAGCGAGAAGGCAAATTTGTCTTGCTGCCGGTTTTTAGTGGTGCCCAGGGCGGTTTGATGATTAAACTGATCAATGCCAGGGGCGACCGGCTCGTCGATGCGGTGGATTTTTTCCGCCGCTTCAATCTAGATCTGGAAAATAGCCTCGATTGTCCGGTAGCCTGGAACAGCGAAATGGCCGGGATGGTTATCGATGTGCCTGGCCGGGCCTGACCGTTAGTGTAGAATTTGAAAGCAAGAGTCGGAGTGTCCGACTTTCACCCGGTTGTTATATTGCTACTCAGTCGAGCAATTGAGGACCGAAAGCAAATGATCATGACCAGAGAGCATAAAGAAAGCACGGGCGCCGCAGCCACTACCGAAGAAGACCCACGCTGGTTGGCTGTGCTGCGCAAGGACAAGGCCGCCGACGGTAGTTTTTTTTATGGCGTCAGGACCACAGGCGTATTCTGCCGTCCATCTTGTGCGGCCAGACCGGCGAAACCGGAAAATGTCAGTTTCCACACCAGTATTGCTGCTGCCGAGCAAGCTGGATTTCGCCCTTGCAAACGTTGCAAACCCGACCAGCAATCCTCGGAGCAAAGACTGGCCGATCTCATTATCGATAGCTGCCGCTTCATTGAGCAGTGCGATAGCGCGCCTGCTCTCGCGACCCTCGCCGATCGTGCCGGTCTCAGCCCTTATCATTTTCATCGTCTTTTCAAAGCCAGGACCGGTTTGACGCCCAAGGCTTACGGAGCCGCTCAAATAGCCAATCGGATGCGCGCGCAACTGGATGAAAATATATCCGTGACCGAGGCGATTTTCAATGCTGGTTACAACTCCAGTAGTAGATTTTACGAAAAGTCTGACCGACTGCTCGGCATGACCGCGAGCAAATACAAGAGCGGTGGAGATGATATGGAGATCCGCTTCGCTGTTGGTGAGTCTACTTTAGGAGCAGTGCTTGTCGCCCAGAGTCAAAAGGGCATTTGCGCAATTTTCCTTGGCGATGATGCGCAGGCTCTGGTGCGCAGTCTGCAAGATAGATTTCCGCGCGCTACCTTTATTGGTGGCGACGACCGGTTTGAGAAACTGGTCGCCCTTGTCGTTGGTTTTGTGCAGGCTCCGGCTGCTGGTCTAGACTTGCCTCTGGACATACGCGGCACGGCCTTTCAGCAGCGTGTCTGGCAGGCTCTCCAGGCTATTCCGACTGGAAAAACAATGACATACGGTGAAATTGCAAAAATGATTGGAGCACCGGGGGCGGTGCGTGCCGTTGGTACGGCTTGCGGGGCAAATCCTCTTGCGGTCGTCATCCCCTGTCATCGCGTCGTCAAGACTAGCGGGGATCTATCAGGCTATCGCTGGGGCGTAGAACGTAAACGCGCCCTCTTGGACAGCGAGCGCCAGTAATTCAAACACTTTTAGTAGGTCTTGATGTAATTGCTGACGTTGACGTGTTGCGGGACGTTGGCATAGGGATTTTCTGAGGCGCGTTTTTGAAAATTTACCGCTTGCAACTGGTCGTCCGTCGGACCCTGATTGTAATTGCCGTATCCGCGGCCACGGCCGCCTCGGCCCCGACCGAAGAAGTGGCTATAGCCAGCGTGGCTGCCTCCGGCCGAATGTCCGCCACCGCCGCCTTTGGCCTGTGCTGCTTGTACGAAAGTCTGCGCACTCGTCGCTAAGGTCAGAGCGAGCATAAATATCGAAAGGGAGCGCTGCATGTGCATGGGAACAACCTCTTGTCTGTAAACCAAATATACGGGTCTTTTGTGAAGCTGTCGTGTGGAATTATAATGGAAATAGTTCTGCTGCGGGGCTGAAAACAACGTACACACATTGTGTATACATAAAAAAGACGCCAATCGGACACACGCCGTCGCTGCCGAAAAATCGTCAAAAAGCCTCAGCGACCCTTAGCGACCGCCCGCGACGATCAGACTATCGCCCGAGCCGCCGCAATGGCACGCATGCTTTGACTGTCTGAAATTGACTGGGCGTGCAGAGCAAATAGGCTGCTTCACCATCCGCTTCGCTTCTCAGCAGATAAAACTGACCTTCTCGCCCCAGTTTGCGCAAACGATTATTGAAAGCGAGAGCCAGATCGTCGAGTTCCGAACATGGCCACTTAAACGACTGCTCGACGCCCAATTTTTTCGATCTGCTCTTTTTGCGCTGACTTTCAGCCAGCGGCGCCTTCTCCAGGAAAAGGTCAAGCACTGAATCCGTCTCTGCTTCCGCCTTCACGAGCAGCAAAAGATTTTCACCGACAGCCTTATTAAAGGCATCGACAAAAGAAGCGGGATTGGTCAGACATTGCTGTATAAAATTCTCCCCTTGTTTGCGCTGGAAAACAACCAGACCGCCTTTCTCTGGCTCGGCTCGAGCGCTGTCTGCAAACAACTCCAGGGCAAGGTCGACGATCTGTTTATCGGCGAGGGCCGCGAGGCTTGCCTCGTTTTGCTCGACCGATGGTATGGCTTGAGACAACGAAGAACGTTCACAAAAAGCAGCAATCAATCTATCCCTGTCATGCCCTTTGTCATAGAGAAAGGCCGCAGCGATCAATGATTGCACGGCGTGGTGCGCTTTGAGAAAAAGGTCTGCTCTGAACAGCTCGTCGCTATCGTTATTTGCTCGCGACAGCTCTTTTAGTTTGCGCTGGCAAAAAATCGTGCGACCATCGTTAATACCGTAGGCTCTGGTATAGAGTCCGAGCGCTTGCTTTATTTTGGGATGTCCTTCCCCGGGTCGCTTCATCTCATGCAGAAGCCGACCATAGGCAAAGTACAGGTCCGCTGCCACTCCCCAGTTGTCTTTGTCTGCCGTAAAGGCTATTCCCGTTACATCAAAAGCCTTTAGAAATTCGATCTCCGCTTCGGCCGGATGTCCGCTGTCTGCAAGAGCCAGGGCGCGCAGCAAAATCTCATTGAGATCCCACTTTTCTTGTTTTTCCGGAATTTCCAACTCGTCAACCCACAGTTTTATATGGCGCCCTAGAGCAGCACGTCCGAGTCGATCATGCGCAGCAAGTCGCGCAGATGATGCGCCATCAGTTCCGAGACCGATGAAATATCCGAAATCATATTGATTTCGTCGCTGATATCGTCGATGGACATTTTGTATTTTGGATCAGCGACGCCCGAGATCATGTCGATCTTCATCTTTTCGCGCTTTGAGCCGTATTCTTCCAGGTGTCTATTTTCGATCCAGCTCTTTTCCAGTACTTGTAGTCGCGTCATACCGGGGAAGTCCGGTGAGCTGCCATGTAAAAATCGCCAGACGCTCTCGGGATAAGTCGTTCTCTCTGATACGGGACGACCGAACAGTTCGGCTAGAACGGTCGGATGATTGGGGGTGAAGATCTTGCCGCCATTAGCTTGCTTCAAGGCGTAGGTGGACATGCTCGCAGCCACGACGCCGGAGAGCATCTGGTTTAAGTTGCCCGAAAGGGGCGGCGTTTTGGCCGAAAAACCGAGAATAGATCCAACCGTGTTCAGGGCGCCCGAGGCGATGAAGTTGGTGGCATTATTCACCTCGATACTGCGGTCGCGTTTTTGAGTGAGAGCTTCGCGCAGGTTTTGCATCTGCAATTCCTCGCGGTCGGCCTCCGCACGCACGCTGGCCGCATCGAAATAACTCTCGAGGATCGTCTCCAGTATTTTTTCGCGCAGGGCGATTTTTCGCTCGATACTGGCCGGACGATCAGGATCGTAGAGTTCGCGGAGCATGGGCATGATTTCCAGTTGCTCGGCGAGCTCGCGGTTGGCAGGCGAGACGTCCTTGATTTTGACAACGGAAAATAGCTCGTGCTTAGGGCGGTCCTGGAGCTGGCTTTTGCCGACGATGCTTTCAACACTCTGTTTAGCGCTGCTGCCGCGCTGTGATTGAAAGCCTCTGAACCAGGGATTTTTAGACTTCAGATTGATTTCTTCATCGGGCTGTTTTTCCTGCTCAACAGCAAACGATGGTGGTGTTGTCACCACCACCATCATCATCAATATCCCAACAATGAAAAAATGCCACACCAGCAAAAACTCGGTCGGTTGCGCCGTCTATTTCATCGACTCTTTCAATTTATAAATCTTCTCGTAGCACTCCTGCTGTGAAGGCATAAGCTCGTAGAACATGACTTTGTGCAGGGATTCATCAAATACTTCCAGATCCGATTTGTAATCGGCCAGACTTTTCACTTCGTGCTCTTCGAGTGCTCCCACGATCGCTTTTTCGCCAAGCAGTGCCGCACCGCTCTCGACCAGTTTGGCGAAACTGCCCCAGAGGCCGGAAGTAGCCGGTGCTTCGCCGCCCATTTCCTTGACCAGCAAGGTGAGGGTCTTGAGACGTTCGTCATGGACGGTTTTGAGGGCGGTCAATTCCGCTTTGACGCTCTCCGTTTTAATCGAGGCCAGGGCTTTGGTATAGGTTTCACCGGCGGACATTTCGTCCTGCATCAGATATTTGAGACGGTCCAGGGCTTTGTTTGACGAGGCCATTTTTTCTCTCCAGAATTAGAATTGTTTGGATGATTAGTAAACTGATCGTTGTTTCGAGAAATGTCTTGAAGATATTGCAGAGACGGCGCTCATTACGGCTCGCTACGGCTCAATACTGCTCGTTCCTGGTGCCCTTAAGGGTGCAAGGTCGACCGCCGCCTCTGCCTCTTCTCTAAATGGATTTTTTAAATGGATCTTTCAAATGGATTCCTTTAAATGGATTCCTTTAAATGGATTCCTTCAAATGGATCTTTCAAATGGATTCCTTTGTGCGGATCTCTTCTTTTAGCTTGGCGAGTAGCTCTTCCGGCTTCATTGTGCCGAGGGAGCCGCCGCGGCGGTGGCGTACGGCCACGATGCCTGCTTCCACTTCCTTGTCTCCCAGTACCACCATATACGGTATCTGCTGGACCTGCGCTTCACGGATGCGGTAGTTGACCGTCTCCGATCTTTCATCGAGCTGGACGCGGATATCGTTGTCTGCAAGCAGAGCGACCAGCTTTTTCGCTTCGTCTGCGTGACGATCCGAAATCGGCATGACCACTACCTGGGTCGGCGCCAACCACAGGGGGAAAGCACCGGCATAGTGCTCGATCAAGCCGCCGACAAAGCGCTCGAGCGAGCCGAGCACGGCGCGGTGCACCATGATTGCTTTGTGACGGTTGCCGTCTTGGCCGATGTAGCAAACATCGAAACGATCCGGCAAGTTCAAATCGACCTGCACAGTCGGTCCCTGCCATTCACGGCCGATGGCGTCAAAGAGTTTGACGTCGATCTTAGGTGCGTAGAAGGCACCGCCGCCGGCGTCAACTTCGTAAGGCATGCCGCGTTTTTTCATGGCGCCTTCCAGTGCCTTGGTGGCAAAATCCCACTCTTCATCGCTGCCCAGGGCTTTTTCCGGTTTTGTCGCCAGATAAGCTTTATATGTATAACCGAAGGTGGTCATCAGGCTCTCGATCAGATCGACGATACCGCCGATTTCATCTTCGAGCTGCTCGGGGGTGCAGAAGATGTGCGAGTCGTCTTGCGTAAAGCCGCGCACTCTGAGCATGCCGTGCAATACGCCGGAGCGCTCGTAGCGATAGACTGTGCCGAGCTCGGCCATGCGAATCGGCAAATCGCGGTAGCTGTGCAGCTTCGATTTGTAGATCATGATATGGCCCGGGCAGTTCATCGGTTTGGCGCGGTAAGGCTGTCCATCGATGTCCATCGGCGAATACATGTTTTCGCTGTAGTTCTCCAGGTGGCCGCTGATGGCAAAGAGTTGCTCGTTGGCGATGTGGGGAGTGTAGACAAAAACATAGCCGCGTTTGCGGTGCTCGGCGCGCCAGTAAGTCTCGATACAATCTCTGACCGTGGCCAGATTCGGATGCCAGAAAATCAGGCCCGGACCGACTTCATCATGGGTGGAGAAAAGATCGAGCTCTTTGGAAAGTTTGCGGTGGTCGCGCTTCTCCGCTTCTTCCAGGCGCTTGAGATAGTCTTCGAGATCCTGCTTGCTCCACCAGGCGGTGGCGTAAATGCGCTGCAGATGCTCTTTTTTCTCATCACCGCGCCAGTAAGACCCCGAAACTTTCAGAAGTTTGAAGGCCTTGATGTCTTTGGTCGAAGGCAGGTGCGGTCCGCGGCAGAGATCGTTCCAGATCGTCTTGCCGTCTTTGTCCTGCATCAAATAAAGAGTCGGATTGTGATCGCGGTGCTCGGTCAAGAGCTCAACTTTGAATTTTTCACCCTGACTGCGAAACTCGTCGAGTTGTTTATCGACGTCGGGAATGTTATAGCGCACCAGTCTTTGATTGGCATCGGCGATCTTCTTCATTTCCGCTTCGATTTTACCGAGATCATCGGGCGTTAGTGTGTGGTCCGCGATTTCGAAGTCGTAATAAAAACCGTCGTCGATAGTCGGCCCAATGGCAATCTTTGCACCGGGAAAGATGTTTTGCACGGCCTGAGCCATGACGTGAGCAGTCGAGTGACGGAGCAGCTCGATCGCTTCGGGATCTTTGGCGGTGAGGATTTTTACCTCATCGCCTTCTTTGAGCGGTGTGTAGAGATCGAGCAATTCACCGTTGATCAGGGCGCCGACGGCATTGCGGTATAGACCCTGGCTGATTGACTTGGCCAGTTCCGCGCTGCTCTCGCCGCTGTTTACGCTTCTGCTCGAACCATCGGGCAGCTTTACCTTTATCTGCGTTTCGCTCATTTCTGCAGTGGACATAAATATTCCTCTCTGTTGTTACGGCATCTACAAACTGCCGACTTGATAAAAGGTCTGACTTCAGACCTCGAGGTTTAATTTTAACAGTACTGCTATATATGCAATTAGCTATTTGTCAGCTAGCAGGCAAATTCGGCCCGGAAGTCGTCGACGAAGGCCCGCAGATTGGCGGCGGATGTGAAGAAGCGTACGCCGAGAGAGTCCCAGCGATAGATGCCGGTCTCGACATTGCCGGCGTCGACGAAAAAATCGACGCGCAGGCCGCCGGCGACATTATTGATTGTCAGCTCGAAACTCGGCTCTGAGGGCTCAAAAGAAAGCCTGGTGCGGGCGCCGTCAGCTATTTCTTCGAGCATGACGGCAAGATTGGTCAGTTCATTCGTTGGTTCGCGGCAGATTAAATAGGCATTGGCAACCCGGGTGGCATTTTCCACGGCATCCTGCAGCTCTTCGGGCGATACGGCCTTCATTGCCGCTGCTTCGATGCCCACTTCACTGCTGAAAACCAGCTCACGCTCGCCGCTCTTAATTTTTAGTTCGACCATTTGCCAGAGCTGCTTTTCGCGCCTGTCGTTATGAGCCGATGCCGCTTCGATGCTGAGAGTCTGGCCGGCGATTATGCTCACCGAGCTCTCGAAATCACGGTCTTCTGATCTGAGCGTGGCCATTTCAATATTCCTGCTTTATTTACCGATACAAAAATTGGCGAAGACCTCGGTAATCACTTCTTCCGTGACCGAATCGCCGGAGAGTTCGTCGAGGGCGCCTAAGGCACTGCGCAGGTCGGTCACCAGGCAGTCCTGGGGCAGGCCAGAAGCGGCAGCTTGCTTGAGCGCTTTGAGAAAATCCAGCGATTTATGGCAGAGTTCGCCCTGGCGCTGATTGAGTGAGCCGCCCAGTTCTTGCAGGCTGGCATCGGCCAGAGCCCAGCTTTCGATGCACCCCTTGAGATCGTCGAGGCCGCTGCCTGATTTTGCGGAAATTTTAAGCGGCGCCGCAGCGCAAATCGGTGAAGAGAGCGCCCCGGCCATTTTCGTTGTAGCGCTCTGCTCACGGCTGTTTTCACCGCTGCCTGAAAAATTCGGCAGCGGCCCGACACTCTGCTCGCCCCTCAACAAATCGCTTTTATTCACCACCGGCAAAAAGCTGCGCCCGCTCTCCAGAAGCTTTTCGGCGATTACTTCTTCCTCGTGGCCGATGCCTTTCAGTCCGTCTATTAAAAAGACGACGAGCTCAGCTTCATCGATTGCTTTTTTGGTGCGCTCGATACCGATTTGTTCGACGGCGTCCTCCGTGGCGCGTACGCCGGCCGTATCGATCAAGATGACGGGCACGCCATTTACGTCCACCGGTTCTTCGATACTGTCGCGGGTCGTGCCCGGCACGTCGGTGACGATGGCCCGCTCGAAATTGAGCAGAGCATTGAGCAGGCTCGATTTGCCGGCGTTTGGCCGGCCGACGATGGCCAGCTTCAGCCCTTCGCGCAAATAGCGGCCGCTGCGCGCTGTACGTGCCAGCGATTCGAGGCGCTCGATGGCCTGGTCGGTGACGGCTTCGATGTCGCTTAAATCGAGCTCTCCCACTTCCTCAGGGAAATCGATGCCGGCTACTATCCTGGTAGTAAGTTCCAGCAGGCGCTTGCGCACCGCTTTGATTTCCTCGCCGAGATGGCCTTTCAGGGCCGATAGGGCTAGGTGACTCTGGCGTTCGGTCTTACTGTGGATGATATCCAGCACTGCTTCGGCCTGGGTCAGATCGAGTCGACCGGAGAGAAAACCACGCTTGGTGAACTCCCCTTTTTGAGCCAGTCTTGCCCCGTTTTGCAAAGCCAGCGTGAGAATTTCCCTCGTGACAATCGGCGAGCCATGGCAATTAATTTCGACCAGATCTTCGCCCGTATAACTATTGGGGCCCTGGTAGGCAATCAGGACGACCTCGTCGATATACTGCTCGGAATCAGGCTTGCGGATATATCCGATCGTCGCCATGTGGCTTTTGGGTGTCCAATGTTTTTCGCTTTTTGGGCTTTCTGAAAATACTCGTGGAGAAAAAATTTTTTGCGCGATCGTCCAGGCGTCAGGTCCGGAAAACCGCACTATGGCGATGGCTCCGACGCCGGGCGCGGTCGAGATGGCTGCGATTGTATCGTCTGCGATCATTTAAACAAGACTAGCACATGGCAAAAGCACTTGAAATAAAACCAAATGCGGTGGTAGTATCACACATCGTTTTGGGGCTCTAGTATGGCCTCTACTGGTTTCTCTTGTTCTCTATCCTCACAAAAATCAGGAAGAATCGCATGAATAAAGCAGATCTCGTTAACACAGTGGCTGCCGCTACAGGCCAATCTAAAGCGCATGTACAAGACACTGTTGCCGCCCTCTTGCACGCTCTGACCACTTCGTTGGCCAAGGGCGAGCGCGTAACCCTCGTGGGCTTCGGCACATTCGAGCGTCGTCAAAGACAGGCTCGTTATGGCGTCAATCCCCAGAATCCCAAGCAAAAATTGAAAATCGAAGCGGCCAAAGTGCCGGTCTTCAGAGCTGGTCAGGAACTGAAAGACGTTGTCGATGGACGCGCCAAGCAAGCCGCCCTGCCCAAAGCCCCGGCCCCTAAAGCTGAAAAGCCCGCCGCTAAAAAAGCTGCCGCTAAACCAGCCAAAAAAGCCGTTGCCAAAAAAGGCGCAGCTAGAGCTAAAGCCAAACCAGCCAAAAAAGCTGCACCGGCTAAAAAAAAGCCCGCCGCTAAGAAAAAGAAATAACTAGCAAGCCAGCAAATGTCAATCAAAAATAGCAGCTCGGACATAAGTGTCGGGCTGCTATTTTGTTTCAGGTAGAGGGAGTAGGCTTCTCAGCTCATTTTGAATATTCTGCAAGGCCGGCTCTGCGTTTGTGCGCAAAAACACTTTGTAGCTGCCACAGCGCAACAATTCGATAGTGGTAGTCGGTTTGTCATAAATCACTCCTCCATAATTGTCGCTCAAATCCACTTGAGGCATAGCCATCCGGTCTGCGTTCTCAAGAAGGCTCCTCAGCCTATCGGCTTCTTCGGGCGTCAGGATGCGAGTGCTCGTCTTGAAGCAATCCTGGACGGCTATAAGCGCGGGCTTGAATCTAGCGGCTCTCTTCTGCGCAATAAGACGGTTTATCTGACGCGGATTTATTGTCTTACCGACCAGACGGGCATGCCTGTCTGGTATTTCAAGCCTGTAGACAAAATCTTGTTCGCGTCGCCAGGCGTGTCCAGTAAATCTAATTGCGCAGAGTCTTCTGTGCCGTCTGCTTGCTTTCCACAGGGATGGTTCGCCGCACACTTTCAATGTCATCGCCGTGCCGTTGAAAATTTCCGAGCCGAAATATTCCGCAGCGATTCGGGCTTCGTATTTTTGAACGGCCGTTGTCGGTTTGGATTTGGGAGAGGGAAATTCTAGTTTGGGCCGTATCAAATTGGGCTTACTGTCTTGACCGTGGCCCGGACTGGCCAGGGCCAGGGCGATACACATCGCCGGCAGTAATTTGTATAGACTTTCAGTAACCACCAATAATCCAGGCATGACTACTCCACCCTGGTTTCCTGCTCTGCTGCATACATCGTGCGTAGCACAGTGATGCTGGTCAAATTGATCAGGGCGTGGGCAATCATCGGCGTGTAGAGAGAACCGGTCTGGGCGAGCAAAAAGCTCATTAAAAGGCCGACGACCATTGCCCAGACGGCATAGGGCAAAAAGTAGAGATTGCGGAAATGGGCCATGCCGAAGCATACCGCGGAAAGGACGATGCCGCATTCGCTTTCATGTTGGTGCAGGCCGAAAAATGAAACCAGGGCCGTGAATTGATTTTGCAAAACGCCGCGGAAAAAGATCTCTTCGGCCAGTCCGGAGATAGCGGCGACGATGACGCTATCCAGCAGTGTGAAAGGTCCAAGCAGGGGCAGCATCACGGTGTCGATCAAATCTTTCATCGAGGCCAGTAACATATTGCGATCGTGGTATTTGTCGGCAAAGTACATGATGGCCAGGTTGCCGAGCGAGACCAGCCCTGCCGTGGCGATACCCGGCATGAGCACGGGGATTTCGCTACCACTGCGCCATTTGATCAATGGCGTCAGATCGATATGGGCGAAATAGACCCAGACGCAGGCGATTAAAAGTAAGAGTAGCTCCCCGGCAATAGTCACTGACAGGGCCGCGCCCCGACTGTAGGTGACTTCAGGCATCGGCGAAGACAACTTCTGGAGCGAGATAGCGCTGCCCTTCTTTTTCGCCTACGCGGCCGACGCAAAAGGGATGGTTTGTTGTGGCATTGGAGACCAGCACAAAGTTTTCGGGCGGTTCTTCTTGATCTTCCGATATTTTCGCGGCCGGTTCCGGCAGATTATCCGCGGTAATTTTTTGTCCGAGGCCGAGCCTTCTGGCATTTTCGGCATCTACTTCAAAGAGAGGAAGACGCAGGGCGTTTTCCACCGGCACGACTTTTTCCATCGCCGCTTTTGGATCGGCCAGCATTTCGTCCAGAGGGGCGGCTTTATCGATATTGAAGCGCCCCGACGTTTCGCGCACCAGGCCGGATAACGTCCCGCCCAGGCCGAGCTTTTGGCCGAGGTCCCGGGCTATCGAGCGTATGTAGGTACCCTTGGAGCAATGGACGCGAATCACCACCACCGGTGCCTCGTAGGAAAGTAGCTCGATTTTGTAAATCACGACCGGGCGCGGCTTTATTTCGGGCGGTGCCTGACCGGAGCGGGCCAGTTCGTAGAGTCTTTTACCGTCCACATGGATGGCGCTGTAGAAAGGCGGTATCTGTTCGATGGCGCCGCAAAATTGATCGAGGGCGACGGCTACTGCTTCTCTTTCTGGAGGGGCGGTCTTTGCCTTTTCGTTTTCGTGCAGCACTTTGCCGGTGATGTCGTCGGTGTCGGTAATCAGCCCTAATGTAATCGTTGCTCTGTAGCTTTTGTCGTCGGCCAGGAAGCGCAGCAGTCGGCAGGCCTTGCCGAGCGCCACCACCATGACACCGGTGGCCATTGGATCAAGGGTGCCGGCATGACCGACTTGTTTGATGCCGGTGATCCGGCGCACCCGGTTGACGACATCATGAGAAGTCATACCGGCCGGTTTGCTCACATTTAAAAAACCGCTCAGGGCGGCGTTTTTCTTCACTGCTGCGTTGACTGAGTCTGGATTCACAGACGGCCCCGGACTGACAAAAAGGTCTAGACTTCGCCGCGTGAGATCTTGGCGAGGAGCTCCGATACTTTGGAACCCCGCTCCAGAGACATATCAGGCAGGAACTGCAATTCGGGAGCGAAGCGCAATTTTAGTCTGCGGCAAAGTTCGCCGCGGATATAACCCGACTCTTCATTGAGACAACTGAGCACGCCGGCCGTCGCTTTTTCAGCGGGAGTCAGCTCGGCTACTCCTGTGGCTGAGAGCTTTTGAGCGGCGTCAACGCGCGCTTCGTCGGAGGCGTTTGCCGCCTGACCGGCCGTTGTATTGGCGGTGGTGCCAAACACTGAGACGAAGACTTTCAAGTTGCGCAGGTCGCTTGTGCATTCGACTTCGGTGAAGGAAATCAAACCACTCAAACGCGGATCTTTCAGGTCGCGGCGAATCATATCGGAAAGCTCTCGCTTGACCGACTGCGAAATTCTCAAAGCGCGTTCTGTTGACATGTTGCTCTCGACTCCTGTCTTAGCTGCCTCGGTCTATCTTGACGAGACTGCGTCGCCGCCTTGCTTCTTCTCGGTGACAATGTACGAGTTGATTTTGTCGCCGATTTGCAGATCGGAGAATTTGTCGAAGCTCATACCGCATTCGAAACCTTGAGCCACTTCTTTGGCGTCGTCCTTGAAGCGCTTGAGGGTGTCAAGCTTGCCTTCGAAGATGATGGCGCCGTTGCGCTCGATGCGGGCGAGCGAGCTTCTCTGTACTTTGCCGCTCAAGACCATACAACCAGCGATGATTGTGCCCTTGCCGACTTTAAAGATCTGGCGCACTTCGGCCTGGCCGATGTTCACTTCTTCTCTGATCGGTTTGAGTAAGCCCTGGATGGCGCTGGTTATGTCATCGGTAATTTGATAGATGATGCTGTAGGTGCGGATGTCCACTCCGGCGCCTTCGGCGACGCGGCTGGCATTCTGGTCCGGATTGACATTGAAGCCGACGATGATGGCATTGGAAGATGCCGCCAGGTTGACGTCGTTTTCGGAAATGTCACCAGATGCGGTGCGGAGGATACGTGTCTGCACCTCGCCCGATCCCAGCTTGCGGATCGTGTCGGCAATAGCTTCGGCGGTACCTTGCACGTCGGCTTTGACAATGATGTTGAGGTCTTTCACTTCGCCGCGTTCGAGGAGCTCGTGCAGAGACTCGAGGGTGACGTGGTGCTGGGCACGGCTGCCTTCCGTCAGTCTGTGCGCTTCGGCGAGCATCTTCATGCCCTGGGCGTCGCTCACGACCTGGAAAGTATCGCCGGCTTGCGGTACTTCATCGAGACCGAGTACCTGTACGGGCATCGAAGGACCGGCTGCTTTGACGCGCTTTTCGCGGTCATCGAAGAGGGCTCTGACGCGACCGCACTTGCTGCCGGCGACGATAAAATCGCCTTCGCGCAGTGTGCCGTTTTCGACGAGAGCAGTGGCGACTGCACCTTTGCCGCGAGAAAGTTCAGCTTCGATGATTACACCGACGGCTGGTTTTTCGGGGTTGGCTTTGAGTTCGAGCACGTCGGAGACAAGCAAGATCATTTCGAGCAATTGATCGAGGCCTGTACGTTTCTTCGCCGATACTTCGACGGTAACTGTCTGGCCGCCGTATTTCTCAGCGACGAGCTCATAGTTCATCAACTGCGAAAGTACTTTTTCGGGATCGGCGCCGGCCTTGTCGATTTTGTTGACGGCGACGATAATCGGTACACCGGCTGCTTTGACGTGGTCAATCGCTTCGATCGTTTGCGGCATCACACCGTCGTCGGCTGCGACCACGAGGATGGCGATGTCGGTGACATTGGCTCCCCGGGCGCGCATGGCGCTGAAGGCTTCGTGACCCGGCGTATCGAGGAAGACGATCTGACGCATGTGGCCTTCTTCATCCGGCACTTCGACGTGGTATGCGCCGATGTGCTGTGTGATACCACCATGTTCGGAGTCGGTGAGGAGAAATTTGGTCTGACGGATAGCGTCGAGCAAACTGGTCTTACCGTGGTCGACGTGACCCATGATCGTGACGACCGGCGGTCTGGAGACAAGTGCCGCTTTGTCCTCGTCGGACAATTCGGGTACTTCTTCCTTGACGGCGTCGGGGTTGACCTCTTCCTCGGACAGTACTTCGTATTCCATCTCGACGGCGAGATCACGAGCGATTTCCAATTCGACGATCATATTGACGGTACGAGCGATGCCCTTCATAAAGAGACGCTTGATCACTTCAGTCTCAGGCACCTGCATCTTGGCGGCAAGTTCCTGAACGGTGAGATTAGTCGTCAAAACGATGACTTTTGGTACTTCCGGAGCAGCGGCGGGACGGACTTTTTCTTCCTTTTTAGGAGCATGTCTGTCGGCCGGTGTTTGGTGGCGTGATTTTGGCGGACGCGGTGGAGTGGCGCGCATCGAAGGAGCGGCGACGCGAATCGGCACGGAGGGCGACATCGGGCGCACGGCCTGGCCGCGCGGGGAGAAGTCGTCTTTGTCCTTGTCTTTGTCGCGCTCTTCTTTTGTTTTACTTTTGGCTTCCTTGGCAGCGGTTTCTTTGGCTGCCTTGGCGGCAGCTTCTTCTTCCGCTTTTGCCTTGGCTACAGCTTTTGGATCCGGAGTTTTGACCTTCGGCGCCTGAGGTTGATCGAGTTTGCGAATACTTCTCGGTGCATAGCGTGATTCATCGGACCAGGAATCACCAGTCACCTTGCCACGCGTGTCCAGAGGCACTTCTTCCACTTCCGGAGCAACCGGTTCGGCTGCTGTGGGAGCGGCTTCTGCGGTCTGGCCGTGCGGAGCCGAGGCGGTGGAGGATTGGTTTGATTCTTGTTCTCTGACGGCGCCTGGATTGGATTCGGGACTGGCCGGGTGACCTGCCGCCGATTTGTGCTCGACGCGAGCGGCTGGTTGGGCCGAGGCGCTGTCGGCCGGCTTGGTCGGTGCTGGCATTGACCCCGAGGCGGCTTGCGCTGCTCCCTGGGATGCTACGGCGCCTGCCTGATAGCCGCTTGTCGTACCGGTCTGATGACCGCCGCCATGACTGCCATGCGATGAATGGCCGGAAGATGTGATCGGGCGGGATGAAATCTGGGTCTGGGCGTTGATAGGGTTGGCACCTTGGCTTGATTGCGGGCTGCTCTGAGCACCCTGGTTGCTGTGAGGCGCGCTGGCACCGGCATTGGAGCTCTGGACAACATGTCCAGTTGGCGTCCCGCCCATGCCTGACAGTCCGGTACCGATCGGCACTCCCTGGTGGGAGCCGGAGATCATGCCGGAGCTAGTCGTTGAATCGTCACCATCGACCGGAGGCTTCTCGGGGCGATAACGAGCCAGGACGCGTGGTTTGACGACGACCGGTTCAGGGGGCGGCGGCAATTTAGCGGGGGCCTTGGCGGCCGGAGATTTTGATGTTGTGGTCACTGAAGCTGCTTTGGCCTTGCCTTTGGGATCGTTGTCGGCCTTCTGTTTTTTCTTGTCGATCGCGGCAATCAGCAGTCCGACGGCCGTTTTGTCGATTGTGCTCGAGTGGCTCTTAATGTCATAGCCGAGTTCGCGCAAGACTGTGATGACGTCCCCGTTTGGAACATTCATCCGCCGCGCCAACTCATAGATTCGAACTCTGTCGTCCATTCAGCTCTCTCCGTGTACTTCAGTATTTTGGCACGTTTTGTTCTGATCTGAGCATTCTGCAAAGAGGCTCTGGATAAGTTGTGCTTCAAGCGGCCAGGAGACCCGTCTTACGTTCTCCGCGCCCTTCTTCTTGCGGCCTTCGAGACCATATTTCAATTTTGTCGTCTTGAGGGCCAGTTCAAGACAGGCTGTCGTTTTACAGACATAAGCCGAACGACCTTGGGCCGTCGGAGACTTTCCTCCGGCGGCTGTTTTGTTGAGCATAACGTTACGATTTTGAAAGTCGCAGGTGATCCGCATCAACTCCTGCCGCCCCTTCATTTTGCGGCAAGATACACAAAGTCTTTCGATTGTTCGTTCTACTTCGATGAAGTTTTAACCCTCTTTAGGTAGTGAGCTCGTCAAGAGCTTGGGCGGTGTTGCGGAAGGAACCACCGGACTGGCTTTCCGACTTGATGTCGATTTTCCAGCCGGTCAGTTTCGCCGCCAGTCTGACGTTTTGTCCACCGCGACCGATGGCCAGCGAGAGCTGATCGTCGGGCACGATTACTTCGGCGCGCTTGCCGCTCTGGTCCATCGACTCTTCATAGAGTGCAACAGTGGTGATGCGGGCCGGTGAAAGGGCGTTCGAAATGTAGTCGACCGGATCGGTCGAATAGCGGATGACGTCGATTTTTTCGTTGCGCAATTCGGCGACGACGTTCTGGATGCGTACTCCGCGCGTACCGATACAGGCGCCGACCGGGTCGACGTCGGCATCTTCTGAATGGACGGCGATCTTGGTGCGATATCCGGCTTCGCGGGCGATCGATTTGATTTCGACTGTGCCGTCTTCGATTTCGGGGACATACAGTTCAAAGAGTTCGCGCACCAGCTCCGGGTGAGCCTGCGATACGATGATTTGCGGGACGCGGCCGGTGTCTCTCAGTTCGAGGACATAGACACGTACGCGGTTGCCGACACGATAGGTCTCGCCGGGAAGTTGCTCACGGCTGGGCATGCAGCCTTCGACACGTCCGAGGTTGACGATGACGTTGTTGCGTGAATTGCTGATCACTTCGATGCGCTCGATCTGACCGGTGGTGCAGGTGCCTTTGCGTGCTTCGAATTCTTTTTTGATCAACTCTTTTTCCGCTTCTCTCAAGCGCTGGGTGATCAATTGTTTGGCTGTCTGGGCGGCGATACGACCAAACTCTGAGAAATCCTTTGGAGTGACTTCGATTTCGAGCACTTCACCGACAGTGACGTCCGGAATCAAATCCTGAGCGTCGCTCAGGCCGATTTCGTGATATTCATTGCTCACTTTGTCGACGACTTCTTTCGGTGCGAAGATGCCGATTTCGCCGGTTTCGGTATCGAAAATGGCGCGCACGCCTTCGACGTCGTGATCGGGGACCTTCTTCTTATAGGCGGCGACGATGGCGTCGCAGACGTACGAAATAAATTCCTCCTGCGGGATATTCCGCTCCCGTTCCAGCTCCTCGGCTGCTTCTAGGAGTTTGTCGCCTATCTTGATCACATAAACCTCCCGGTCTAAACCGTCACTTCTTAATTACTCAAATTGATATGTATCTTCGGTCACCAAAACATCATCTTTTAGCTGTCACCTAAACATCATCGGTTTCTTCAACCGCCTCTTCGTCCAAATCTTTTTCTAAATCGACTATTTCGCTTTCAGCAAGATCGGCTTGCTCGAGGGTCTTGAGATACTTGACCAGATCCGGATGCAGCCTTACCTGGATAACCGTCTTGAAGGCCACTGCCAGCGTTTTTATCGGTGTCGGCTCGACGACTTTTTTGCCGCTCTGTTTTTGTTTGCCCTTACCGGTAGTGCCGCCCTGTGGTGCCGGCTTGACTTCGGTCAGGTAGAGAGTGTCGCCTTCGAGTCGGTCGAGCTTGCCGACGAAATGCTGGCCGAGTGAGTTTTCTGATGTATTGGCCTTGGTTTTGACTTCCACGCTACGACCCTGGAATAGTCCGTATTCGCGATTGCTCTTCAAGACCCGATCGATGCCGGGGCTGGCCACATCGAGGACGTAAGGACCGTGGAAAAAAGCAACCTGATCCTGCAGTTTTTCCAGCCTGGCGTCGAGCTCTCGACTGACGTTTTCGCAATCGGACAGGCCGACTTTGCCCTGCGGCCTATAGATGATTACTTCCAGACTTTTTTGACGACCGGCCTGGCCGAAGTGTATTTCAACCAGGGACATGCCCAGGCTTTGCACCACTTCATCGGCGAGGGCCGTGACTATTTCGATCGCTTGTTCGCTGTTTTTGTTGTTGGGCATCAGGTCGTAAATGTAGTCAATGAATCAAAGACGCTCAGACGGGACATCGTCCCGGGCCTTAGTCAGACATAATTTTTGGGCGAAGACAAAAATGCCGTAGGCTTACATGCAGAAGCCTACGTCTAAAATTTATGTCTTCTCATACAAACTATATCTGTCCCGGATACTAGCACCAAAGAAGGAGCAAGGCAAGAAACCGTGAATATAGTGTTTCACAATAGGCAACGGCGCGAGCCGGTCAACAGTAAGAATCTGAGCGCCGAATTTGCTCGGCTATTAAATTTTTTAGGCGCCGATTTGATGGCCGAGCCGCCGCGCTGGTTAAAAAAAAAGCAATTAAAACAGATTTTTGGCCGGGGCTCGCTTTCGGTTGCTCTGGTTTCCAATAAGGCAATCCGGGCTGTCAATAAAGATTGGCGCGAGCAGGACAAAGCCACCGATGTGCTCTCCTTTCCCCTCGAGCTGACGCCGCCGCCTTTTATCGGTCTGGTCGGGGCCGACGCCTTTGATGAAGGCGAAGAAGATGATGAAGATTATGAATGGATCGTCGGCGAAATCCTCATTTCAATGGAGAGGGCTCGTGAGCAGGCTGAAGAATATGGGCATTCACTCGATCGTGAGCTCTCTTTTCTTTTCGTCCATGGTGTCCTGCACGTGCTTGGCTTCGATCACGTAACAAAAGAAGAAGAGAAAGAAATGTTCGGCCGGCAGCGCCGCATCCTCGATGCTGCCGGAGTGAGAAGAACCAAGTAGATACGGCGATTGGCGCGGGCGGATAAAACTATGGTTTTTGTTGTCAATTAGTACTAAAATTTAGCCTAGTTGGCCCATTTTTGCCATTTCGCTGTCTTTGTCCCTTGGGTGCCGATTCCGATGCCAGACGATGGAACTTATAAGGGCCATGGGGCCAAACCGGGGCGTAAGTCCAAGGTTGTTTCCATGAGCGCGCACAAAAGCCGCCACGGCGGTGATTCTGGCGTGGGCAAAAAAATGTCTGCTTTGACGCTTTTTGATTTCTCCCCCAGCGAATCGGACGAAGATTACTGCGCCGACGAGGCAGCCGGCAGCAATGCTCTAACTGGCGAAATAGTTGAGGACAATGTTTCCGACAACGACCAGGTTTTGCTGGTCCAGGCACTGCCTTGCGAGAATACGCCCTTTGAGCGCAACTCCGGCACAGGCGATGCCATTTCCGAGACTGTGAGCAGCGCTGAGATTGGCCGCAAGTCTCTGCGCTGGGGCCTCGAGCCTCGCGACGCCGAGGCCGGGCCCGAAACGAGACGGGAAAAATCTCGTCGCGAGCGCTCACGCCGTGAGGAGTGGCAGCATAAAACAGGCAGCACCGGCTCTTTGCTCGAATCTTTTTATCACGCTTTGAACGGTCTTTATGCCGCCTTCGATAGCGAGCGCAATGTGCGCATCCACTGCTGCATCGCCGCTATCGTGCTGGTCCTGGCCCTGGCCCTTAAAGTCGACGTAAACGGTTGCCTGGCCTTGATTCTCGTCACTGCCTTCGTGCTTTTCGCCGAATACATCAATACGGCTATCGAGCATGTCACCGATATTCAAGCAAATTTCCGCCATCATCCCTCGGCCAAACTGGCTAAGGATACCGCCGCCGGCGCCGTGGTAATCGCCGCCGTCACCGCCGTTTTCGTCGGGGCAATAGTGTTCATACCGCGTCTCTGGGCTTTTGCCTGCGGCACGCTCTGATTTCTGTTTTCGATTCGTTCTCCTATATAAGGGATGAAATTACGCAGAGAGGCCGCGCTTGTTACGCAGCGCCACCTCCCGCCGTGGCCGCTTATGTTGTATTTTGTTAATAGGACCGGTAACTTGTGAGAGGCGCATAAGCTTTGCAAAGGCCCAAGAGGCCCGTCAAATCCAGGTAGGGGGAATTTTCCCATTGACAGTCAAATTCTTCCCGGTAATGTATAGACATGGATGCGAGCAAAAGTGGCTCTTGCGGAATTGCCACTCGCGTTTTCTAGGAGAAACATAAAATGGGCGGATCTATTCACGGCTCCGATAACGTTGCCGATAAGGATTTTTTCAATCCATGCCGGAATGATATTCCGACCGGCATGAGCAGCGTCCAAAATGACGCTTACAGCGACTGGAAGCCGGCTCAGCATGCCGGGCGCGCTAATGCCTCTGACTCTGTCACCATCCATACGGGCGACGGCCGGACTATTTATGCCGAAGCCGGTTCGACAATCAATATTTATGAGGGCGGCAATTGTGATCGTCGCGTTGGCGGTGGTCGCAACAGCTATATGCCTGACTACGACAACGGCCAGCGTGACTATTCTCAGCGCCGTCAGTATTCGTACGTGCCCAACGACAATAGCGGCATGTATCCTGCCCCGCGCTATGAAAATCCGCAGTATCGCCCGGTCGATGCCACGGGGTATGAAGTGCCGTATCAGCAGCAAAGCGTCGGGAGTGGCGTTGGTCGCTTCTTTGGTAATCTCTTGAGCGGTTTGGCTGTGGGGGCCGGTGTCGGTCTTGGTGAACGTGCTCTAGGTGGATACTATCGCGGTTACGGTGGTGGTTACGGAGCAGCCATGCTCGCCCCAGCTATGCTCGAGGGTGGATACAACAACTACAATTCTAACTACAATAACTACGCCTACAATGGCTATTATTCCCAGCCGCCCTATTTCGGCTCCAACTATGGTAACAGCTATTACCCGCCGCCCATGGGTCCGGTCTACGGTTATGGTCGTCATGGCGGTGGCAGCTTCATCGCCGGTGCTCTGACTGGGGCGGTCCTGACTAGTGCGATCAATTCCGGTAACAGATATCAAAACTACGGCAACGGCTACTACTCGTAGTTAGTGCCGAAAATCACTTGAAGCCCGGCTCGGAACTTTAGCTCCCGCCGGGCTTCTTGCTGTTTCCGTTATTTCAGTCTGGCCGGCAGGTACACTTCGCGGCCGCCGCTGTTCGAGCTGTAGACTTCGATATCCACGGCAAAGACGCTGCGCAACGTTTCGCGGCAGAAAACATCTTCAATCGCTCCCTGGGCAATGATACGCGAAGAGGCGATCAAGGCGATGCGGTCGGCCAGGCGAGCGGCGATATTCAAATCGTGCAAAATCAGAGCGATACCGACTCCCTTTGCTCTCAAGCTATCGAGCAGTTCGACCAGTTCGAGCTGATAGCGAAAGTCCAGGCTGGCTGTCGGTTCGTCGAGGAGCAAATAATCCGGCCCCTGACTGAGCGCCATCGCTATTACAGTGCGCTGCCTTTCGCCGCCCGAAAGTTCGGACAGCAGTTTGTCCCTCAACATGTCTACGCCGCAGTGCTTGAGCGCTTCGTCGACGATTGCTTGATCGTTTGCGGTGGCGCTCAATTGAAATATTTTTTGATGCGGGGATCGACCAAGGCTGACGAGCTCTCGCACTGTCATCGCCGGTGGTGCGCTCAGCGTTTGTGGCACATAGGCGATTTTGCGGGCAAAATGTTGTACCGGCAGATCCCAGATGTTTTTGCCGTCGAGCAAAACTTGCCCGTGTTTGGGTTTTAAGTGTCGGGCGAGGGCCTTCATCAAAGTCGATTTGCCGGCTCCGTTCGGTCCTTGCAATGCGAGAATCTGACCGCGTTCGACCACTAGATTGGCATCAACGAGGACGTCGATCTCAGTTTTGCCGCGGCGCGACGAGGTACTTGCATAGCTCAGGGTGAGGTTTTTGGCTTCGAGGGACATTTTTGCTGCGCCCCTAATTTGCTTCAACGCGCTCGAGGCGGCGCGAGAGTAAGGCGATGAAAAATGGCCCGCCGGCGATGGCCATCAGGGCGCCGAGGGGCAATTCTTGAATCGGCATCAAAGTGCGAGCGAGCAGATCGGCGGCCAGGGTGATAATCGAGCCGACCAGCGCCGAACCGAGAATCTGCATGCGTTCTCCGCGTGGAAAAAGTCGTCTGGTTAGATGCGGTGCTACCAGGCCGACAAAGCCGACCAGGCCGCTCAAGGCGACAGCGCATCCCGAAAGCAAGACGGCGGCCATGAGGATAAAAAGCTGGCTGAGCGGCACATTCAGTCCCAGTGAGGCGGCTGCCTCCTCGCCCAGGCTGAGCAGACGCAGCGGCTTGGCGGCAAGCAGCGCCAGGGCCAGACCGAAGCTGACATAGAGGAAGGAAGGCGTCACCTCTGACCAGGTGCGGCCGGAGAGGCCGCCCAGCATCCAGAGGTTCAGTCCCTGCGCCATCACCTGTGTGCCGAAGACATTCATCGCCAGCTGGATGGCGGCGGTGACGATGGCCGATAGGGCGATGCCGGCCAGAAGCAGACGCGGCACCGAGATGCCGCCGAAATAACCTTCACTGCTTTTGAGCCTGGCCAGTTGAGCGACGAGAAAGCTCGCCGAAAGTCCGCCCACGAAGGCAAAGATGGGAATCAGGCTGAGATCCAGGTGAAAAAGTATGGCAATAGCCGCTCCGAGCGCCGCTCCACTTGACACTCCGGTCAGATAGGGATCGGCCAGATCGTTACGGCTGAGTGCTTGTAGTAAATAGCCGGAAACGGCCAGTGCCGCACCGACAAGGGCTGCGGCAACCAGGCGTGGCAGACGAATCTGCCAGAGCATTTCGGCGTATTCGGGGCGAGCCAGGGCGTTGTTTTCTCTGAACAGCGTTGCCAGCGCACAAACCGGCGCAATCACCACGTCCCCTAGCGAAAGATTAGCGAAAACCGCCGCCAGGGCCAAAAATATGAGCGCGAAAAGCTTTATAAACATGATATTTGCAGAAGAATTTCTAAGAATGCTACCATGCCCTGAGCAAGTCAGTGACGGCCTGAGCCGATTATCGGAGAGAAAGTGATTTACCTCGACAATAGTGCCACGACCAAGGTGCGTCCGGAAGTGTTGAGCGCCATGTTGCCCTTCTTGAACGAGAGATTCGGCAATCCCAGCTCTATCCACGAGCCCGGTCGATTGGCTAAAGATGCCCTCCTCGACAGTCGCCAAAAAGTCGCCGCTATGCTCGGTTGCCAGCCCGAGGAAATTTATTTCAGCGGCTGCGGCACGATATCCAACAATACTGCCATCCTTGGTCGGGCGCGTTTCGTCGAAGCGAACGATTTGCCCAAGCATATGATCACGACCTCGATCGAGCATCCTTCGGTCACCGGTCCGGCGCGTTATCTGGAATCGATTGGCTGGGACGTTACCTATCTGCCCGTAGACAGTGAAGGTTTTGTCACCGCCGGTAGTGTCAAGGCTGCTCTCAGCGATCGCACCAGTATCGTGTCAATCATGTGGGCCAATAACGAAATCGGCGTGGTTGAGCCAATCGCCGAAATTGCTCAGGTCGTGCGTGACCATTCTAAGGCGATCGGTCGCGAAATATTTATGCACACCGACGCGGTACAGATACCCGGCAAAATTGCCATAGACCTCTCTAAGCTCATCGTTTCGGCACTCTCATTGTCCGGGCATAAATTTGGCGCACCAAAAGGCATTGGCATCTTGTTTTTGCGCCGACTGACCAACATCATGCCGATTTTCTTTGGTGGCGGCCAGGAAATGGGGCTTTTGCCCGGCACCGAAGCTTTGCCCAATATTGTTGCTATCGGCGAAGCGGCGCGTCTTGCCCATCTCGAACAAGCCGAGCTCGCCGCTCGTTTGCTCGGCTATCAAAAGCAGCTGTTTGAAATTTTGAGTGCATGTGAAAATCTCAGAGTTACCGGTCCGCTCGATCTCAGTCGCCGCCTGCCTGGACACGTCAGTTTTGCCGTAGCCGATCTCGAAGGCGAAGCTCTGGTGATGCGCTCTGATTTGCAAGGACTGGCTGTTTCGAGCGGCTCCGCCTGCCATCTCGGTATCATCGAGCCGTCGCAGGTGCTGCGCGCTCTGCGCTTGCCGGATCGGCTGGCGAATGGAGCGCTGCGCGTCAGTTTCGGCCGCGACAACAGCGATGACGATGCGATGCTTGCCGGCAAGGCGCTGCTCGAAATAATCGCCAAGTTGAGCAAGCACAAGGCGCCATCGACGGCGTTTTCGGCCTCTAATGTATCAAATCACGGCTGAAGCTTCTATCTGAGGCTGTCACTTCGCACGATAAATGGGACACTTTTTTGTGCGATATTTGCCGCTCTGTTGCAAGAACTCCGAAATCGAGGAATTGCTGGTAAATAAACGGCTTAGCCAGAATATTCGTGGTTACTCAATTTTGGCGAAAATTTGTTTTGCAAACGGATTTCCCAGTAGGATCGTGAAAAACGGGTGTTGAATATAAACATTGTTTGGCTGTAGCAGATTTAAGTTGGATGCCCAAGGATGAGGCTGATTTTCAGGCTTTGGAGGAAAGACGCAACAAATTACTTTAAAATCTGAGAAGTCTGTTCCGGCACCGAATTTATCTAGATGGAAAGCTTGTCTGGTTCTAGATTTTGGCGATTGCGAAACCGAGGTCGTTCTTTCTCAAGGGAAACTCAAAAGCCAAGAACTTCGGAAGGAGCTTGAGGCCGCTTTGGGGCAGAGTCTATTTGAACTAGGCGCCTGGTGATAGAATGGCTCTCTTGTAAAAATTGCCTAAATTTCTAAATTGCTAGATTGCGAACAGCTTTTTGGTAATCGCCCTCACCGCTTCCGGTTAAGCAGTGGTATCAAACTTTTGCAAACGCTACTTTGGCCGATGCAATTTTGAACCGCGTGGTACATAAATCATATCGGCTTGAGTTAGGTGCTCCAACTCGCCGAGCCGACGTAAGTGAAGAGAATGCGTGACCACAAAGAAGACCATCTTGGCAAAAGTCCAGATTAAGTGCGAGACAGCGGCTGAATTGGTGCGTTAGGTGACCAAATTGAAGTGCGACTCACCGGCCAATGTGATGCTAATAAGCACTGATATCTTGGGGCCTGAATTTTTTTTTTTTTTGCAAATTTTTGTAGTCGGCCGGTCAACCGACATATTTATCGTGCAAAGTGACATGGGGAAATTCATGATTGAGCTAGCTTTTGATCGTTCCACCGGTGCAATTGTCATATCTGGCAAGGTTGCGGGAATTCAAACCGATCTTATTTTAGATACCGGGTCTCCTTGGGAACTGCTTGTACCTTATTCCCAGGCTTTAGAGGCTGGTTGGATTGAAGGCACCGAGCCACAGTACGATCCCCGTTTTGTGGAAAGACGAGCAGTTCGTGTTGACAAAGAGATAGACTTCACATTCAAGGGAACCAAACTAGTATTCAAGGAAGTCGTTGCCTGGGACCTTGATAATTTTCGCGGCGGTGCCTATCCTCTACTGGGGTTGAAGTTCCTGACTAGGTTCAGAACCGAGTTCAATTTTGCAAGATCAAATATTCGCCTGCACAAGCTTGCCTCCGAGCCCAGCTTTCCTACAAAAAATGTTCGAGCCGTGTGGTTGCATCCAGTACGCAACGATGCCTTGCTAATGCGGGCAGGGATAGACGATTTATTTGGCTGGTTCATTTGGGATACCGGTGCTGAAACTTCTATTCTCTTTCGGCCAACAATCGAAAAAATAAAGCGTGCCTGGGCAAAGAGGCTGAAATGGAATGAGCCGATGGAACACACATTAACTGGATTATCACGTCTGTCGCAAGATTTTGTGGTGCCTGAGCTTATTCTCTCTGGCTTACATCCTGGCAGAAGATCTCCAGGAATAAAGGTTGAGAATGCTGCATTTTCCGGCATAGACTTTCCCGAACATCAGGCAGGACTTGAAGCATCATGCGGTTTACCATTGATGGGATTGATCAATGCAGACGTGTTTGACTGTAAACGATTACTACTGGATCCGGACTATTCCTGTCTTTGGACAGCCAAGTAGCCTGCTGGTACTTTTATTCTTCCATGCAGTTTTTGGATATTAACTCTCGTCTAAGTCTGGCTGTAGCACAGGATGAATACGATCAAGCAATCAAAAAGTTACTAGTCAGACTGAGTTTGAGCTCATTGTTGGAGTTTGCACCTGGTGACAGCTTCGCTATCACCGCGCCTACTAGAGATCGAGCAGATGTCTGTTGCAGAGCGGCTTTAGAGCGAAGTCTTCAGTTCGGACTGACCCGTCAAAATGACAGAGGAGCAACTGAAATTGGCGAAGATGCTCTTGAAACATGGTAAATCCATTCGATAGGTGGCCAGGATGTTTTTTGCTGCATTTTACTAACCTCTACCGATAACTCCGGGTCTGAATTTTTTGGCAAATTTTTGTCGTCGATCGGTCAACCGACGCTTTTATCGTGCAGAAAAGTGTAGCGTTTATCGTGCAAAGTGACATGAGGCTTAACGCTGGTTCGATAAAAAGCGCTGTTTTTGAGGGTGAAAAGATACCTTGTTCGATACTTTTTTCGCTCAAATGCCTATTCTATGGGTATCTCTCAAAATTTAGAGCAAATTCCCAAAAAAACTAGGACTGGCTCTGATCCGTTTTCTTTGACTTTTCATCATCTGTTTTTGCATCAATAGTTTTTGCATCAATTAATGGCGAATTTTTTTTCTTTTCCGCTTTTGCAAAAAGATTGCCGACAAAATCGACCAGTCCTGATGTACGCTTGCTCAGCCCGCCGTGCAGGAGTTGAATGCCTCCCTGGGCGAGCTTGATGCGCGAGGGACTGTAGGGATACCACCAGACGCGGTGCGCGCCGCTGGCCGAGTCGATGCTTATATGTTTTATATTGCATAAATCGTGCAGGCCAAAGGCCGAATGTCCGCGGCCAAAGCCGCTTTTCCTCAAGCCACCCCAGGGCAGTTGAGGTACGGCATGCGAAAACAAAACGTCGTTGATCAAAACGGTACCGACATTGATGTCGCGGGCGACGCATTCGGCGCGCGCCAATTTGCCCGCCCATATCGTGGCCGAAAGGCCGTATTCGCTGTCATTAGCCAGCTCCACTGCCTGGTCTTCGCTGTCCACCACCATGATCGGCAGCACTGGGCCGAAGGTTTCTTCGCTCATGATCTTCATGCCATGCGTGACGCCGGTGAGAACAGTCGGTTCAAAGAAGAATCCGCCCAGGTCATCACGTACTTTGCCGCCGCTCAAGATCTTGGCCCCCATGGTGACGGCTTCGGCCACGTGGGATGCCACTTTGTCGAGCTGCTGCTGGTCGATGAGCGGGCCCATATCGCTAAGAGGATCTGTTGCTGGTCCGAGTTTTAGTTTGCTGGCGCAGGCGACAATGGCCTTGATCAACTCGTCAGTCTGTTTGCCTTTGACGATGTAGACGCGCTCGACCGAGGCACAGGCCTGGCCGGCGTTGGTGAAGGCTCCCCAGGTCAGGCCGCGAGCTGTCCAGTCGATTGGCGCATCGGGCAAAACGACAGCGGCATCTTTTCCGCCGAGCTCGAGGGAGACCGGTGTGAGCGCTGTTGCCGCCTGAGCCATGACGGCCTGACCTCCACCGACGCTACCGGTAAAAATCAATCTGCCCAGTCGGCTTTTACTTAGATATTCACCGGTCAAACGATCACCGGTGACGATCTCGACGGCACTCGGCGGGAAGCCCGCCTCGATTATCAGTTCGCCGATTTTGATGGCAATCAGAGGTGATTTTTCGGAAGGCTTGATGATCACTGTGTTGCCGGCATAAAGAGCCATGATCGCGGTCATCATCGGGATAGAAAAAGGATAGTTCCAGGGGGCGATGATGCCGATCGCACCGAGGGGCTCATAGGTAATCAGACTCTGTTTGCTGGCGAGAAGCGGGTTGGTCAAGGGCACCGGCTGATCGGCCAGAAGCTTTTCGCCACTATTGCTGAGCCACAAGCAGGTGTCCAGAGGACCGGACAATTCGGAAAAATATGCTTCCGGAAGAGGCTTGCCTACTTCTTCTGATATCAGTTTGCCGATTTCGTCGGCGCGTGCGGCGATTACTTTGCGCAGATTGGTAATCAGCTTGGCGCGAGCTTTTAGCGATGTGAGCTGCCACTCTTCGAAGCAATGCCAGGAACGCTCGACAGCAAGACGCACTTCGTCTTCGCCCATGATCGGTACACGTCCGATTACAGCTTTGGTGGCCGGGTTTATTGATTCGAGCGTGGACGCCTTGCTTACTACCATTTTAGATGTTTCACATTAAGAAAGTTCATACCGAGTAATGGCATTTTAGCTCATTATTCTCCTTACTGGTCAGGGGGTGGGCTCTGGCATAGCCTTCGCGGTTGTAAGTGGTGCGCCCGGGATCTGGATGTCAGGCGCCTGGGATGCATTTTTTATCCCCCTCCCCGGGTGCTAGACTCTCTCCGTCTTTGCCTTTTCGTCGTTGGTTTCTAAAGAACGGGAGAATTTCGGATGTTCAAGTCTATTTGTTCGATGCTGGCCTGTGCGATCAGTGTGTGCGCTTTTGCACCTGCGGCCTTCGCTGTCGACACCGATAAAGCAAACGCCGGCGAGACACATAAAGAGTGCGCCGGGCAAGACCTGAGCAAAGTACCTCCCAAGCAAGTGGAAATGTATCTGGATGGATTTCACAACTATAAGACCGATGCCGGCCTAGCGCCGGATAAGCAGCTACAGCTGCGAGTCGGTCACTTTTGCGTCCATCACAGTCCGACTTTGATCCAGTGCATTTTGTTTGATACCAATGGTAGTGTCGCTGATAAGCACCCACGATTGCTGGGCGTCGAATATGTAATCACGAACGAAGTCTATCAGTCCCTTTCTAAAGAAGAAAAACAATACTGGCACCCGCACGACGGAGAAGTAAGCAGCACCATGCTCTGTCTGCCCGGTATGCCCGCCGAACAAGAGAAGGCCACCCTCGATTTTGTCAGAACTACCTGGGGGAAAACCTGGCACGCCTGGAATCCGGAGCGCCAGGGTAGTGGTCTTGAAAGCAAAGTCGACTGGCCCGCCCTGCCCCTCGGCCCGGCCCGCTTGATGTGGTCGGTAAAGCCCGGCGACGAGTCTGCCATGACCAAAAAGACGCTTGCCGATCGCGCCAAGGATGCGGCTTTTTAGTTAAGGCCCGACTGCTTTCAAGGCGTCTTTGGTCTGCTGCAGAGTATTGCCGGTGAGACCGGCCTGCAGCGCCTTTTTGTAATAGGTCGCCGCCAGTTTGTTTTGGTTCACTTTTTGAAACGCCTTGCCCAGATCGATGCATGTCGCCGCGGGCAATTCGCCTTCCTGGTCGATTTTATTGAGCAGAGCAAAGGCGCCCCCGGCGTCATTGGTGGCTGCCAGGGCCACTGCTTTTAGCGAAAGCGCCTCGATACTGCCCGGTGCCCTGGCTATCGCTTGATCGAGTTCTTTATTGGCTGTTTCATAGTCGCCCTCACTCAAGGCGACGCGTCCGAGGCCGATCCGACCGGCGAAGCCGCCCGGATAATGATCTTTGGCGGCACTGAAGAGCTGCCGCGCCCGGCCCGGATCTTTATCTTTTAAGGCCAGTTCTCCGAGCGCGTTTTCGGCGTCAGCCTGGGATGTATCGCAGGTCTTGGGGCCGAGATTTTGCAATTCGGCTTTCAGGTTGGGAACATTATTGCCATTATCTTCGCTATCGCGTATGCGGGCAATCAGCTCGATAGCGTCCGCCGAAACCTTGAAACCGCTGGCCTTGGCCTGACACTCGCGCGCTTGCGATATCGCCTCTTTCCAGTCACCCTGGGCCAGACTGGTCTGGGCGACAAAAAGGCGGGCCAGGCTCAGGCTCTTGTTTTTTGAGAGAGCGTCATTGAATTTTTCCAGAGCCGCTCTATAGTGACCAAGTCTATAGGCCAGCTGCCCAGAAGCAAGCAGGACGATGGAATCGCCCGGATCCGCTGCCGCCGCTTTTTCGATGATTTTCTCTCCTCCTTCCAAATCGCCGTTGCTCACGGCATTCAAACCAAGCAGCGCCTCATAGTCGGCACTGCCGGTGGTGCCAGAATTGCCGGTATTGCCCTTGCTTCTGGTGCTGGTTGTTTTGCTGTCCGGGCCCATCGTCACAGCCTTGCCAGATTCGATCAGGGCCAGAGGCAAGGTGATGCGCACCTGCGGCGCATCGGGATATTTGTTTTGCACCTGAGCGATGCATGCGGCCGCCTCCTCGAAATATCCCAGTCTGAAAGCCTCCTCGCCTACGATGAGCAGGTTTTCGCGAGCGGTATTTGGATCGTCGCTTATTTTGCTTATTTCTTGTTTGACGCCTTGAACATTGCCCATTCTATTTTTACTGTTGATGGCATTGAGCTGGGACTGTCTGGCTGAAGGGCTTAATTGCAAGGCTTTGTCCGCAGCCGCTTTTGCACCCTGACTGTCGCCCTGGGCACCGAGCAATTCACTGAGCGCCGACCAGGCTTCGTAGCTGGTCGGATCCAGATCGACTACGCGTTGAAATTCTTTAGCGGCGGCGGGACCCTGTTGCATGACCATCAAGGTCATTGCTTTCTGGAAGTGGGCGAGCATGTTATTGGGGGCGAGGATGCAGGCTTTTTCGGCCGCTTCGAGGGCTCTTGCTTTTTCACCAGGCATACGGCTGAGCACGGTATTGAGCATGAGCAGAAGTTGTAGGTTTTGCGGGCATTTCGCCTGCCATTCGTTTAATACCTTGGCAGCTCCGGCATTGTCACCGCGGCTGAAGAGGCCGCTGGCCGTCTTCAGGCAGGACTGGCAGCCGGCCTCCTGGGCAAGCGCTATCGTCGGTGACAGCGTCAGAGCGATCGTCAGTGTCAAGGTCTTAAAAAGTTGCATAAGGGCCCCATCCGAGAAAGCAGGTCTATATGTTAGTCTGTTTAATTATTAGTTTGCAGAAAAATTTGTGCCTAAATCTCTTTTACTACCGTCTTTGCTTGCCCCGCGGTCGACTAAACGGCAATTATCGCCTTTTTTGACGGCGCTCTGCGCTATTTTATTGCTGGCGCCGGCGGCGCTTGCCGGTGGTGGCGCAGGCGGTGGCGACGCCCTGGAAAAGGTTCGCAGCGTTTATCAGAGCAAGCGCTACGCGGAAGCCGGCTCGATGCTTACAAAAGTGCTGGAACGCGACCCAAACAACGGCAACGCTTGCAATCTTCTCGGCAAAGTCTATCATCAGCTCGGCAAGTTACCAGAAGCTGTGGCGCAATATAACAGGGCGCTTTCCCTCGATCCCGATCTGGTCGAGGCCCGCTTCAATCTCGGTGTGGCCCTCTTCGATCTCGGTCAATATCAAAAGGCGCAGGACTGTTTCCAGGCCGCCCTCGCCGTCAGTCCGCAAAATAGTGAATATCGCTACAATCTCGGTATCTCAGCCGAACGTCTCGGTAATTTTCCCGAGGCGATCGAAGATTATCAAAAAGCGATTGCCCTCGACGATAAAAACGTACTCGCTCACTACAGTCTTGGGCGCATGCTTTTTGCTCGCGGCGATCTCGACGGTGCGACTGTGGCCTACAAAAATGCCCTGACCATTGATCCGCAATTTGGCGAAGCCTTGAATAATCTCGGTGTCGTCTACAACACCCAGGGTAAAATTCCGGAGGCGATCGAATGCTTCCAGCAAGCGCTTAAGCTCCACCCGGATCTGCCCGAGGCGGAGCGTAACCTCGGTCAGGCTCAGGCGCATACCAGCCTCGGTATCGCCTATTTTAGCCAGGGCGATATGAGCAAGGCCCTTGATGAATACAAAAAAGCCCTGCGCATCGATCCTAACTTTGGCGACGCCCACTATAATGTCGGCCTGCTCTATCAGAAGCTGGGCGAAGTGCAAGATGCCGTGCGCCACTATCAGATGGCGATCAAATGCGATCCGAAAAACGCTCTTGCTCACAACAATCTCGGCGTCGCCTATAACAAGATGGGTAAAGCCGATCTGGCCGAAGCGGAATATCGAGCCGCCCTCGATTTGAAAAGCGATTACAAAGAAGCGCAGACCAATCTCGACGATCTACATAAAGCTAAGGGGCAGTAAAGGTCGAGGCCAGGTAAGGATAGCTGACCTGGACGAAGCGCTTGTGTTTGGCTCCGTAAGCTTGCATGACAAGTGTGGTCCATCTTTGCAAACGCCCAGAGCGCGCTTCTTTTTGTAGATAGACTTTTGCTTCCTCCGCTGTAAGTCCGCTGGCCAGGCAGTGAGCAAATTTAAGAGGCAGGACGACGCCACCTTTGACCGAGCTAACACCTTCAATATCGGATGTGTAGATATCGAGCTGAGGCCTGTTATAACCGCCGGCTAGCAACTCTCCCCAGTTGTTGTCCAGGACCGCCCTCAGCACCGCCGCCGATACCGGGCAGATGCGATTGGGCCATTGCGGCTTGATTGTGGGAAAGCTCTCGAGATACTGGCGCAAATAGAGATTGAGTTTCTTCTCGGTTTTGTGGACAGCGGTGGCATCCTTGAAATCGTAACCTTCTCCACCGGAAAATGAATAATCGGTCATAGCGATGCGGAATGAGTCGCTGTCTTCGAGGTCCTTCCAGTGGCCGTTTTTGAAAGCTTTGATAAAGACCAGTCTTTGTCCGGCTGGTTTTTGCGGATCCCAGGCAAATTGCAGGCCGGCGACGTCGAGGAATTTACCGCCGGTCGCCGAGTCGATACTGTGCTCGATCACCTGGCGCAGCCTGGCACCGGTTATGGTGGCGTAGACCATATGGTTTTCGAAGGGCAGAATCTCCTCCACTTTTTCCAGCGAAACCGGTCCTTGATCGATGCGACTGCGGATGCCGCCCCGATTTTCCAGAGCGACCTCGACACCTTCGCGTTTGCTTTCGGCGCAGGAAACAAAGGAGTCTGTGATCAAATCGCCGAGGGCCGAGTCGGCTTTCATGATGCGGAAATTGTTGTCGAAATCTCTCTGCGCTTCGGTGACGATCGTGTCGCGCAGTACTTTTACCGGCGCTTCTTTGGCCATGAGCGCGTCTTTGATGTCTTTGTCTTCTGGTATTTTGGCGTCGATATGCAAAAGCTTGTATTTCGTCTCGGCCAGATCGACCGCGCCGCCCTTGTCGAAGACCAGATCGAATTTGCCGAGGTTGCGACTGTAGCAGCCGGTTTGCACGATCAAGGTATGCGTACCGTCTTTATGATCGATTACGATCGGTGTATCGAGTTTTGTGTGACTGTGACCGCCAATGATGGCATCTACTGCCGGCAGTTCAGTGGCGATGATTTTGTCCACTTCCACACCACAGTGGGTGACCAGGATGATTTTGTTTACGCCCTCCGCCGTTAGTTTATTGACTTGCTCCTTGATTGGCGTCAGCCAGGAAAGATCACGCGTGTAGGAATTTTGCGGCAGGTTGGCCGTGGCTTCTGCTGTATCCGCTTCCGCCGTAAAATTGCCGCGTTTCAAGCAAGCCCCGTCGCGGGTGAGGGACAGGGTGTCGATATCCGGAGTGATGGCGCCAACAAAGCCGACTTTTTCGCCGTCGATTGTTTTGACCGTCGAGGGTTTGATTAAAGCGCCGAGCTCGGGCAGTTCCCGGCAATCGAGGTTGCAACTCAAGATTTCAAATTTTGCCGCCTGCAGTTGTTTGGCCAGATTTTTGCCGCCGCCATCAAATTCGTGATTGCCTATCGTGTAGATATCGTAGCCGGCGCGGTTGAGCATCTCCACTTCCACTTCACCTTTATAGATAGTGAAAAAGGGGGTTCCCTGGAAAATGTCGCCGGCGTCGATAGTCAAGTTGTGAGGCGATTGGGCGCGGTACTGACGGATAAGATGAGCTAGCCGCGCCATACCGCCGATTGTTTTACCTCGCTCGGCGAAAGACTGATCGTGCGAATGCAAATCATTGGTATGTAAAATGGTGAGGCTGAAAGATCCGGATTTCTGGGCATTAGTTTGGGGTAGAGTCGTACACAGGAGAGCGCCAGTGGCAATGATGAGCAGCAGCAAAAAAGGACTGAGCCCTGGTGCAGGGGCCGTTTTAGCTCTGTTGTTCTGTCTGTCCGCGCCCACTGTTTTGACCCCCGTGATGCCCTGTGCTTCTGTATACGCTCAAACTCCGGCGAAAGTTCGAAGTATTCCCATAGATTTTGTCTCTGAGGGCGGATGCCCCGTGGCGCCGTCGACGATGCGCTGTGAGCTGGACGTCGACCCCTTTGACGCGCCCATGGACGCCCGCGTTTATTTAGATTACAGGAATAATAGCGACAGGCCGCTCTCGGCGGTCAAATTTAGGCTACGTTTTGTTGACGCTCAGGGGCGTGACCGGGGCACATTTCACGTCGTCGACCCTTATCCGGTGCCGCCGCAGGCCGGTCATGGCGTCAAAGCCAAACGTGATTTTACTTTGCATCCCGCTGTTGTCGCTTTGAAAGTACGTGTCTTACAGGTGAAGTATGGCGACGGCAGCGATTGGAACAGTGAAAAGATGAGGGAGTTGGCTCAGCCCGCCAGTGCCGGAGGCGGCGCCCCAGCCATGTCCGATGATGGTGGCCGTATGGCTGAGCCGGCCGCTCCTGCTGCTCCGGCAACTCCGGCGTATGCCCCCGCCGCTCCTGCTGCTCCGGCCCAGACCCAAGCGCCGCAGCAATACGTCCAGACCGGTGTGCGCGGCAAAAGCTACGAAGTCGCTCCGGCCGATGCCGGTTTGAATTACACTCCGCCGCCCGCGGCAGCGCCGGCCCAGTCCGTAGCGACCGAGGCGGCTCAAGCACCTCCGGCTGCCAATGCCGCACCACCCGTGGACTATTCCAAATATAAATACAAAGGGCCAGAGCCGGTGAATAAACCCTACTCGCCCCTCGACGACGAACCTGCTGCCGGTGCCGGTACCAAAGCTGGTCCTGCGGCGGAGTCTAAATAAGCGAGATTGATAGCAAGGTCAGCCTGTGCAACCGACAGCGATACCATACAAAAGCACTAACTACAGTGACAAATGTATGTGTATCGCTTGCTCTGATTGGCTTTCGGGCATGTCAGCTTCCGATAAAGGAAAGCCGAAATTTAAAAAACATTGTCTGTATAACGCCAGGGATGCGGTTTGGCGCCTCTTGTCGATCGTTGTGATATGCGTGCGGTGTTGTATTGTATATCCACGACTAAAAATTGAATATTTCTCTCCTTGGGAGGTTCGGATATGGCTCACGCCCGAGAGCCGATCACGACGATACTCTCCCTCGTTGCCGTCGCTTCCGCATGTTTTGTGGTTGCG
Source organism: Cyanobacteria bacterium REEB67 (assembly GCA_018971775.1). Taxonomy (GTDB): domain Bacteria; phylum Cyanobacteriota; class Vampirovibrionia; order Obscuribacterales; family Obscuribacteraceae; genus REEB67. The sequence continues at coordinate 29,422 of JAGXAB010000002.1, read as the reverse complement.
AAGGCGACCTGGCCGGTATTGTTAGCGACCTTTGTGGTCGCGTGTTTCGGTTTGTGTCTTTATAAACTAGCGGAAAAAGAGGTCCATTCAGCGGCTTCGAAAGCGACGCGTCGTAAAAATCCGATGGCGCCGATCAATCCGGTCGTCAGCAATAACTCTGTGCGTCTCGCTCGTACAGCCAGATCTTAGTAGGTCTACTTTTGAACGCCTGCGTCCATGGTGGCGCCGGCGGTGCGGCCTCTTCGACCAGACCTGGTGCGCTGAACCTGCTGACATGCGCATCCGGTTCGGCGTTAGTTTTCTCGTGGATGGTCTGCTGCTGCATGCGGGCGAGACGATTTCTTTCGCCCGCATGTTCCGTATCTTCGATGACATCGTGCTCACCGGTGAGCGTTTCTTTTACCTTGGTCAAAAGATCGCCGGCGATTATTTTCAAATTTTCGAAAGAGGCTTTTGCCTGGCGAGCAGGTTTGAAGGTTGTTTCGCAGACGCCGCCCTGACAATTATTATCTGGCGAATTTGCACTAGACATGGCGTTTGGCCCCTGGGGAGTTGTATTCAACTCCTTCAACTTACGGGGGTTAATATAAAAGTCGTGTCAACGCAAAATAAAGCGAGGATGAACTTTGCGATTTAGTTGTAGACCTGCAGGCTGTAACCACGTCCACGCATCGTTTTGATCATCGGTTTTTCGTCATTGTCGCCCAGTTTTTTGCGCAATGTCATCACATGAGTACGGACCGTGTCGGTCGTCGACAATGCGTCCGAACGCCAGATGCGCTCTAGAATCGCGTCGGCGCTGAAGCTCTCACCGGGATGTTTTGCCAGAAACTCAAGCAGGGCATACTCTTTGGGACGCAATTCGATGGGCTGGCCATCTTTTAATACGCTAAATGTGGTCTGATTGATCTCGAGCTGGCCAATTACAAGCACTTCTGGGCTCATATCCTTGGGCCGGCGCAGCAGTGCTTTGACCCGGGCTGCCAGTTCGAGTTTGTCGAAAGGTTTGACCAGATAATCGTCGGCGCCTGCTTCCAGGCCTGTTACTTTGTCGGCAATGGTCGACCGGGATGTGAGCATCAGTACGGGCGCTCGACCGCCCGAGGCGCGGTAATGCTTGAGGACCTCGACGCCGGTGATATCCGGCAACATCCAGTCGAGCACGAGCATGTCATAAGTAATCAAACGAATCTGCGAGAGCGCGTCCATTCCACGCATAACGCTATCGACCAGATGGCTTTCGGCGGCAAGGCAGATCTTGACCAGCCGGCTAAGGTTTTCATCGTCTTCTACGACAAGTATTTTGGCCATCTAGTAAAATGATCTCTCGTAAAATGAATGAGCGTAAGATGATCTGGGACAGGTATCCTGTAGATTATGCCAAAATTGGGCTGGTTTAGGCGAAAGCTTAATTTTGCCGGACTCTCGCGTCCGCTGCCTGGTGTTTACGGATAGTTCATCAACTTGGTTTAAAATCAGGTGCTGTGGCCGAGTTGACAGGTTTAGCAGATCTAGAGGTAAATCCCGGGGTGACGTATGATCGCTGATGACCGTCCGAAAATTTTAATTGTCGATGACGATGAAGCTTTTCGCAACCTCGTGGTTAGATTGCTGTCACAGCGTGGTTTCGAAGTCCTCGAAGCCCGTTCCACCCGCGATGCCAATCTCATACTATCAAAGCATAAACTGGTCCTCCTCATTGTCGATTACAAGCTACCAGATGTCGATGGTATGACCTGGATTCAGCAGCTTCGCGACCGTAATGTCTCAGTGCCGATTGCTTTCTGCAGCGGTATCTGGTGCGATCAAAGCACTTTCAACTGGCTGCGCAATATTTTGCGCGTCGCTCTTGTTCTCAATAAACCGATCGATCCTCAACTTTTTGTCGAAGTGATCGAGAGCGTTCTGCCCCGTCCTCGGCAAATCGCCCCTCTCGAAGAGAGCGAATCGGGCTCCATCCCGGCTATCGATAAATCGATCATCCAGGTGGAATACGAGCAGATATTGCAAAAATTTCCAGGCTCGGCCATGGCCAAAGCTGAGCTCGACAAGATCATCAATAGCCCGGACACCCAGTTTGAGTCGCTGGAAAAATTGAAAATGCTCCGGCGCAAGCTTGAAGTTGAAGAGGCCGTCAATGTTGCAAAGGTGAAATATCTGGCCGAGCTCGGCCAGGTCTGGCCTGTCTTGACCAAAGACTTGCGCCAGTACAAAGAAGATCCGAGCAATAAAATAGCCTATTCCCAGGCCCTCAACCTGGCTCACAAATTGCGCGGCACGGCCGGTTCTTTTCATATCCACAGAGTCGCTCATGCCGCCGGCAAGCTCGAGGATATGTTGCAGTCCCTCGATCCTACCGATGAGCTTTCATCCGAAGTGATCTGGTCCGAAATCTTCCGCCATTTGAGCGAAGGCGAAATCAGCATCCGCGAGGAGCGTGAGGCCCTCGGTTCGTTTACGGTCAGCGAAAATATCATTCAGCTGATCAAAGTACTATTTGTCGGAGATTGCCCTTCGCTTTCGGCAATGGCCAGCAGCGAAGCAGTCACCGGCAGCTGTGATTGCACCCAGGTGCCGACCCTGGAAAAAGCGCTGTCGACAGTGCGCAACAGTCCTTTCGACTGTATGGTGGTTGGTCCGCCCCTGAGCGCCCATCCGGAGCTTATGAAGTTTACGCAAGAGGTACGGATATCTGATGAAAATCATCAAGCACCGATGATTCTCGTCACCTCGAGCGAGTCGGATTATAGCGAAGCCGAGCTCAAATACGCCGGTTTCGCCGACTTCCTCTCGGACGCATCCGCTCCCGCCTTACTTGCCGCCTCAATTGAAAGTCTGACGGCAAAACGCGACCTGCTTAAGTCGCGAGTACTGCTCGTCGATGACGACGAAGTTTTGACCAATTTCGTCGGGCGGGTATTGAAGAGTAACGGTTATGTTGTCGATGCCCTCAACGAGCCGATTCGCATTATGGATAAGTTGGCCCAGTTTGAGCCCAATCTACTCATTCTCGACGTAATCATGCCCGGTCTGACCGGCTACGATGTCTGCCGTCTGATTCGCAACGATGCTCGCTGGCGCGAATTGACCGTACTTTTCCTGACCGCTAAGAGCAATCAGGAAGGCCGCGCCAATGCCTTCCGGGCCGGTGGCGATGATCTGCTCAGTAAGCCTGTACTGACCGAAGAATTGCTCGCTCGTGTAAGTACATATTTGCAGGTGGCCAAGCTCAAGCAGACTCAGGCCGAGGTCGACCCTATTTCCGGCCTGCTTAACCGCAATACTTTTTTACGCCGCAGCGAAAGACTTTTCGACGGTCAATCGGGCGAGTTTGCCCTCTGTCTTTTTGCCATCGACAATTTTGACCGCATCGCTCAGGAACATGGCGAATTCGTCGCTGAGAGTGTTTTGTCGACGATGGGCCGTTTGATGAATACGCGTTTCCGCCCGGAGGTAATCAAAGGACGTTGGGGCGAGAAAGGTTTTGCCCTCTGTTTCACCGAGGAAGACAGCGTCACCGTAGCCCTGCTGGTGAAACAACTGGCAACCGAATTTGCGGCTATACCCTTCATCGGTCGTGACAGTCAGACTTTGAGCGTCAGCTTCACGCCGGGTTTCGCTCGGGCCCCCGATGATGCAGTCGTCTTCGAGCAATTGCGTGATATTGCCATCCAGCGACTGCTGGACAGTATTCACGCCCGCCTATCCTGACAGGAGAGGGGAAATCTTTTACCAGGGCATTCGACAGTCATTTTACAGGCCATTATTTTTGAAAGGGAAAATCTTTGAAAACCACCGATAGCAAAAAAATCCTTCTGGTCGAAGATGACGACAATATCCGGTTGATCACTCGTACATCTCTCGAAGGGCTGACTTCATGGAAGGTAATCGAGGCTAATTCCGGCCAGGTGGCTCTCAATATTGCTGGCCAGGAAATGCCTGATCTTATCCTCCTCGATATCATGATGCCCGGCATGGATGGTCCGACTACATTCGGCCACCTGCGCGAAGACGGTCAGACTGCTAACATTCCTGTCATATTTATGACTGCGAAGGTGCAGACTCAGGAGGTTGAAGGGTACATCAAGCTAGGGGCAGCAGGCGTGATCACCAAGCCTATCGATCCGATGCTTCTACCCGAACAAATAACGGGCATTCTCGAGGCGGCTGGTTGTTAGACAATGCTGGAAGTAATCGTTTAAAACCGTTACTGGTCCCCGTTGCGCTGACCATTTTAGCTATCGCGTTCGCGCTCGCCTGCATAATCACCTTTAACCGCCAGCGCTACATGATTGCCGATCGCAAGGCGGTGATGGCTTCTTACGAACTATCCGTGCAACTGGACCGTCTTTCTCTGCTGCTCGAAGACGCTGAAGATGCGCAGAAAAGCTTTGTCCTCTCCGGCGCCCGGACCGCGCTGGAAAAATTCGAAAAAGCCTTTGCCGAATTCGAGCCGTCGCTTCGGCAAATGGAGAGCAATTTTGCCGGTGATGCTGAGACGAGCCCCCAGTTAAAAGCACTGCACGAAGAGATAAGCTTTGAGCTTGCGCATCTGCGCCGGCTTGTCAGCGAGCGCAAGAAACGCAATCTTTCTTTGATTTCACCTCTGGCACTGATCAGTTCCGACATGAGCAGGCATAACACGATTCGCTCGGCAATCGGCAAGATCAATGATCAGCAGCATTTTTACCGGGTCCTTCACAACGCGGAGTTGGCAAAGCGCACCGAAACGGCCACGACCCAGCTTTTCTATCTGGTTGTGGTGGCTGTCCTGGCTCTTGCCGGATCTTCGCTTTTTGCTGTCAGCCAATTGCGAGCCAAAGATAGAGCGATCGAGCTAGCCCGTAGAACGGCTCTCGAAACAGTTGCCGCCGAGGAAAAATTGAGTCTTATCGTATCGTCGATGGATGAAGGACTCTACATGCTCGATGAGAACGGCAAGGTCAGCTATATGAATCAGGCCGGCGAAAAATTACTCGGCTACACGATGGCCGAATTGCTCGGCAAGGACATGCACGATACTATCCATTACAGCCATCCCGACGGGACGAGCCGACCGGCCTCCGATTGCCCTCTCGTCAATGTAGTTAAAAGTGGCATCACTCACCGCCAGGACGAAGATTATTTCATCCGTAAAGATGGCGCCTTTTTGCCTGTGCACTATATCAGCTCGCCGCTGCTTATCGGTGGTGTCGTCCGTGGTGCGGTTCTTGCCTTCTTCGATCTGACATCGACCAAGCTCGAGGAGCTCAGACGCAAGGTGCAGTATGAGATAACAAGCATCCTGGCCAGTGATTCGGATCTGAATACCTCTGTTGAGGCCATCATCAGACTGATCTGTCAACGCTTCGATTGGCAGTTTGGCTCACTCTGGTTGGTCGATGCCGACAGCGAGGTACTGCGCTGCCAGGTGTCCGGAGTCGGGCAGAATGAACAGTTGCTGACCTTCCGCGAATGCACTGAAAAAATCGCATTTGCAAGCGGTGTTGGTCTGCCAGGCAGGGTCTGGCAAAGTCGACAACCCGCCTGGATAAGCGATGTTGTCGCTGATGCGAATTTCCCCGGGCGTGACGCCGCGCAAACTGATAATCTTCACGGCGCCTTTGCCATTCCGATTTCGTCCGGCCACGATTTCATCGGCGTGCTCGAATTTTACTGCCACGCTGTACGTGAACTAGACCAGGACCAGCTCGATATGTTCACGTCTATTTGCGCTCAGCTCGGCCAGTTTATCCAGCGTCTGAAAACTTTTGAACTGCTCGCCTACTCCGAAGATCGCTATCGGCGCGCTCTGGACGGATCGCAGGACGGCATCTGGGATTGGGATGTGGTCAGCGGTGATGTTTTTTTCTCGCCCCGCTGGATGGCTTTGCTCGGATATGAAAGCGGTGAAACATCCTTTAATATCGATGGTTTTATGGATAGAGTGCATCCCGAAGATCGCGGAATGGTGAAGGAAGCCATCGAAGCTCATATAGCTGGTAAGGCATCGGTCTATCAAGCTTCTTTTCGGATTGTCAATAAAGAAGGGCAATACATCTGGCTGTCCTCTCGAGGCCAGGGCGTGCGCAATAAAAAGGGGCGAATGGTGCGTATCTCAGGCTCTAGCCGCGATATTACAATGGAGCGCGAAGCGGCCGAAAGGCTTAGAGTTTCCGAACAAAAATTCCGTGCAATTTTCGATAAGACCTTCGAATTTATCGGTCTTCTCGACCCCGATGGTAATCTACTCGATTCCAATCAATCGGCTTTGCAATTTATCGGTTGTACCCGCGAAGATGTAGTTGGTAAGCCCTTCTGGGAAGGACCGTGGTTCCATTCTGAAGACATCCCCCGCCTGCGTGAAGCGATACAGTCAGCTGCGCAAGGTCAGTTTGCTCGATTCGAATTGCAGCACAGCAACGAGTGCGGCGTCACCATCACCGTCGACTTTTCTCTGCAACCGGTCTTTGATGTCGATGGCAGGGTGATTTTGATTATCCCTGAAGGTCGCGACATCTCACAGTTGAAACTTACCGAGGCCAAACTCACCGAAAGCGAGGGCTTATTTCGTCAGTTGGCCGAAAATATCCGTGAGATTTTCTGGATTGCTACTCCCGATAGTTCTAAATTTTTCTACGTCAGTCAGGCTTATGAAGAGATCACCGGTCGATCTGTTTCGGCAATAGCTGACAATCCGCGTTCCTTTTTCGACGTCCTCGAGCCCGAAGATCGGAAACGAGCCTTCCGTGACTTTCATGATTTTATCGAGGCGCGCAGCGACAGAGAGGGCGAATACAGAGTAATTCGTCCGGACGGCGAAGTGCGCTGGCTGGCCGCTAAAGTCTTCCCGATCTATGACCACAATAACGAACTGGTTCGCATTTGTGGTGTCGCCCGCGATATCAATGAACGCAAGGAAGCTGAACGTCGCGTCAGCGAATTCTATTCCACTGTTTCGCATGAATTGCGCAGCCCGCTTACGTCAATTCGCGGCTCGCTGGGTTTGATCGAGAATGGTATCGTCGGTGATGTCTCTGCCCAGGCCCTTACTTTTGTCACAATCGCCCGCAGTGAATCGGATCGATTGATTCGCTTGATCAATAACATACTCGACCTGCGCAAGATTGAAGCTGGCAAGCTGGAGCTGAAAGTCGCCGATGTTGCCGTCGACGAGCTTGTCCAATCGGCCGTAAGTGGCCTGGAAGGGATGGCGGGCGAAGGTGCCGTCAAGTTGACCGGGCCGCCGTCGACCGGCCAGATCTTGCCCCTGGACCGCGATTTGATTAACCAGGTGTTGACCAACTTGATTTCCAATGCGATCAAGTTTTCACCAGCCGATGGCCAGGTTGAAGTATCGCTGGATGTAAGCAATGATCACTCCATACGTTTCGCCGTGCACGACCAGGGCCCTGGTATTCCGGCCGCCCAGGCTCACAAACTGTTTGGTAAGTTTCAGCAGCTGGACAGTTCAGATACTCGGTCAAAGGGGGGTACCGGCCTCGGTCTGGCTATCGCCAAAGCAATAGTCGAACAACATGGCGGTGCGATCGGAGTCGACAGCGTCGAAGGAGAAGGTGCCACTTTCTGGTTCACCCTGCCGCGCCAGAGTATGCCCGATGACGCCGATGACATGGAAGGCCGGATTGTATCGGTCGCCAGTGTCGCTACCGCGGACAATCGAGAGACGTCAGCGCAAGTATTGATAATCGAAGACGACCCATCGACGATCGCTGTCGTCATTCAGCAACTCGGCGGTCTCGATGTAAAATGTCTGGAGGCGCGCGATGGTCAGCAAGGCCTGGATCTGGTGCGCCTGCACCGACCGGATTTGGTCATACTCGACGTCGGTCTGCCAAAGCTGGATGGCTTTGAATTTATTGCCGCGCTGCGCCGGGAACAGCTGGATATACCGGTTTTAATTTACACGGCACGCGACCTCACCAGCGAGGAGAAAGAAGCGCTCTCGCTCGGCCCGACTCGTTTTTTGACCAAGTCGCAAACCTCGGTCGACGATCTGCTCGGCAATGTCCAGGAACTTCTGGCCACAGTCGAACACTGAGCCTCAAGGCAGCGCCAGAGTCTGTCTCTATCTCTATTTCTTCAGTTTGCTTTTGACGCGCCGCACGATTATGCCCGCTTCTTCCAATCTGGAAAGGTGACAAAGGACAAAATAGAGAGCCATTCCCAGGCTGCTGGAGATGGCCAGGGCGAGAAAGAGCTGGATTGTTCTGGCCAGTTTCTCACTGATCAAGAAGTGCTGGCAGAGTGCCTCCAAGGGGGTTCCGACAAAATTGAAGGTAAAGTAGGAGGTTAGCGCGCAGGCGGCCGAGGCGAAGAGCATGACGCTGACGGGCTTGACCAGCTTCATGCCGCCAAGATTGCCCAGTTTTTTGCGTAGTAAAAAGGAAAGCAGCGAAAGGTTGAAGATAGTGACGATACTGGTCGATAGCGCGATACCACCTATGCCCAGGGGGAAATAGACGACGAGAAGCCAGTCGAAAAAAGCTTTGACGAAGATGGAAAGGATGGCAATCTTGTAGGGAGTCGTCGAATCTTGATGGGCGAAGAAGACCCTGGTGAGCAGATCTCTGGCGACGTAGAAGAAAATCGATGGCACGAGGAAAACGAGCACTGTCGTGAATAGACCGACGGCGCGTTCGTCGAATTGACCGCGTTCGAAAAGCAATTGTACGATTGGCGCGGGCAGGGCGATTAGCACCGCCGATAGTGGCAGGGCCAGGAACCATAGAAGCGTCAGAGCACGACGTAATTCTACTTTGAGCTCGTCGATTTTTTTTGCCGCCACGAGCTCGGTGAAGTGCGGCAGGAGCGGTACGAGCATGGCCGTGAGCAGGACGCCGAGCGGCAACTGCACGAGCTTGTTGGCATTTAGAATTGCCGTCCAGCCGCCCTGCTCCAGTCGCGAAGTAAAAAACATGTCGACATAGACGTTGAGCTGGCCGATCGAGGTGGTGATGAAAGCAGGCCAGAGCATCTGCAGATACTCTTTCATTCCCGGCTGTAATTTGGTGATGAAGTCAAATTGCAGAAAAGCCGGTTTGGCTCTCATGATGCCCGGCCACTGCACGATGAATTGGCCGATAGCCCCGATCAGCGTCCCGATACCCAGGCAAAGGCCGGCTTCATCTCTAAAACCAAAAACGGCGATGATGATCGCTATCGAGGCTACGGCCGGTGCCATGGATGGCCAGAAATATTCTTTAAACGTATTGGAGATGCCGCAGCCGACGCCGACTAACCCGGCAATGACAATCATCGGTACCATGATCCGCAACTGTGTCACTGTCGTCGTCCACAATGCCTGTTGATCGGCACCGTTGCCCGGCAAGGCGAGTGGTACTACATACGGTGCAAGAAAATAGAGGGCGATCGAGAAGACCGACATGATCAGCGCCGTCCACAAAAGGAGTTGGCCGGCTAGTTTGCCGATGTTTTCGTTGTCCTTGCGACTGCTGAGAATAGCCACCGCCGACTGATGGAAAGGGCCACCGAGTCCGCCGAATAAGACCAGCACGCCGCCGGTTACCATATAAGCGTAGTTGTAAGAGTCGGAGGCGAGGCCGGCACCAAAAGCGGAAAGGACGACAATGTCCCTGGCCAGGCCGACAAATTTACTGAAGATTGTCAGCAGAGCAACCAGCGGTGAAAAGACCTTACCGCGGCCGGAAGGTTTGACCGTCTTTTGCGGAATGTCCTCGAGGGGAATGTCTGCTACTGGTAGATCCAGAGCGGGCAAATCATCGACTACATCGGCGGGCATGGGCGCTTCATCAGGTACAGGAGCGTCGGTGGAAACTTCTTTTAAAGTCGCTTCGACAGACTCGCTCTCCGGCTCGACAAAAGGTGCGCCCTTATCCGAGCCGGCAGGCTGTGAACCATCGTTAGTGGGTTTCGCTGGCACTGCTCTTATCTGAGTCCTGGCCCTGGTTGCCGAGCTCTGCTGCATATTTGACCGATGGTGCTACGACTGGCGGTATGCGCTTTTCACCCTTGGGCAGGGGACCTTTGTCGCTCGGTATCGGTGCGTCGGGCGGGATATTGAGATAACGAGCCGCTTCCATGGCGACGGCGTTGAAGACCGGACCGGCGACCGTATTGCCCCAGCGGCCATCGGTCTGGGGCGTGTCTATAACGGCGATACAGAGGAGCTGAGGGTTTTTAGCCGGTAAGAAACCGACGAAGCTGGCGATGGTGGCGCCGGCGATATAGCCGCGCCCGGAAGCGGTTACTTTTTGCGCCGTACCTGTTTTACCGGCGACGCGATAGCCAGGTATTTGACCAGCTATTTGAGTACCTTCATAGATGTTGTCGGCAAGCAGTCCGCATTCGAGCTTGGCTATTTCAGCCGAGATGACGCGACGCTTGACCGGCTCCATCCATTTTTCGGTGACGCCTGTACGCGGATCGTAGATGCGACGGATCAGGTGCGGTTGTACCCAGATGCCACCATTGGCGACGGCACCGACACCGGCTGCCATTTGCAGAGGTGTGACGGCGATAGCGCCCTGGCCAAAGCCTGTGGTGGCCTGGTCGATAGGTGTCCAGTATTTTGCCGGCGTGAGCAATCCGCGAGATTCGCCGGGTAGATCGACACCGGTTTTTTGACCGAAGCCAAATTCGCGCAACTTGCCGTAAAACTGAGCCGGTGTCATCAATAGGCCAATCTTGGCTGAGGCGATATTGGAAGAGTGGATAAACAGGCCTTTGAGATTGAGCAGACCATGGCCGCCGTCGTGGTTGTGAATGGTGCGATTGCCAATAGTCATCGAGCCGGCATCATAAAAGGTCCAGTTCGGAGTAATTGCTCCAGTTTCTAAACCAGAGGCGACGGTGAGGATCTTGAAGGTCGAGCCGGGTTGATAGACGTCTACCATTGACCAGTTTTTCATCGTTTCGTAGGCGTACTTGTTGTACTTATTTGGATCGAAAGATGGATAGTTGGCCCAGGCCAATATTTCGCCGCTGGTCGGATCGGTGAGAATAACCGCACCGCGCAGGGCGTGCGAGTGTTTGCACATGGCGAAGAGTTCTTTTTCGGCCATGTGCTGTAAATAGTTGTCGATAGTCAGCTCTACATGCCGTCCAAGAGGCGGTGTGATGTCCCAGGAAGGTTGCTTGCTCTGCATCAGGATAGTATGACCGTGGCCGTCCAGTTGCGGCTTCGGTATGGCGCCGGTATCGGTGAGCATGTGTTGCTCGGCCTGTTCGATACCGCCCTGTCCTCTGGCATCGGGATCGATATAGCCAAGCAAGTGTCCGGCCAGTCTGCCTTCCGGATATTGACGGAAAGCCTTGGGCACGATGTCGACACCGGGCCAGTTGAGTGCTTGAAGAGCATCCACTGTCTCGCGATCGAGGTGGCGCTGCAAAGTAATCACCGGATAACCGGAAGTGAGCAGTTTGAGGATTTTCTCCTGGGGCTGCTTGAGAATATTGGCCAGGATCTGGGCCGATTCGTCGGGAGTCTTTTTGAGCAGACCGACGTGGACATAGATATCGTAGCGGGTCGTATCGATGGCTAGCGGTAGACCGCGCCTATCGGTGATCGCCCCGCGATGCATGAGCATGTTGTGCTGTTGTCTCTGTACTTCGGCGCGCTGCACCAGCTCTGGTGCCTTATGCACTTGCAGATAAAAGAGTCGGCAGATGATGGCGACGCCGCCTAAGCCGAGGAGCATTTGCCAGAATCTAAGGCGCCACAGCGGGGACCGGGGATGACGTTTATGACCGCGGGATCTAGCGCGGGGAGGCCTATCCATCAGATCTCTCGCCAACTTTGTTTCGCCTGAGCGCCCCCACTTTATATTGTATGTACGACAAAAATTATCAGCCGGTCTTAAAACCAGCCTGGATGAGAACGGATTTATAATGGCGGTCTAAACAGAATGGCTGCTTGTCATTAGACTGGCAACCCTATTTTAGTATCCAGACATCAAGGGGAGGTGATATTTGGCTGCTTTAAATGGTTTTAGTTTTGGTGCGGAAACTTCCGGCACGATTTTGACTTCTTCAGGTACACCCAGTGACGAATGACCGAGGACGCTGTTTTGAATACCGTCGTAAGAAACTGCCTTCAACAAGCGTGCCGAATATTCGGCATTTTGCTCGCTCAGGCGACGGACTTGATCCTGCTGTTTGCTTACTTCATGTGTAGAAGAAACGTCATAGCCGTATCCGAGGATGGCGACGCCGCAAAGAGCGATCAAAGATGCCTGAAGGGCACGGTTGGCACGCACCAGAATTGGTGCTTTACGAGTCTTGCGGGCCGGAGCTTCGACTGGTACGAGATGCGGACGAGTCGGGGTAGCGGCGGGCTGGCGCACTGCCGAGCCGTTAAGTAAAGTTTCACTAAAAGCGACGGGATAGGAGCCCATAACGTTCTGCAAAGATGCATTGTCGACAAGGGCGACGCGTTGGGCCGTGTTGCTCACTCTGGAGAAACCATCTCTTGAAGATCTGTCGTTGGCGAAGCTGACTGGCAGGTCTTCGCGTACGCGGTTTCTGGAAAGAGTGCTTACCATATATACTCCCTAAATCAGCTTTTGGCCTGCACGTAGTTTAGCACTACGACTGCGTGTGTTGGCAAGTATTTCTTGTGAAGAAGCTGTAAGAGGTTTACGAGTTATTATTTCCAGCTCGGAATGCTTATTACAGGCGCATTGCGGCATTCTCGGGGGGCAGACACAGGAGAGCGCCGCCTGTTTGAAAAATTGCTTAACGACGCGATCTTCAAGGCTGTGGAAAGTGATAAGGACCAGCCTGGCGCCTGGTTCTAAGATACTCAAAGATTCTTGTAAAAATTCTTTCAGGGCTGGTAATTCTTCATTTACCGCCATTCGCAACGCCTGGAAGGTCCGCGTAGCCGGATGAATGGCACTGTGAGCCATTCTCTGCCCCGCACCACCTTCGCCACCACTTTCCTTGCTAAAATTTTTCCTTGATTTTTTATCAGATCCTCTCGGCACGCAACGGGAGACTATTTCTGATAATTCCAGGGTCGTTTTGATCGGACGTGCTTCCAGTATCCTTCTGGCTATGCGACGGCTATATCTTTCTTCCCCGTACTCGAAGATGATGTTGGCGAGCGCCTCTTCTTTCCAGCCGTTGACAATGTCGTAAGCTGAAAGGGACTGCGTGGTATCCATGCGCATATCCAGCGGGCCGTCTTTTTGGAAGCTGAAACCGCGCTCGGAGCGGTCGATTTGCATCGAGGAGACGCCGAGATCGGCGAGGATGCCACCATCGACAGTATTGATACCAGATTGCGCCAGTGTCTCTTTTAGATATCTAAAGTTGCTATGCAGCAGAGTGATGTCGTCGGGGGCGCGCTTGCGAAGCGCCTCCAGGCTGGCCGGATCCTGGTCTATACCGACTACTTTGGCCGCACCGCCGGCGGCATTATAGATGGCCGATAAATGTCCGCCAGCACCGGCGGTGGCATCGACATAGGTCAGTCCGGGGCGGACGTTGAGCATATCAATAGTTTCAGCGAGGAGCACTGGTTTGTGCTCCTCGCTGAATTCAAACTCTTTTGTCACGTAATTTACTCAGGGTATCCCAGCTCGGAGCAATCGAGAACTAATTGGAGGCTGGTCGGTCGGACAAGGGACTGCGTTCTTTGGCCCGTTTGCGTCTGGCCACGCTGGTGAAGTCCCAACACATGAAGTATATCGCTGTCGTGGACAACAAGGCTATAGCGGTAGAGGCCATGGCCGGGCTCAGCCAGTCCGGACGTTCGGGGACGAGATTGAGGGCGAAGGCCACCTGGGCGGCCATAATCGGTAGGAAGAAAAACATCATTACTGAGAGCAATTGCTTGGTGCTGGCCGTATGTCCGGCCCAGTGCCATCTCAGGCCATCCCACCAGAAGGTCAGTGCTACTTTCAGGCCGAGTCGATTAGCCGGATAGAGCAGGCGCCCGCCGCGCAGGGCGACAAAGGAACGTTCGCAGGAGGTGCATTTCAGGGTCTCGGTCAGGCCATAAGCTTCGAGCATACCGCCGGCACAGCGCGGACAGGGATAAGACTGGTTGGTGCTGATGATCTGCTGTCTGAATGAAACATGCTGGTAGGACGAATTGAACATCTTAAAAATCCCCGACTCTCTATGTTGCGAGCGCAAGTGCGGACTATGCAGTAGGTCTTTGCAGTAGGACAAATGAACGGTCTTGTGAGCGGCGTTTGATCGGGTTTTAGCCCGGCAAAAACAAGCCGCAAAACGGCGCGTTCAAGCCAGCTGCAGGGTCGCGGGGACTGCGCAGCTTTTCTATGCCTCAGAGGAAGAGTAACAATCCCCTGTTAGTTGATTAATACCCGCTAATGGATAAGTCCTCTACAGAAATCGCAAAAGATTTCACGAATTTAATAATTTATGAAAAATGCGGGTCCTTGCGACTGGCTCCAAGGGCGCCAATGGCCAGCATAAGCCGAAATGCCTGGCTATAATCGGCCGCTTCAATGAGGATTTTTCGGCTATCAATCCTCTTGGCATCAGGAATCAATTCTGCCGCATCGGCCATGGCCGGATCGAACATCGTAATGCCGATGCGAGCCGGTTTGGCCGCCTGGAACAGTTGCCAGTGCTGCTTGCTTTTGGCCGCCTGGCAGGCCGCTTCTTCAAGCTTGACCAGGGTCGACTGATAATCGGGAAAAACGGCCGAATAGCGCGATACGCATTCTTTTACCTGGCAGGTCATGACGTCGCCGAGCAAATCGCGGGCTTCTTCGCAGACCGCGTCATCCCCGCTGACCAGGGCCACCGGTACACCGAAGTGCCCGGCCAGAGCCGCGTTCAGGCCTGTTTCGCCGACCGGTTTGCCGTCCAGGGTGACTTCAAAAAAGATCTGGGCCCGGTAGGTGTGGCTGAGGACGCCTGTAGCATGGCCGGCCCGGGCGTGGTAGCCGAGAAATATCGTGAAATCCGGGCGCCGCGCCGCTTCGCTCAATCCCGACACCATCGAAAAGGGTTTCTGCCAGCCGCTGCGGAGGTGGACGGCTTTGTCCGAATGCAGCTTTTCCAGGTGCAGATTGCGCATGTCCCAGTGGGAGTCATTGACGACGATTTCACTGACGCCGGCACGTAAAAGGCCGCGGATGGCAGCATTGGTTTCATCATGCATGAGCTCGAGGGCGCGGTTATACCCCGGCTCGCTCGGCTGCGTCTGGCTGGAGTGGATGATGCCGCTCACGCCTTCGAGGTCTACTGATATATAAGCTTTCATTTCGCCGGTTGCCTTCCAGAGGGGCGCCAAAATTTTACGCCAGTATAGACTTTTCTAAATAATGATTGGGTAATCTTGGCAGGCGCTAGTCAAGAGTCCGGCTTGCAA
The DNA here is from genome assembly GCA_018971775.1 of Cyanobacteria bacterium REEB67. Taxonomy (GTDB): domain Bacteria; phylum Cyanobacteriota; class Vampirovibrionia; order Obscuribacterales; family Obscuribacteraceae; genus REEB67. The sequence goes on along the minus strand of JAGXAB010000002.1, from coordinate 14,091 downwards.
AGGTTATAATGCTCTCGATCCCTGTGGTGGACCTGGCAATTTCTTTGGCAACCGAAGCTGATACGAGCGCCGGCATTAGCGGCGCAAATGACGGAGATATAGTCCGGCTGCATTTTGTCAAAATGCACGGGCTGGGCAACGACTTTGTCATGATTACCGACGATGCCCTGGGCGCGCTTGTCGCCCCGTTTGCCGCTTCCAAGGCCGTGTCCGCTAAAAATGGTCTCAGCGCTCTCAATGGGCCAGCCCTGAAACAATTTTGCGCCGCCCTGGCTCGCCTCGTTTGCGACAGGCATGGCGGCATCGGCGGCGATGGCCTGATCGTCGCCATTAATTTGACCGGCCTCAAAGTCCAGGCGGAAAGGTCAGCTCCCGGCAGTTATCTGCGCGCCCTCGACGAGATGACGGCCGCTTATCCTGAGCGCGAACTTTGTGACATTGCCTGGCTCTATGTAAATTCGGATGGGTCCTATTCCGCCATGTGCGGCAATGGGCTGCGCTGTCTGACTGCTTTTGTCCTCGATCTCGGCTGGATTTCCTACGTCCGGGCCGCCTCTCATGGCTTCAAGATAGCCACCGCCGTCTATCCGGTCACCGTTTCGACGGAAGGCACCACCGCCGGTGATGCTTCTCCCTCTTCTCCGAATTTTGCCGACGATGCCGACGCAGTAAATACAATCGATACTACTGATAGTGCCGCAAAAGTTGCGCTGCAAGTGGTAACGCGTCTTGCCGGTCCTCAATTTGCGCCCGTCGATATACCGCTTGCCCTTGATCAGCTTCCCCACGAAGACACCGCAGGCAGTGTCGTCACCTTTATCGATCAGACGATCCGGGTGCGCGGACAGTCATTGCAAGTGAGCTGCGTATCGATGGGCAATCCACACTGTGTGGTTTTCGAGCAGAGTGCCTGCGATGTCGCGGCCGGCATGCAGGCATATGCCAAGGATATACAGCGAGCTCATGGACAGGGCTTTTCGCTGCAGAAATTTCCCGCCTCGCTGATCGCCCTGGCCGAGGATATCCAGAGATTGCCACTATTTCCGGAAGGCACAAATGTAGAATTTGTCCGTGTCGAAGGCCCGGATCGAGCCCTCGTTTTTGTTGTAGAACGCGGCTGTGGCCCCACTCTTGCTTGTGCGAGTGGGGCGGCTGCAGTGCTCGCCGCCGGCGTAAAAACAAAACGCATAAATAAGAAAAGCTATGTTATTCTTCCAGGTGGGAAACTAGAAGCGAGTCTTTCAGTGGTACGCGAGCAAGAGTACATCGAACTTACCGGACCGGCTGTCCAGGTTTTCACTGGCGATTTCGTTTTGCCCGCAAATTTTGTCGGTTTTGATGCCGACTTTAGTGCCGATTTTAAAAGGGATGTGAGCCTATGAGCACCATCCTCGAAGCCGAACAGAGACGCGACTGGATGAAAAGCCGGCGCAAGATGCGCAAGGCGGCCAGACGTGCTCGCAGTCGCAGGCAGACGATGCGCTTCACCATGCTTGCGTTTTTGCTCGTCCTTGGTGCCCTGGGTTTTACCCACCTGCCCTGGCGAGTCCATAACGAGCAGGCTGAAATTGTCGTGCACGGCAACGCCGTCGTCAGTCGCGAGCAAATTTTGCAGGCAATGCGCGGCGCCGTCAATGTGCCCGTTTATCGCCTCGATCCCCGCCAGCTCGAGCAAAAACTGGCGGCACTAAAGGCGGTGCGTCATGCTTTTGTCCGTCGTTATGCTCTGCCCCATCCGCGTCTGCTTGTAGAAATACTCGAGGAACATCCCTGGGCTTCTTACAGTCCATCTCCGGATCAGGCACCGACTGCGGTGATTGCTCAGTCCGGTCGTTTTATCCCGATTGCTGAATTTCCCACCGTCACCAAGCCGGAGCTCGTTATCTACGGGCAACCTTCGCTCAAACTGACCGCGCATGAAGTTGTACAGTGGGCTTCCTGGGTCGATTACATCCACGTCCAGACCGGTCGACCGGTGACCAGCATCGATATGCGTCAACCCTTCGATGTCGCCGTACAAGATTCAGATATCAAATTAAAAATTGGCACTCCCGACACCACCCTCACTCGCCGTCTCGGTCGCCTTGCTTCGATACTGCCGACGGTGAGCGCCATGACCGAGAAGGTCAATATCGACTATGTGGATCTTTCCCTGGACAATTCGGTGCCGCTCAAAATCGGCAAAGGTCTGCCCCACAAAAATCTGCATGCTCTTGCTCAGAGCACTGGTTTTTCTCACGCCGAATCGTCGCGCACCGGATCGCCGCATCCGGATCACAGCGACAGCAGTCATACCGATATCGCTCACGGCGATGCCGGGTCCAATGACCACAGCACTGTGCAGACCGCTGGTGTGCCGACCCGCTTGTTCTAGGTTCTAGGTTTTAGCTTCCAGCTTTTAGATATAAATTTTCGGTTCGCGTCTCTATACGCCAGTCCGTTTAAGCTGGTCCGTTTTTCTTTTTGGCCGTGAGAATCTTCGCTTCCTCCCAGAGGTCGTTCAGTTTTTCCTTGGACAGTTCGCGTAGCGGCTGTCCTGCCTGTTGCTCCATGCTGCCGTAGCGAGTCCTGAATTTATCGATCGTGAGCAAAAGACATTGCTCGGGATCAAGACCATGCCAGCGGGTCAGATTGACCAGACAAAAAAGTATGTCGCCAAATTCGAGAGCGATTTCTTCCTGAGCGTCGGCAGCTTTTAAAGGCTCGGTCAAATCGGGATTTGAGATCGCTTCTTTGAGCTCGGCTATTTCAGAATAGAGTTTGTCCCAGACATCGCTTTCTCTGTACCACTCGAAACCCTCATGGACAGCTTTTTCAGACACTTTCAATGCCTGCATCAGAGCGGGCATGCTGCGCGGAATATCGCCCAGGGATGATTGCGGTTTTTTCTTACCAGACTCGGCTTGTTCCTTATCCTTTATATCTTGCCAGCGCGCCACGACTTCCTGAGCGTCCTTTATCGAAGTATCGGCAAAGACATGCGGATGTCTGCGGATCATTTTGGCGTTGATCGCGCCGGCCACCTCTTCGATATCGAAGTTGCCGTCGTCTTTGGCCACCTGGGCATTGAGCACTATTTGCAAAAGCAGGTCGCCGAGCTCTTCTTTTAGCTTGGCCGGATCTTCGTCGTGATCATTGATGGCGTCGAGGACTTCATAGGTCTCTTCGAGGAGATAGCGCGCCAGCGTTTTGTGCGTCTGCTCCCTATCCCAGGGACAGCCGTCCGGGGCGCGCAGGCGCGCTATTGTTTCGACGAAGGCGATCAGATTGCTTTGCTTGGCATCTGCCGCGGCATGTGTACTGTGATTTGTGCCTGCCACCCTGATTTTTTCCTATTTAAATGTGAACCTTCTAAGTGTCTTGGCGCCAAAAGACGAGACAGTCAGAGCCCAGAAGCCGTAATCTATAGATAGGTGAGGCTAGCACAGCTTCCCACCCAAAACCTTAGTCTTTACTTCTGGGAACGAAAATCCGTGGATATATGCGTTGTAGGTGCAGGGTACGTTGGTCTGGTAACCAGCGCCTGTCTGGCTTATCTTGGCAATCATGTCATTGCCGTAGAATCTAACCCCGAGCGTTTGAACAGTCTCAAGTCCGGCGCCGTGCCGTTCTTCGAGCCCGGTTTGCAAGAGTTTGTGCAGCAGACCAGTGAGTCCGGTTTCCTTACTTTTTCGGACAATCTGCCCGAGGCGGTCAAGAAAGCACAGATTATCTTCATCGCCGTCGGCACCCCCTCCTTGCCCAACGGCGAGTCGGATCTTTCGCAGGTGATGGTAGTGGCCCGCGCCATCGGTGCCGCCCTCGATGATTCCAAGCGCCGTATTGTCGTCAATAAGTCGACCGTACCGGTAGGCTCGGGCAACTGGGTCGAAATGCTGGTCAGCCAGGGCGTGCAAAACGCTCAAAAAGCGCAGCTCGTCCCGGCCCGCTCCGGTCGCTCCGAAGGCCCGAGTTTCACCGTCGTCTCCAACCCCGAATTTTTGCGCGAAGGCTCGGCCATTGCTGACTCTTTTTATCCGGATCGTATCGTCGTCGGCTCCATCGATGAGCAAGCGACGTCCGTTATGCAAAATCTCTACAAGCCGATCCTCAGTCAGACTTTTGATGCACCCTCTTTTGCCATGCGCCCGCACGGTTTGAACAGTGTGCCTTTCATCGTCACCGATCTGGCCTCGGCCGAACTGATCAAATATTCGGCCAATGCCTTCCTCGCTATGAAGATCAGCTTTGCCAACGAAATCTCCGGTCTCTGCGAAAAAGTTGGTGCCGACGTCAAGCAAGTCGCCCAGGGCATCGGCCTCGACTATCGCATCGGCAAAGCCTTCCTCAATGCCGGTGTCGGCTGGGGCGGCAGTTGCTTCGGCAAGGACGTGAGCGCTCTGATGCAAGTGGCCAAGGAATACAGCTATCCGACCTCGCTACTGGAAGCGACCGTGGCTGTCAACGAGCGTCAGAGACTGGTCGTGATCAAAAAGCTCCAGGAAGAATTGAAAATCCTCAAAGGCCGCACCGTCGGCTTGATGGGCCTTTCTTTCAAACCAAATACCGATGATCTGCGCGACGCGCCCGCTCTGACGATTGCCTATCAACTGCTCAAAATGGGTGCATCGGTGAAAGCTTTCGATCCTGTATCAAATGATATTTGCAAAACGCTGCATTCGCATCTCGATTTGATTTACGCCGACTCGGTCGAAGATCTCGCCTGTGACTGCGACGCGCTTGTACTCGTCACCGAATGGGACGAATTCAAACACGCGGATTGGAAAAAAATCGCCAAATTGATGCGCTGGCCCCTCGTCATCGACGGTCGTAATGCCCTCGACGAAGAGCAAGTGCGCGCATCGGGCATTACTTATCGGGGAGTGGGCTGCTAATCATGAGAATCCTTATCACCGGCGGCGCAGGATTTATCGGCTCGCATCTTACCGATCGTTTGATGTCCGAAGGGCACAACGTCGTCGTCATGGACAACTTGATCACCGGCAACTATCAAAACATCGCCGTGCACAAGGACAATCCGCGCTTCGAATTTATCCATCACAATGTCTCCAATCACATCCATATAGTCGGTCATCTCGACTGGGTGATTCACTTCGCTTCGCCGGCCTCGCCGGTCGATTATCTCGAGCTGCCGATCGAAACATTGAAAGTCAACTCGCTTGGTACGCACAATTCGCTCGGGTTGGCGCTTTCCAAAAAAGCAAAATTTTTCCTGGCCAGCACATCCGAAGTCTATGGCGATCCGGAAGTCCATCCACAGCCGGAGACATACTGGGGCAACGTCAATCCTATTGGCCCGCGCGGCGTCTATGACGAGTCCAAGCGCTTCGCCGAGGCGATCACCATGGCCTACCATCACAAGCACAAGCTTGATACGCGCATCATCCGTATCTTCAATTGCTACGGCCCGCGCCTCAGGCTTGCCGACGGTCGCGTCGTCTCCAACTTTATCGGCCAGGCGCTGAACAACAAACCGCTCACCATATATGGTGATGGTTCCCAGACGAGAAGCTTTCAGTTTGTTTCGGATCTGGTCGAAGGCATCCGCCGTTTGATGGAAGTCGATTATCACAAACCGGTCAATCTCGGTAATCCGGAAGAAAAGACCGTGCTGCAGCTGGCCTCGATCATTAAAGAATTGACCGGCTCGAAAAGCGAGATCATCATGAATCCGCTGCCGACCGACGATCCGAAGCGCCGCCTGCCCGACACGACTGTGGCTAAAGGTCTGATCGATTGGAATCCTAAGAAGGATCTGGTCGAAGGTCTGACCGAGACGATCGCCTGGTATCGACAGGAGCTTTCTCTGGCTACCCCAAAAACCACAAAAGTCTGATTTCACCGCTGGTAAAAATTGTCCAAAACGGTGACTAACTGGCTTCTTTGCGGTTTGTACCATGTGTGGCAGATTTTGGGCTTGACAAGCGCCCGGGGAAAACTTAAACTCCTTTCACCCACCGTGATCTAATTGAGGTTTTTCCCATGTCCGGACATGAACGGCACAGTATTGACGCGCCCGCCAGCGCTGGAAGTAATCAGTCTAACGAAACCAGCCATAACCTTTTGTCGGGTATATGGGGCCACGTGAAGAGCGCGGCCGGCGATGTAAAAGATGGTGTTGTCCACGGCGCCAAGGTCGTCTCGGAAAAAGCTCATGAAGTGGCAAGCGATCCCGAAGTGCAGGCCAAAGTGCACAAAGGAGCAGAGATTGCCGGACAGATGGGCCGGGACGTAGCCCATGGCGTCGTCAATGACTACGCCGGTGCCAGACGTGACGCTCAAAACGGCAACTATGCCGGTGTCGCCGAAAGAGCGATTCCGATCGTCGCCGGTGGAGGTATCCCCGGACTGGTCGTCGAAGAAGTGGCACCACATGTTTTGAAAGCCGGTATGAATCAACTCCCGGCGGAAACCCGTCACAATATTGAGAGCAGCTCCCTCGGTCGCGTCGCTACCCAGGCTGTTTCGCGCGGTGAAATTCCCACCTCTACCTCGGATGTCGCCCGCATGGTAATCTCGCACGGTAAAAGAGAACTGGTCCATCAGGCTCTCGATGGCGCCCAGCACAGAGCGGCCGAAAGTACCGGCGGTCAGTATAACGCCCAGACTCAGCGAAGACAGGCAGCCAAGGACGCACCGGCCAACAGTGGATCGCCCAGTACGCAGACCGCCAGCAGCTGGTTCAACAAAATTCAGAGCATGGAAGCAAAAACCAAACACTGAACGGGTATGATTCTTAGGTGCACGTATGCCCTCGCCCTCGTAATGATCGCTGCGTGTTCTCAGTAAGGATTTGGGGACAAATAAATGCGCCGTTCGGCAGGCCTGTTAATTTCAGTAGTTTGTAGCTTTTGCATGTTCTTTTGCACTTCCTGTCAGGCGGCCTATAAGCCACCGGGTCAACCTTTGCCTGATGGTTTTTCGATTGCCTGTTATCCAAATTCGACCTGCACCAAGACAGACTCGACACCCCTCGGTAATAACCAGACCCAGCAGATTGTCGTGCTCCTGACCAAAGATGACGTCTACCGAGTCATGCCCTGGTATAAAACAGAGCTGACGATGAAAGGCTATCTGATCATGTCTGACAACGACATTGCCCGCACGATTACGCTGGAAGCGCAAAACGACACCACTCACGTCACTATTACGATGTCGCCGATTGGTGACACCGATACTGTGATTAGCATCTCGGTGCGTCCCAAAGCGAAAGCTTAGTGCATTTGTCGGTGCCATCGTATGTGGTGCCAATCTGCTGGTAATATTTCCGGATAATGGTAAACACTTGAATCCAAGCCGAAGTAATATCTGGGCTCTGTCTATTTCCACCTTGAGTTGCCTGCTCGCGCTGGCACCACTCGCTCGCGCTCAGAGCGCTGCCCTTGCAAATACTGCGCCGGCACGCACAGCGGCGACCAATGGTGCATCCGCCCTTCCCGCTGCGTCGATTGCGCCTGCTGCTCAAGTCGCTCCGGTGGCTCCCGCTGTGTCCCCGGCGGAAGGTCCGCAGAGTCTTCTCACTATTCATATAAACGATCTCAATTTGCCTGGCTGGCAGCCCCAGCCTTTTTATATGTGGAATCGTCTGACAGCAACACCTCCAGCTCCGGCTGCAGGTGAGGCTGCAAAGACCTCTCCGTCTGCCACCGCGACAACCAGTGCCACAGCTGCAATGCAAGCCGCTTCAGCCGGGCCTCATCAAGACGCCGGCGCCCAGTCATTTCGCACCGTCTCGCCGCGACTGCCGGAAGCGGACACTAATCGCGAAACGATACTTGGCGAATACAAGCTGAACGGCTTTTTCCGCAAAGCCTTCCAGCGCGGCCAGCGCACTATATATATTGATGCCTTCGATTTTCAAACCGTGGACGGTGCCTACGGTGCCTACAACTATTTGCGGCGCGGTGCTACGACCGTCATGCCAAGAGGCGATGCGGCTTCCGAAGACAACGACAGCATTTCTCTTGTCCAGGGCAAGACTTTTCTTTCTGTATATGGAACCTCTGAAGACGACGACGAAGCCAAGGAAGCGATGCAGAAAGTGGCCGGGGAAGCGGTTAAGTACATCGCCGACAAAGGTTTGCAACCAGCTGCGCTTTATCGTTTGCCACGTCTCGAGCTTGTACGAGGCAGTGAGAAGATTGTCATGGGGCCGCTTTCAGTGCGTCGTTTCTTTCCTGCGCCCTATTTGACGGCCCTCGGTCTGGAAAATGGCACGGTCGTGGGCTGCGTTGGCGACTACCAAATTCAGGAACCGGCCAAAGAGCGCTTGAAATTGATGATCCTCACTTACCGCTCCGCCGCCGAGGCCGCTGCAGCGCGGCAAAATTTCCTCACCCAACTGGCTGAAGGCCATGGCAGTGACCCTTCTACGATGATGGCCCAGACGATCAATGTGGTCAAAGTCAGCTCGACCTTTTTAGCGGTTGAACAGCGCGGCGCCGATATTTTGATGGTGATCGGCGCGCGCAAACGATTTTCTCCCGCACTTGTTTTGCGTCAAGTGCGATAAAACTTCTCGAAAAGCGGAATTTAAGGGGCTATTTACTTCTTTGTTGAGACGGAGTTTTGCACTTCAGGTCTGCCGATGCTCGCCATTGCCGAATTTGCGACGTGGCAATCTTCTCATGTTTACTTCGCGTTTTGCTCAAACCTGCTCCCTGTGCGAGCTTGGCCTAATTATTAAGGGAAGATATACGCTCGATATTGACGGGTTATGTTTGCGATCTTGGTCCCTGGTGCGTTTCGGGGATTTGACACCATGTGCATCAGTTGGTATTCTATTTAAGTCGACTGAATGACGCGTGCGCTTCGAGCGCTTGAGCGTCGTAGTTGGCATCGAATCCTGATAACTGAATAGCCTTATAGTACAAGGCGCCTGTCAAAACTTTTGAGTAGGCAAACTAAATCGTTTTAAACGCATTTACCAGTACTCCTGGTAAGTGACAACGGAGAGTTTGATCCTGGCTCAGGACGAACGCTGGCGGTGTGCTTCACACATGCAAGTCGAACGAGGTAGCAATACCTAGTGGCGGACGGGTGAGTAACGCGTGGGAATCTGCCTTTGAATGGGGGATAACGGGCCGAAAGG
>JAGXAB010000002.1:0-2500 GCA_018971775.1 Cyanobacteria bacterium REEB67 | reverse complement strand
CGGAGTTTGGAGAAATGCAATGGTCGATGCAAAAGTTGAAGAGGGCGAAAATTTTGACGTAGTCATCCTCGGTGGTGGCAAAGGTGGCAAAACCCTGGCGATGAAACTTGGTCACGCCGGCAAGCGTGTTTTATTGATTGAAAAATCGCGCACAATGATCGGCGGCAGTTGTATCAATGTCGCCTGCATCCCGACCAAAGCCTTTATTACAGCCGCCCGGCAGCTAATTAATTGTCAAAGGGCTGCCCAGTTTGGCATCACCGGTGCCGGTGGCGCGCTGGCCGATTGGCCGGCGGTGCGCAAAAGAGTCTACGAATTGACCACCGCCATGCGGGCGATCAATCAAACAAATCTAGAATCGACACCCAATTTGCAATTTGTCATCGGCGAAGGCAAGTTTTGCGCCGCCAAAACAATCGAGATAAAACTCGAAGACGGAGCTACTCGCACCGTCAGCGGCGATGTCGTCGTAGTCAATACCGGCACCAGGCCTTCATTACCTGATACTCCCGGACTGCGCGAAACTGCTCTCACTTCTGAATCGGTGCAACAGCTCGAAGCATTGCCCGAACATCTGATTGTCATGGGTGCCGGTTATATTGGTCTCGAATTTGCCCAGCTCTTCCGTGCTTTTGGATCGAAAGTGACTTTGATCGATCGCGGTGAACAGATCATCGCCCGCGAAGATAAAGACGTTTCGCAGGTTTTAGCAGAGGCCCTGGTCAAGCAAGGCATCGAAATCAAAAGCAATGCGAAAGTGGCGACGGTGGAAAAAACCGATCAAGGCGTCACCTTAAAATTGGCCGGTGGCGGAGAAGTAACCGGCTCCCATCTGCTTGTCGCCCTCGGCCGCGGTCCGAACACTGAAACCCTCGATCTTGGCTTGAGTGGCATCTATATCGACAAACGCGGCTTTATTAAAGTCGATGAAAAACTCGAGACATCATGCGCCGGTGTTTATGCCATTGGTGATGTAAACGGCGGTCCGCAATTTACCCATATTTCTTTTGACGATCATCGCATCGTCAAGGACCATTTGCTCGGCGCCAAGAAGCGCACGACCACTGACAGACAGGTGCCTTTTACTCTTTTTACCGAGCCGGAAGTTGCACGCGTCGGTTTGACCGAAAAAGAAGCGGTCGAAGAAAATCTCGATGTGGAAATAGTGAAGGTGCCACTATCGGTAGTACCACGCGCCAAGGTCAGTGCGGAGACCGATGGCTTTATGAAAGCGATCATCGATCGCACAACTAAACGCATCCTCGGTTGCACGGTTGTCGGTCTCGATGCCGGCAATATCCTCGCTGTCGTGCAGATGGCCATGCTCGGTGATCTGCCTTTTCATAAAGTGCGTGATGCGGTTTTCAGTCATCCGACGATGCCGGAAGGTTTAATTGATTTGTTTGGTGCCGTGAAAACAGGAGACTTTTAAACCAGCGTGCCTAAGCATTTTTGCTTTATTCTAATTTTGCTGATGTCATGCCAGATGCCTTTTGCGGCACTCGCCGCTTCGAGTGGTGAGCACCTCGAGCCATATGAAAAAGTGATGACTTGGCAGGACCTGGTGGACCGCGACGCGTCGGCCGAGTTGGCCAAAATAGGTGCCAGAGTGGTACCGTCGGTTCAGGCTAGCGCTTCGGCAAAAGAGCTAAAATCTAATGTCAGAGATGACAGGGCTAGTGGTGTACCAGAGCCACAATTGCGAGGAGCTGACTGGCTCGATTACAAGGCAATATTGCAAGTTGACTTCACCGCTCCAGTGGATGCCCAATCAGCTCTTTCAAAAATGCAATTTGAATTTGATGGTAGACGTATACCCCTGAGGCTTGCTACTGACGCCGATTTAGCTTTATTTCACTGGCCGCCGGACCAGACGAAAAGTAATGCCGTCACCGTTGTAGCCAACAATCTTGAACGACTAGCACCGTCTAAAACAGGTGTGTTTAAAATCCTCGCTGGTGTAAAGTCAAACGATGGTCTAACCCAATCTACAAAGACCGCCGAGCAAGCGATTATTGGACAGGAGAAAAATCTACAATTAACGACCACCCTGCAGACAGCATATGTCGGACAGTCTTGGCCTTTTCAATTTTCTGCGCCGATTTTGTCTGAAAATTTGAAGTATCGAACTGGCGATTGGCAAATGATAGATGGTGCGCATGCCGATACGAGCATGATCGTGGTCGACCCGCCCGTCGCTAACCTTAAAATATATACGTATGGGTTTGGACTGTTGCTTAAGGGTGATACCTTGCCCGATACCACTTATCATGTTACCTTCAAGGGTAATCTACCAGGTTTTGGCTGTACGCTTGCAACCGATACAAAAGCAACGGTAAGGGTTACAGGTGTCGCATACCCGCACCTGCTAAATACTCGACTGCCGTCGGCCATTTTAGCTGTACCTCACGGTGGCAGACTAATTTATCCTGTTTATTCTTTTAGTGAAAAGCTTTTGCATGTAAAAGTACGCCCATACAGAGCAGACCGCGAAGACGTC
>JAGXAB010000104.1 GCA_018971775.1 Cyanobacteria bacterium REEB67 | reverse complement strand
CCGCCGATGGCTCGGCGGCCATGGTCGAGCAAAAGCACCCCTGGGCAAAACTGATCGCCAACCAGGACAATCTTGGCTTTGCCGCCGCCAACAATCAAGCTTTCGCTCTGAGCAGCGGTGATTATGTCCTGATGCTCAATCCTGACACCGAGGTCCGCCCCGGCTCGCTCAAGACTTTGATCGCCTTTCTCGCCGAGCATCCCAGGGCCGCTGTGGTGGCACCGCAGCTCCTCAATAGCGACGGATCGGTGCAGCGTTCGTGCAGGCAATTTCCTACCTTTGTCGGCATGCTCTACGAGCTGATTGGCTTGAGTCGCATGTTTCCGGCCAATTCGGCGCGCGGCATAAAATTTCGCGAGTATAAGATGCTCGACTGGAATCATGATGATGAGCGGCAAGTAGACCAGCCCGAGGGGGCTTGTCTGATGATCAAGCGCAATGTCCTGGAAGAGATCGGTACTTTAGATGAAGGCTTTTTCATGCTCTTCGAAGAGGTCGACTGGTGCTACCGGGTGAAAAAGGCAGGCTGGGAAATCTGGTTTACTCCGCTGGCCCAGGTCGTGCACCACTATGGACAGTCGATCAAGCAGGTGAAAGTGCGGATGATTTTGTCCTCGCACCGCGGGCTCTATCGATTTTGGCGTAAGCACTACCGCGGCGACCGCTGGTGGCTCGATGGTTTTGCCTACAGTGGCCTGATGGCGCTTGCCTACGCACGCATCGCCAGCTATAAGCTCAGATCGCTGCTAGGCCCTACATAGCTAGGCCCTACATAAGACGATCCGAGCTTAAGTATTTTAAATCTGTTTGCTGACGTCTAATTTTTTAAAAGCATTATTAGAAGCATTTTGTTCTTGATAAGCCCAAAAATGATAGTATCTGACGCGGCTCTTTGAAAGTCTAAAAGCTAATTGGCGGAGCTTTCGAAGCAGTCGACGCGTGGTCCCCAAGCAGGGTTAATTATCTAGATGCTCTTTACCAGTGCTGAGTACCTTCTGTTTCTGCCCGCGATCGTGGCGCTCTTCTGGATATTGCCGCACCGATTCCGGCTGCCGATGCTGCTTATCGCCAGCTACGGTTTCTACATGAGCTTCATCCCCGCTTTCATTTTATTGATTGCGCCGATGACACTCTTCAACTGGCTCTGGGGCAAGGTCCTCTATAAGGATCACGAAAACCGCGTCATCCTCGGCGTCGGCATCGTCGTCAACCTTCTCATTCTCGGCTATTTCAAATACGCCAATTTCTTCGCCGACACCTTCTCGCATATCATCAAAATGACCGGTGCCGCCGATCCGCACTGGACTTTCAATATCATCTTGCCGCTGGGCATTTCATTCTTCACCTTCGAATATATCCACTATCTCTTCGAGATCCGTCGCGGCAACAAACCGATCGATTCGTTTGTGCTTTTCTCGCTCTTCGCTGCTTTTTTCCCGACGCAAATTGCCGGCCCGATCAAACGCTATCCCGATTTCGTCGCCCAGATGCAGGCCGAAACCAAGCTCAAATTGAGCTACTTCGATGAAGGCATTCCTTTGATCATCATCGGCATGGCGAAAAAACTTTTGCTCGCCGACAATCTGGCCACCTTCGTGCAGATGGGTGTCTCGGCCCCTCCGATGTATAGCGGACCGGAGCTCTGGTTATTCGCTTATGCATTTGCTTTCCAGATTTATTTCGACTTCTCCGGCTATACCGATATCGGTCGCGGCTCGGCGATGCTCTTTGGCTATCACATTCCGCTCAACTTCAACATGCCTTATATCGCTCGCAACATGTCCGACTTCTGGCGGCGCTGGCACATTTCCCTCTCTTCCTGGTTGCGCGATTATCTTTTCATTCCCCTGGGCGGGTCGAAAGGCAGCCGCTGGCAGACCAATCGCAACTTATTCTTGACGATGGCGCTGGGTGGACTCTGGCACGGCGCCTCCTGGAATTTCGTGATCTGGGGCGTTTATCACGGTCTGGCCCTGATCGTCCACCGCGAGTTTTCGCAGTGGCGCTCTACCCAAGCCTGGTTCGTCGACTTGCTCAAACAACCGGTGCCGGCAAAAGTCTGGCATTATACGGCTATGCTTTTCACTTTCCATGCCGTTTGCATCGGCTGGGTCTTCTTCCGTATCCAAAATATCGGTGCTGCTTTCACCATGGTGCGGCGCATGGTCACCCTGCGTCCCTTCTTCTCCATGCCTTCTCCCGAGCATTTCCTGGTGATGAAACCGGATCTGCCGGTGGTGGTACCGGTGGTGATGGTCATGGTCGCTATTTTGATGATCGCCAACTGGCCTGTTTCATCTCTCAATGAAAAAGGCGCCTTTACAAAGATGCCGGCCTTCGTGCAAGCAGCTTATTGCGCCGTTGTCATCCTGGCCATCATCACTTTCCTGCCTGACAATTCGCAGCCCTTTATCTATTTCCAGTTCTAATTTAGGACTGAAAATTTTAGGCTGGAAATAGTGAACTAACTCGGCGCGACGAGCGTTTCTTCTTCAAATGCTTTTGCAAATGGAGGACTTACGATGTCTAGCGAAGCTCTTGGCACGGCTTTGATTGCTTTTATACCGGGTGAGCCTTTTGGCTGCCTGCTGCTCGGCGCCGGGATTGGTTTTACCTTTGTATATGTAGCCACTCTGGCGATGATTCTCACCTGCCATATGGAGGACCGTTGAGATTCACACAAGCTTCAAGCTAAGCAAATAAATGCTTTACAGAAGTGATTTAAAACTAGGGCATGATAAACAAATCGCTTCTGACCTTGCTCGTCTTTTCTCTGCTCGGAGCCGCTCTCTGGTATTCCTGGCAGGACGTGAAGACGACCGCGCCCAATACTACCGGTCTGAATATGCGGGTTTTCGGGCGCCAGATTTTAGTCGCCGGTGGTACGGTGCGCCTGACCAACGGCAGGGTGCTGGCCGTGCGCGGCCGTACTTTTAGTCTAGCGCCCTGCCCGGGTGTCTCCTATCGAGACGAGCCCTTTCAACTCGTTTCGGTCGATTCTCCCGATCCCTTTCCCTGGACGCGCATACCCAAAGGCACTGCCGTGTGCGGCACGACCGTGGCCGATGTCCTGGTGCCAGCGTCACTGCGGATTAAGAGCGCCGACCGCGATTTGAGCGATGACATAAACTTTGAAGTCGATCCTGTCTGGGGGCGCGTGTTGAGCACATCGCGTGTCGGGGCCGATGGCCTGCAGCGTGGAGAGATGGCAGCCTTTGGCGATCTCAATCCTGCCGACGCTCACAATGTGCATTTCTGTCAGCCGCAAAATGTTTTCCTCGACTATACAATCCGCCAGCGCAGGCTCTCCACGCTCTATGTCGATAAAACCGGCATATTGCAGATGTGCGACGGTGTCCCCAGTCGCGGCTCCCCCTCACCGCCGGCGATACCACACGGAGCCGTTATCCTGGCTAATGTGCTCGTGCCCTCATTTAGCGATTGGGTCAGTCGCGCCGACATCATGCCTGTTTCCGTTGCCCAGGCCGATCCAGGGCCGGATCAGGCCACTGCCATGGCGATCAAATCGGCGCTTTCATCCACCGCCCAGAAGCTGCATTCCGGTCGACCGCTAGCGATCGATTTTATCGGTGATCAGGCGGCGGCCATAGTCGATAGTCGCGAGCAGGGGCAGCCTTTCTTCGAGCGATTTCTGGCCAGGCTGCGGGCGCTTTATCCGCACTCGTCGATCGCCTGCAAAGATTATGGTGGCAGGGCTGATTTTTCGGCGACAATCTTTCCAAAGTATCTGGCGGCGCGTGCGCAAATGAGTCGTAAGGCTGATCTGGTCATAGTCGCCATGGCCAACGATCTGGTTTTATCCCGCGAGCAGGTGCGCCAAAATTATTATCAATTGGCGCATACCCTCAAGGAAGAAGGCGCTGATTTGATTGTCTGTCTGCCGCTTTTACCGGCGCCGACTATTTATGGCTTGCCAAAAAATGACTGGCAGGCGGTCGCGTCTCTGGACTATTACAAAGCAATACCGGCTCTGGCTGAGCGTCTAGACTTTGCCGTGGCCGATGTGCGCAGGCGCTCGCTCGATTGTTGTCTCGACGGTTTGCGGCCCGAGCTCTTGCTTGCCGACCGCCTCTATCAGCCGAACGACCGTGGCGAGGCCATTTATGCCGAAGAATTGATCGGCTGTTTTTCGCCCCTCGAGCCTGGCGTGATCAGCTGTCACGCCCCCGAATAAAAAATTATTCGGCCTCATTTCCTTTGATTGCCATCAGCACCTGGCGCACGGCAATGGCCAGTCCGGCCAGAGCTGCCAGTAATGAAAGGATGAGGCCGATCTTGAAAGTTTGCGGTTCATAGACAAAAACGATACGGTGTTTACCGGCCGGAGCAAAGACGGCGCGCATGATGTAATTTGCCGGGAGAATACGCGCTGCTTGCCCGTCGATTTTCGCCTGCCAGCCGGGATAAAAAATATCGTTGAGGATAACGTAAGTGGGCTCGCCGAGGTCGGTTTCCAGCGTGACTTTGTCCGCTGTAAATGCGACTATTTTTACAGCTGTATTGGGGGGCGCACCATTTTCATTCGCCGCTCTGGGGACGCTGTCGTCGCCGTGTATATCCGCTCCGCTGCTTTCCAAAATGACTTCTTGCCGTCCATCGAAGCTCTTTGCTTCGATGGCTGTAAGCGCCTCTTGCGGACTTTTGACAAAGGTCGCCCGGCGCACGGCAAAAGCACGAGGCAGGGCTTTTTGGCTGGCGTAGATGCGCAGATGATCCGGACTTTCGAACATCAGTTTGTAGTCGGCGTCCGCTTCTATTGCATCGCCCTGCTCTTCTTTTTCGCGCTTCGTTTTTTGTTCGGTAGCAATCTGAGCGGTCGATTTTTCTTTGAGCTTGAGCTGGCCAAAAATAAATGGCGTCTTTGCCCTGGCCGTATTTTTATGGTTCCCATCCGGGCTCAGCCAGGTGTCAGTGACTTTATTGAAGACCTGCATGGCCAGTGTCACCGTTTTACCGGACTGAGTGATCGGAGTCGGAATGGTGATAAATCTGCCTTTTTTCAGATCTTCAGCGAGCGGACGTACGTCTGAAAACCAGATCACCGGACCGACTTCATCCGAGTTTGTTTCATAAAGAGCGAGATTGTAGTTGAGGTCGGCGGCATTACCGAAGGCTGCGTTTTGCGAAATGGCGTTGAATACTAGCTTGCCGAAGATTGCTTGCTTCTCGGCGTCGATAGCCAGTGGGCTGAAAGTGGCGGTGAGCGCACCCGGCTCGATCGTCATGCTCTGGGCGGGATAAGGACTCTGACTGGATTTGTCGAGCTCGGCCTGACTGGTGACCGGTTCTTGCGAGAGCACCGCGCCGACTGCTGCTACGTTGAGGAGGGGCGAGAGCGGACTGTCGAAGGTCTGGTTAAATTCATCGAGATGGGCGCCACAGGCCTTGATGTAAGCCAGATAACGACGCGGAAAAAGAGGGTTGTGAGTGCGCAGGTCGCTGAGGCTGAAGACAACGTTTGTGTTTGGCCTCAGCAAATGGCTGCCGGTGGCAATGAAGCGCTCGAGGCCGCCATCAGTGTTTTTACGCAGTTCGGGGATGACGATTCTTTCGCTGTAGGCGAAAGCTGGCCGCTTCGGCATCGACTTGGCGGCGGTGGTGATTTCGGCGCTCGCACTGAGGAGCGCCGCCAGGCTGAGAAAAATGGCGCTATTTCTGAGCGGCTTCATTTTTACTGCGATCAAGGCCAGCGCCGTGACAATGGCATAGATAGAGTAGCGAAGGACATCGTTGCGGTTAAACGAATAATCGGGCAGGCAGAGGTCAAAATTTGCCCCTGTCAAATTTAGATGCAGCGCCCGTGTCGCCAGCGGGAAAAACGCTACCAGTAAGGCCAGGGCGATCGAGACGGTCAGGGCGGTGCTGCTTATGCTCGTGGGCGGCGCATCAGAGCTGCGCATGGCGCTGTTATTGGAGCCGTCTTTGCCGGCGCCAGTACTTGTGGCCAGCGCCGCGTCCAGACCAAATGCGGCCAGGATGGCTGTGAGCAATAAGACTGTTGGAAAAGCGTAGTTAACGACGAGGTAAGTGAGGGGCGGCCGCGAGAGCAGCAGGTCAAAAGGGAAGATTTTGCCGGTGATAAAAAGGCAGATTACAGTAAGAGCTGCCAGCACGGCGACGAGTAGTTTTTTCTGTCCGGCTGCGCAAAAGGCGAGCGGCAAAAAGACGATGGCGGCTGGTCCAAGGGTGGGGCTGGCCCCGCCAAAGCCCGGTTGCAAGAGATCGAAAAACCAGGTCTGCCAGCGCACCACCGCCGGTGCGCCGCTGCCAAATTTATAGGAGTCTGAATTGCGCAGATATTCTAGAAAAGGCACCAGCATCGGTGCGGCAAGCATAAATGAACAGAGACCGGCGGCCAATAGAGCGAGGACGACACGCCTCTTGCTTTCCGGCGCCGGGCGCGGCTCGCGGTCTGCGCCGACGATGCCGAGCAGGGCCAGACTGGCCAGGGCGATTGAGAAGAAAGAAAGCTCGGGGTGAGCGGAAAGCAGCATAAGAGCGCAGCCGAGGCCGGTTGTCCAGATTTTTAATAAACTGGGTCGACGACGCAGGCGCAATATCAGCCAGAAAACCAGGGGCACGAAGCAAAAACCATTGCCAAGCAATTCAAGATACCAGCGCTCATAAGGGCAGAAGGCGACTGCGAACAGCGCGAAAGCGGCGGCGCTGCGGCCGAGGCAGAGGCTGCGCGCCAGGCCATAGGTGGAGAGTCCGAGGATGAGTATTTCCAACACCAGCACCAGGCTATAACCACTCAGTCCGGGGCTGAGCAGCAGGGGTAGATGCAGGGGCGAAAAGGCGAGCGCTTGCGGATCGGCTGCCAGAGGGCAGCCTAAGCCACTATAAGGATTCCACAGGGGCACTTGACCGGTTTTGATCAAGCTCGCTTTGAGCCAGTAATAAGGCATCATCAAATAGACGAGCGATGGGTCCATGAGCATCGATTGACCGCTGTGCTGGGCAGCGAAGAGTGAATCCCACTCGGCGAGCTGGTGCAATTTTGTCAGGCTGATGCGACCGCTCAGGGCCGGCCAGAATTGGGCAAAAGTGCCGGCGCAGAAGAGCATCGGTACGAGCCAGTCGGATCCTATGGCCTGCCAGCGGCTCCGCAAACTCTTCTTGATCTCGTTCATTGCTTTCTTATACTTCGGGGGCAGACCAGCCGAAACAGTCGAGGGTTTCGTCGATGGTCAGATTATTATCCAGGGCGTAAGTAATCGCTATTGTCGCCTGTTCCGGCTGGATCAAGTTGTGATCCAGGTAGGTCTTGCACTGTCCGGCCATGTCCAGCACTTTCTTATCGACGAGCTTGGCGTCGAAGAGGGTCTTGAGCAGCGGGTTGCGATTGGAGAGGGACAGGGCGGTGGCAATTTGCAGTTCTTTGTCGGAGACCAGGCCGGCGCGACGGAGGATCTCTGTCACTTCGTAGACCGGCTGTTCTTCCATGTCTTCATCGGCATGTTCACCAAGCGTCGCCAGGGCGTCGTTGAGTTCTTGTGTGGAAGAGGCGAACTGAATCTTTTTGACGATTTGAGCGGCTTGATTTTCGAAAAGCACACCTTCGCGGATCATCTTCAAAATATGCACTGTCGCCTGCACGCAAGGAGCGCTGGCAAAGCCGAGCTCCGCTATGACTTGCTCGATTGATTTGCTCTCTACCGACTCGATTTCTTTGGCCGTCATCAGCTGGCTTTCCGATATTGCTCCGGAGAGGACGAGCAGCTCGCCGACACCAAATTCGTCCTGGGCGAGGTCCGGGTCGATGTTGTTTTCAGAAAGGGACTGTCTGAGAGAAATGGCTCTGAGCCTGGCGTTTTTTAATACATAGATGATTTTGTCACGCTCGGCGACGTCATTGCGGATAAGTTTCTGGGCGGCCAGTGCCGAATTTAAACCGGTGCGGCTGATGATGCCGCGGGCATAGAGCACCATGCCCAGTGGCAGCCCCGTGTCGGCCACGGCAATCAAGCCTTCTTCGATTTGCTTGGGCGTGGCGAAGCCTGCTGCGAGAAGTATCTCCCCGAGCCGGTTTTGCGTGGGGATGACACGCGCTTTCTTTTGCGGCGTCAGCTTTTGAATGGCCTCATCCAGAGTGAGACCTTCGGCGGTGGCCACCGCCAGAGCTCTTACACCCTGGTCGAGGGGCAGGGCGCGGTCGCGGATCAAGGCTTGCATTTCGATGGCCATGGCCATCGCTTCATCGGTGATGTGTCCGTGGGTGGTAAGGATGCGGCCGATTGGCAGGCGCATTTTGAAGGCGAGGCGGTTTACTTCGTCGAGCAATTCCGGCGCGATCAGGCCACTTCTGACCAGCAGATCGCCTATCTGTACAGTCGCGGCGGCCGTCTCCTCGGTCATCAGTCTCTCTTACCGCTGCGGGCTAAAACAATTGGGAAATTGCCGTCGCGGGCTTCGTTTTTGGCGGAAGAGGCTGCATTGATCAGGCTCTCGATGTCTTCGCCGTCGGCGGGTAGATTGGCCACACCGAAACATAGAGATAGATTGGCCCGGTCTATACCAGGTGCTAGGGGAGTTACCGTCAGAGAGTCGAGGATGCGATTGGCGACGAAGGCCGCCTGAGAAGCGCGCGTATTTGGCATGAGGATGGCGAAATCGCGACTCTCGAAGTGTCCGAGCAGATCGAGGGGGCGCTTGACCAGACCGATGCGCAAGGCGGCGGTGTTGAGAGCTTGCGGCGGCAGGGGCTCGACATCGTGGATGCCTTGACCGCTGCGCCTGAGATTCATCTCGAAGACGACCAGGGACATCGGCCAGTTGTAACCTTCATAGCGATAGTACTCATACTCAAGGAAGTAGAGCATCGCTTCCCAGCTCATCATGCCGGTATCGGGGCGGACAAAATGAATGGCTAGGTTCTGGATGATTTGTTTGTTGTCGCCGAGGAAGTCGAGGGCGCCACCACGAGCGGTGGTAGGCGCTTTGATTTCGATCAGGCCGCAGTAGAGCAAGTTAAAGAGCAGCGGCGCCCACTGTGCCTGTTCCATCGGCTTATCGCGCAGTAGATCGGTAAATGTTTTTTTGTGCTTGAGAGATTCATAGAGGTCCTTTTGCACGCTGAATTCGAGTGGTACACCCTTAGCCAGCATCAGCTTGAGCTCAGGGTCGCCGAGATTTTTTTGCTTCTGGGTGAGGATAGATTCGTAGACCAGACCAGACTTTTCCAGATGTTTAAGCTGGTCGAGAAGGGCGATGCCTTCCTGTACCGAGGTCTGCAGGCTCTTTTGCACGGACGACATCTCGGTACGCACGCCCGGTTTGAAGACGAAAGTACCGTGTCTCCAGGTGACCAGTTCTTTGATCGCATCATCACCGCGGCTGCCGGAGGTCTGAGCGTCTTTGGGGATGCCGTTTTCAAAATAAACGTGACCGACGGCGGCGTCGCCCATGATTTCCAGCTTGCCTGTCATTTGCTGCATGCCGATACTGGTCATCACTGTATTGAGCGGGCTCTGCTCTATATTGCCTTCGATACCGCTCGACTTTGTCGGCGGCGCGGCCATCGTCGCCGGTGCATCCGAAAAGAAGTCGGCGGGTAGAGAACCTTCAGGCAAAGCCGTGGGAGCGATGGCGCCAAGACCCCGGCCCTGGGTCTGAGATTGATTGACGGCACTGCTCGGTTGTTGGGCGAAACTGGGCTGCTGGTTGTAGCCGGCGCTGTGACCGGCGGTCGGTCCGGGCTGAGCCGGTCTGCCCTGAGTCGGCTGCGAAATAAGCTGTCCGGCCGGTTGATTGAGCAAATCGGTCGCCCAATTTGCCGCGGCCGGAGCCGGTTCTGCTGTTTTCCAACCGGTGGAGGCGGGTGCTTGTGGCGGTTCGGGAGGAAGGTTGAAAGATGGCTGAGGGTCCGGTGGGCGTTGTACCGGATTGTCCTGACGGCTGTATTGGCCGGGATTGAGACTGCCGCCGAGGCCAGCGTTTTGCGGATTTTGGGTGCTGTAGGTACCGCTGATGGCCGCGCCGAGATTGGTCGAAACAGTCTGGAAAGTGCCGGTCGCCCGAGGGCTGCCAGTTTGCTGGCTGAGAGTCTGTGAGTTGGTGCCCGGTCCATGCGACACTTCGAGCATGGCAACGACATCATAAATCATGTTGATGTCAGCGGTTTCGAAGCGCCAGACCAGTTTGTTTTCGCGACCGTTATTTTCCCAGATGTTCCACAAAGGCTGAGGCGTCACCCGGTCGAAGCGTACGTGGATGCTGTAGGACTTGCCGCCGTGCGGTACTTGCCAGGTAAGCTCGACTTCCCGACCGCGATTTTCTCTGGCTTGTTCGTAGAGCGATTGCAGATCTTTGAGTCCGGGAGCCAGCGTCTGACGCGGCATCCGGATTCTAGATTGATCGTTACCTCTTCCTGGTCGGAACATTTGCTCTCTGACTTTCTGTTTTGGCTGGCTGACTAATGGTAAAAACGGACCTTGCTAAATCAAAATCAAATTATTAAGAGACAATATTACACCCTGACTGAGGCATCTGACCCTTTTATCGAGCCCGATTAATAATAGATGTACCCAGAGGCTTAGTATCTCCTAACGTAGGCAGCTTGACTTCCTTGCTAGTATTGCGCGGGAGGCTCTTTTGGCTCAACAGAAGATAGATTCGCTCACTTCTTTGCGATTTTTCGCCGCCGCGGCCATAGTCGCCTACCACTGTCGCGGCCATTTTGGCTTATCGTCAGACTTTTTGGCTCCCTTCGAATTGTCTCAGGGGGTCTCTTTTTTCTTTGTTCTGTCCGGTTTTATTTTGGCTTTTGTCTACCCCAGTCTAGATTCCAGCGCTGCTCGCTCGAAGTTTTGGCTGGCTCGTCTGGCCCGCGTCTGGCCGCTCCATCTGGCCACTTTCCTGCTTTATCTGATCTTGCTGCCGGAGCTGATTAAAGGGGGTGTCGCTTCTGTAGCTGCGCACAGTCTGGCCAATCTCGCCCTCGTACAGGCCTGGATTCCCGATCAGGCCTTCTTTTTCTCCTTCAATACGGTCTCCTGGAGCATATCCACCGAGGCGTTCTTTTATCTCAGTTTTCCTTTTCTGATTCGAAATTTCGAGCGCAATTGGCCGCTCAAATTGGCTGGCTCTTTTGCGCTTATGCTTGGCATGGCGGGCATCGCCAATCTTTTGCACCTGCCTACTTTTGCGGATCACGGGCTGACTGTGCATGGTCTGATGTACATCAATCCGCTCAGCCGCATCTTCGAATTTACGCTCGGCATGAGTGTGGCCCTGCTTTACCGCCGCCATCTCCTCAATACGAAGGCGTCTGCCACCAGTGCCCTCCTGCTCGAAATACTCGCTCTGGCCGCCGTTTATTCGGCAACTTTCTACACGGAAAAAATTGCTCACGCGCTTTCTCGCTGGCCCATTGTCGGTAGCGGCGGTCTGATCTGGCTAGAGCATGCCGGTGTGCCGGTGCTTGCCTTTGCCTTGCTGATCGCCGTCATGGCCTGGGGCCGGGGACCGGTCGCCGCTTTGCTGCGTCTCAAGCCCTTTGTCTTTCTGGGTGAAATCAGCTTTGCCACCTACCTTTTGCACCGCATGTTTTTGCACTACTACTGGGACCACTTCGCTCCCGAGCGCGGGCTTTTGCCGATTGCCTGCTATGTGGCATTTTTGCTTACCGCAAGCTATGCCTTCTGGGCGCTTGTCGAAGTGCCGTGCCGGCACCTGATCGTTAACGGCGCCAGGAGCGACAAGAGAGGAAAGAACGACAAGAGAGGAAAGAACGACAAGAGAGACAAGAACGACAAGAGAGACGAGAACGACAAGAGAGACAAGAGCGATAGGAGAGACAAAAAGGCCGCCTCTCTGCCAGCGGGTGGCTTCGTCTGGCGGCGCGCTCTTGCTCCAGTATTTGCCGTTTCGGCTCTGGCCGCCGGTTTCGTGGCAATCTGGTCAGGCCCTGCTCTGGAGCGTTGCACCGCAAGTGGTGCTATTTTGAGCGCGGCTGAAAAAAATGGCGTTCACGAATGCGCTGCGATTGACGAAAGCAGCATTGCCTTCGGCGATGATTTGAAGCTTCTGCGCAGCAGCGTCCTTCAGGACTCGCGCGGGTTGACGGTCACTCTTTACTGGCAGGCCCTGCGGGCTCAAAAGCTGCAAAATTACATATCGGCCCGTTTGCTTGCCGACAATGACGTGCTGGTGCGTTTCAAAGATTATCGGCAATCGGCCCGAGAAGAGCATGTGCGGGCCGGCGAATGTTTTAGCAATAGACTTTTTGTGCCCCTCTCAGAGCTCACCTATGTCAAAAGTCTGGCCTTCAATCTCGGCCGAGCTGTTGGACCAGCGCCGCAAGCAAGATTAATCCCGCAAGCAAGATTAGTCCCGCAAGCAAGACCGATCGCGCCGTCAAAAACGATTGAGCTCTCTAAACCAAGTCCGCCTTCTGATACATTTAACGAGTCCGCTAGCGAGCCCGCTAGAGAACCGGTAGATGCTGGAGCGAGCATCGCCCTGGCCCGTCCGATATTAAAAGGTGGCCTGGTCACGCTCCAGTTGCAGCCAGCCGTGGCCGACCGCTCCGCCAAGCCAGTATTGTGAGAGTCCTTTGAAATTTTCGCTCAGTAGTCCTCCCTATCTTGCCGTAAAAGACAAGCTTGCCTGCTGGGTCGTCGTTTTTGCTTTGATCATCGTTCAGGTCTTTTGTTATGGACCGATCGTCACTCACGTCGGTTTTTATCTCGATGATTGGGCCACGCTCAGCTTCTTGCATTTTGCGCCAAAAGCGGGTGGTTATCTTGGTTTGCTGCATTACTATCTCTTCAACGACAGCCGTGTTTTGATCCGACCGCTCGAGGTCTTGCACTTTGGCACCGTCTATTATTTGTGCGGTGAGAAGCCGCTCGGCTATCACATCGTCAATATGATTTTCGAAGTGGCGTCGTCTTTGCTGCTCTACAAGATCCTGGTGCGATTGACGGCGCGCCGGGCGGCGGCATTGATCGGTGCGCTATTGCTGTTGCTTTATCCCAGTCACGATTCGACGCGCTACTGGGTAATCTGCAGCTCGGTGACGCTCAGTCTTTTGCTTTATCTCGGCTCGCTGCAAGCGGCCATCGTCGGCACCGACTGCTATTTGAGCGGGGCGAAAAAAAAGGCGATCATCTTCCAGCTTATCGGCTTTTTGCTTTTTTTCCTCTCCCTGCTCAATTACGAAATTTTCCTACCCTTTGCCGCCATCACCGTGTTGATTTGTGCCGCCATGGCCTGGAGGCAAGGTCAAAAACTTATTCTTCCGACGGCCTTTGCCGCTCTGCCTCTGATACTGGGGGCGGTGGCTCTAGTAATTTATCTCAAGGTCCTAGTGCCGCTGCTCGGTCACGGCTATGCTCATGCCATCAGTCTCGATCCCAAAGTGATGATCGCCACGATTGTCCAAGGTCTTGATTTGAGCACGCCCTGGCAGGCCGGACGGTTCTTCTACGAGCAGGCTCAGAACGCCATCGCCGTGCTGACATCGAGCGAAAAAATCCGCCTTGTTTTGATTGCTTCTGGCGGAGCGCTAGCCGTGCTCTGGCTCGCTTACCGAGATAACAAAGAGCCGCCCGAAGGCGCCACCGCCGGCCTGGCTCCACTGCGTCCGCTCGACCTGGTGGTCATAGCTGCTCTTGCCGTCTTTCTCTCTTACACCATTTTTGGTCTCAGCCCCGATTACATGCCGACCTTCATCACCCTGGTCAATCGCGTCAACAGCGGGGCGAGTATCGGTATCGCCATTTTTATCACGGCACTTTTTCAGGCCCTGGCTGTTCGCGTCGGTCGCCGCGGCAGTCTGGCCTTAGCAGGCGTCGGTGCTCTGGCAATGCTTTTGCTCTTTACTCTGGCCGACTGGGGGCTTTCTAAGCCCTGGATCGTCAGCTGGACTACCCAAAAAGAAGTGCGTCAGGCAGTGCGCCAGCTCAAGGGCAAAATCGATCCTCAGGCCACGTTGCTACTTGTGAGCTGCCCGCGCTATGTGATGTGGAGTCCCGTTTTCGACGGCGTCTGGGATTTTCAAAATATGGTGCGTATTACGCTCGACCAGCCGCAATTTAATGCCAATGTTGTTTCCGAGCGCATGACCATTTCCAGAGCCGGCATCAAGGACGTCTCTTATGGATATGAATGTGGTGTCTATCCTTTTAATAAGCTCTTCTTAATGGTGGCACCTCACCCGGAGCTCTATCCGATCCGATCCGGCGATGCATTTGTCGACATGGTCGAGCAGCGGGGCATGTCTTTCGGCCTAGA
Organism: Cyanobacteria bacterium REEB67; assembly: GCA_018971775.1. Lineage (GTDB taxonomy): Bacteria > Cyanobacteriota > Vampirovibrionia > Obscuribacterales > Obscuribacteraceae > REEB67. Next base: position 4,273 of record JAGXAB010000104.1, on the reverse strand, counting down.
TAAGAAAACACTCAGCAAGTGGCGGAGTGAATATTTGACTACAAAATTGGAGCCGTCTCATTGACCCCTTTGCAAGAGCCTGTTAACCTTGCCCCTGGAGATTTTCTGGATATACAGCAACTCAGCGAGGCCAAGGAAGTGTTACGCAATTCATCCCGCAAAGCACGGGTTTTGATTTTTATCGTCGCTTATAACGCCGAAAAAACTATCCAGAAAGTGCTGACGCGCATCCCTGATGCCCTGAAAGAATATGACACCGAAGTGCTGATCATCGATGACGCCTCCGCCGACCAGACTTTTGAAAAAGCCGAGCAGGCCCGCCGCGACGGTTTGATCGACTATCCGATTACAGTCTTCCGCAATCCGGTCAACCAGCGCTATGGTGGCAACCAGAAAATCGGTTATCACTTTGCTGTGGAAAATGGTTTTGACCTGGTCGCCCTCGTGCACGGTGATGGACAGTACGCCCCCGAGGCCCTCCCCGAGCTGATTAAACCGATCGTTAAAGGTCAGGCCGATGCCGTATTTGGATCGCGCATGATGACAATGACCGGCGCACTCAAAGGTGGCATGCCCCTCTATAAATATGTCGGCAATCGTATCTTGACCGGTTTCCAGAATATCCTCCTCGAAAGCAGTCTCTCCGAGTTTCACTCCGGCTATCGTCTCTATTCGACTCATGCTCTGAAAAATATTCCCTTCGAGCTCAATGCCGATGACTTCCACTTCGACACCGAGATCATCATTCAGCTTCTTTTCGCTGGTCTGCGCATCAAAGAAATTCCCATCCCCACTTATTACGGCGATGAAATCTGCCACGTCAATGGTTTGAAATACGCCTGGGATGTCGCTAAAGCAACAACAACGGCGCGCCTACAGCGCTATCATCTTATGTATCGTCGCAACTTCGATGTCGTCAAAGAACAAGAAAGCGGCAATCTCATCTATTCGTCAAAATTTGATTTCGTCTCGCCGCATACCGAATCGCTGAGCAGAGTCGGGCCGGGATCGACGGTCGTCGATATAGGTTGCGCCTCCGGTTATATGAGCCAGCCTCTCAAGGCCAAGGACTGCAAAGTCTACGGCGTCGATGTTTATCCAGCCGATGACGCCTCCGCCTTCGAAGAATTCAAACAGTGCGATCTCGATCGCTCTGATTTTCCGATCGATCTTGTCGGCAAAGACTATGTCTTGCTGCTCGATGTGATCGAGCATTTGAAAAATCCGGAAGCCTTCGCCGAGAAGCTCTATCAGGCCTGCTCCTTCAACTGGAATATCAAACTGATCGTCTCGACGGGCAATGTCGGTTTTGTCGTGCCTCGCTTGATGCACCTATTCGGTCAATTTAATTATGGTAAAAAAGGCATTCTCGACCTTACGCATACCCGGCTTTTCACCTTCAATTCGCTACGCCAGCTCCTCGAAGAAACCGGTTTTGTCGTCATCGAGGAAAAAGGCATCCCCGCTCCTTTTCCGAAAGCAATCGCCAATCCTAAGCTTTCTGCGTCGCTCCTCTCGCTCAATCAGTGGTTGATCGGTCGCTGGAAAGAAATGTTTGCCTATCAAATCTTTTTTGTGGTCAAGCCCAAGCCTTCGCTACCTTCGCTTCTAAAAGACGCCATCGAACACAGTCGCGTGCGCGGATCTGCTGCTCATGCCGTAGTCAGCCCTACGGCCTTGACCGTCGCCGCGGAAACCTCTCATTCCGATAAGCAAAACTTTGCGCCGGATCAAGTCGCCGTCGGTGTTGCAGAATACAGTGCCAAAGTCTAATCTCGGTTATCCAGCACCTGCCGCCGGACCGGGCAGTGCCTCCGATACTTTTTGGGGGACGGGCCGGGGTAAGGGCAAAAATGCTCCGTCGGGGGCGCCTGCCGGCGGACCTTCTGATGATCGTGCATTTACTTCGCCTGCAACTTCGACTTCCGCTTCTGGACGCGTGTTCACTCTCGGTTTCTGCTTGCTGCTTATCGCCCTCTTCTGCCTTTCACTCGGCGTGCAGCTTCTCCATCATTTCGCCTGCGACCATCCCTATGTGATGTTCGCCTTCGACGGCAAACATTATCTGTCGACTAGTCAGGCTATGGCTGGAGCTTTCTTGCTCCTCTTCAAAGGCAATGTCACTGGTTTTTTCGCCACTATCGGTGGTGCCGCCTTCGGTAAAAATCTGATCTGGGACGGGCCTATTATCCCAGGCATTCCGGCTCTCTTCTTTGCTTTGCTGGGCCGCGTACCACAAGAATCGGACTGGTCTTATTTTGCCATCTATTTCAGCGTCCTGGCCAGTTTGAGCGCCGTGCTCCTGGCCGTCACGGCGCGCCTTTTGACCGGCAGCATGCGCGCTGCTCTGACTTGCTCGATACTGGCCGGTCTTGTTTTTGCCCTTTATCCGACCACCCTGCTTGCTACAGGCGTTTACCGCAGTGAAATACTCGGCGTCACCCTGATGCTCGCCTTTCTCCTCGCTCTTTACAAAGCTCCGCAAAATCGCGCCGCAGCGGTAGCAGCTGGTGTTCTTGGCGGTGTCTTCGCCATGGTCAAACCGGTGATGATCCCGGCCATTGGTCTGCTCTGCCTCTTTGCCGGTCTGCACGCTCGCGGTATCGACCGCTACGGCGATCCGATTCGACTGGCCAAAATCAAACTGCTTTCCTTGCTTGCTCTGGCAGGCGTTTGCACTATTGCTTCCTGGTCTATTTATACCGCCGTCGATTGCGGCAAGCTGTCGATTACCGCCGAGCGCGGCCCTTCCTACAATGCCGGAGTGGGTACGGATCTTGGTGCCGACGGCTGGTGCACCATGCCCGAGACGGAGCATGTCGCTGTCGCCAAGCTCAACAAAAGTCCTGCTGCTGTATTTTTGCAGGAGTGGAAGGCCCATCCATTTGCTCTGGCCAAACTGACCATGCGCCGGGTGACGCGCCTCTGGGGCAATCCCTGGAATGATTTTCGCGAGCCGATCTTCGGCCTGTCCATGCAGATGCAGGTGGCGATCCATTTAGTGCTCGTTGCCGTCGGTTTTATGGGGCTCGGCCTCTATCTGCTTTTTCCACCCGTGCTGGCCGCTGACTTCAAAGCCCCCGAGTATCGCGGCGGCAATCCGCGCTTGCTCGGCAACCTGGCCATCATCGCCCTGCTCAGTCATTTCTCCTTTACTCTCTTCCAGACCATGGGGCGCTATGCTTATACCTCCATGCCTCTGCTGATCTTGTTTGGTGCCTATGGCCTGGCAGTTATGCATGCCCATGTCGCCGCATCGATAGAACGCAGTCGCGTCGGTGCGAAAAAGTCATGGCTTGCATCTAGCAAAGTTTATGGTGCCGCATTTTGTGGTCTGACCTGTGCGCTTCTAGCAATCAATTGTGACAGCTTTACCCATGCCGGTGAAAGCGTCGAAGTCACCCATGTTTTGCGCACCGGAGAAGCTGCCGTGCGCAAGGTCGACCTTGCCGCCGCGCCGTTGAAAGTTTCTCCCGCTGCGGCTCTGGTACTCGTCGATCTGGGCGCTCAGCCGGATTCGGCTGCCGATTTACAGATACGTTTAAACGGTCATGAACTGGCCGGACCCTTGCTGCCCCTCAACTGTTTCAACGGGCAGACCTATTTCCTCTTCGACACCATGGCCGAACACGCCGGCTTCATGCGTGCTTCCGTCAAAGATTTCCGTCAGTGGCGAGCCGTGCTGGTAGAAAATAGAGGCTGGTTGGTGAAGGACGGCCCGAACGAAATCGAAGTAATTAATCGCGGCACAAGCGACCTCACCCTCTTTGGCGATCGTAAAGGCATACAGCCTCTGCTGTTGCCGTCACCCAATTATTTCGCTTCCGATCGCATGCTGGTCAAGCTGATCAATAACGAGTCGCGGATCAATATCCTCGCTCCCGTGCTTGATGAGAGTGGGAATGATCGCTCGCTGACGCGAGGCACCGCCGGTGATGCCCGGCAATTGCCTGATATTTTGCGGGTGCGTTTAGCTATTGTGAACGCTCCTGTTGTCGCCGTCGGTTCCACAGCTCCTTCTCCTTCTACATTGGCTGCTCCTTCTAGCGATCCTGTAGACTTTGCGTCCGCGCCTGTTGTGCCGGAAGTGCAGGTGGCTCTAGATGCCAAAAAATTCCACTGGTTTGCCCGCACCGCTGATGGCATCCACGTTAATCGAGCTGTCTTGAAAGGTGTCGGTGCCGTCAGCTGCGATACCGATTTGAAGCCGCTAGCTGAAATGGCCAATAAGATACGAGCCGGGCAGGCTCAAGCTGCGACACAGGTGGCCGTC
>JAGXAB010000103.1 GCA_018971775.1 Cyanobacteria bacterium REEB67 | reverse complement strand
GTTTTGACGGCGATGCGTTTGACGGCGTCGGCGACTGTGGTGGCGACGCGCGCATCGAAGACCGAAGGAATGACATAATCGCCGGAGATTTCCGCCGGTTTGATCAGACCAGCAAGGCTGCGAGCCGCTTCCAGTGACATATCATCGGTGATCTGCTTGACGCGCGCTTCCAGGGCACCGCTAAAAATGCCGGGGAAGGCCAGGGCGTTGTTGATCTGGTTCGGATAGCGTGAGCTACCGGTGGCCATGACGACGACGTTTTCGGGCACATCCTCGGGGTCGACTTCCGCCTGGGGATTGGCCAGGGCAAAGACGATCGCCTTCTTGTTCATGACGTTCAGATCCTTGCCGGTCAAGATGCCGCCCACCGAAAGCCCAAGGAACATATCACGTCCCTTCAGCGCTTCCTTGTAGGTGCCCTTGAAGCTGCCCGGATTGGAATTTTCCGCCAGCCACTGCTCGGTCTCGGTCAGATTGGGTGCGCCTTTGTAGACGGCTCCATCTTTGTTGTAGGCGATGATGTCTTTGACGCCGAGATCGATCAACATCTTGATGCAGGCCATGCCGGCTGCACCAGTGCCGACCGCGACGACCTTCAACCTGGACATCGGCTTTTTGACGAAGCGCGCGGCGTTGAGGGCGGCGGCGCCAACGACGATGGCAGTGCCATGTTGATCGTCGTGGAAGACCGGGATATCGAGGGCTTCGCGCAGGCGGCGCTCGACCTCGTAACAGCGCGGCGATTCGATGTCTTCCAGATTGATGGCGCCGAAATTGGGAGCGATTGCCTTGACCGCGGCGACGATTTCATCGGCATTCTGCGTATTCAGGCAGATCGGGAAAGCATCGACATTGGCGAAGCGCTTGAATAGCATCGCCTTGCCTTCCATCACCGGCAGAGCGGCGAGGGCGCCGATATTGCCCAGGGCGAGCACGCGCGAGCCGTCTGAAACGACCGCCACCATTTTGCCCTTGATCGTCAGATTGGCCGCTTTTTCCGGATTGGCATGGATGGCCATGCAGACGCGTGCCACTTCCGGTGTGTAGACCTGAGCCAAGTCGACGCTGTTTTTTACTTCGCTGGTCGGCGTGATCGAGATCTTGCCGCCCAGATGCTTGAGGAAGACGACGTCGGAGACGTTGACGATCTCTACGCCGGGGACTGCTTTGAGGGCCTCGATCACTTTCTCACCGTGCTTGACGTCGCGAGCGCTGACGTCGAAGTCGCGGACGATGTAATCAGCTGTTGATTTGACGACGTGGATGTTGCCGGTATCGCCACCGGATCTGGTGACAGCACCGGTAAAGTCGGACAGCGTACCTTTGCCGTTGCGAGCCAGTTTGGCCCGGACGATCATCGTGTAGCTGCGTTCACCTATTTCGCGGTGAGTGTTTTCGCTCGGCTCGCCGCTCTTGCTTTTGGGCATAGAAACTCCTTGCAGGTCAAAAATTATTGGCAAACTGAGATTGGGGAAAGGCGACGGGAGCTGCCTCAGCTGTGGATGCCGCCCCCGTCTATGCGCAGGGTCGAACTCGGTTCGAGCCTTACTTGCGTCCCTGTTTGCGCAGTTTCTTCAGGTCTCTGGAAAGACCGCTCAACTCACCGGCGAGCTTCGCTACGCGCTCGGCGAGCGCTTTCTCGTCGAGGTTGGCCTTCTCTCCCTTGAGGCTTTTCTTAGAGCCGGCGCCAGCCTTCTCGGCGGTTTTCTCACCGGTTTTTGAAGCCTCGCGGATGCTCGTCGCCGTCTCGGCGATCAGGCGTTTGACGCGACCGTCGAAGGAGCTCTTCTCGAGCCTCTCGAGGATGGGCAGAGACTCGGCTTTCTTCGCCTGACCGAGGGCGTTGACCAGAGACATGCGCAGGGTAAACTGGCTGCCCTCTTCGCTTTCGGCCAGCTTGTGCAGGGCCTTGAGCGCGTCCTCGCCCTTGTCGCCCGAGGCGAGCTTGCCCAGACAGGCGATCGCCGCCGGACGCGAATGCCAGGGCTGACCGGCGGCGGCCAGTTTGGCTGCCACTTTCACACCCTGATTGTTGCCGTTCGCATTGCCCAGCTCGGCCAGGCCGTTCAGGGCACCGATGCGGATGATCTCGTTCCAGGAGTCGACCTTGGCCGTTTCCTTGAGAACGGGCAGAGCGCCCTTCCACTTGCTGCGACCGAGAGCGGCGGCGGCATCGGCCAGGACAAACTGGCTCTGCTCACGGCCATCGCTGAGAATGTCGGCGAGAATCTTGCCGATGTCCTTGCCCTCGAAATTGCCGAGAGCGTTCACCACGGCGCGACGCACCCGGGCATCGGTGACCTTGATGTCTTTGGCGGTCGGCCGGGCCAGGCTCTTCAAGGCTTTCTTGGCCGCGGCAGTTTTCATGCCGCCAAGCAGGTTGACGGCTTCGACCGAGACACCCCAGAAGAAGTCGTTGCCGGCGGCTTCGCTCAGAGCGCCGACGACATCGTCGCCGCTGCCTGTGGCCAGCGCCCTGGCGGCGTAGACACGCCCCATGACGCTGGCGTCGTTAGCCAGCTGATAAGCGAGCATGCCCTTGGGCACGTCGAGCTCGAGGGTCTTGAGCACCCAGTTGCTCGGGTCGAAGCGGAACATCTTCGGCTTGCTTGCCAGGGCGAAACTGAAGGAGTGTTCCTTCTCATCGACCTTGACGACAACGAGCTTGCTCGTGCCGTCGGCGAAGTCGAAGCTGAGCTCGATCGGCATCGAGAATAGTCCGGTCTCGTTTTCGACCTTTTGATTCTGGCTCACCTTGACCGTGGCCAGCTTCTGCTTCTCGTCCCAGCGATAGCTCACCTTGTACTCGGGGAAGCCGGCGCCGAAAACCCACTGGTCAAAGAAGGGCCGCAGGTTTTTGCCGGTCGTCACTTCGATGGCCCGGATCAGGTCGATGGTTTCCACCGGCCTGAAGGCGTTGTCGGCGTAGTAGCGCGCGATCGAAGCGTAGTAGCCTTCGTCTCCGAGGATGTAGCGGATCATGTGCCGCACCAGGCCGCCCTTCTGGTAGAGGTGACGGTCGAAGAGGTCGATTGGCTCGCGGAAAGTGTTGCAGACGATTGGACGACGATAGCGACGGTCTTCGGCAAAGTAGGTCTTGGCCAGGCCGTGCGCATAATAGTCGCGTTCCTTGACGCCCCAGATGCTCTCCACCGCTTCCACTTCACCGTAGGTGGCGCCGCCCTCGTTGAGCCAGGCGTGCGACCAATCGCGGCAGGTGACCAGGTCACCGTTCCAGTGGTGGTTCAGTTCGTGAGCGTTGAGACGCACTTCGGAGAGCCGCGCTTCATCACGCACCGAGTAGTCGGCGAGGATGCGGTCGGTCATCACCGTCATCGTCGTGTTTTCCATGCCGCCGAAGATGAAGTCCTGGACGAAGACCTGAGCGTACTTGCTCTTCCAGGGATATTCGGTGCGGTAGAGCTTGGAGTAGAGCTCGACCAGCTTGGCCGTGCCCTTGAAGTACTCTGTGGCGCGGTCGAGCAGGCTCGGATGCACGTAGGCCTGCACCGGCAGGTCGCCGTACTTCTCCTCGAGCTTGACGAACTCGCCGACGACGAGGGCCATCAAGTAAGTGACGTGGGCCTGGTCGTGCAGCCAGTGGAAGGTCTTGGTTTCGGGCCTGGCGTCCGAATTGGCATCGGTCGGGCTCTCGGCCAGATTTACCTGCTCATCGACCAGGCGGCCGTTGGACAGAGCGGTGAAACCGGCCGGTACGGTGGCAATCACTTCCGAGGTCATGCGGTGGTTGGGATGATCCGCTTCGACGACAGGAAACCAGTGATGGGCGTCGTCGTCCTGGCTCTGCGTCCAGACCTGGTAGGGCTTCTTGGAATAGGAGCTGTTCGGGCCGGTGAAGTAGATGCCGAGCTTGGGGCTGAGGGTGCGATATGCCACCACCAGCAATGCTTTTTCGCCTTTCTGTAAAGTCTTGCCCAAATCGACGACGAAACCGCCGTCGGTGATTTCGAACGCGAGTTTGCTGCCGTCAGTGCCAGAAGTGACCGAGCTGATTTCCAGATCGGTGCTTTCGTAGGCCACCCTGGTGATCGGTGCGGCAATCGGCTCGATCGTTGTGGTGCAGGTGCCGACGAGGGTTTTGGCGGTCGGGTCGACGACGACATCGAGTTTGACGTGGTGGACGTTGACCGTCATGTCCGGAGCGTAACGCTTTTGCGTGCCGGGCAGGGCGAAGGGCTTGCGATCGGCGGCATTGGCTTTCAACTGAGAAAGTCGCCACCAGTTCATGTGTCCGCAGCAATTGGAGTGCTCCGAACTGTGCTTGTGAGAGTGTGTATTCATGTGAAACCTCCAGATAATTGCGCGCGAAAAAGCCGCCGGAGCAGTCACAACATCGATTCGAGACCGGTGCGTGATGCTATCCCTGGCGGCTGGCCGGGCGAATAGTTGTGGTTAAGAGAAGCTGTTTGGGGTTTTGTAAGAAAAGTGGAAAGAGTTGAAGTTTTTGGTTGCAGGAAGACTTGTTCAACCTAGTAACTTGCCAAGGCTGGTCACAAGCGCGCCGAGATTACATGTTTATTCTGAAAGGGTTGTCAGGAGTGCGTTTGGACGATTTTGCCCCAAGTTTGCGCACCCGCGCCAGGGACGGTCGAGGTAGCTGAATGTGGGTGTGGCAGTTCGTCGGATGTAGTTTTGTTTCTCGATTTTGTGACGTGCGCTAAGTGTTACGGAACAAATTAGAGAAGCCTTCCTCTTGGCAAGGTTGATTTGTATGGGCCTCTTCCGCTAAATCTAATTATTCATCCCTTTCTTTTTCCAAGAGCTTCTTAAAGAGCCTATTTCCTCTCTACACCTCTTCATCTCGTCCTCCCTCAGAAATTAAGCTCTGACAGACGAGACTAACTACCTGGGCCTGAAGGTTGTCGTCGGCCAATTCGGTTGGTCGCCAGACGCCGCCAGGCCCTCTTTTAAGCACCCTCCCGGTGCTTAGAGGAACTGCCATGTCTGCTTCCGCAATCACACGCTTCTTGAACGCACCCGGCCACCTGCCCGCCGATTTCCCTTTCACGCCTGCCGCTTCCGGCAAGCTCTATTTGAAAAGTCTGTTCTGCTATCTGGTCGGCACCCTTTTCCCAATCGGTGTGTTCCTGGCTTTCTGTCAGTATGCGATCACCTACGATTTGCCTCTGGCTGACGCGCTGTTTGCTTCGGACCACTTCATGCTGGTCATGGCCGTTGTTTCGACCATCACCTTCTTGAGTGGCTTTGGAGCGCAATTTCTATTTGTGCGTCGCGCCATCCTTCGGCAAAACAGCACGGTGAGAGATGTTCTGTCGCTCAACGTCAAAAACTACCAGGGTTCGAGGAATATGCTCTGGGGATGGGGCATGCTCACGTTTTTGGTCGCCGCCGTTCTCGAACAAGTGGTAGCCGCGCTTCTGCCCTTCAAAATCACCGATAGCACCGCCGAAATGATCAACAGCATGCATGGCTTGAGTTTCGCGCTCATGGCTCTGCTCGCTGTGTTCGCTCCTGTTCTAGAAGAGATTATCTTCCGCGGTTTCGTCTACGGTAGTCTGCGCACCGCGCTTCACAGGCGATTGCCGGACCAATCCGCGGCAGATTTCACGCGTCAGCGTCTGCTCTTTGACCTGCTCGCCGCCTTCGTCAGTGCCCTGATCTTCGGGCTCGCTCACATGAATCTGGCCGGACTGCCGCTCTACGTCGTGTCCGGGATGGTTTTTGCCGAAGCATATCGGCGTAGTGGTTCACTGTACGTGCCGATGATCGGACATTTCATCAACAATGGTGTTCTCATGCTGTTGATGATCCTGATGCATTGAGATGCCAGGCCGTCAGCCAGCGCGGTGGTAATCATCTGAGTAGCGCACGATGTCTTCTTCCGGGAAGCCGTCGCCTGTCTGCACTTCGATTATCTCCAGCTGGCTGTCGCCCTTGCATGCTATGCGATGCTTGGCGCCGCGTCTGACGTAGACATGCTGACCGTAGCTCAGCACGAGGGTCTCGTCATCCAGAGTAACTTCAGCCGTACCGGCGACCACTACCCAGTGTTCGTCGCGCAGCTTGTGACTTTGCAAGCTCAGCCTCTGGCCGGGATTGACAGTCAGGCGTTTCACCTTGGTGTGCGACGCGTCGACCAGGACATCGAAGCTGCCCCACGGGCGGTCTTCATGACTTGAACTCATAAGTTTGGCTACCTCGAAACAGCTACAACGCGCTGATCGTAACAGATTGGCCAGTTCTTTTTGCTTCAGACAAATGCGGTCGGACCGATGTCCGGCTGCCCTTCTCATGTTTCTTTCTATCCCCGCTACCAACGCGGTCGGAGAAGTAAAGGAGTTGCTTATGTCTACCCAAATCTCTAGCCCAGGCGCTACTGTTTCTTCGTCCCTTTCCACCGTCAGCCCTCAAAACGCTGAAGTGGCGAAGCTCATCCAGCCCGCCTACACCCTCGCCGAGCTCGAAGCCGTGCGCAAGGTGCTGGCCTCTCACAAGACCCTGACTCTGCGCCGCTATCCCAATGGTGGTCAGTCGGCGGTCACCATCCTCGACATCTACGAGACGCTCTTCTCGGCGATGGACGGTCTGCTCATGAACATGTGGGACCGCGACAACGTCATGCAGTGCCTGGCCGAACTCAAGCTGGCCGATGACGCCGAGCTGCGTGCCGGCATCGAGTCGGTCGACGCCAATTCCTGGCGCCGCGGCATGAACGCTGCCCTCGACCACCACAAGAAGGGCGATTTCCGCTTCGTCGACATCTGCCTGGGGCGCGCTTCCAACGAGCCCAAGGACTACATGCGGCGTCCGCACATCCGCTACCCGGCCACCAATCCCGGCGAGTGCGGCGACAACTGGGGCCACGGTCAGAACGACTCGCTGTCCTTTCTGCTGTTCATGCTCTACCACGGCCTGAACACCGGTCGTCTCGACTGGTCGGACATCGACCTGCAGCCCAACGCCCTGTCCTTCGTCACGCTCCTGCACGGCTTCTTCTGGAAGATCCGCGTCTGGGAAGACATGGACCTGGGCGCCTGGGAAGACAAGGTGGCACAGCACTGGTCTTCGGTCGCCTGTGTGCTGGCCGCTCTGCGCGAGCAGCACATCTGGTTCAAAAAGACCGGTGAGAAGCTGCACTACAACAAGGACGGTCACGATTTCTGGGTGACCGAAAGCGGCGTCCAGGAGCTGATCACCAAGTGCGAGGACAAGCTGCGTGAAATCGGCTTGAACGAGTACGTCATCTCCCAGGACAACTCGACGCGCAACGTCGACCTGGCGATGATCAATCCGATGCTCCTGGCCGCGTTCTCCGGCAAGGCGCTCGTCGACGACGCCTACACCGTCACCATGCTCGAGAAGATCGAAGCGGAATTGCTCGGTCATCTCGGCGCGCGACGCTACGCCAAAGACCTCTGGGACGGACGGGTCAACCGTTACGACCTGGCGGCCGGCGAAGAAGCGCAGTGGGTACACGGCTCGCCGCAGATGTCCTTCATCTACGGTGACCTTTACCAGCGCACCGGCGACGAGAAGTATCTGGACAAGCAGGTGCAACACTTCAACCGGGCGCTTGCTTCGATTGCGCCGAGCTGGTTGACCCCCGAAGCCTGGATCGTCGACATGCGGACCCGTCGCTGGGTGCCGGATGCCAACGAACCGCTGGCCTGGGCGACGGCGATGCTGGTCCTCTCCTTCGCCGGGATGAAGACCAGTCTGACCAAGAAGGCGAGTGTTGCTGCCGCTGCCCCGTCCGCACCAGCGGTCGAGGTCGCTTCGGCTGCGCCCGCCGATACCGCTAAGTAAGTAAGTCAAGACGCAGTCTCGTTAATGGACTGCAGCAGGTGAATGGAAAGTGCAGTGGCTGGAAACAGAAACTGGACTTTCCCCAACCTGCTTTTGCTCCGGATGCGGGATGACAGCGACTGCTTCGGCAGTGCGTTCCGTCCCGCTCTGCTGTGGCTTTCTGCCATGGCCTTTGCCGGCGAGGCCCAACAGCCTCGCTGGAGTAATGGAAATTGTATGAATAAAAATCTCGATGCACAGCAGATCTTCGGTTTTGCTGTGTCCCTCGCTTTCTGGTGGCTCATTCTCGGCAATGTCCAGGTTGCCGTCGGTGTGCTCGCCCTGATCTTCGTCCACGAAATGGGACACTTCATCGCAGCGCGCCTGCGCGGCGTTGCAGTCACCATGCCGACGTTCACGCCGTTCGGCGCCTACGTCCTGACCGGACCGAGCAGTTCGGTCGCCGAGGAGGCTTACGTCAAGTTGGCCGGTCCTCTCGTTGGCGGAGTCGCTTCGATAGCGGCTCTCGCTCTTGGCACCGTGATCGGTTCGCCGATGTTGGTGCAGGTCGGCACCATCGGTGTCTTCCTCAACCTCTTCAACATGATTCCGCTCGACCCCTTCGATGGCGGCGGGGTTGCTCAGGTCTTCGGTCGCTGGACCGTGGTGCCTGGCATTGCGGTGTTTGCGTATTTCTTCCTGATTCTGGCCGGCGGCAATCCGATCAACATGATCTTCGGTGCCTTCATCGCCCTGCAGGCCTATCAGGCTTACCAGATGCGCACTCAGCAATGGCATGCCCGGCCGAGTTATTTCCGCTCGACCGCATCGGCCAAAGTCGGCGTCGGCATCGGCTATCTGGCCGTTGGCGGCGCTCTCGCATACGTCCTCCTCAATCCCGGCTTTCTGCCCGCGCTCCTGACGAGCGTCGGTCTATAAATCACCGGCAAGGCACGGACGTCCGCACAGTCAGTCTCGCTTTGCGTTTCGCCTCAAGTCCGAGCGCACGTGGCGCTCGGACTTCCAATCTCAACCTGACTTCACCCAACTGAAAGGTACACATCATGTTCATCTTCGGCTCCCTCTCCCTGATCCCCCTCGCCATCATCCTGCTCGGCGCCTACAAGGTGTGGATGGGCACGACCCACGTGCTCAGCAAGCTCCTCTCGCACCAGCCGGAAGAGCCCCACATCAAGAAGTGGGCCGGCATCATCGTCTTCGTGAGCATCCTGTTCATGGTGGCGCCGCTGCTCATTCCGACCGGCCTCTACTTCAAGGACGCCGTCGGTGTACTCTACGCCGTCTACGTCGGCACCGCCGGTTACCAGATCTACACCTTCTTTGCCAGCCGCAACAAGACCAGCAAGTAGTCGCAAGCTGGTCTAAGGAACTGGTCAAGACTACGTCTCCTTAGTACGAGAGTCGCCCGGATTGCTGTGTTGAGCCTGCGAACGGCTTGGCCTGGTTTTCCCGGGCGACTCTCCAGTCTGTGGTTCTTTCGCCTCTGTTCAAATGTCCATACCTGAAAAGGATTTATGCAAATGAAGCGTTCGATTTTCGCCCTGCCCGCGGTGGCATTGCTCTCCCTCGCTCTGCTCGCCGGCTGCGACAAGAAGCCCGACCAGAGCCAGCATCAGACCACGACAGTCGCCGGCGCACCAGCCGCGGCTGCCGCAGACGGTACCGTCGGTTCCGGCTTCGACAGCCGCCCGTCCGATGCGCCACGCATCAATGTGCAGGCGGTGCAGCAGGCGCTGAACGATGTCCAGCAGGCCGACCCGCAGGGCTGGCTCCAGGACTTCGAGAAACGCGTCAACGAGATCTATGACGGCCAGGGTGTCGTCTCGATCGACGCCAAGCAGGACGCGAGCAACAATCTGCAGATCGTCGGCTACATTTCGCAGTCGGGTCAGCAAGGCTTCCAGCCCGGCGACGAGCAGCTCTTCTCGATCACGCAGACCGGCCCGGCCAACAACGGCACCGTGCCGTATAACATGCAGTACTACACGTACGGCGGGTATTCGGCGTATTACACGGGCTACTACCACAACCCGATCATGACGGCGTGGATGGTCAACACCCTGATCTACGGCCATCCGTGGGGAGGCTATTACACCAGCCCGTCGCGTCTGGTGTATATCCACAGCTACCAGACGACCTACCGCGCCTCGCCGGTCTATGTGCAGCAGCGTGCGGCAACGCATGCCTACATCACCCAGACCTATCATGGCGCTCCGGTGACTGTGCGTCCCGGCGCTGCGATCAGCAGTGTCCGTCCCGGAGCGACTGGCGCCGCGCCGGTGCACGTCACGCCGCCGGCGGCCGCGCCCGTTGGTACTTCGGTGGCTCCGCCGCGCGGCAACACGACGATGTTCAATCGCCCGACCGCCGCTCCGGCTGCGCCTGCCTACAAGCCCTACTCGCCGCCGGCGAGCTCGGGTGGCCTGTTCAACCGCGGCACCTTCGGTGGTGGCTCGCGTTCGTTCAGCGCTCCGCGCATGAGCAGCGGTCGTCGTCGCTGACAGCTGAAGCCAAACAAACTCTGACCGAGTCAGAATCTCTCACTCGGTCTTGTTGAGAAGAGCAGGGGATGCACTGTCATTCCTTGCTCTTCTTTTTTTGCTTCGTTAAAGAAAATTTCTTCCGGCAATATTGGCTTCTGCCGCTTTTCGTGATCTTGGCGGAAGTCAAGGTCCGCGGCGGGATAAATAACCAGGAAAGTCTATGTCCGTGTCCGAAAATTCCACTGACACTCAAGCAAAATCACCGTCCGAAAACGACGCTCCTTCTGCCGAAGCCGCTCTGCGCGCTTCGATTACGTCGGCTGTCTTTGCCGCCTTGCCGGCAGGCGGTACGGCGATCAAAACGATGGCTGCTCCGGAAAGCGAGAGCTTGCCTCGCCGCGCTGCCCTGTACGCGCTCGATAACATGCGCGCGCTCGTCGGCGAAGGTCAGACTGCAATCAGCGAAGAGCGTCTCTATGAGCTGTTGCGTCACGGCCGGCATGATGCGTCCATTACGCCTCTGCTCTCCCATCTGTACCGCAACATCAAGCAGATCGGCCATGCCGTCGGTACACGCAAGAGTCAGACTCACGTCGCCGCTGCTGGATTCGCCATGCCAATCACCTTCAAGGTGACCGTCTACGCCATCGACGCCCTCGATTTGATCGAGGCGATTTGTGCCGGGGCTAAGCCGACCAATTAGTTGCTCCAACGTTTGGCTCTGTTATACGGCAAAGGGCCTGAGCGAAAATCTGCAGAAATGCGGATGCTCAGGCCTCTTTGCTTTATCAATCGAAAAAATGCCGACTTAATACTATAAGCAGTAATATAATTTGGCCCGAGAAGATCCGGAAAAAAGAACCGGCGCCTAAAAATGCGACGCCGGTTCTTTTCTTATTTGCTCAAGAGCGTGCTTGCAGCCATGGTCAGGCAGTATGCACAGAAGCTCAATCCAAGCCCAATACATACATGCCTGCTGGCCGGTTGCGAAGAAATGAGGGCTAAAACAAAGCCATAGAACGCACCGTAGGCGGTGACCAAGACGGCGCCGGCGAAGCGTGCACCGCCCCGGGGGCCGTTGCTCATCGTGCGTGTTGCTCGAGCGATAAGGACAGTACAGCAAACGATCTGCAGGGCCAGGGTGTGGTAAAGGAAAGTCATTCGAGACCTCTTTCTCAAATCTAGGGTTTATACTGACTAAGCCGTTTTGGCCAGAATTGTCTGTCTATCCTTGTAGAGGCGAAACATAAATGCTGTGTAGGCAAAGCCGTAGTTGCTGACGAAGCGATAAGTCCGGCTGAGGACGCGATGGCTCCGCTCGTACACGTATATGGTAAGTATGCCCGGGGCGCTCGTGTGCTCGGTTTTGATCCGGATACGGTGTTCGCCGGCAGGGAGGACGATAGTCTCCGATTGTTCGCCGTTGAAAGAATAGGATACAGAGGCGGCACGCGTTAGCTGAGCGACGACGCACATCTTCTCCTCGGTGGCAGGTATTTCGAGCGTTTGAATGTCATCTTCGCAGAACGACTCATAGCTGAGTGATTTGGTCAGGTCGGTAAAATCGAGATAGACGTTATGCTGGCTGCCGCTCATGTAAGCTCCTTGTATAAACGATTGCGATTGTGCGTGAGATTGATTGAGTGCCGCGCCTGAGCGTTTGCCATCGCCTCCGAGACCTTGGGGGTGATTGCTTCGCTTGAAATAGTCAGTGCGGGTTTGTTGTTGCGCGGGCGCTCGTGAATAAATGAGAGGGAAATATGACTGTATTCTGGTCAAGGTCCGTTGCTGAAAAAAGGTTGTGCTGCGGCTCATACGTATAACTTTGTGTGAGCACACATCGCTTCGATGATGGTGGTAGCCTGGCTTTTGTCCAGGTGGTTGCCTGGTCACTGGTGCAGTGGTGGTAGGCATTTTTAGGCGCCGATAATCACTGTGCCGCTTTCTTCAACCATTTCAGATAACGGTCCGGCCCTGAAAAGCCGTCCATGCGATTTTTCAAGCTCTGGTCTTTTGCTGATAGAACAATCGCTGTCGGTACGCCAGTGATACCAAAGCTCCTCCCAAGTCTGATCGCCGGCTCCTTGTCCATGTCCAAATGCACGGGTACGAAGCTTTTATTGAGCTCGGTGCATACTTGCAGGTCGCTATAGGTCGTGCTAGCCATTGTTTGACAGGGCTGACACCAATCGGCGCTGAAGACAATCAGGAGTGGTTTGCTCTGCTGCCGTGCTTCAGCCAGCGCACTATCGTAATCGCTGCGCCAGTTCACAACTCCCCTGGTTGTTTTGATCGGCAAGCCAGCCAGCAGATTTTTCAGGCTGGCTTCATAACGTTCGTGGCTGACGGTCAGATCTGGCGCCAGCATCGCCGGCCTGTAGCCGTCTATGTACTGGTAAGACTTGGGCTCGGAGATCTGATTGTAAAAGTCTTCGGCGCGGCTAACGTTCGGCTCGGAGCTCAATACCAGAATCGGCGGATGTTTTTGCCCGACCAGGTGAATATTATTCAGGGCATCTTCGGTGTACAAAAATTGTGGCACCAACCTCATAGCAATCGCTCCTGGTACCGCTTCGGAAGCTGCTTTTACATCAGTCCAAGGTTCTTCGAGGATGAGCGCTTTGCACTTATTGCTGGCGGCAATCTT
Source organism: Cyanobacteria bacterium REEB67 (assembly GCA_018971775.1). Lineage (GTDB taxonomy): Bacteria > Cyanobacteriota > Vampirovibrionia > Obscuribacterales > Obscuribacteraceae > REEB67. The sequence goes on along the minus strand of JAGXAB010000103.1, from coordinate 5,647 downwards.
GAGGACGGCATAGCAGCCGATCTCGCGGCCAAGCAAAATGAGATTTTCGGGCTTTATTTTACGCTCGCGGATCAAATAGTCGTAGGCTGCTTGCGCGTCGGCGCATGCCAGTCGAGGCGTGATTTTTGTGGTTGGGTCGTTGAGGGCGCGATAGTCAAAGAAAAAGATTGACGCACCTGTTGATTTTAGTAGCGGCACATAGCCAGTCAATAAGGGCAATCTCTTGCCAAAGCCGTTATAAGCGACGAGTATTGTATCTGGTCCCTTGTTCGGGAAAAACCAGCCGTTGAGATTGGCTCCGTCGCCGCTTTTAAATTGGACTATCTCCGGCGCTGTCAGCCCCAGTTTTTCAATTTCATCTGGAGATTGAGGTTGGGCAAGCTTGCGCAAAATCCTGGCGCTCTCTTGCCCTTCCGTAAATAAATCTGAAACAGTGATCAGATCCTGCAAATCTTTGGGGTGGTTGCCGCGGAATAGAGCGGCGTTAAGAAAGCTCGGATTGGTGGCTGGAGCAAAGAAATAAATCAGGGCAAGCACACCCAGGATCGAACAGATGAGAGCAAATGAGAGTAGTTTTGCGATGTAAGTAAAAGCATTTTTTGGCGCGGTCATTATCCACCTCAGGCAGAAATTTATAGCGTACTCTTTAATTTTCCAGTTTCAATAGAGAAGGCTATGTATTCGGATTTGCTCATGTGTTCCGTGAATATTCCTTAGTTGGATGTTGGATTCGATCATGCAGCGATTGCCAGTCGAAAGAGATCGCTAGTTCGAATTTTATAAGTATTCAACCGCTTTGGCGAATATGCCTAGACCAGTGCAAGAGGCGCTATGCGATTTGTTTTGCAATTGTTGAACGCTGGCCATTGTCATGATTTTTCAGCGCGTATAATCGCGCTCACGTGCGCCTCTCGGATAAGGAATTGTGATGTTCACCGCTTTCTTTTTACTACGTCATTTTGTTTTCCAAACTGTTTTGCTCATCTGTTTTGTTTGCTATTCGGTCGAAGCGGCCGAGGCTAGTATCACACTGCACTTCCCGGATAATCTGTCCGTTGGCAGAATCTATTTGCTCAAACCTGGCTATATCAATGCGCTGGTGCGCAACTTCGTCACGGCCTCGGCCTGCGATGCCCGCGGTCAGGTCAAGGTGCGGCCGGGGCAGATGCTGTCGCTCGTGGGCAACTATGCGCTCACTGAAAATATGCGCGCTTTAAGAAATTTACCGCCCAATGCTTTTGTCCATCTAGATCTGCGTAAGCTGGAAATAACCGGTGCCGATCTGGTCAACATTGCGCATCTGACTGGGCTGCGGCAATTGGAGCTGGACAATACCGATGTCGACGACAGCGGCTTGCGCTATCTGGCTAGTATGATCAGTTTGCAAAATCTCGGTCTTTCCAAAACTTTGATCACCGGCGAAAGTTTAGATCAACTTCGTCCACTCAAGCAATTGACCAGTCTCGACCTTGGACGCACACGGTTGAAGCCTCGTTGTCTGGCTACTCTGAGCGATTTCAAATCGCTTACTACACTGCGCCTAGACGAATGTGGTGTGACTAACACTGATCTACAAGTCATCGCCGCGCTGCCGAAGATTTCATTTTTATCTCTTAAAGAAAATCCCCGCATCAATTGGCAGGGGTTTGTCGAGCTGCGTCGCTCGAGAAGTCTTAAAACTCTCTGTCTAACTGGTAACAGGCTGACCGAGCGCGAGATCCTCGCGCTTGGTGGCTTTAGTTTGGATCGTCTGATTTTGCGCGCCGCCGATCTTGATCAGCCGCGATCGCTTTTGCTCAAGCGACTGATGCCGCATACGGTAATTGAAATCGAAGCGGTCAGTCATGAGCCTCTGGATTTGTTTGCCCCTTTGCATTGATCCGGTCGGTCGCCAAAAATGTCGCTTCCGTATCAAAGGGGGCCGAACAAATTGATTTCGGTCTTTCGGTCAAATTTATATTATAAGTATTAGTAGAAATCCTTTTTTTGAAAACGGCCCCGGAAGGGGATAGTACAAGCGGATGCCTGCACTATCCCGTTTAAGGGGCCTGTTTTTAGGCTCTCAACCGACCGTGATGGCGCTTAGCGGCAGACGCGCTGACGCTGGTAACCGACCACATAACCGGCGTAATCACGCACGGGCACGCGGGCGATGTAGCACTCGGGCTGGTAGCCGTAGTAAGGAGCGGGACCGCCGTAGTAGCCGCGCGGTTGACCGCCCTGGTAAGTCTGTTGATCGCCGATGGCACCGCCAAGGAGAGCGCCGGTGGCGCCGCCAATGACTGCACCGCGACCGCCACCGGTTGCTGCACCGATCAGTGCGCCACCTAATGCTCCTGCCGCGCCGTATTGCTGGCCGAGGGGAGTGGCGCAGCCGCTCAGAAAGGTGGTGATGGCGAGAAGGGCGATGATAACGAATTTGTTCATGGTAGCTCCAGTTGTGTTCATGCCCTGAAGTGGGCGGGCATGAACTTGTCGTGGTTGATGACTGCTCCTGCTGTTAAACGAGGGACCGTGCAGGCCCCCGGTTTAACGAAACGCCGAAGTCGGCTCCTGCTGGTTAGTTCCAGTAGGCGAGCGGGTCGGCGTGGTCGGGCTGACGAGCGGCGAGCCAAGCGGTGGCCTGGATGTGCTCGAGCTGCTTGGAGGCGTTGAAGCCGAAAGCGTCGAGGTTGCCGTCGGCCTTGAAGCCAGTCGCCGTGCGGTGAATCAGCGTTGCGCCGTCATAGACTTCGGCCCACTGGAGGGTTTCGTCGGTGACCAGGCGGACGCTGAAGCGCGGGCAGACTTCCATGTCGGCACCGCCGCCCTGCGAACCGGGCTTGAGGAAAACCTTGGCGCGCAGGCGACCGAGGCCGTCTTCGAAACGCAGCTGGTATTCGCTTTCCTTGGCCGGAACGGCTTTCCAGTCGGCGGGCAGCATGCAGCGGCGCAGGTTGTAGTCGTCGGTGTCGCCCTGGGCGGTGATGCCGATGGCCGAGAGAGCGTCGAGGCTGATGCCGCCGAAGGCGCCGCGAGCAGGGAGGGAGAAGCCGGTGGCCGAGTTGTAGGCGGAAGCGAAGAGAGTGTTCATAAGTGATGTTCTCCAGATTTCGGTTAACAGACAAAGTTGGTGACTTTGAAAAGCGACAAGACGAGCACATCGACATGGAGGTTTGTCGGGGCGGGCTGCATCGAATCACAATTCGTGAACAGGCAGGCTGTTGAGAGTAGAGAGGGCTCAGTGGGTCAATGAATTGGGTGAGGGCCTCTTAAAAAAAAGTTGATGGGATTGGTGAACCCTTATCTTGATTAAGCGGCCCTCACAAAGCAAGCTTTTTAAGGTGAGACAAGGGTTCTGGAGATTATTTATTAGCGTTAAGATTATCGACGCTAGCGAAAGGCACTGGTAGTACCGCAGTCAGCTTCTGCAACCAGACTCTGGTCAAGCCTCGCACTGCTCCTCTACCGGTAACCCGAAAGATTGTCGCCAACTTGGCTTACACCATTTTGCGTATGCTATTTCGTCAATTTACTGCAAGAACGGCGCGTTCTAGGATGTTAATGCGTGGGGCAATTTGAGGTGAGGAGATGGACGTTTTGCTGATTCCCGGTGTACAAGCCATTCTGTCGCTGGCGGCGGTTTCGTGGACCTGCAGCCTGTGCATCAGTTTGATTGCCCTGCTCTTCATCTCGCCCAACTGTTTGCGTTTCATCTATCCGGAATTGCGCGCCGTCGTTGGTTTGCTCTGTCTGGCTCTGGTGACCGTGCATTTTTCGACGGGGCACTGGCTGCTTTTCTGAAAATACTGATAACTTCGCTCACCTGCGCTAACCCTCACCCTGCTTCGCGATTGGGGGTGAGGGTTTCGTTATGGCCCGCCTGTCTGTCATTGACTACAAGCATCGGGCGGTTATGCTTCGCTGGCAGCGCTATTCCGGCAGAGGTTCGGGGGACGCCGCTGAGAGATCTCTAAGTGGAGTAATGTGTTTCGCTCGAAACGCCGGAGGCGCCTACCGGCTAGGTTTGCGACGCTGGAGCAACATGTTGGTTGGTGTCTACAGCAGCGCCGTTGCCGCTTACTTCGCCTTTGCTGCCGGCATTGTGCCCTTCGGCGTCTTCGGTGCCGCTCTGGTTGCTCTTCTGACTTTCCTGGGAAGCGCCTTCGTCGGCTTTCCGCTCGTTTATCACATCGTCAAGTTCATCGCCAACCCGCTTCTCGCTTTTTGTGGCTACCACCGTTGGCCGCGCTCGCTTGAAAAGGCGCCTGGGTTCGGAAAGTTGTGTCCCTGGTTTGGCTTTAGCTTCTAAAAAGCTATCAGTCAAATGTTGTTAAAGCATAGGCTGACTGTATCAATTCCCTATTCATTCTCAGTTCCATTCTCAGTCGAGGTTGTTTTAAGACAGTTTTTTGCTCCACTAACTTCAATGCATTCAGACGGGCCGGAAACTCTTGTCCTGCCGCTGCAATGCCTAACCGAAAGAAGGTCGTATGACAGACTTAAGAACCCTCTTTGCCTTCCTCGCCGATCTCGGCATGCGTGCCACTTCTGCTGCCGCTGGCGCCAAATCGGTCCAACCGCGTTATTCGGCTTTGAAATTTTTCGCCTATTGGGATCTGCCTTTTCACCGTCAATTGCAGGAGTTTTTCAGCGCCGAAGCGCTGGTCCGCATCGATTCACTCTGCGGCAACAATTACTGGTTTTTCCTCCTCAGCGGTACGGCGCTGGCTGCGAGCCCGAATATGCAAGCCGATATCGAGGACGTCCACCTTGCCGTTATAAGACTGCGATCAATGGTCGCAGCGTCCCTTGGAGAATGGGTTGTCGATCATGTACGCAACGGTGATTTCGCCGCCCTCGCTGAAAAAGACTTTATCGCGGCTGGTCAGGCCGGCTTGATTGTCATCGATGACACCAATCCGGAAGGCGACTTGCTATTAATCAACGGCTTGTTAGTCGGCTAAAAGTACGAGGAGAAATTATGTTTGCTTTGCATTATGCATTTCGCACCGAAGCAGCAGTTAAGGCTGCTCTTAGTGGTGTCGGCGAGTTTAAGCCGGCTCAGCTTGCTCTCAATCATCTGGCCAGAAGTCAGGGCTTGTTTTGCCAGTGCGGCGACGGTAGTGCATCGTCAAAGCGCTTTTTGAGCGGTCCGCCACACTGGCATCTGATCAGCTCCGCTCGGATTGATCCTGTCCGGGGCATTACGTTCATCTGTCTTGTATGCGAAGACCGCCCCGGTAAGAGCGCTGACGGTGTCCATTTCGTTGACGTGGTCGTCGGCGAGCGGGAATTTGGCCCTTTTGCGGCTGACGATTTGCTTCTGATCGCCGCACGGCCTGTGTCGCGACCACGCTCGCATCGCATCGCCGGTGATGGTCTGCTGTCTGCTAGCGGCCGCTAAAAGGCCTGTTTACTGCCGCAATCAAAGCGTAGTCGGGAGGAAGAATGCCAGATCTTTTTCCTCCCGTCTGCCTTTCTTTTCAGCCAGAGAGGCTTTGGAGAATTATCATTTTGGTGTAAGCCGACAAACGAACTTGTCATTTGTCGCGACAATAACTTCAACCTCGTGACATCAAAGCGGGTAAGAATGGCAAGACAGGTTGACGCGCAAGCGTTAACCTGTCTTCTGCCGCTTTTTGTGTTTCTGGCACTTTTTTAGATC
>JAGXAB010000102.1 GCA_018971775.1 Cyanobacteria bacterium REEB67 | reverse complement strand
TGATCTAAAAAAGTGCCAGAAACACAAAAAGCGGCAGAAGACAGGTTAACGCTTGCGCGTCAACCTGTCTTGCCATTCTTACCCGCTTTGATGTCACGAGGTTGAAGTTATTGTCGCGACAAATGACAAGTTCGTTTGTCGGCTTACACTCCAGGACTCTGTGGCGCAAGCAATCAGCGAAATACTCCACTTTCTTGCGCACATTCGTTTCATCGACATCGGCAAAATAGATCAACATTTCTCCTGCAGCTCTTTCAGCATTTGGGGAATAGAAAGCCTCTGTGGAGGCCACTGCAAGCTCCGCTCGGCGCGCCGATTCCAATATCTGCTGCTCAGAATAGCCGCTGAAATGCACCATAGTTTTAAGACCACCAGAATGAGATGGTATCTGCACAGCAGAGCCGAAGGTGCGTTTCAACTCGTAGATTAAGGCTCTGCGCCTCGGTGCAATCTGACTGTGCAGCTTGCTGATCTGCCGCTGGAGATATCCCATTTGCAATAGTTCGGATAGAGCAAGCTGCGGCTGTTCTTCGGTCAAGTTGGCCGTATGTATCTTGGCGCTGTTCAAGACTTTGCACATTGAGGGCGGCACCACGGCAAAGCAGATTGTAGTCAGGGGATAGAGAATCTGCCAGAAACTAGTCAGGTAGATGACGTTGTCTTGCGTATCCATGGACTTTAAGGTCGAAGGAGTGTCTTTGCCGTAGCGAAAAATACCATCGTGATCATCCTCGATGATCAAGGCTTTATTTTCCTGAGCCCAGGTGAGGAGCTGTTTGCGCCGAGCCAGACTCATCGTCACGCCCGTTGGTTCCTGCTGGTTGGGCATGACATAAACGAGTTTGATCGGAACATCCGAGCGTTCCAGGGCCTCCACTGACAAGCCATCAGCATCGACTGGAACTGCCACCACGTTGAGACCCAGGTAGGCAGCAACGCTCTTCGCTCCGCCAAAACCGGGATTTTCTATAGACATCGTCTCGCCTGGCTCTAGAAATAAACGGCCGATCAAAGACATCGCATTAAAGGAGCCGCTAAAAACGACAACTTCGTCCTGCGAACAAACCACACCTCTATTCGAACACAGATAAGAAGCCAAAGCGCTGCGTAGCTCGGGTCTACCAAGCACATGCTCTACGTAGCCCAGATCACGTGCAGGCACGCCAGAGAAATTTTGCAGGGCCTTTCTCCAGCGTCCTGTCGGTCGGTTGACCTGAGGGACAACACCGTAGAGAAGGGGCTCATACCCGGCCAGCCTGGTACCCATATCGAAGCCGGTATTGAGCAGCAGACTCGCTCCATAATTCGATAGGCGATCTCGATTTAGAGCCTGGGGCTTTTCAACAGGTGTAAATACCTTGGCGGTACCTGTAACATACATGCCGATTTTACCGTGACTTTCGATCCATCCAAGACTCTTCAGGTGTTCATAGCAGCGCACAATGGTGTCACGCGAAACGTTGAGACTGCCTGCCAGGGCACGACTGGTCGGCAGATTGGAATTGGCCGGCAACCGGCCTGAAGTGATTGCCTCAATCAACTCTTCGGCTATTTCCAGATAACCGAGTTTTTTGCCGGCAAATTTTTGCAGATTGATAAGCGAAGACACTTAGACAAATACCTAAATTCGACCATACCAGGAGAAACTATTATGCCATACCACAAAGGACCTGTTGATCGAAAAAAGGGCAATACATTCACATCACCACTACTTTGTGCATATATTCTGCCAGAGCAGTAACAGACCAGAGACCGAAACATTAGCCATACCAGCACAAGGATCTATCGAATAATTTTTTTGCCAGCTTGTCACAACATAGTGACACAGCTCGGCCCATCCTGCGCGGGTAAACATTTCCGGGCCCACGCTCCAGACAGCCGACAGGCACACCGATTGCATTGCTAACAAATAAAATAACAAGATTGACCTATATCGTCACCCCTTTAATTCAAACGAGATAAACATCAGCTCAATCCAGCACCCTATTTTTTATTTACTGACAAATAGATCAGAGCGCCATGGCGCCATGTCAAACACGCAAGATATCCCCCGGCGCGTATTGAGCGCAGTCCTTTTGCTGCGTTGAGATCCGCCCGCAAGATCGGTCGTGATAGACCGCCGCTGCGCGACTCCGGCAGCGGTTAGCCGGCGCAAAAAGTAAACGAAAGGAAAATACAGTGGTGAAGCCAATATCGAAAAGTTCGAGACGGGTTGAGGCACCAGATCTTAAAAAATCTCGCTCATCCGGTCGCAGAAAGAACAGAAATAAAGAAAAGCAGAAAATTGGCGGGGCGTTTCTGAACGGAGTCGACGTATCGTCGTTTCAACAGGCAATCGACTGGAAGAAGGTCGCAGCATCTGGAATCACTTTCGCCTATATCAAAGCCAGCGAAGGTCAAACGATTCAAGATCCCTTCTTCGCGAGCAATCGCGCCAATGCCAGGGCTGCCGGTATGATCATCGGCGCCTATCATCTCTTTCGGCCCAAAACTGCAGGGCAAGGACAAATCGACAACTTTGTCACAGTGGTCGGCAAGATGGAATCGGGTGAACTGCCCCCGGTGCTTGACCTTGAAGTGCCCTCAGACTGGCAATCCTTCCCAATTTCCACGCGCATCCAATTTGTCAAAGACTGGCTTACAGCTGTCGAATTTGCGCTCGGCATGCGACCGATTATCTACATCAACAACTCTGACGCCCAGACGCTAATTAATAACGACGCCTTCTTCGCCGGATATTCGCTATTTATAGCCTTTCCCACGAAGGCCAGCGCTCCGGTCTTACCCCGTCCCTGGACCAGCTGGAAACTCTGGCAACACGATTGGCAGGGCACTGTCAGCGGTATCAAAGGCGCCTGCGATCTGGACTATTTCCAGGGCACCCTCACCGATCTCAAACAGCTGCTAAAGCCTTAACAGGCATATCTTCAGTGCTGAAAAACCGTCTCACATCAAAGTCAGGCAGAAAGGTTTCGTCATGCCTTACACATCGCAGTCGAATTTCCCGTCCACCTCGATCGTCAAGCTCATTTACGGAGAAAAACACGTTTTTGCACTGGCCGGCACCCGTTCTTTGATGATGCAGGTTTTACACGGCCTGTTTTACGAAGGGATGAAAGGCAGCCGCTTGCTGGATAATCCGCAGGAGCGCCTCGAGCGAACCGCTCTAATCATGGAGACGATCTACTGGGGCAGCAAGCAAGAGGCAATCGAAGTGACTCGGTTTGTCCGCCAATTGCACATGAAAGTGCGGGGCGTCGTCAAAAATCACCCCGGCAGCATCCCCGATGGCACCGAATATAATGCCAACAATCCGCATGCTCAGCGCTGGGTCATGGCCACAATGATGGAATCAGCCGTGAGCATGTATGATCTTCTGGTCCGGCCGCTGACCCGAGCACAATGCGATCAATACGTGCGCGAAATGCAGGTGGTGGCGAGATTATTCGGTGCGCAAGACGAACACCTCTTCCACACCTACGCGGAAGTAGAGCTCTTTGTGGCACAGATGTATGCTACCTTCGGGCGCACCGACATCCCTCCCGTTATGCGCCTGGAGTTGACCGAAGCGGCCAGGAAACTGCATCTCGGCCAGCTTCTCAAGCCGGACAATTTTGTCGGCAAACTCTTTCAGCAGCAGTGGGAAGTGCTGATCAAGGGTGCGCTGCCGCCCGAGGTGCGCGACGCATTCAAAATATCTCTATCCGCCAGCGAAGCAGTCTGCTTCTGGAAGCAAGCGCAGAGTCTGAAATGCGCCATCGCCGAGACGAGGCGCTGGGGACCGCTGGCAATGCTCTCCCCACTGACCTGGTGCAATCTTCCGGCCCTGGCATGGATCGATTTTGCCAGCCATGGGCCGATATTTTATGGGCGGCGCAAGAAGTAAAAGCGGCACCGCCAGTCGCTAAACCAATGCAAGAAGTCTGAGGAAAATAGTTTCCTCGCAAATCCAAAGGATACGAACATGCTCAAGATCGCCACTCTCGCCGCCCTCGTTCTCACCGCGACAACCAGCCCCAGCTTCGCACTTACCAGCAAAGACGGTTCCGACGAGGCTCGTCGCGCTTGCACGCCGGACGTCTTCCGTTTGTGCGGCGCGTTCATCCCGGACGTTAACAAGATCACCGCCTGCCTGAAAGACAATAAGAAAAACCTCAGTCCAGCTTGCAAGGCTGTTTTCAGCAGCAAGAAGTAAGCGCCGTTAACGAGCTGAGAGGGAAATTCCTAAATCAGCACCGTGGTTTTGATATTCAGCAGAAGACCATGAGATTTCTGGATGTTTCGTATTGCCCTCTCTTTACGAGCATACCGGCACTGTCGAGCCAGCTGGTTACATCTTACGTTTCGCCTTGCCCCTTTGAACTTTTTGCGGGGCGAGGGCGATGCTACCGCGATTGTGATGCGCAGGTCGTCGACAGCTCCGAAATGCGCAGCCTCCTGGATCATCCGGGCGGTGCTGGCCTCTTCAAACAGTTAGCCTTCGCGGGTATCTGGAAAGAAATCCAGTCGAAGGACTGACACAAACATCAGAACGAAAAAAGAAAGGAAATTCCGATGAACTTCACATCACGCTTCCTGATCGGTACCCTCGGCGCCGCCGTTGGCGCCATCATCTACCAGCTCATCACGCAACCCCTCGCCTTTGGCCAGTTTAACTTCACGGCCACGGCGGCATTCGTGATACTGCTTGGTCCTCTCTATGGCCTCATCTATGCTGCTGCGCACAAGTCAACAGCAGCGTCAGTTGTGTCCTGCATTCTCTGCGGGCTCCTCTCAACGATTGTGCTTGCCTGCGCGACCTGGCTCGCAGAAGCGCCCGACAATAAGCTTTCGATCGAATTTACATCGACGACGCTGCTCGCCCTCTCCGGGCTTTCCCTGATTACTGGACTGAGTGCATACGCCTTTACGCGCAATCGCAAATAAGCTCAATCTGCAAAAGAGGCGAGAAATTCCTATGACGTGCGCAAGCCGATTTGTGAATGTCGCACTGGGCACCGCTTTAGGCGCCCCAGTCTACGAATTCGCCGCGTAACTTCTCACCTTTGCCGAGTCTAATCTGGCGTCCAAGGTAGCGTTTATACTCGTCTTTACCACTGGTTCTGCCGTTACTCATGCCAGCGTCCATAAAGACATTCCGGTAACGTTTAAATCCTGCCTGGATTGCGGCGTGATGAATACAATCTGGATTGTCTGCCTGTTTGTGATCGCAGGTCTCTGCCTGGCAGGAGGACATGCGATTCAAGTTACTTTCTCAGCGGCATCCCTCTCGTCTCTCTGGCAGCAGTTTCGTTGCTGACCGGGGCTGCAGCCTATCTGATTTCTCGCGTCCACATGCCCGTGAGAAAAGGCACTGAGAATTAGGACTGACGACTTGCGCTAGTCAATCCGCCTCCTTGTCGCAGCCGGCGCATATCGCTCCGGCAACGACAAGGGGACGGAATGATGTTCTTTCCTCAAAATTTTGACAGTTATTTGCTTGCAATCAAACCACTACTCAAAATAGTAAGCATGTCAGAACGGAGCTTTTCCCGAGCCTGCGCTAGCTGTGCCATCATTTCACAATTTAAGTAAGACTCATAGAATGCCGTGAGCCAGGCATCTTGGGCAATTTTGCCAGCAGTCTTTGACCAAGCTAATCCAATACCGTTATCTAGCGTTACAACACGCTTTAGATCACTCTTCGACAACACTTACGGTCGAGATATTCACATTTCCTTTAGATTTCCCGACATCTCGACAAACCAATAGACAACAACACAACACGGCCAGCTTTCGATCACCAGACGTGACTCGCTGCATGCCGTATTTCCAGATGCCGGGAAATCTCCTGCTTTCTCTACCGATGTCACACACTCGCCCCTCAAATCTCGCCTGAAAAGCAACCCCTCTTTTACAGACGCAGCGGCGAGCCTCACTCCAGGCAAGGAAAACTGCCATGAACAAGAATCTCAAGTTTGTTATCTGGATTGTTTCTGTGCTGATCTTCGCGTTCGTCGTCGGGAGGTTCCGCGAACCTTTCGAAGTCAACAAGCCGATCACCACGACAGCCCAGTACGCCGGCCGCGGCCACGTCTCCGGACACGCCACGCCCACCGTTCCCTCACCTTCCCCTGTTTCTTCCCCGGCGACCACTCCTGCCACGTCCGTCGCAGTTGCGCCGCCGAACAGCACCAGCACCGCCGGCTCCGCGCCTGCCCCTGTGAACACCTGCAGTGCCGCCGCCACGACCACGGTCATCAATACCGCCCGGGGCGCGCGCACGGTCGTGGCCACCACTCTGCCGGTGTCTGACCTCTACCAGATGATCGACAGCTCGCCTTCCTGCATCTCCGGTGTGGTCTTCCGCAATGGCGTCAACGCCGTTCATGTCGTCCGTACCAACGGCAACACCTTCGACGTCAATCTCTCCGACGAAGGCGGCAAAGCAGCACTGATGACCAAGCTGGCCTCGGCTCACGTGCCCTTCGGCGTTGTCCCAGTCGATCCGGTCGCCGGCTTCGTCAGCAATAACTTCGGCACCATCCTCATGGTCGGTCTGGCCATTCTCTTCTTCGTAGGTCTCCGTCGCGCTCAAGCTGCGCAGATGGGCAAAATGACCGGCATGGGCAAGTCGCGCGGCAAGGACGTCTCGAAGGGCACTGACAAGGTGGCGAAGGTCACCTTCAAGGATGTCGCCGGCGCCGATGAAGCCGTCAAAGAACTTCGTCGCGTCGTCAAAGGCATCGTCGGTGCTCAGATCTACAGCGAATTCGGCGCCGAGCTGCCCCGCGGCATCATGCTCAAAGGCCCTCCCGGTACCGGCAAGACACTGCTCGCTCGTGCCGTCGCCAATGAAACCGACGGCAACTTCATCGCCGAGTCCGGTTCGGGCTTCGTCGAAATGCTCGTCGGTGTCGGTGCCGCTCGCGTGCGCGAACTCTTCGCCACGGCGCGCAAGACCGTCGCCGAGACCAAGAAGCCGTACATCATCTTCATCGACGAAATCGACGCAGTCGGTGGCAAGCGCAGCAGCGGTATGGGTTCGGGCGGCAACAGAGAAGCCGAACAGACCCTGAACGAGCTGCTCGTGCAGATGGACGGCATCATCGACAACGAAGGCATCATCATCATCGGTGCCACCAACCGTATCGACATGCTCGATGAAGCGCTGCTCCGTCCGGGCCGCTTCGAAGTGCACGTCAACGTCGACCTGCCGGATCGCGCCGGTCGTGAGGCGATCTTCGCCATCCACGTCGGCAAGCGTCCCCTCGCCGCCAACGTGACCATGGCAGCTCTCGCTGATCGGACCTTCGGTTACAGCGGTGCTGAGATCAAGGCGATCTGCAACCGCGCTTCGATCATCGCCGCTGAGCGCTTCGCCGCTCGTCTCAACTCCATGGTTGCAAGTGGCATGACGCCCGCCCAGGCTCGCCTGGAGCTGACCAAGGAAGTGACCTTGAACGACTTCGACGAAGGCATCGACTTCGTCCGCTACGGCAACGCCGATCCCGGCAAACAGAGCCGTATGCGTGTCGAAGACAAGGAAAACACCTCGGTCCACGAAAGCGGTCATGCCTGCGCCGCCGTAGTGGCCCCCGGCGTCGACCCCGTCGTCAAGATCACGATCATGAACCGCTCCAAGGCGCTCGGTTACGTGCAGACAATGCCGGACAATGACCGCGTTAGCTTCACCCGCACCCAGGCTCTCTCGCGTATCGTCATGGCCATGGCCGGACGCGCCGCGCAGCAGGTCATTCTTGGCACGTGCGACACGGGCGCCAGCAACGATTTCGAGCAGGCCACCGATATGGCTCGCAAGATGGTCGCCTCCTGGGGCATGTCACGCCTCGGCCCGATTTCGGTCGGCCAGCGCGGCGCCGGTCCCTTTGGCGGTGGCGGCGGTAACGCTTCTTACGGCGATGATCTCAGCAATGAGATCGACCGTGAGTGGCGCTACATCGTCGATCTCTGCTATGCCGCGGCGGTGAAGATCGTCACGGCCGACAAGGAGCGTTTGATGGCCCTGCACGAAATCCTGATGAAGCAGGAAACCGTCCTGGCCGGCGAATGGAAGGCGCTCATGGAGCGTTATCCGTCCAAGATCAAGTGGGAGGATCTCGACCTGCCGCTCGATTTCACCAGCATGGCTGCGGCCAAGAGCGAGGAGTAATCATTATGTTCGGACCCGAAGAATCTCAAGATCATACGCCGCCCAAGGCACCAACGCCGCCGACGACAGCAGAGCGCATTCGCGGCTGCACCGCCATGTTTCTGCTGCTCGCCAGCTTCACGTTGGCCGCCAACACGCATGACTCTCAGCTCCAGCTGAGCGGCATCGTGGCGGGCTTTCTCTACATGTTGACGACAATCGCCATCGTCTTCAAGGACGAGCCGGTCGCCTATCATCCGCGCTAAAGAAGGGAGGAGGGAGTGACACCATCAATGGTGTTATTCCCTCCTTTCCTTTTTGCCTTTTACTATTATGGTTTATAATAGAAACTGCTCCTAGCTGTTGGGCCGTTAGTCGCCTATTCCTCCTGAGCCAGCTCCAGCACAGGTCTTACCCACAATTTCATTTCGTTGATTTCAGCCGAGCGGTCGGTCGCCTCGAGCAGTTTTTCGTAGCTGAGAGCAATTTGCGGTGCTTCCGGATGGAGCGGATAAATGCGAGCGATGGCATAGGCTTGCTCGAGGACGCGCTCCGCCATAGGCCAGTCATGCGACTGCACATAATGAGCGGCGATGCGGCTGAGAATCGCCAGGGAATGTTGAAAGACCGGAGCCGGACGCAATCTCAATTCGGAGATGAGGCGCTGGCATAATTGATCGGCGGCCTCTCTATTCTCTTGCAATAGATAAAGGTAACAGAGCCAGAGATGACTTTCAAAATAGAGCCCCTGGCGCGCTTCCGGCAAAATAAACAAGGACTGTTTCCCGACTGCATTCAGCTTGAGCACTTCGGCAAACTTTCGCTCAGCATTATCCAGATTACCGCGCAAGACATCTATTTCGGCCAGTACTTGCAGAGGATAAGCGGCTCCCCCCTGGTCTTTTTTAACGCCTCCAGCCCCCTGCCATATCGTTAAAGCCTCATTGGCCAGCCGCTCCGCCTCGAGCAATTCCAGATCGAACAGCTCCGCATGCGAACAGGCCTGGGCCACTTTCACGCAGGCCAGATTATTCAAATAAACGGCAGTAAGACTGTGTTTGTTGACCTTCCTCTTTTTGCTTAAGGACGCGATCAGATCCTCGTAGAGCAATTCGGCCTCATGATAGTCTCCGCGAACAAGCTTGATTAGAGCAAGATTAGCCTTGGCCACCGGCAGGTTTCCGTCTTGATGCAAACGCATTTTTTTGACGGTAGAAACATAACCATTTAAATAACGCTCCGCTTGCAAAAAATCGCGCCTTTCCAGGGCTCGCACAGCGAGAAAAATCATCGGCACGCCGATCACACTCGAGCCAAATATCCAGAAAACGAGAGTGCCATAAAGACAGTTGATCAAAGCCGAGATCACTTCTCCCTCAGACAACAAAACGACGGCAAAAAGAAAATTGAGCGTACAGATTGCCGTCACCAACAGCCAACCGAGACTGGCGATAACAAATGGTGCGGAGCGCCAATTACTCGTCTGCGGACGGGTCGAATCACTCGCGGCAGAAGGCAGAGCAGGAGGGGATTGCCACTCACTCATAGCGTATATCTCCCCCTTCAAGCGCGGCTTGAGCACCATCGGTGGTTACTGCAGAAATGGTCGAAGTACCGGCTAGCGAAGCTTTTTTGCAATCAAAAGAAACATTGGCAGCGCAATCGCCCTTAGAAGTGATTAAAGCGCGACATGCGCTTGCGTGGCCTAGCAAGCCTGTCGACAGAGGGCGAAAGATATTAACTGCAGTTTCTTTTGCGGGCATTGCTGCGACCAATTTCGAGGGCCAACACTTTCAAACAACCGCCGGATCTTGCCATTGATGCCGCCCGACGCCCTGTCTTAGAAGTTTATACCGTTCTCAGCTGATTGAAACAAGAAGAAAATTGAAGTACTTCGCTCAGGCTCGCAGCGTTAACTCGGCAGGCCGGACAATGCCAAATCGAAGCCCACATTGTTAGAAAGAGCCAAGACAGAGAAGCAAATTACGGACTGAGATGGGGCAAATCGACTCTTTGCAACAAAATTTCAGGTGCGTTCTCTGGTCGGTTCTTGCTAGGAAGTAGATATTCACTCCTCTCCACCCCACGACGGTTCCTCTCCTCAAACGCTATTTCATTCAGGCCTTCCAGCATTTCCCTCGAGGACTAACAAGCCGCGAGCGCTGCCGCCTGTTTTTAATCGCCGCTGTCGAATCTACTGCTGTGTTGTGGGTTTTTTATCAATCTGACGGAAACGTTTCTATTATAGAAAGGGGGCAAATGTGAAAGTCACAAAATCGCTTGTGATTGTCGACATGCAGCCAGAACTACCCGCTTCTCGTCCGGCATGGCTTCGCCAGGCCGTACTCGAGCAGATTGTTCGCGCTCGGGCCAGTAACATGGCCATCATCGTGCTGGAATATCTCTCCCGCGAACCATTGCGTTTTTATGGAGAGACCTATAACGAGCTTATCGCAGCCGCTCGCGGCCACAGTCATTTCACCATGCGTGCCAAGGCAACGCCTGATGGAAGCGAAGCTGTCGCCGCGGCCTGTCAGGCTATGGCCCTGGAGGATCAGGACTTTGTCGTTTGCGGGATCAACACCCATGCTTGCGTCGAAGCCACTGTAACGGGCCTCCTGAAGCTTTTTCCAGCAAGCAGAATCGAGGTCGTGGCAGATGCCTGCAACGACTACCGCGGCAATGATTGGTCCCAGTTTCCTCAACAGGAAAATCTGACCATCAACCACACTTAATCAATCTCGATCCTGTTTCAATCAAAAAATCTAACGGCTAAAAAGCCTTTGGCTAACAACCTAAATGGAAGGTACGCTATGCAAACCTCGATCCCTTCGCCCGTGAACGAGCATTCCGCAGTCCAGTCGCTTGTCGGCCAGATTTTCTGCGGCACAGTTTCGGTCAAACAGGACGACAGTCTCATCATTGCCATTGCGGACCCACACGGTGCCCTCATCCCCGTCCCCGGCATCCTGCCCAAGGACGGCCTGATTGGCTTCACCCCTACGATCAAGGAGACGCGGTTTTCCGTCATGGAAAACGGCGACGAATTGTTCGTGCGCGTCACCGCAGTCGATCTCGACTCGGAGACGCCGGGCCTCTTCCTCAACGAAGTTTCCTCGCTTCGCTAAGGAAGCTGACGAGCTGAAAAGCTAGAGCATTTATCCGAGCGCGGAGTAGTTCCTTCACGGGAGCGACTCCGCGCTTTTCTTCGCCACAAAAAATTGCTTCAGCCTACGCCCCAAGATAGTACAAAAGTCTGGAGAAGCTCGCCACAGCGGGGGGACGCCAAAAAGATTAAGCAGATCTTTGCTAGCTGCGCTACCGGGATTTGCAAGATCTTGCTCCTTACCTAGTAGTAATACGAGCAAAGAAAGAGATCTGAAACTTTGTACCAGGTCCACAAAATCATAATCTTGGTCATACATTCGCTTCTTTTTCCACATAGAGTTTTTTTTCCAGAACATTCCGTCCCTTGCCCAGCTTCAGCCCACACCAGCCCCTGATACCGGGTCCTTCCTCAAGCAGGCAAAAACGACCAGCACAGAGACTTTGCCAAAAAGTCGCTCCGGGTCGAGGGTCGGATCGTCTGGAAGAAGCGAATGTCAACGACGCAATAAGCGCTCCGATCAACATCACTCAAAATGCTAGGAAATCCTATGATGCGCTTCAAGAGCTCCAGTTTCGTGAAGGCAGGTGTCCGTCTCGCGGCCGCGGCCTTCATGATCTTCAGCGTCTCCAACGCTGCCTTCGCCGCCGACACCTGGCTGCCCAAGTACAACAGCAGCGTGCATCTACAGATCGGCCCCGACGTTCCCGCCGAGACCCGCCAGAGCATCGAATCTTCCAACATCAGCGCCGACATCGACAGCCTCTCTCAGCAGTACGGGCTCGACGTGCACGTCATCGTCACCACCACCGGCGACGATGTGAGCGGCGACGTCGTCCATTCCGGCCCCCCGCTCGTGCGCCAGACCTGGGGCATGTGGACCCGCCACGGCCTGCCCTCGCAGCGTGCCCTGATCATTCTCATGACCGGTGCGCGCGGCGGCAATATTTCCTCAGTCGGCGTGCGCGCCGGCGAGTGGATGAATGCCATGGGCATCAACCGCGACCTGATGAACAGTCCGGACGGCCCGGTACGTTCGGCGGCTCGCCAGTATCTGACCGACACCTACACCCCGGCGGTCGTGCCTACGGCAATCGTCCGCAACATCAACGCCATCATCGCCAGCCAGTCGGCACAGGCCAGCGCCGCGGCGCCGGTGATGTCCTCGACTTCGACTGCGACCTCCGCTTCGACTGCGACCTCCACTTCGACTGCGACCTCCGCTTCGACTGCGACCTCCGCTTCCACTTCGGCCAGCTCCAGCGATAACGGCTTCCCGATCATTGCGGTGATCCTCCTGGCACTCTTCGTCCTGCTCGTTTTCGTCCTGCTCATGCGCCGCAGCAGTCCCAAAAACTCCGAGGCCGGCAGCGACTTCGAGAGCCGCATGCGCAGCTCGGCCAGCACCTCCACCCGTCCGACTCGCCCGACCCGTCCGACCGGTCCGACCGGTCCGATCGGTTCGACGACGCGCTCCAGCGGCTACGGTTCGCGCTCGCGCTCGGGCTCGACCCATGTGGACAATTCGTCCTCGACGGTCGTGATCGTCAACACGAGCACTCCGGCCTCTAACTGCAGCAGCGCGCCGACATCTTCCTGCAGCAGCGGCAGCAGCTCCTGCGGCGGCGGCAGCTCGTGCGGCGGCGGCAGCAGCTGTGGCGGTGGGACCTGATTGAAGGTCGCCTCTAGAAGCACAATTTTATAGAGGAGGACTCGATGAGGCTATTGTCTTTACTGCAAGAAGGTCGCTGGAACAAGCCAAACGACGACCGCGCCCGCGAGCTCTGGCCCCGCATCAAGGCCTACGAGCTCGACAAGCCAAACGTACCCTTTCCGTTTTCGGCGCGCCTGATGAAAGAGCAGGGCTGGTCGGCGGCATTGGCTCAGGCGGCCATCGAAGAGTACAAGCGCTTTATGTTTCTGGCCGTCGCCGCCGGTCATCGCGTCACGCCGTCCAAGACGGTAGATGAAGTCTGGCACTTGCACCTGATCTACACCCGGGAGTATTGGGAAGAGTTCTGCGTCAAGGTGTTGGACCGTATCATCCATCACGACCCGGGCAATGGCGAGACCGGCGAGCAGAGAGCCTTCGACGACCTCTACCAGCGTACGCTCGAGAGCTATATGCGCTTCTTCGGCACCGTTCCGCCAAAGGCGATCTGGGGTTCGCGCAATGGCGAGCTCAACGTCCGCCGCACTGCACCGGAGACGCCGGCGATTCTGCCCGACAACGGCAACTGCGCAGCAGAAGCCGTGTCCTAAGAAAACGAACTGAGAAGACCGGCGATAGCGAGGCAAAAGCCTCTCCTGTCGCCGGTCTTCACGTCCTCAACCCAAAAAAAAGCGGCGCTCGTACGATAAGATTTAGTATACAAAAACAGCCCCCTGCAGCTCTTGTAAAAGAATTGTCCTCAGGCCCGATGACCTACCAGCGTTCGCGCCAGAGGCCAAATTCATTCTGAGCATCAATCGTTTCTTTGATGCGTTTTTCCTGAGCAGCTGGGTCGGGAGTGATTTTCTGCACTCGTTTGCCCTCTTCGTTAAACTGAGCATTACTGCCGCCACCAAAGCCGGCTACATTTCCGCCGCTGCCAAAGGAGCCGATATTGTCGCCAAAATTAGTGCCACCGGTGCCCCACTCAGCGGTATTGCTCTGATGCGTCGATTGCTGCTGATTGGTGGCATCGATTTCAGCCGGCAAATGTTCGGTCAGATCGTCTACGGTAGCAGGCATCATATCGACCAGGCCGCTATCCTCTACCGGAGCTGCCAGAGCCGCTTTTTCGGCGGCCTCTCGCGCCGCTTGCGCCCTGGCGGCAGCGCTTGCCTCGGCCAGTTCCTGGGCCAGATCGACATTGGGGTCAATGATTATTTCAACACGTCGATTGCGGGCGCGACCGGCGGCATTGTCGCGACCGTTCGCTAGTGTTTCCGCGGCCACCGGCTCGCCGGAGCCAGCGCCGCGGATCTCAATCGTATTTGACTTCATCAGTCCATGGGAAACAATCCAGCTCTTCACTCTGGCCGCGCACTTCCGGCTCAGCTCGCGGTTAAATTGCTCGAAGCCGAGGGAATCGGAGTGACCAACGATAACGATTGCCTTGCCGCTGCGGGCGCGAAAATGCTCGCTCAAGGAGCGAAGTTTTGCTTCACCGTCGGCGGTGAGAAGATCTTTGGACGGCTCGAAAAGTTGATCGCAGCTCAGAACAATTACTTCTTTAGGCAAATGTTTTTTCACCTGCGGCGCATGAAAGAGCAGCGCCTGGTGCAAAACTTGCTTGGACTCCAGTCCGGCGGAGCGGGAGCTGGAGACAGGCGGACGGACTTTAGGGGCGGAAATATTCGGGGCAGTAGCATCGGTCGCGGCGGCAGGCTGACGCAAAATAAATTTCTGCGCTGCCACCGGAGCGCAACTCAAACCAAGCGCAGCAAGAGCCAGGCAGAGGCGGTAATATCCCCGCTGACCTGAATGGCTGAATATTGACCGCCGTTCCATGCTCATTTTTTCAGCCCGTCTGCGTAACTACACGATTGATTTCTCGGTCCAACCGACGTAATTTGCCTACATGAGTAATCAAGACGGCTCATTTTATCAAATAGACCTTGGCAATACATGTGAACTGTCACACAGATGTCATTTTCAATCAGTCTAATAAGACTATTCGGAAGCGAGAGGCAGACCCCGTGTTCGTAAGCAGATCAATCGACGAGAAAACTGGCAAACAACCGAACGGCGGCCGTCGGCGCATCTCGCGCGAACTCGCGCAAGCCTCGGCGTCGGACTGGAACCAGGCCGCTCTGAACGCGCGAATCGCTTTCCAGATGGGCGAAAAGAAAACAGCCCTGATCATTATCGAAAACAGCATCCGTCAGATCAATGGCTGGCTGCCGACCGAGTTGAAGGTTTTTGCAGTACTGCTCTACAAAGCACGATTGGCCTTTTACAACGCCGACATTGACGCCGCCGAGGCCTGCTATCAGTGGGCCTATGAAATGATGCAAGAATACAAGATGGAAGAGTCTCTAGGCTCAATCGCCGCCGAGCTCTTCGATGAGTGGGGCGAATGCCTGGTCATGCTCGCCTGCGATCAAGAAGCCACCGAACGATATCAAAAAGCTGTGGCCATCGATCTCGCCTGTTATCAAAACGATCCGCTAAAAATGTCCCCCTGGCGGCTGGCTAAATTGGCTGACTTTTTTGCCGTGCAAGGCGCCGCCGTCCATGCCTCGCTCTGCCTGGAGCTGGCTGAAGCCAAGGCTAATACGCCTGTCGAAAAAATGTTCCTGCGCACCTTTAACGTCACCCGCTTCGCCTGAAGCACCGCCGGCGACACCAGATCAAGATCTCGCGATAACCGGCGATTTAGCCGGTGAACCAAGCACGTTCAGGTGCCAGAGCCTGATTGGAACAGGCTAGCTCGGGAAGCGCTGCTCAACACATCGACACATAACGCGAACAACTACATATACCACCGCGCTCCTGTCGGAGCGCGGTGTCGGGCGAAAATTGGGCTATCGCCCTACTTCGGCCACACTCGCGCAAAGTGCACCAGCACCAGGCTTGCGGTAATCACCAGGTAGACGACGAGTTTACGAAGCTTATCTTTATTTGCCGGCTGAGGATTGGCTAAAACTAGGTATCTTTCACCTCATTTTTATCCAAGAGACCAAAACACCCAAGGTTTGCCGTACGACCTTATCGCCCCTCCCAGCACTCTGAGCAATAGCTCGGTGGGGCGATGTCGCTTGGGATTTTGATGTTGTGAAGGACATCCGCCTCGCCACCGCTTGCTTGCGAGCATGACGAAACAGATCAACAGAGAATTGGAGTCCAAATGCAAGACGAACTGCTCTACACGCTTTTCCAACCGGGCAAGACGCTTCTGCTCAAGAAGTCGGCCAACTATAACTGCATCCCCTACATCGAATCGGTGATGCGCGTCATCATGGCCGATGCCTCGGGCATGCTCGCACAACTGGCCGAGGATGGCAGCGCTGTGCCGAAGCCGGTCGTGTTCGTCAACTTCGACGGCACCACCGAGTTTACCTTCGTCGCTCCCGGCTTCTACAAGTACGCGCAGGTGCTGCCCACGACGCCGGTGATCGACCTCGAGTCGAATCTGCCGAGCACCATGGAAGCGTTCTTCCCCCAGTACTTCCAACCGCAGCCCGCCCCCGCTCCCGTGCCCCCGGCCGTCCAGGTCCCCGGCGTTCCCGCACCGGCTCCCGTCGCCGCGCCCCAGCCCGAGCCCGACTGGCTCCGCCAGTTCCAGCCCGGCACGGTCTATGTGCTCGCCTCGAGCTCCAATCCGGCCCTGGCTCGCTACGTCGGCAAGATCTTCCAGTCCACGCATGCCAGCGTCAGCGGCGTCCTCGGCGTGCCGGAACGCAGCAGCGGCCTGACCGAAGCGGTCTTCCTGCCCTTCGACGGCGCCAGCGAATTCACGCTCAATCCGGCTGGGACGTACTCCTTCGCCAGCGGCCTCGCCGCCGGCCAGCAGGTCTACAACCCGACGACGTGCACCTACACCTATGTCGAGGAATTCTGCCCGGCCTACGGTTACGTCTACGATCCGTACCCGGTCGTCTACTACGACACCTTCGTGCCCGCACTCGCGGTCGGCCTCGCCGTCGGCTACGGCTGCGCCATGGCCTACGACCCGTACTACGTCGACCCGTTCTGGCCCTACTGGTAAGCGTTCGACTCTGAGTAACTATCCCGTCGCCGACGCCTGAGCGTCGACACAGAACGCACAACAGCAGCCGCAGCCGCGCTTCCTTTGGAAAAGGAGTGCGGCTGCACTCGTTCTCAATCACCCTAACGACAAGGATTTGATCATGAAGTTCTCCATCCGCAGCTTCGCCTCCGCCGGTCTGGCCATCGCCCTGGCCGCCTCGCTCGCCGCCTGCCATGACGACGACAAGAACGCTTCCGCCCCGCCGCCGCCCGCGCCCGTCCAGGTCGCCGCGACAGTGCTCCCCGGCGCCAATGGCGTACCGCAGGTCGTGCAGTACGGCTGCCCGGTCACCTCCGGCATCGAGATGCAGCAGATCTTCCGCGGCTACTACGGCGTCGACGGCCTGAGCCGGCCGCTCAATCCGTCGGGCATCCCGGTCGACACCGAAGGCAACTGCCTGTCGACCGCGCCCGTGCCGGAGGTCTACAACGGCGCCGTCTCGCCGCTGTACGTCGGCATCCTGATGAGCCGCTACCACTATTCGTACATCTATTCGCCGGGCTACGTGCACGTCTACTCGGGCCCGGGCGTCGTCTACCGCACCGGCGCTCCGACCGGCACGGTGCGCGTCATCACCACGCCTCCGACGACCGTCCGCGTCACGGTGGCGCCGGGTGCGTCGACGACGGTCCGTCCGGGTGCTCCCGCTGCTGCCGCTCCGGCCGTGGCCGTTCCGGCCGGCAATACAACGACCGTCCGTCCGGGCGCTCCCGCCGCCACTCCGGCTCCGGCCGCGACCACGGCGCCGAAGGCCCCTGATGCCGCCGCCGGCACTTCGGTCACCCCGCCCAAGGCCGCTCCGGCCGCCCCGTCGGTCTTCAATCGCCCGGCAGCCGCTCCGGCTCCCGCCGCTGCCCCGGCTCCGGCGCCGACCTCGGTGACGCCGCCCCGCGCCGCTGCCCCGACCACGACCTTCAGCCGTCCGGCGCCGTCCTACAGCGCCCCGGCCTACCGTCCGTCGCCCAGCTTCGGCAAGCGCTGAGCGATTTCAGCCAGCCGCCCCTGAAGCGTTAAGCGGGTCAGTAAACCGGGATGGGCCATCGCCCATCCCGGTGTCCGCCTTGTAGCGGTTCGTCAAAAGTTCAAATTCATTCCCAAGATAGGATATCCATGAAACTGCTCAACGGAATCAGAACGATGCTCGGCTCGGCCCTTGTGGCAGCCTCGCTGATGTTTGCCGCGGCCGCTCCGGCCAATGCGCAATACGTCGTCACCCCGGCCCAACCGGCGTACGTCCAGGGTCCCGGCTGCCCGGTCGCGCCCTACGACCTGCGCAATGTGCTCTCCGGCTACTACGGCGTCGACGGCCTGCAGCGTCCGCTCAACGCGCAGGGCTTCCCGGTCGACGTCTACGGCAACTGCTTGACGCAGGCGCCGGTGACCGAGGTCTTCAACTACAGCCCGAGCCCGTTCTACATCAACTTCCTGTGGCTGCACTTCGGCTACCGCTACTACTACCAGCCGGGCTTCGTGCACCTCTGGAGCGGTCCGGGCGTGTACGTCAACCGCGGCTACGGCGCCATCCCCTACGGCCACAACCGCGTCATCATCCAGCAGAACTACCATGCTCCGCTGGTCACCGTGCATCCCGGCGCCACGACCACCGTGCGCCCCGGCTACAACGGCGGCGTGACGACGACGGTGCGACCCGGTGCTCCCGCCGTGACCGCGCCTCCGGCCTATGTCACGCCCCCGCGTGCAGCAGCGCCGACGACGACATTCAATCGTCCGACCAGCGGTTTCAGCCGTCCGGCAGCGCCGACCGGCTCCTTCACCCCGCCCCGCTCATCGGGCGGCTCGAGCATCTTCCGCCGCCCCGGCCACTGAGACTGTTTTCCCGGCTGATCTGTAAATCAGCCTGAGGATGCGCCGGACCGCCGACACCATATATGGTGCAGTGGCGGTCCGGCTGTAGCCAATAAATGGTCCTGCCTCAAGTTTCCACTACCAGGAGTTTCTCATGCTGAACACCCTTCTCGTCGTCCTCTGCGTCCTCGGCGGCTGGCTCGTCGCTTGCCGTGCCGCCGCTCAGGCAGACGCCGATGTCGGTGCGGCCGTGATGACC
>JAGXAB010000101.1 GCA_018971775.1 Cyanobacteria bacterium REEB67 | reverse complement strand
CGTCGTGATCGCCGGCAAATAAATACCAGCGCGGTATGTTTCGGGCCGAAGTCGAGAAGGTCACCGCCAGGACGAAACGGCCGTCACCAAGACCATCGAAAGGTAGAGCAATCAGACCCTCACGATCTGCTTGCGCTTGCACGATCAACGATTCCAGAGTAGCGCCATTCGGAACGGAACTTAGTTTGGGCAAGGTAACGCGTTTCATTTGAGCTTCCAAGGGGCCAACAAATTATATGATCAATTTGTTAAATCGGCGTTATCGAAGCAACGATTGCTCAGACTGAGGAAATACGTCTATTTTGAGCATGTAGGTTTTAAAGAGGCCGCAGCCACCAGTCTGTCGAGGCCCTTAAGAGACGGCTGCATTGCGCTGATCCGAAATGATTTCGCCGTCCTTGACACGTACTATGCGTTTAGCGTGATTGGCGATTTCTGCGTCGTGGGTGACCAGTACTACAGTCATACCGCTGGCGACGAGCTCGTCGATGAGTTTCATGATATCGGCAGCGGTGCTGCTGTCGAGGGCTCCCGTCGGTTCATCGGCGAGCAATATCTTGGGATGGTTGGCCAGAGCGCGCGCGATCGATACGCGCTGCTGCTGACCGCCAGAGAGCTGTGTTGGCTTGTGTCCGATGCGATCGCCGAGGCCGACCAGTCGCAGCACTTCCTCGCCGCGCTGCAGCCTCTCCGCTTTGCCTCTACCGGCATAAGTGAGCGGCAAGACGACATTTTGCAGGGCGGTCATCTGGGGCAGAAGATTAAACTGTTGAAAAATAAAGCCGATCGCCTGATTGCGCACCACGGCAAGCTCATCTTCGGAGAGATTTTGAACTGCCCGGGAGTCTAAATTGTATTCGCCGGCAGTGGGGCGATCCAGGCAACCGATGATATGCATCATCGTCGATTTGCCGGAGCCTGAGGTGCCCATGATCGCTACATAGTCACCCTGCTCGATGGCCAGACTGACGCCCTTGAGCGCGTGCACCGGCTCGGAGCCGAGGATATAGGTTTTGGTGATGTTTTTGAATTCGATTATGGCCATCATTCGGCTCGCAGAGCTGTGATCGGATCGAGTCTGGCCGCCTGTCTGGCCGGATAGATGCCAAAGAAGAGGCCGATGGCGATGGAGACGAAGAAAGACAAGATTACCGATTCGGGCGTCACTTCGGTCGTCCATTTGGCGAGATTGCCGACCAGTGCCGCGCCGAGCAGGCCAACGCCAATGCCGATGATGCCGCCTGTAAGGGAGAGCACCATCGCTTCGATGATAAATTGCGCCATGATCTGGTGGTAGCGAGCCCCGATCGCCTTACGGATGCCGATCTCGCGGGTGCGCTCGGTGACTGAAACGAGCATGATATTCATAATGCCAATGCCGCCGACAAGCAAAGAGATACCAGCGGTAGTGCCAAGCAGAAGGGTGAAGACTTCGGTCACGGATTGGGCCGTTTGCATGATGTCGACCTGGGTGCGGATCATAAAATCATCACCGACCGGCGGCATGCACTTATGTCTCTGGCGCAGCACATTGGTGATTTGAAATTCGGCCTGGCTGACTTCATCTTCCGCTTTGGCTTCGACCAATATACTTTTGACGATACGTCCGGTGGCGGCATTAGAGCCAAAGAGCGTGTTATAGCCAGTCGTCAAAGGCACGAATATCTGGTCATCGTTATCGTTAAACTGCGACATGCCTTTGTGTTCCATCACACCGAGGACATTGAAGACTTCGCCGCGGATGAGCACCGATTTGCCGACCGGGTCTTCGTCTTCGCCAAATATATTTTCGACGACGGTGTCGCCGAGGACGCAGACGCGAGCGTAGCTGTCGCAGTCGGCCTGCGTAAAGAAGCGGCCCTTGATCGTATGGAAATTGCGAATGTCGCAATAGCTCGGCTCGGTGGCTACGATCGAGGTCGAGGTATTCATACCGGCGTGCTGCACTTGAAACATCGAATTGTAAACGGCGGCGACATCGGCAACAGCAGGGCAGATTTCGCGGATGGCGTTTGCATCGTTGTAAGTAAGAGTGGCGGCGCTGCCCTGCCCCAGTGAAATACTCGAGGGACTGACCGAGCCAGGCCTGATATAGATGAGATTGCTGCCCAGCGATTGGATTTGTTTTTGCGTTTCCAGTTTTGCCCCCTGGCCAATGGCCAGGAGAATGATCACCGCACCGATACCGATGATGATACCGAGCACAGTCAAGATACTGCGCATACGATTGTCGAGAATGCCCCGCCAGGCTATAGAGATGAGCTCAGCAAAACCCATGGGCCCCCTAGTGACCGAAGCTGCGAGGAATCGGTACGCTGGTACCACCGCCGCCACCATGACGTCCGCCGCCCTGACGGCCACCACCCATTTGTTGCTTGATACCGCCGTCGCCGTAGCCCTGTTGTTCCAGGCCTTCTTTGGACAGCCCGACGAAGACCAGATCGCCGTCGTTCAAGCCACGCATGACGACGGTGCGCGTGCCGGATGTCGGGCCTGTCTTGACTGGTTTGAAAGTCGGATTGCCGTCTTTTTCCGGTATCAGGACGCCGGTCTTACCATGACGCGAGACAATGCAAACGGTCGGTACGAGCAGAGCATTGTTCATGCGGCCGGCGACGAAACGAGCACTGACGTTCATACCGGCCAGCAATTTTCCCTTGCGATCATCGTCGATTGTTGTGTGCACTTCAAAAGTGGTGACATTTTGGGTCACCACCGCCTCGGGGGCGATTTGCGTGACGTGGCCGTGAAAGGGATGTTCGGGGTAAGCGTTGGAGAGTATTTCCACTTCCTGACCAATTTCGATTTTGCCGATATCGGTCTCCGCTACCTGTGCCACCATTTCGAGCACTCCGGCCAGAGCGACAATCGAGCTTGACGTGGCCGATGTCGTCGCCGCCGAGGTCGTCGGTGTGACAATGGCGCCGGCGTCGGCATATTTTTGGGTAATCACCCCGGCAAAGGGAGCCCGAATAATCATGTCGTCCAGCTGGCTGAGCAGGCTGTCGAGATTGCCCTTCGCCTGGATGACCGCGTGCTTAGCCTGGGAGATGTCTTCCTGACGATTACCCATTTGACTGAGCAGCAGAGTCTGGTGGGCGGCGGCGGCCTCGGCCTTGTTTTGAGCGAGGGCTGCTTCGGCCCCGGCCAGTTCGCGTTTGGCGGCGTCGAGTTGAGCGCGCGTCACCTTGGCCTGGGTCTCGGCATTCAATCTGTCTTGGTCGGAAGCGGCGCCCTGGCTCTCCAGATAGAGCTGGCGAGTGGCCAGAGTATCGTCGCGCAGAGATGTCTGGGTGGCCGATTCGACCATGGCTTTGAGGCGGATCGTATTCTGAACGGCCTGGCGCACTATATCTCTGGAGCGGCGCTCTTGTAATTCGGCGATTGCCACTTCTTGCGGGCGATTGCCGTGCTGCAATTTTTCGTAGGTGTCCTGGGCCATCAAGTAACTGCCACGGGATGCTTCGATTGCTCCGAGCAGATTGCTCTTGTCCATTTCGGCGAGTATCTGGCCTTCTTTGACGATGTCGCCCTGCTTGACGGTCAATTTTTTGATCAGGCCCGTGACCTTAGGGCTGACTTTGATTTCATTGACCGGTTTGATCGTGCCGGTTGCTTCGATGCGTACGTCGATTGGCCCGCGTTCTACTTTTACGGTGTTTTTGCGCCAGTCTTTGGAGCCGCTGTTGCTGACAAAATAGTAGATCAAGCCGCCGCAAATAGCCAGAATTACCAGCACGCTAACGATCACCAGCGGCTTTTTAATGGCCGGTCCGATTTTTTGAGTCGATGGGGTGGCTGTTTGCGTGGAGACCATGGTCACATATTAGCGCCTGAATGCACTAAAAATTACTGATAAGCCTCAACCTCGCCGGGCGTTTTTATATTTAAACTATCTTACTCGCGATAATTGAACTCTTTGGCCTTAGCTGTCGTCTAATTACCAAGGGCCCTCAGGTTGATCGCCAATTTGAAGATAAACAAGAGTATAAGCGCCACTGGCGGAGCACAATCAGACTTGTACCGGGGCTTCAGCGCGGCCACTTGTCTGGCTTCGATAGCGGCTGCTTTTCTCTCGACTTCGCTTTGTCCGGGCGCTCTCGCCGAGCAGGCCGCCCCTTTGCAAGGGGCTGCGCCCGATTATCAGGACTTGCTGCGCGATTTCAAACCGCGCCAACTTCCGCCCGAGCCGAGCGATAATCATCAGTTGAATAAAATTCTCGACCTCGGGCCGCTCAGGCAATCGACACTGCTCAAATTGAGCAGCACCCGGCCGATCCAGCTCGAGGCAAATTACAATGAACCGCTTTCACTGGCGGAGGTGCTCGATGCTACTTTGAAGCACAGTCTGCCGATTCGCATCTCGCAGGAGAGTCTGAATTTTCAGAAAATGCAGTTTCTGGCGCAGGCTGTTGATGTCCTGCCCAACTTCAGCACCAGCTATAGTATCGGTCAAGCGACGATCAATTCGGTGACGACTGCATACAACCGCTTGTATTCAGCTACAGTACGCTATCCTGTTTTTCAGGGCGGCCAGGTGCTCTATGCCAGTCTTGCCCAGTATTACAGGCAGAAGGGCTGGGTATCCGCTCATACCGCGACAATCAACGACACTTTGCTCGATGTCTATCAAAAATATACCAATCTCGTTTTGAATACAGCCATACTGCAGATTCGCGCCCGAGCCCTGGCCATTTCAGAATCTCAGCTCGAGCTCAATAACACAATCTACAAATCAGGCAACGGTACCCAATTTGCCATCATGCAATCGCGCACTCAACTGGCCGCCGACCGGCAGGCCCTACTGGCCCAGCAAGTGCTGGTAAGGCAGTCGGCGATGGTGCTGGCTTTTTCTCTCGACATGCCGATTGCGATCAATATCGTCCCGGTCGAAGACATCTTGACCGAGCAAAATATTTTTGACGAGCAAGCGACCATTGCCGATCTGCTCAATCAAACTCTGGCCATGCGACCAGAGCTCAGGCAGTATGAATGCTTCCGTCTGGCGGCGGCTCGCAACGTGCAACTTGCCGCCTCCTCTCTGTATCCTCAGGCTTCTTTCTTCACCGCTTACACCCACTCGGTGGCGAGCGTTTTTCCACCGGGCAATACCGGCGCTCTCAACGGTCTGGCCAGCGCTACGATCAACTCCTCTCTGTTCGGCACCGGCCTCGCTTCCAATGCCGCTCTCAACCAGGCGGCGAGTTTCAGCCCGACCGGCAACAATCTCGGCAACAGTGGTGCCAATACGACGGCGACGGTGGTGGCCGGCAGTGGCGGCAATCCGATTGCGACAACACAGTCGGGGAGTCTCGTGACATCGGGGGCGGTGGCGCCGTCTTTTGCCTCCGGTAGCTCCGCTTTCGGTAGTGGCGGCTCCAATATCAACGGCAGTAATACCGCTGGCGCGGGCGTTTTCCCCGGCCTCTTCAACAACTTCCAGGCTGGTTTTGCCGTGAGCTGGAGCTTGCCCAATCTTGGCGGCGGCACCATCACCAGTATCTCGGCTTCGCGCGCCCTGGCCCGGCAGGCGATGGTCCAGGCCAATCAAGAATTGCAGCTGGTGACTGAGCAAGTACGCTCGTCCTACCTGGCCGCCCTCGCCGCCCGTGAGCAGATCGATACTGTGGCCGTGCGTCTTGCTTCGACGCGCGAAGCGCTACGTCTGGCCAATCTGCGTTTGACTACGGGCCTTGGCACAAATCTGGAGCTAATCCAGGCCCAACGAGACTATATCGATGCTCTGATTGCGCAGGCCCAGGCGATTGTCGCTTCCAATCAAGCGCAAGTGCAGCTTTTGCACGACACCGGTTTAATTTCGCGCGATACAATTTTAAGCGGCTACAGGGCGGTAAAATCAAGCGGCAAGCCGAAGAAGAAAGGGCGGCCGAAAATATGATGCAAAGACGCGATCGCAAAAAGACGAGCTCAGTCCGGCCAATTGCTCTGGCTGCCGCTTTGTTGCAAGCCTGTTTTGGCCCCGGCTTTGCTCTACCATCTATTGCTCTGGACCCCACCGGCGGTCCTTTCAATACCGGGGCGATGCCGAGCAATTATCGCCAGTTGCTCAAGGATTTCAAGCCCTTCGAATTGCCACCGGAACCGGCCACCGATCACAATCTCAATAAGACACTCGATCTTGGACCGTTACGCCAATCGACCTTGCAATCGACCCTGGCGCCTCTGCCAAATTCTAAGGTGATCCGACTGGAAGCCAGTTATAATCAGCAGTTGAGTCTGCGCGAGGCGCTCTATTACGCCCTCGATCACAGCCTGCCGGTAAAGATCGCCAGAGAAAGTTATACTTATCAACGCTTTCAGTTTTTCGGTCAGATGCTCGATGTTTTGCCGAATTTCTCGGTCGGTTATAACCTGACAAATTCAGACATCCGCCCGAATACTACATCCTTTTCTCGTGTTTTTCAGCCCTCGGTGCGCTATCCGCTTTTCACCGGCGGCAACGTTCTCTACACCGCCATTGCCCAGTACTACAGACAGCGCGGCTGGGGAGAGTCTTACAAGGTCTCGATCAACGATGCTCTGCTGGACATCTATCAAAAATACACCAATGTCATGCTCAATAATGCCCTCCTGCAGGTGCGGGCCAAGGCACTGGCAATTTCAGAGCAGCAGCTGGCGCTGAACAATACGCTCTTCAAATCGGGCAACGGTACCCAATTTGCCATCATGCAATCGCGCACACAGCTGGCGGCAGACCGGCAGGCCTTGCTCGCTCAACAAGTAGCGGCGCGGCAAGCGGCCATGGCACTTTCCTTTGCTCTCAACTTCCCGATGGCCATCAATCTAGTGCCCAGCACCGATGTCATTTCCGAACAAGCGATCATCGATCAAAATATCAGTGTCGAAGATCTCCTCGATCTGGCCTTGAAAAATCGTCCGGATCTCAGGCAATATGAGCTTTTTCGCCTTTCAGCGGCGCGTAACGTCCAGGTTGCGGCATCGCCTCTTTTTCCGCAAGCCTCGGCTTCAACTACATATACTCATTCGACGACTAATATTTTTCCGCCAAAAATTTCATCCAACAATAACGTCGCCGGGGCCGGAGTCTTTGGCGGACTGTTCAATACTTTCCAGGCCGGATTTGCCCTCAGTTGGTCCCTGCCCAACCTAGGTGCTACTTATATCTTCAACGTCGTTTCCGCCCGCGCCCTTTCTCGCCAGGCCTCCTTGCAGGCTAACCAGGAACTCCTGCTCGTCAGTGAGCAAGTGCGCTCGGCCTATCTGACGGCGATCACGGCCCGCGAACAAATCGACACCAGCGCCTATGGCGTAGCCTCCGCCGCCGAGGCTTTGCGCCTGGCCAATTTGCGTTTGCAGACAGGGCTGGGGACAAACCTCGAGCTGATTCAAGCACAGCGTGACTATGTCAGCGCTCTGACCAATCAGGCCCAGGCAATCATCTCATCCAATCAGGCTCAGGTGCAGCTTCTTCATGATATGGGCTTGATCAGCGCCGAAACGATTCTCAACGGCTATCGCTTCGACCGCGCTCCGCTAGCCAGATAGGATAAGAAAAACAAGAAGAATACGAAGGACAAAAGCAGTTACTGCAGATTGAGGACGCCCTGATCGGCTTTGTCATAATAAGAAGCGACCGGGATGGAGATTTTGATCGGCAGGGCACCGGTTGCACCGGCAGCATTAGCGGCGGCGACTGACGCGGCGAAATAAATAATGCCGCTGCTGCTGTCGCCGGGCCAGAGGACGCGCTTGCCGAAGCGGCGCAGCTGGTCTTCGCGACGCTGCTCGTCGAGGCCGTAGCGTCCGCCGTTGGCAGCGACGACCACGCCTGACCCCTGCTTTTGATCGTGGATCGTCTGGGCCCAGCCAATCGTTACGGCGGCTACGGCAGTCGCTTTGACATCGGTGGCCAGACGCTTTTTAAAGCTGGCGGATTGCTCCGGCAAGACTGAGAGCTGGGCGAGCTTTTCCATCGAGACGCAGGGAGCAGGCGCAGCTCCGGGCAGCGATAAGGAAACGGCGGCATCGCCGTCGAAAAGCAAAGGCCGATCCGAATTGTTTGTTACCGTCACTTTCCAGCCCTGATATTTGCCGCGCCGGCTGTCCTGGCCTTCGATCCTGGCCGGTACCTGGTTGAGTATTTCGGCCAGGGGAGCGCTCACTGAAACTGGATGCACCCCCGGCGTGACCAGCAAGCCTTTATCCAGCTGTGACTGGGGGAAAACACCCAGGCTGGTATTGCTGTTGAGACCGTGCAGTGGCGGCTTCTCGTCGCTTTGAGCTTCTGCTGCAGCGCAAGCCGCGACCAGTAAGCTGAAGGCAAGCGTCAGGCTGGCTCTCGCTCTGAGGTGTCGGACAATGATCTGTCGTCGCTTTAGCATCAGAAGATCATAGCCAGACCCGGGCCCTTAGAACAAGGGCTTTTATATCATTGGTAAATTTAAAGAAGCGAGATCAGCCGTTGTGGACGCGGTCGCCGCCCTGGACTTCAGACACCGAGGCAAATTCTAGGGCCTTGTTCATCAGCTCGATTTCGTCGCGGGCGTGGGTGGGGAAGGAAACGACGCCGACCGAGATCGTCACGCGCAGATGGCGCAATTCGTTGTTGACCGGCTCGGTGCGGATGCGTTCGCGCACACGTTCGGCCACGATCATTGCCCTCGATGAATAAGTCTCGGGGAAAATACAGCCAATGCGCATGCCTTCGGCACGTCCGGATATGTCGACGTCGCGCACGCAATGCTCGACGATGCGTGCTGCGGCTTTCATCACGTCATCGGCAATCATCTGCCCATACTGTCTTTTTAGCGAGCTCATATTGTCCACCGACAAAACCATCAGCGAAAGCGGCCTTTTATATCGTTTGGCGCGTCTGAGCTCGTATTCGAGTTTGCGCAAAAAAGTGCGTTGATTAAATAGAGCGGTAACGGGATCGCGCAGCGACGCCCTTTCCATTTCCTCGAGCTCATCATCGCTGAGCGGCTTTCTCTCGCGATCGACAATTTCTTTGTGCTGTGTCTCTTTAAACTTCTGGCGGTCGAAGCGGGTTTCGATCACCATCCGGTTAAATTTATTCTCGCGTGCGAAGGCCCAACCTTCGTCTACATCAAACTTCTTGCCGCTCATTAGTAACCGTGTCTTTCGCTCACAGGGAAATCACCAAACAAAATTAAGTGGCAATCGCACACTCTTAATCAAAGTTGTGCCCAAATTAGCGGGGATCAAACATCGGCTATATTCGTGCCTTATTTAATTGTCTTTTCGTCGACGTCTCCGGCGATTGAGGTGGCCGCCGCCTTGAGGTCGAAATATTTGCCGATGGCCTGGTTTACCTGCTCGATGCTGACTTTTTTAACACGGTCGCCAAAGCTGTCGAGATAGGACAGTTCGATGCCCACCTGTTCGTATTCGGTGAGGCGGCGCGATATCGCCTTAAGGCTACGCAGGCTGACCTGGTAAACGCCAGTCAGATGGGCTTTTTCTGATTTCATCTCGGTCGGCGTGATGCCTTTTTTGACAAATTCATCGACAATCGTATGCACAGCTTTCAGGGCCGGTTTAACATTTTCGGGATTGACTGATAAATCTATCGCCCAGGGTGAATAGCGATAAGAGGCGTCGGCAATGCGCGATGAAATACCGTAGGTCAAACCGAGACGGTCGCGGACCGGTGCGAGGCGGCAGGCAAAGCTGTCGTAGCCGAGAATGGCATTGCCGATGAAGGCCGGTAGATATTCCTTGTCCTTCATCGAAAGGGCGATTGGCCGGCCGATAGCGATGTCGACATTGGATTTTTCAGCAAGACGATGGACCATTGGCGCTTCTTTGGCCGCCGCGGCATTGACTACCGATGCTTCGACAGAGATGGCTTCCTGGGCGCCACCCTGCCAGTCGCCAAAGTATTTATCGAGGGCGGCTCTGGCTTCATCTGGATCGAAATCGCCGATGATGGCCATGGTCATATTGGCGGGGATAAAATGCTTTTTGTGATAAGCGACGACATCATCGCGACTGATCTGCTTGAGCTGGGCCAATTGCTCGTCGAACGTGGGCGGATGGAAGACCGATCCCGGTTTGTAAAGGGCGCGCATCAAGGCCAGGCCTGAGACTTCCGATGTGTCGGTGGTCTTGTCGTGGATTTGCGATTCGATGATGTGCTTGGTCAGATCGAGATCCGATTGCGACAATCGGGGCTGGCGAATTTCTTTTGAGACAAGTGCGAGGATGTGCGGTAGATCTTCGGCCGCCACTTCCGTGTCGAATTCCTGGAAGTAAGTGCCGTTTTCGAAGTCCAGCGAAGTGCCGATTTCATCGAGTTGCCTGCTTACCTCTTCTTTAGTCAGGTCTTCGGTGCCGCAGCTGAGCAGATCGCCCAGCACCTCCGGTAGTGGCGCCCGGTCCTGGCTGGTGAAATAGTCTCCGGCGCGTATCTTGCCGGAAATCGCTACCGTACCGCGCAATTTCGAATTAGGACTGGCCTTGGGTAGGCGTCCGAGCAAAACGGTCATGCCGTTTGGCAGCTTGTAGCGCTCGATGCGCGAGACCCAGGACGTATTTTCGGCCACGTCGGCGAGAATCTTTTTCTCCGGCTTAGCCGGCGCCGCGTTGTTTGTGGGGATGCCGGTTTTTGGGACGTCGACTTTTTCGCTGTCGCTTGTTTGCGCTAGCACCGGCTCAACTTTTTTCTCAGCCCCTTCGCCGTCTTCACCGGCCAGCAGTGGCGTGGTCTTCAATTCATAATCTTTGGGCAGGTAGTAGCCGACAGTGCGATTGCTGCTCTTGAAGAATTTTGCCGCCAGTTGTTCTGAATTTTCGGCAGTGACCTTATTGATCTCGTCGGGATATTTCGCCCACCACTTCCAATCGGCGACGGCTATGCCTTCGGTGACCGACTGGACAAGACCCATCGTGTCCGAGAGCGAAAGGCGGAAGCGCTTGCTCAAAGCTGATTTGGCCAGACTGAGTTCTTGCTCGGTGATCGGCGCCTTTGTCAATTTGTCGACTTCGGACAAAATAGCCGCTTCCACGGCGCGCGGATCTTTTTGCGGCGCCACAGTCGCTTCGACGATGAAGAGACCCGGATCGCGCAGTGTAAAATTAAAAGCGTTGGCTTCGGAGCAGAGTCCTGTCTCGATCAGCCTTTTATAAAGACGCGAGCTCTTGCGACTGTCGCCACCAAGGACGGTGGAAAGGATATCGAGGGGGTAAGTGGCGGCATTTTTGCCCTCCGGCACATGAAAGCCCACCCAGACGCGAGGTTGTTCCTTGCCGCGGCTGACGATAAAGCGACGTTCCCCTTCCTGTGCTGGTTCGGTGGTGTAGACGGCAGGATAAGGATTGCTTGCCCTGGGGATTGGGCCGAAATATTTTTCGACCATAGCGAGTATTTTGTTTTTGTCGAAATCACCGGCGACTATTAATGTCGCATTGTCTGGATGATAGAAATCATTGTAAAACTGACGCAGGCGCGCTGTCGGTACGCCTTCGACATCGGAGCGCCAGCCGATTACCGGATGGTGATAAGGATGTTCGCGGAAGGCGGTGGCAAACATCTGAGTTTCGAGCAAAGAATTGGGCTCGTCCTCTCCGCGCTCGAGTTCATTGCGCACGACTGTCATTTCCGCTTTGCGATCGCTGTCGCGCAGGAGCAAGCCCCGCATGCGATCGGCTTCGAGCTCGATACAGAGCTCGACGGCATTTTTCGGCACCACTTCATAGTAGTTGGTGCGGTCGTAGGAAGTGGTGGCATTGTTGACGCCGCCCACCTGCTTCAAAACATCATCTAAACCTGTTTGTTTGAGCGGATCGTGTTTGTGTGTGCCCTTGAACATCATGTGCTCGAGGAAGTGCGTCGAGCCTGTGTAGCCCACCGCTTCATTGCGCGAGCCGACCCTGAAGACCATGTTCACCGTCACTACCGGTGTCGTTTTGCGATTGGCCAGTAATACGGTCAGACCGTTGGGCAGCCGGTATTCTTCGATGCCCAGATCTTGATTGGCCGTGACGTACTTGAGATTTTTAGAAAGAGAAAGAGAGAGAGGCGACGCCACTTGCTTGGGTCCGTATGGACCTTTTGCAGGAGGCGTCGCCGCTGACGTTTGATTGACCGATAGGCAGAAGGCAGTAAGGGCAAGAGCTAAAAATGATTGCTTAGCCTGCGATCGAAAAATATCTCGATCTTTTGAATGTTCCAGTACTGCCATGCTACCTATTTATCTTTATCTCGGAGGAGTGTCGCCGTTTACTTTGCGGTGCTGTCGGTCGTGGTGCTTGTGGTCGTAGAAGTAGTGTCGGTTGCTTTAGCGGCAGGATCGGCTTTTTTGCCGTGGCCGGTCATTTTTTCGAAACCGGATTTGGTTTTGGAGCCCATTTTTTCTACGCCATGGCCCATGCCTTTGAATACTTTTTCGGTACCATGAACGATACCCATGGTGCCTTTTTTGGTTTCGGAACCGACTTTTTCTACGCCGTGCTCCATGCCTTTGCCGACTTTAGCGGCATCTCTGCCGACAACATTGCCTTTTTTGGTGGTCGTCGATGTCGATGTCGATGTCGATGTGGTGGTGGAGGTCGTATCGGTTTTGGCCGCGGCATCATCGGCGAAAGCTGCCAACTGGCTCAATGAGCAGGTCAGAGCAACGGTGAGAGCGGTGGTAAGAGCGATATTCTTCATTCTAGAGTTTTCCTCGAAGTATTACTTTCCTCACCTGACACCAGGATTTTTCTGACGCTGGAGATTCAGGCAAGTTCCCATTATTGCGCCGTAGCGCGGACTTACAAACTATACTCTTAGTCTCGATCTGAGTTCAATGTCCCTTTGCAACCGATGTCTCTATTGCATCCATGTAGGTTGTATCTCGCATCAATTATTTAACTTAGCGGTACGATAGCTCGACCGCCAGAAAATGCCCACTCAATCGCTTCTTTTTTTCAGGAGTTCAATATGCCCAGTCGCCCTCCAAAGACAGGTTGCAACGCCATCTACAGCGGTCTGTGCCGCTCGACTATGGCGCTTAAGAAAAAGGCGCGAAAATTGCCGCAATTGGAGTGGACCGGAAAGAACCAATTGTCAAGATCGCTTCTGGTGGCACTCTCTTTAATGTTGCTCTTGGGGCCTTCCCTGCTCTTGCCGGCTGGAGCGAAAACCAGTGCACATTCAGCTCCGGCAAGGATCGCCACCCTTTCGACCGCGGCCGCCGATCCGATTTCGGCACAGGATCTCGATGATGCGGTAAAAATCCTCTCAGATTACATAAAAATCGATACCACCAATCCACCCGGTAACGAAAAGCTCGGTGCTAGATATCTGGCCGACATACTGGAGAAGAACGGTATCGAAGCGAGTGTCATCGATGTGCCGGATACTCGTGCTAATAATCGCGCTTTTGTAATTGGACGATTAAAAGGGAGCGGGGCAAAAAAGGCTGTTATCTTGCTCAACCATATTGATGTGGTGCCGGCCCGTGCCGCTGACTGGAAGTATCCGCCCTTTGGCGGCGAGGTCCATGATGGCGAGCTCTGGGGTCGAGGGGCCATGGATATGAAAGGTATGGGCATCATGGAGCTTGCCGCTATGCTCGCGCTCAAACGCAATGGGGTCAAACTCGATCGCGATGTCATATTCCTGGCTACTCCCGACGAAGAGATTGGTGGTACATACGGTGCTAGATGGATCGTCGAACACAAAAAGGATCTGATCGCCGACGCCGAATATCTAATCAATGAAGGCTATCCAATCGACGCCGCTCCCGGGGGCAAAGCCAAACACTGGGGCGTCGACGTGGCGGAAAAATCCATCCTCTGGTTGTCGCTGACGGCAAAAGGCGTGGCCGGCCATGCCTCGATGCCGCTCAAAGACTCGGCCAATAACAGGCTGATCGCCGCCCTGGCCAGACTGGCCGCCAGTCCTCCGAAGATGACTTTGCAGCCGGCGGTGAAAACATTTTTTAGATCGATTGCCGCAAACGAAAGCAGTCCCTTGAAGGAGCTCTATGCCAATATCGAAGAGTCAGTCAAGGATAAGAAAAACGAAGCGGCTCTGCATAAAGACCTGATGAAATTTTCGATGCTCGGCAATACCGTCTCGATAACCGTGCTCAAAGCCGGCTACAAGACAAATGTCATTCCAGCTGAATCTTACGCCGAGCTCGACTGTCGCCTCTTGCCCGGTGTCACCCCGGAGCAATTTAGCGCTGAGATAAAAACAATCATCGACGATCCTTCTATCGAAGTAAAAACGATCGAATGGGAAAAATCCGATCCTTCGCCCTTCGACAGCGCCATGGTGCATGCCATCGAAAGAGCTAACGCTCAAGAAAGTGCCGCACCAGTCGTACCGGTCGTACCGGTGCTGGTGCCATGGTTTACCGATTCACACTGGTTTAGAGAAATCGGCATCAATTCGTACGGCTTCGAGCCGGTCGAATGCGATCCCGAACATACCGCCACCATGCACGGCAAAGACGAGCGCATCCCGGTCGCTTCCTTCAAGCAAGGGATCGTGCGCATGTATCGCATCTTGAGCAATCTCTCTCAGATGTAATCGGCGGCCAGACAATTTCCGGATCAGGCGAAATTCAAATTGAGCGGCTCGGTGCGAATTAAAGCGTCGGACTGGTCGCCCTTGACGGCGCCAAGTTGCCGGCAAGGCAATCAGCCCCGAATCGAGCGGGCGCGGGCCGTCAGCCTCTGGGCTTCGCCGGAGCGATTGGCGCGACTCAGTGCATAAGCGTAGCTATCGAGCAGATTGAGTAAGGAAGCGCTCTGCGGGCCGTTGATTGATTCCTGAATTTTGAGGGCGCGGCTGTAGTAGGGTACGGCCTCACCGTACCGTCCCTGTTTGACCAGCAAGGTGGCCATATTGGCGGCCATGTCGGCCTGGTTGCGGCCGCCGCCATTGCCTGCCTTTCCCGCCGCTGTCGCCGCCGTGCTGCCGGCCTGAGGTTTGTGATAGTCGAGCACCTGCCGGTAAAGGGCTTCCGCTTCGCTTAATTTGCCGGCGCTGGACAGCACCTGGGCAAGCGTGTCGAGTCTTTGCGCGGTCTCGGCGCGGTCCGGACCGAGGGTGTCGAGGCTGATTTCATAGGCGCGACGCAGTAATGGTTCGGCCCGAGTTGTTTTACCTTCCGCTTGATAGAGCTTGCCCAGATTCTCCAGGGAGGAAGCGAGGGCGGCGTGCTCGGGGGTAAGGGTGCGCTGACGCATGGCCAGAGCCGATTTGTAGAGACGTTCGGCTTGGGTGTGACTGTGCTCGGTGTTGATCTCTTTTATCGAGCCGGCCGTACTGTCCAGCAAAATCGCCACGTCCTGGCACTTGCTCTTGAGGGCCTTCAGGCTCGCCAGCTGAGTCTCTTCCTGGGCCAGAGCGGCTGCATCCACTTTTTTATGAGTTTTATTGAAGTGCAAAAGATTGACGTAGCTGTTGCTCATCTCGGCCAGCTCACGGGCTTGAGACTCGCCATAGTCGGTCAATTTATCGACCAGAGGCATGGCCTTGTCCCTTTTGCCCTGGCTCAGATAAAGCTGGCAAAGTTTGACCTGACTGCCGATCGTCCCTTTATCTCGACTGCCGCCCACGTATTCTTTGACTTTCAGCGCTTTTTCGAAAAAAGGCTCGGCCTTGGCGAACTGACCGCGGCTCGAATAGAGGATGCCGAGACTGGTCAGGCTGTCAGCCAGGTGGGCTGTCTTATCTGCGTCACTGGCTCCTTTCAGTTGGGTGAGAGCGGCCAGGAAGTTTTTCTCGGCGGTGCCGAAATCGGAGATTTCAAAGGCCTTCTGGCCGTCATGCGTGCAAATCGCCCATTTTGCTTCGTCGAAGGCGAGAGCCGGACGCGAAGACAGATCCGCAAGAAACCCTGAAAAAAGCCCGCAAAAGAAGAGCGAAAACATCAAAGACTGTTGCGGAGTATTGTTTTTAGTCATAATCAGGGTCACCGGTCCGTACACAAGGATGAAAACAAATTTTACCTTCGATTCGGGCCAAGAGGACAATACTGAAGGCACACTAAGGTATCTTTTACTCTCCCGTCAGTTTTATTAAGCCTTTTGAGGATCCCATGGTCAATACGGTCGACAAGCAAAACAAGAGCTATCCCGCCAAAATCGCCGAAGTCAAGGAGGTCAGCGAATACAAACTGGCCAATGGCTTGCGTGTGCTTATCGCCGAAAACCACAGTGCACCGGTAGCCACCTTGCTTGTCGTCTATCGCGTCGGCTCGCGCAATGAAGGTGTCGGCTATACAGGATCGACTCACTTCCTCGAGCACATGCTCTTCAAGGGCACCGAAGAACATAACGCCGAAAAAGGCAATGGCATGGATGACCTGCTCACCCAGATCGGCGCTCACTGGAATGCTACCACCTGGTTTGACCGGACCAGCTATTACGAAGTGGTGCCCAATGACTTTTTAGATTTGTGCATCGAGCTCGAAGCCGACCGTATGCGTAATTTGCGATTGCGTCAGGAAGATCGAGATTCTGAGATGAGTGTGGTGCGCAATGAGCTGGAGCGCGGCGAAAATCATCCGGAAGAAGCGCTGGAAAAAGAGCTTTACGCCATCGCTTTCCGCGAACATCCCTACCACCATCCGACGATTGGCTGGCGCTCGGACGTTGAGGGGGTGCCGATGGAGAGACTGCGTCAATTCTACGATACTTTCTACTGGCCAAACAATGCCACCGTCATCGCTCTTGGCGATTTCAAAAGCGAAGAAGCCCTGGCCATGATCGATCATCATTTCGGTAAAATCGAAACCGCCCCACATGCGATACCGGATGTCTACACGACCGAACCCGAGCAAGAAGGCGAGCGCCGCTTCGAAGTCAACCGCGCCGGCGATCTGCCGCGAGTCTGGGCGGGCTATCATGTGCCCGAGGCCAGCCACGCTGATAATTATGCCCTTGCAGCGATGCGTCAATTGCTCGGTAGCACCTACGAGCGCTCCAGCCGTCTTTACAAACGCTTGATCGACACGTCGCTCGCCAATGAAGTTTTTGCCCGCCACGACGATCTGCGCGATCCCGGCCTCTTCATCGTCGGCGCCACTGTCAATCCGGATGTCGATATGGCGGAAGTGGAAAAGGCGATTTTCGACGAAATTGAAAAACTGGCCACAGAACCGGCCGGCGAAGATGAGCTCAAGCGCATCAAGAGCAGCAATTTGAAAGGCACCATCCTCTCCAAGGCCGACCCTTCCAGTCTTGCCTTCATGCTTGGTGAAGCCGAGTCCAAGGCTGATTGGCGCTGGCTCATGGAGTACGATGATAAATTTGAGGCGGTGACGCAAGCAGACATCATGCGTGTGGCCGGTCAGTATTTCGCCAAACGCAATCGCACCGTCGGCTATTTCTTGCCGAAGGAAGGTGAGGAATTCGACGGTTCTCAATTTGAAGATGCAGGCGACGATGACGATGATGACGAGATAAATGAGGTTGCAGGGGCGAGCGGCGCCAGAGTAGAAAGCGCGCCCGGCGTGACCGGCGGTGAAGACGACAAGAAAATGGAGCCGCCCTTCAGCGCGGCTGAAATCAAAGCATTCATGGAAGAAAAACCGACACCGGTGTCGGTGACGTTCAAAAATCAGGCCACGAGCAACTATGCAGGCAAAGTGCGACGCGAAGTGCTGGCCAACGGTTTAACCGTTTTGCTCATGCAAAATCCCGGCACCGAATCGGTCGCCGTCAATATCAATATGAAAGCGGGCCGCTATTTCAGTCGCGAAATGCCGAGCTCGCCCGCCGAACTCGTCGCCGATCTTTTACCGCGCGGATCGGCCCATTATGATAAGAACAAGACCGCCGAAATCCTCGAAGAAATGGGCTGTCCCGGCGCCCTCGAGTTTTATGTGGATAATTACCGAATGGGTACTGGTTCGCAGCTCGTCGTTTCTGATTTGCCGCAATATCTCGATATTTTGATCGATGTCCTGCGCAATCCCCTATTAGAGGAGGAGGAACTGCTCAAGACCAAAATCGAATGGAATTCTCGCTTCGTCGAATCGAAAATGAATACCCGCTCGATGGCCTGGAATAAATTGCGCCAGGAGCTCTATCCGGCCGACCATCCTTTTTATGACAAACTCTTTGACGAGCAAGTCAAGGAACTCGAAGGCGTTGATGTTTCGACGCTGCGCGCCCTGCACAGAAGGATGTTCTCGCCGGCCAAGACAATCATCACCATGGTCGGGGACATCGATCTCGACCAAACTCTCAAGCTGATCACCGACCGTTTCGGTGATTGGCAGGGAGAAAAAGCTTCCGCCATCGTCATCCCCGATGTGCCCATGCCGAAGGCTGCCCGTCGAGTCGACGTTCATCTGCCGGAAAAAGCCAGTGTCGATATAGTCATGGCCCATCCTTGCGATCTGCGCAGAGCTTCCGATGACTTTTATGCCGCCCGCATCGCCAATGCCGCCCTCGGCCAGGATACGATTACCTCGCGCCTCGGTCAGGTCGTACGCGATAAGGCCGGACTGACCTACGGCATCTATTCATCTTACTCGGACACCGCATTTGGAGGCGCACCGTGGGCGGTGTCCCTCTCCAGCAATCCGAAAAATGTCGATCGCGCTTTGCAGTTGATTGATGTAACGCTCAAGGACTATCTATCTAAAGGTATATCCAGAGATGATCTGGCCAAGGAGAGCGGTCGCGCTCTGGGCGGTTTCAAGGTCGGCCTGGCTTCATCGATGGGCATCGCTCGTGTCATTACAGAATTCGAATTTCTTGGCCTGGGCATCGACGAGCTCGACAAAATTCAGGAGCGCTACCTGTCTCTAACCAAAGAAAAAGTCGACGCGGCGATGAGGCGTTATTTCCATCCTGAAACTTCTATCACCGTAGTTAGTGGCACCCTTGTCAAGGGCTGATCGACTCCAGAGCGAGAGCCCAAGACTGTTAAGCCGCAAGCTTAAATCG
Source organism: Cyanobacteria bacterium REEB67 (assembly GCA_018971775.1). GTDB lineage: Bacteria > Cyanobacteriota > Vampirovibrionia > Obscuribacterales > Obscuribacteraceae > REEB67. The sequence goes on along the minus strand of JAGXAB010000101.1, from coordinate 140 downwards.
AAAGATTAAGCGTATACAATTTTGGCAAGCTGAGATAACATTAAGACCTCGACAACCTCCCGGAGCTCTTGTCGCTAACGTAAAGCGTGAGGTTTTATGCAAAGTATCTCGGTTCCGAACATACACATTGTCCAGTCCGC
>JAGXAB010000100.1 GCA_018971775.1 Cyanobacteria bacterium REEB67 | reverse complement strand
TTGCTACTGTTTCCGGTCAACGTCGACCTGAAGTTTCCACAAAGCCCCTCGGCTCAAAGCAACCAACTTGTTTAGCGGTTGCTCACCGGGTATGAATCTAATATAGCCGCCTTAGGCTGGCAATGGAAGTACCCCGGAATATATTTCATAGATTTATTTTGACACATGCAAGCAGCTCGCAATGAGGCTTTTGCATACAGCCTTGATTGTCAGCATCTCGGCCTATACTGCAGCATGAGGCGAAGCATGGTGCATACAGATCGAATATGCGCTTTTGAACATCCGGGGTTCCGAGGGAGCAAAGCACCCAGGGCCAAATAGTCTAAGACTAAACAGAAAGCACGAAGACTTATTTATTTCTGGACTTGGAAGGACGGTTCTTTTTTGACTCTCGCTCAAGCAGAGTCTGCTCGACCAGCTCCTTAATCTCGTTGAGTTTTTCCATCACATCATCGCTAACTGCCGAATATCTAGGACTGCTTTCTGCCACTCCAGACGTCGCACCCAACGACTGAAGATAATCCCAAACAATCCGCCGACAGAGAGTGCCAGGAGCGACCTTCGATCGTTCAGCGGTGTCGAGAAGAGTCTCCATAAATTCCGGATCTGCTCGAAAATGCACAATGCCACGTTCAACTATACGTTTGCGAGCTTCGCTCTTTTCTTTATCTAGCAAGCCTCGCATCTTTTTAGAAACGGCTTTGGTGGGGAGCATTTGCTTGCGAAGGTCTTTCATACTATCTCCTCTTCTGAAAAGCTCGGATAGCGGTTTTTGTTGCTTCTCTGGCATGAAAAACGACGAGCTCTCCGCCTTGATCTTCAACGCCGATTTCGACCAGACAAACGCGTTCAGAAGTAATGCCGACGCAAAGGACTCGCACCTTTCGCTTGTAGCACATTGTATTACAATCTGGTCTGGTTGTAAACAAGACTGAGGTTCTACTAAATAGAACGCCGATCTGAGGACAAAAGTTCAATTGAAGGTCAATTTTCAAATATCGGAAATGCGATTTTTTTTTGGAATCAACAGATGAATAGACGGACGCAATCCATCGAGGCATTTATCAAGAACACTGACAGAGAGCTCGACAAAAGGCTCTAATAACCAAACAAACAAAAAGACCGCCCAGAATAAACTGCAGCGGTCTCTTTGCTATTGCCTGACTGCCCATTGCGGTGGGCTCAATATCTATCTACGCATTACACGAACTAAATCAGGCAGTCCGTCACGTAAATCGGGCTTTTTGCTACAGTCTCCGGTCGACGTCGACCTGCCGTTTCCACACTGCCCCTCGGCTCAAAGCAACCAACTTCTTAGCGGTTGCTCACCGGTTATGCAATTAATATAACCGCTTCTCAGAGGACATGGAAGTACCCCGGAATATATCTCATCCATTTATTTCCGATAGACAAAAGCGACAGAGGAGGCTGCTTTTGCATAGGCACAAGGATGGCAAGCACCCGGCCTATAGCTGCAACAAAAGCTAACCCCAGCGCATATACAGTTATGCACACCATTGTCAGGAACGCGGAGCAATCGCTACGCCCTTTTGGCGAAGCGCGGCAATTTCAAGCTGAGCAGACAGGCCAGCAGCGTGCAGGCAGCCGCCACCCAGTAGGGACAGCCCGCTCCCATGGCATCAAACAAATATCCACCGGCCACCGGCCCGAGGATACGCCCGAGCGTAGCCATCGATTGACCGATACCCATGACGCCGCCGGTTTCTTCTCTGGGACAGAGCTTGGAGAGCAAACTGCTATTGGATGGATTGTTGATACCGGATCCGGTGGCCAATAAAATCAAGCCGACGCCAAGTACCGGCAAATAATGAGTGGCCGGTATCAACAACAGTCCGACAGTAAGCAGCGCCGTGCCCGCTGTGACGAGCACAGCGTCCGGATATTTTTTACCGATGCGCCGGATCAAACCGCCCTGGATGAGCGCCATGATCAATCCAAGGCCTGTGAAAAGACAACTGTTTTGCAAAAGCGAAAAATTGTAAAACTTATTCGTCAGCAAAACCAGCGTCGTTTCCATGTTGGCAAAGGCAAAAGTGGAGATAAACATGATCAGCAGGCTGAGGCCAAACTTTTTGTTGGCCAGAGTGCGGAAGTAGAAGCCGGCCCCGAGAGAAAAAGGCGTGAGGGCGTTATCTTGCCGGTTGGGTGGCTCGGGCAAAAATATAGCGGTGAAGATCAAATCGATGATGCTGAAGCCGGCGGCGATGAAGCCAAGCACATGCGGCTGCACACCGCAGACGATGGCAGTGCCGGCGATTGCCGGTCCAAGCACGAAGCCCAGACCAAATGCGGCACCGATCATACCCATGCCGCGGGAGCGATATTCTTCCGGCGTGACATCGGCGATATAAGCCTGGGCGACGGCCAGATTGGCATTGCCAAAACCGGCAACGAGACGCGATACGAAGAGCATGGCAAGCGTATTGGAAAAACCCCAGATCGTATAGCCAACAGCCGAGGTGGCAAGCGAAATCATCAAAACCGGTCGCCGACCGATTTTGTCCGAAAGGCGTCCCCACATCGGCGCGAAGAAAAATTGCATGAGCGAATATGAAGTCAAAAGCATGCCGACGGTCAGACCATCGGCGCCGAATTGTTTGGCGTAGAGCGGCAAAAGGGGCAAGATGATACCAAAGCCGACAAGGTCGATAAACATGGTGAGGAACATCAGGCCGAGCGCCATGTTCATCTTGCGCTTCTCGTCCGGATTTAAATCAGTTTCCATCGACCACCACCAGAATTGTTTGCCACCTATTTGCTTCGCGCGCGTCATTAGCTTAGCGCACACTGATCTGCCGATAACTTATCCGATTCCTTTGGCAATACCTTATGATATATTGGTAAAAAATTGGACAGGCAGGCGCCTTAATCACGGATAAGCATCTTCACCGATGCGCTTGAGAAGTCTGCCTGGCAGTGCTCATCGGAGATAATTTCAATTGGGCGAAATGGGCAAAAACGATCGGGCTGCCAAGCTATTTTTTGCCTTGCTCAATCTGGCCAGATTGCGCATCGTCGGCATGGAGCTCGTCGCCTGTGCGACCGGCTTTATCCTCGCCTATCGCGGCGAATTTTTACTCCCTTTATTTTCATGCACTCTTCTTGGCACGGCTTTTTTAAGTGCCGGCGCGTGCGCTGTCAATTGCTATCTTGAAAGAGAACAGGATGCCCTCATGCCGCGCACCTGCAAGCGACCAATCCCCGCGGGAACCATCTCGGCAATCGCCGGTCTATCCTATGGTATGAGTCTTTTAACGGCGGGTTTTCTGTTGTTGGTGGGCCAAGTCAATATGCTTGCGGCAGGCCTCGGCCTGGCAGCTGCTGTGATCTATCTGGCTGTGTACACGCCCGCCAAGCGTGTCACCTGGCTAAATACTTCCATTGGCGCCATCCCAGGCGCCATCCCGCCGCTGATCGGTTGGGCGGCGGCACGCGGTCAGATCGATCTGGGCGGCTGGATATTATTTGCCATGCTCTTTGTCTGGCAGCATACGCATTTTTTTCCGATCGCCTGGCTATATAAAGATGACTATGAAAAAGGCGGCTTCAAAATGCTGCCCGTTGTGGAAGCGACAGGCGTGAAAACTTTCCGCCTGACATTGCTCACAGCAGTGGCTCTTTTGCCCGTCTCGATGATGCTCTGCGGTCAGGCAAAAACCGGCACCGCCTACGGGGTCGGTACGATTTTATCTTGCCTGCTTTTAATCGCCGCAAGTTTCCAACTAGCGCAAAAACCGTCGCGCGCAGCGGCACGTAAAGTCCTTCTGGTCAGTCTGATTTATTTGCCCATACTCTTAGGCGCAGTGGTAATCGATCGTTACGGCGGTGAGTGCGGCAGCCAGGTGCACGCCTGGTTGGGGACGGTCTGGCGATGGACCTGACGACCGCGCACGATACCAATATATTTAGCTATGCCACGGATCAAGCACGCACGATTGTCTATTTGCATTACGTCGATCTGATCATTTGCTTCGGCATTTTGTTTACCGTTATAGGTCTGGTCACATATGCCACGATCAAGTTTAAAGCACGTCCTGGCGACGCCGAGCCGCGACAGGACGAAGGCAACGTCAAGCTCGAGATCACCTGGACTGTGATACCAGCTCTGATACTGCTCTTCCTTGGCGTCCTTACCGCCATCGTCATGAACAGTGTCAATCCGCCGGTGGGCAAATTGCAAGCCGATGTGATCGTCAATGCGCACCAGTTCTGGTGGGAATATCGCTATCCCAAGACCGGCGTCGTCACAGCCAATGAGCTCTATTTACCTGAAGGCGTAAATACCCTGCTCGAAATCAGGTCGGCAGATGTCATCCATTCTTTCTGGGTGCCCGACTTTGGTCAGAAAATGGACGCCGTCCCAGGACATCCCAATCACCTGTTTCTCAAACCCTTTGCCAGAGGGCTTTTTACCGGAGCCTGCTCGGAATTTTGCGGAGCGGCTCATTCGCTGATGCGCATCATGGTGACTGTCCTTTCACCGCAAGATTTTAAAGCCTGGACAGAAAGCCAGTTGAAAGTGCCGGCGGCACCGACCGAGACAGAGGCAGTGCATGGCCAGGAACTGTTTATGTCCAAGACATGCGTCCAATGTCACGCCATTGCAGGCACCGACGCAAAGGCACTGGTCGGGCCCAACCTGACTCACCTGGCCGACCGCAAAACGCTGGCCGCGGGCATGATGGCGAACAATGTCGACAATGCCGCCGCCTGGATCGTCAATCCGCAAAAATACAAACCCGGTTGCCACATGCCAAAAATGCGCATCAGCAAAGAAGAGGCCCACGACATCGCCGTTTATCTGGAAGGGTTGAAATGACCGAATCAGCTTTTCCGCAAAACCAGCCACTGCCGCCGCAATCGCGTTCAAAGATAAACACGCTGGCCGACATCCCAGAATACCGCGGCCTCTGGAGCTGGGTGACATCCATAGACCACAAACAGCTGGGCATGATGTACATCGGCTCAGCCCTCTTCTTTTTCCTGGTCGGGCTGACGCTTGCCATGATCATGAAGATCCAATTGATTGTCCCGAACAATCATTTTGTTGCGCAAAACTTTTACAACCAGGTCTTCACCATGCACGGCACGACCATGATTTTTCTCATGGCCATGCCCTTGCTCTTTGGCTTCAGCGTCTATCTGACACCACTGATGATCGGTGCCAAAGACATGGCCTACCCCAGACTAAATGCCATGGGTTACTGGGTTTATCTTTTTGGAGCGATGATGCTCTACTTCAGCTTCCTGGGCGGCGGCGCTCCGCAGGCGGGTTGGTTTAGCTACGCACCGCTGACACAAAAAGCCTTCCTGCAAAATCCGGGCATCACTTACTGGGCACTCAGTCTCTTTGTGATCGGTATCGGCTCTGTTGCCACCGGCATCAATTTGATTGCCACCATTTTGACCCTGCGCGCTCCGGGCATGTCGCTCACACGCGTGCCGCTCTTTGTCTGGATGGTGCTGGCCACAGGCGTCCTGGTGACATTATCGCTACCGGCTCTGAATGCCGCCATCGTGATGATCCTCTTCGACCGCGTCTTAAACACTCATTTCTTTGCTCCGGATTTTGGCGGATCAGCCGTCCTCTGGCAAAATTATTTCTGGTTTTTTGGCCATCCGGAAGTCTATATCTTGATCCTGCCAGGTTTTGGCGTGGTATCGGAAGTGATACCGGTCTTTTCGCGCAAGGTCATGTACGGCACGGGCTTCATGGCGGCATCAACCGTGGCCATCGCCTTTTTGAGCTTCGGAGTCTGGATGCACCACATGTTTGCCACCGGCCTGGGCTTTTCTGTACTTTATGTCTTTGCCCTCTCCAGTCTGCTCATCGCTGTGCCGACCGGTATAAAAGTGTGGAACTGGATCGCCACCATGTGGGGTGGCTCGCTACGCTTCACCTGCGCCATGCTCTTTGCCACCGCTTTTATCATCCAGTTTACGATCGGCGGCCTGAGCGGCGTTACCTTTGCCATTATCCCACTTGACTGGCAGCTCACCGATAGCTATTTTGTCGTGGCGCACATCCACTACGTGCTGCTTGGCGGCATGATGTTTGCCATGCAAGCGGGAATTTATTACTGGTTCCCAAAAGTAACCGGCCGTCTGCTTTCAGAAAAAATAGGCAAGTGGCATTTCTGGCTGATGGTAATCGGATTTAACGGAACGTTTCTGGTCATGCACGCCCTCGGTGCCTTTGGCATGCCGCGCCGCGTCTGGACCTATCCATACGGCATGCCGGCTCTGGCCTTGCTCAACATGCTCTCGAGCCTCTCCGCTTTTGTGCTTGCCTTCTCGGTTGTGCTTTTCTTCTGGAATATCTTTATCAGTTTTAGAAAGGGCGAAATTGCCGGCGACAATCCCTGGCAGGCCTGGACTCTGGAATGGGCGACGAGCTCGCCGCCGCCGCCGGAAAATTTCGAAACACTGCCACCGGTGCGCAGCCGCCGGCCGCTCTGGGATTTGACCCATGGTGGAGAAAGCGAAGTCAGTCGACCGCCGCTAAAAATCGCTGACGAGATTATCAAAGACAAAGATGCAAATCAAGACCAAACCAAAGACGGAGGGCCAGCCTGATGACCAGCTCCAGTCCAGCTCTAGTGGTGAAGAAACAGTCGCCGATCGATCGCACTATTCTTGGCATGATTCTCTTTGTCGCCTCCGAATCAATCTTCTTTCTCTTATTACTGCTCGCCTATGTCAACTTCCACAAAGATACAGGCGCCCAAGCTGCGGCTCTGCTCGACCCGATTAAGACCGGTATGTTTTCGGTGGCACTTTTCTCGAGCAGCTTCACACTCATGCTCGCCGAAAAGGCCCGCGAAAAAGCGAGCGAAAATGGCGCTGAGAGAAATCAGGCTGAGAAAAAAAGCGTCCTGGTCAATGTCTGGCTGCTCGTGACAGTGGTGCTCGGTGCGGTTTTCTTGACCGGACAGGGCCTGGAATACGCCGGCCTGCTCACACACAATGTCACTATCAGTCGCGATATGTTCGGCAGTAGCTTCTTTACTTTGACCGGCTTCCATGGCTTCCATGTCTTTATCGGACTGGTACTGCTGACAGTACTGCTCTGCCTCTCAGCCTTCGGTCGCAATAATGAACCGACCATCCCCTGTATGAAGTCGATTGCCATTTACTGGCACTTTGTCGACGTTGTCTGGATTGTAATCTTCTCGGTCGTCTATCTCTGGAGATATGTATGACCAGCTGGAAGCTATTTCTATCTTCATGGGAATTTGCACCACCGGTAGTGATCGGCTGCTCCTTGCTTCTGGTCGGCTATTTCTTCCTTGTCCGTCCGAAAAAGATCGAAAAGAAATCGATTTTCTGGACGCTAGGCGTCCTCACCCTCTTCTTTGCACTGGTCTCGCCCCTCGATAAACTGGGCGAAGATTATCTATTTTGTCTGCACATGGCCCAGCACATGTTGCTCGGTATCATCGCGCCGGTCTTCCTCGTCTGCGGCCTGCCCAAAACAATGGTCGAGAGCTGGTTGAAGATACCGTTCATCGCCAGATTGGAAAAGATACTGGGCAATCCGCCACTGACACTAATAGCTGCCAACGGCACCTTCTGGCTCTGGCATCTGCCCGGTCTGTATGATTTGACCCTGGAAAACGACACCGTCCATATTTTTGAACACATCACCCTGATAGTCACCGGCGTCATGCTCTGGTGGCCGGTATTCAAGCCAGTGCCGCAGGGTCGCTTGACACCGCTGGCGGCGATACTTTATCTGGCGCTAACTGCCTTTATCAGCACCATCCTCGGTGTGATCTTCACGATTTCGGATACTCCCTATTACGAGCGCTACGCTCATCCCGAAGACGAGCTCGGCGCCCTCAAGCTGATCCGCGAAGATTGGGGTCTGACCCAGCTCGACGACCAGAAACTGGGTGGCGCCATCATGTGGGAGCCGGCCGGTGTCATATTTTTATGGGCGATGATGTTGAGCGTCGTGGACTGGCTCAAAGCCGAGTCTAGAAATGAGCCGGACAATACACCCGGAAACGATCAGATCAAAACAAACGAGGGGGCGGAAAATGCCTGAGGCCGAAGAAATTAGAACCGAAGTTCAGCCGACAATCTCCTGGTCCGGCGGCGCCAAACCCCTACCGGAGAGACTTCCGAAACCGACAGTCTGGCCGGCGGCATTGGCGCTCGGCATCACCCTTTTATCTTTTGGCATCGTCACACACTGGATCATGTCGGTGTTTGGCTTTGCTTTATTTTTAGTGGCTGCCATTGGCTGGTTTGGAGATTTGCGAAATGACGTGCTGTTGTGACGGTCCAAAAGATCCCGACGACAAACAGTCGGGCCTCGAAAATAGCGGAAATAGCGAAAATCAAAAAGCGATCGAATCGCCCGGCCAGAGTCTGGGAGCGGTTTTCCCAGACTGGAAGAAAATCTTTGTCAGCAGACAGGAGTTTTTGAAAGCCCTGAGCTTGAGCCTTGGCGCCTTCATCGTCTCTCTGCCGTCACTGCCCCTAATTGGCTTCATGTTCAACTATTTCGTCATGCCAAAGCGGGAAGGTTGGGTCAGCGTCGGCCCGGTCGAGAAATTCAAAACCGGTGAGACTGTCAATGTTTCCTTCGAAAATCCAGACCCCATGCCCTACGACGGTGTCACCGCCAAAAACTCGGCCTGGCTGCGCCGCAGTGGCGAGGATAAATTTCAAGCCTGGGCGATCAACTGCACCCATCTGGGCTGTCCTGTACGCTGGGAAGCCGGCGCCGGATTGTTTCTCTGTCCATGCCATGGTGGAGTCTTCGACAGCGGCGGCGACGTCGCCGGCGGACCGCCACCACGACCGATGCACCGCTATCCGGTGCGCGTCGCCAATGGCCAGGTGCAAATAGCGGTCAGACCAGTATTGTCGGAAGGCTAGTAAAATGCTCGAGCGCGCCAAATGAAAATAGTCGACCAATTAGTCTCATGGGTAGAAGAGCGCACCGGCCTGGTCAAGCCGGTCATCGACATGGCCAAGCACCTGGTGCCACCAGGCTCGAAGTGGTTTTATGTCTTCGGTACGGCAATCATGAGCTCTTTTCTCGTCCAGGTCGTCACCGGCATCGGTTTGATGAGCTCCTACATACCGTCGGCCGGTCAGGCTTACGAGAGCATCAAATACATCACGAGCGTGGCACCATTTGGCAATCTGATCAGAGCGATGCATTATTTTGGCGCATCGTCGATGGTGATTTTTGTTTTCATCCATATGATCCGCGTCTATCTGATGGGCTCGTATAAATTTCCTCGTGAAATTCAGTGGCTGAGCGGGGTTGCTCTTTTATTTTTCACGATCGTCATGGGCTTTACCGGGCAGGTATTACGCTGGGATCAAAATGCCGTCTGGACAATTGCCGTCGGTGCCGAGCAAGCACTGCGCGCACCCTTCGTCGGCAAATTTATCTCGGATATCATCGTATCCGGTGGCATGGTGAGCAGCTCTACCTTAGGCCATTTTTTCGTCGTCCATGTCTTTTTACTGCCGGGTTTGCTGATCGGTGCCATCGGCCTACATGTCTATCTCGTCCTGCGCAACGGCATCTCAGAACCACCAAAAGTCGGCGAAGCGGTCGATCCCAAAACCTATGTCAAAAAATATCATGCCATGCTGCAGCGCGACGGCAAGCCATTCTGGCCGGATGCCGCCTGGCGCGATATTGTCTTTAGTACCATTGTCGTAACTGTAATCTTTATCCTGGCCATTGGCTTCGGGGCACCAGCCATCGAAAAGCCACCCGACCCTTCCCTCGTCAATGCCTCACCGCGCCCCGACTGGTATCTGGTCTGGTATTTTGCCCTGCTTGCGTTTCTGCCGCACCGCGCCGAAGACTTTGTCATTATCGCCTTCCCGGTTTTCCTCGGAGTGTCACTGCTGGCGGTGCCATTTATCAATAATAAAGGCGAGCGCAGCCCTAGCCGTAGACCCTGGGCAATAGCTATCGTGCTCTGCTCTCTTGCTGCGGTTTCGGCGCTGACTTATTTGGGCTTTACCGAGCCATGGACGCCCAAATTTGAAGCGAGCAAACTGACTCCAGAAATAATCGGCGCCAGCAGTGGACCTATATATGATGGCGCTCAGGTTTTTGATACAAAGGGCTGTCTGTACTGTCATACAATCTCGGGACATGGCGGCAAACGCGGACCGGACTTGACCGAAGTCGGCAATCGACTGACCCACGAACAGGTCATCGTGCGCATCGTCGGCGGCGGCTACAACATGCCAGCCTACGCCGGTAATATCACGCCCAAAGAACTTAGCGATGTGGCTGACTTTCTGGTGAGCCGGAAGGCAAAATAGCGCAGCAAATTGTTCTACATGTCATCGATCTAAACTCGGAAGATTGATTGCACGCCTTAATCAACGCCTACCGTCATCAGCCATTGCTGTCTGCGCCATCGTGCCAGGTAGGTAATATTGATACTGTCCGCCAGAAGCCAACTGGCTCATAATCGCACTGGTTTTTAGCAAATGGGCAGTGAGTTTTCTGGCCCGCGGATTAGTTGAGCTGACCAGCAAACGAAGCTGTTTCACGCCGGCAAACGTATGAGCCAGAGAAAAGTCAGAAGTAAATGCTTGCAGCGTCGAGTTTTGCAAATTAGAAGCAGATAGATTGCGGTGCCCAATGCAGTGTGCAACGTTTGCCGCTTCAAATCCGGAAACCTGACGGGAAGTAATAGTGACATGTCGCCCCGGCGCAAGAACAATCTGCTCACCGCCGACCCTAACCACTACAGACTTTGCCCTGGCGTCATCGAGATTGTAAACGCCCGTCGCATTTGCCTTCGAGATAATCAAACAAACGGCTTTAGCATCAACGTCGATCTCGCCAAAAGCGGTTTTCACCGTACTTGCCCTGTCAGGCGCAGCGATAAGAGCACCGCGACGCAGATCATGCACAACCGGACCTATCACGTTGACATTGCCGGCACCTAATGCACAATCAAAATCACTCACTGTGGGGTCGGCAATACCTAAATCACCACCAGCAACGATGGCGGCTTCAATATCGCCGTCACCAAGCAAGCGCAGGCTGTATTGAAGCGGGCCAGCCCCGGACGCAATATAACCGGCGCTATCTCGAGAGGATCGATACAAAAAATTAGCAGGACTGGCGTTTTCCAGGTCCTCAAAAGCGCTGGCCTCACCATATAGAGTGCGGGCAGAGACGACAGTATTGATGACGGAGGCATCAGAACCTCCTGCACTGCCTGGCGCTGCGCTCGCCATGGTAACTCCGGAGATCAGGCTGGGCGACGAGGATAAGCCCGCAAAGACAGATGAAGTGGAGCCGCCGGGGAATAGCGCCGGTGCCTCTAAACTAAACGGCATTACAGCAAGGCGACCAACCGCAGCCGGTGCCACACTTGCCACCGGCGGATCTGCCTGGACCAGAGTGGTCTGACCACCTGTGCCACCATCAATAGTGATAGCACTGGCCGGCAAGAGACCGGTATTGAAAATGACCTTAACGCCGCTGCCAATCACATTCACATTAATTGGATTGGTGCCGCCACCGGTGGCAAAATTCACACCATTATTTGTGGCGGTATTGCCGACAAAGATGACATTCTGAGGATTGCCCGGTGTAAATGTCAGACCAGGAATAACAGGTAACAAATTGCCTTTCGGTGCAGTCGGCGGCGCACCCATGGTAATCGCCACATTACCGCCGAAGGCTCCGGCTGTTGTGATCTGAGCATTGCTGCCGACGACGATCGTGCCAGTCGTTGTCCCCATGATCAGTTTGTTTTCGAGGGTGATAGCGGCCTTTGTTCCCTTGCCGGAATTTGCATTGATAATCGAGCCGGGCAGGACATTTAAGATACCGCCAGCGGCAACTACCGATAAGGCACCTCCCGCGGTTGCGGGCGCGGCGCTGTTGCCGGTAGTGATATTGGCGACAGTTATACCACCGGCTCCGCTTGCCGAAGATGTGGTGGAGAGGGAAACTCCAGTTACACCTTCAATAGTCTTCGCATTAGCCTGTAAGATGCCGCTCAGGGCTGTAATTTTGACCGTTTTGTCCCCGGTAATAGTACCCACGGAAAGGCTTGTCTTTGCCGACGATACTGTGATTGTGCTACCCGCCGATAAGCTCCCCGCAGTTGTATCGACTCCGTTGGCGAGCGTGGACGAAGGCAAAGTAATGGCTAGAGTGCCGGCAGTACCTGCCGTCACAGTGCCACTGACCACAATACTACTAGTTGCGCTTTTGGCAGTGATGGCCACGTTTTTGCTGCTGGTCAAAATACCGGTGACATTTACCGATCCAGGAGTCGACAGGGAGATATTGCCGCTAGCGAGAATTGACCCGCCCACTTTGATCAAACCACCGCTCTTGCCTGTAGTCGAGACAGTAGCGGCCGCACTGTTAACGACGCCAGTGACGTCGATAAGACTGAGTGATTTGATTGTTACGGCGGCACCGGTGGTATTAGCAACATTTAGCTGATTGCCATTGATGTTGGTGATGGCCACCGCAGCACCGCTGCCGGTGATAGCACTCACCGATGTACCGGCGGCAAGTGCGTCGACACCGGACAAAGTAATCGTGCCCGTAGCACTCGATGCATTTATGTTAGACGCCTGGAGCGTTGCCGCGGCAGCATCTGTAATGCGACCGGCACCACTGGCGTAGAGGCCGATGGATTGAGTGGCAGCATCGCCGAGGGAGGCGTTAACGGTAACAGCGCCGGCAGAACTGCCGCGGGTGCTCAGGACCAATGAGCCGAAAGCAGTGAGACTTTTCGCAACGGTGATACTTCCGGCGGAATTGCCTATGGCAATACTGCCATTAGTGGCACCGGCTACACTGATAGTCCCCTCCGTGCCATTTGTGGTTTTACTTGCCCCAACAGTAAAGACAGTTTTGCTATTGGCCCGCAAGAAGACGGCGCCACCGATCCCCGTACCAGAACCATCAGCGTGCAGATCACCAGAGACGACCAAGTTGCCCAGATTAGCGCCACTGCCAGAGCCCAGAACGATGCTGCCACCGTTGCCATTGCCTGCGGAAGTGACAGTTATTTGAGCAGCATTAACGGTTAGATTACCGCCGTTATCGATTGTGACCGCCCCCCCAGTGCCACCGCCAGCGGCAGAATTCGCCGAAGCGCTGATATTGCCGACAGCAGTACCCACGGTAAGCGCAGTCGTGCCGCTCAGTTGCACATTTACCTGCCCGCCATTACCAGTTCCGAGACCGGCAGCGCCATTGGCATCGAAAACCAGATTGTGGGCACCATCCTGAGTTGTGATTTTTTGCGCGGTAATCTGAAGAATGCCACCATTACCAGAAGAGTCCGGAGCTACCGAAATCGTGCTCACAGGCAAATTGAGCGTACCGCCTATGGCTGCGATGTTGAGGTTATTTGTGCTGTTTAGTTGAGCACCACTCACGTTTAAAGTGAGGTCACCAATGGCCTGAAAAGATTGAGAGACAGGGCTGACAAAAGTACCTGTACCGCCGGTGGCGATCGTTAAGGCCCCTGATTGGTTTTGAATCAATAAACCATTTCCGGAAAGAGAACCGGCAATCACTGTACCGTTGTCGATAACCGATGCAGTATTGAAAATAATATAGCCTGCAGAGATCGAGCCTGCCGCTCCGATCACTATTGCAGGAGCCGTAACTGAAAATACACCGGTGACACCGGCCTGAGAAGGGGCATTGAAACTGGCGATGCCGGTTTGGTTGAGATAGACATTGCCATTGCCGCCGGTGCTATCGATATTCTGAGCATTTCCCAGGATATTGATTGGAGAGCCGACGCCGCCGATGCTGCCGGCATCTGAACTGAGGTTGACTACAGTCGCGCTCAAAGTGCCACCAGCACCAATGATGCCGGCATCGCCATCGGCGTGCATGGTGATCGAGCCGTTGGCTGCGGTCAGGGCACTGCCCAATATAATCGCTCCATTGCTGCCGCTGGACGTAGCAATAGTTATATCGCCGCCAGTACTTTTTAAGGACGAGCCGGAAAAGAACGTTGCTGTGCCAGCGATATACATAGCAATGCTCTGACTGGTGGTGAGATTAAAGGTGCCACCGATGCCAAAATTGAGATTGCCGACCGGCTGCTGCATGGCGGGAATGCTGACCGGCGGTACAGTGCCGGGAAAACCGACGTTTACCTGAGCACCGTTGATATCCATCGAGGCGGAGGTGGCGAAAAGACCAGGCTGAAAAGCAAAATTGCCCGGAGCGAAGGAGGGCAGATTGGTATTGAAATTGATCGCGGCGATATTGCTGCCGGCGGTGATAGTGGCTAATGGTGCGGCATCTAATAGCGTACCGTTGACTTGAATCTGCCTGGTGAAAAAATTGACATAGCTTCCCGAATTGGCACTCTGGAAATTGAGATTTGTACCATCATTGAAGCCGACATAAATGAAGTCGTTGAAGACGGTATTGCCGGGAGCCGTGCCGCCTTGATAGAACGTACCGCTGCCAGCCAATTTGAAGTCGGTGATTAGATTCTGTACGAGAATCGAATAATCGAATGTACCGCCGAGAGGATCCGGGAAAGTGGCGTTGCCGGAAAAATAAGTGGCTATTTCAGAGGAACCATTTAGCGTCAACGTAGTAGCTGCGTTCATATTTAATTGAATTGGGCTATTTGAACTCAATGTCACTTTGTCGTTAAGAGTGACATTACCAAGTCCCTGGATATCAACCAGACCGTTGCCATTTGTCCCAAAAGCATCAAGACTTAATGAAGTTGCACCGCTGCCGCTGCTGGCAAAGGTGAGATCGCCGGTGGGATGGATGATAATCGCGCCGCCGTTTGTCTGAATGCCAGCACTACTACCGGATGACGTTATAATATTCATCGGCACAATGGCGGCGCTATTACCGCCATCGATAAAGAAATTGGACTTGTCCTTCGCAATCAAGTTTGACGCCGCCAGATTTAAATTGGGCGTACTTATGTAAATATCGCCACCGCCGACAAAATTTATTTGTGTCCCGACTTGGATGTTAATGACACTTTGCAGGGTTGTATTTGCAATGATAGACGTGAATGCATCAGCGCGAGTTTGAACGTCGGCATTGACCCCAAGAAGGAGATTGCCGCTAGAATTTTCAAAAGTGATGTTGCCGAACCCGGCCGTGTTTGTGATCAGAACCGGTGGAATAGGGCTGGGCATTCCGGGCGGAGAGCCCAGCATAATCTGGGATGCATCGAAGGTGAGCTCAGCAGTGTTGGCAAAGACGTTACCGGTCGAAATCACACCACCGGTGGCACTATTAGCTAAAGTGACCGAGCCACTGGCGCCCGTGATAAAGGTGCCGCCGACACTAAAAGCCCCGGTCGTTCCAGAAATAACGATATTAGAGTTTGGAGCAATGATAAACGCGCTCGGCTGACTATACATCCCAATGCTGGCAGCGCTGATGCTGACATTGGATGCGCTGACGACGCCATTGACAGCAAACGCGTAAGACCCGAACATATTGACATTGAGAGCACCGACCGCGGAGAGTTGATTGACACTCACAGCCTGGGCATAAACTAGACTTATGCCGGCGTTGGACGTATCGACAAGCGCGTCGAATGTGATCGGCGCGGCACCGGAAGTATCGAAAAAGCCTATGCCACCACTACTATAGAGACCGACCGGACCCGTGCTCGTAAGCGAACCGCCCATGCTCATGCTGGTACCGCCGACGGTGACGAGGGGCACGACCATGGCAGGATTGTCTGTTGAGATAACAATTTGCTGAGAACCACTGGTGTCGATTGAGCCATAGCCGCCAGGGGAGAAACCTGTCGGAGCCATACCATAAGTAAACGTAATGTTGAAGGTGCCAGACGAGCCAAGGATGGATGAAGGTGCCAACTGAAACTCGTTAACATTGGCGACACCATTGACAGTATAGGCGCTGACCGTACTACCGATAGTAGTCAAAACCCAGGCTTCGCCTGAAGCGTTATTTCCAGACGTGACGATATTGCCGCCGCCAAAATTAATAGCGGTGCCACTTGAGGCACCCGACGCAAGCAATGCGCTGCCGCAAATAATGGCATTATTAGTGGTATCAATACTCGTAAAGGTAATCGACTGTTCGGCAGAAACTGTCACTGCGCCCGAAGCACTAATCGCGGCCACGGCAGTCGGATTGTTCAGGCTGCCTACGGTGACGGCACCTCCTGTAGACACTACTGTGATACTACCGCCGCTACCAGTCGATGCCAGATTACCGGTAGTGATATCGCCTGCAGAGACAATCGAAATCCGACCGCCTAAACCGGTGCCGGTGCCGGTGCTGCCAGCACTGGCACCAATCGACAGGATGGACGCGCCAGTGTCTGTCGTAATCGCTCCACCGGCTGTTAGACTAATCGCGCCGCCCGCTCCACCATAAGCGGGAGGGTTGGATGGTATTGGCGCAACTCCAGTACCGATTATACCGCCCGAGGCATTGATATCGCCGCCGCTGGAGGAGTCGATAGACTGCCGCGCCGTTAAAATAATCGCACCACCGGCGCCGCCGGACGATGCCACGGTGGATGTTTGCGAGCCTTCTCCACCTTGTGTGAATACACTGCCGGTCAGAGAAATATTGCCTTGCCCAGCGGTAACCGAAACCAGACCGCCAGCACCACCATTGCCGCCAGCAAGGGCACCGCCAAAATTGCCGCCCGATCCACCAGATGATTGTATAGATCCGACCGTGACGTCGCCACTAGTGCTGCTGATTATAATCGCCCCACCATTGCTCTGAGGCGTCAGATAGCTATACGGAGGGAGAAAATACGAATTATTGTAACCGTCGCCACCGCTGGCTGAAACGTTTAATACGCTTACTCCCGTCCCGGCAGATAAGCCAACCAGCGCACCATTACCGCCACCACCACCGAGATTGCTATCACCATTGGCTACAATCGCGCCCGTGCCGGTTATAGCGCCGCCGGTAGTAATCGAAACGGCACCGCCATTTCCACCCACCTGTCCTGTCGGCGAAGTGTTAATGCCTGTGAAGGTGATTTCACCCACCGAAGCTGCCCCGGGGACTATCTTGTTAAATGAAATTACCGCGCCGGCCGAAGAAAGGACAATATTTTTGCCGTCATTTGTTGTCGCCTGAGCAGCAGCCAGAGAGACGTCGCCGCCGCTGCCGTAGCCACCAGTATTAATCTGCGCGGTCTGAACAGCAGTAGTCGAAGCACCACCAATGATATTGACACTACCACTGGTGCTACCGGTACTCGTACCGAGGGCGCGAGTGTCAATGGCGTTTACTCCACCAGAGTTATTGAGCAATACCTGACCGCCACTGGCGCCGTTGGCCAGTGCCACTAGAGTTACATTGCCGCCACTACCAGCACTATTAGACGTATTGATGGCGATTGCAGCTGTGCTGGCCGCACTGCCGGCAGTGGTACCGGAAAAGTCGATGCTACCACCTGTGCCACCAGTCAGAGCAACAGTGACATTGCCTGTGGCAGCACCACCAGGCGTAGGGCCAATTAGAGAAGTACCGCCGGTGCCACCGCCGCTACTGACAAGGGCGCCTGCAATGAGCAAGACATTTCCTCCAGCATCAGTGATCGATGCAGTGGATGAGGTGGAGACAATATTGCCGCCAGCGACGATGGCCAGATCGGCTCCGTTAATTGTGATCGGTCCAGCGATTTCGATGTCGCCCGTATTGGCATAGGTAGGGTCGCCACTGATATTTTGTCGACCCAGTGTCAAAACCGCACTGTCAGCGGTTAGATGTGCTACAGCGGCAGTCGTATTTAGATTACCGCTGACCTGCCCCAAGCTACCGTTGACTGTGCCAGCGCCACCATTAATATTCAAATTTTGCGAAAGATAATTGCCACCATTCAAATTGATGTCGGCACTACCAGCATAGTTTACCTGACGAATATCGATATTGCCATTGACGGCACTGAACGTACCGCCGGCGGCATTGACATTGAGATCGACATTATCGGTCTTAGTCGCCAGCGAGATCGAGCCACTCCCGGCTTTCACAATGCCACTATTGGCGATCTGTCCAGCGCCCGACACAAGGCCGACATTTGACTGGCCAAAAATCGTGCCGGCATTGACGATGCTACCGGTAGCATTAATGAGCAAAGCAGATGAGGAAGAGCCGGCTACCGCGTCCGAGAGCAAGCCGCCACTCTGGACATTTATATTGACGGCGTTGAGTGTGAGCGTACCGCTTGCACCTACGCCGGCGAGATAAAAATTGCCGCTATCGCTGACGTTGCCACTGACATTGACCACACCGCTGCGACTATAGTCGGTGACTGTGACGCCCGGGGGGACGACGAGGGTGCTGATCGATTGGCCAAGGCGCTGGGTTACGACTACCGATCCGCCGGTTGCGTTGCCGCCAGCATCCAGGGTCAACGTCTGAATTTGACCGGCGGCGACAGCCATAGCACTTAAATATTCGGCGGGAGTCAGCTGCGATTTAGCTGTGACAAAGAGCGTCTTGCCACCGACATCAATTGCCACCGGTGCATCGCCACTTTTCAAAAAAAAAGCCGCACTGAGAGTCGCTTTGGTAGAAGAAAGATCCAGGTCGATGCTCGAGCCAAAAGCAGCTACCGACGCAGATTTAAAAACCAACTGAACGGGTTGGCCCGCGACCCAGCCGTGTTTGCCGACCGGAGCGATCAACTGGCTGGCCAGAGCGCTGGCAGGAGTGAGAGTAGTTAAATGGCTGGCGAAAGACTGGAAATTGCCGGCGGACATAGCGGCATGACTGATGACGGCGCTATGTGCAAGGGCGGCCGTGTGATGTTGCGCAGTAGAATTTACAGGCAGCCCGGGCAGGCCGCTAACACAGCTGTGGCTCAATACGGGCGCGCCCGGACCATGCGCCGCGGCTGGCAAAACGTGGACCGACGCAGCCAGACCGAGCCAAACAAATGTTTTGCGCATGCTTATTCCTTATTATGTTTGTTTATATGTTCGTTGCCGACAAGTAATCACCTTAACGACCTGACTTGCTGACCATTGCCAGAAAATAGCAAAGCGCCGCTCGCCCATCATAGCTAAACATCATATGCCCAATGTTTAATCAGTTGCCGCGCGAATATCTGCAAAATTCATGAAAGGGGAGGCAGTGAGAGATGG
>JAGXAB010000099.1 GCA_018971775.1 Cyanobacteria bacterium REEB67 | reverse complement strand
CTGAACTACACCGGTAGCGATGATGTGACGGTGTCCTCGCTTGCCACTACGAAAGGTGCTCTAACCATCGCAACGACCGGTTCTATCACAGTCTCGCCTGCCTCCACTCTCAACGCCGTTGGTGGCAATTTGACTCTGCGGACAACCGACACTCTCGCCGCACACACACTCTCTATCGGTAATGGCAGTCAACTGCTTACGACCAACGGCAGCATCACTATTGAAAATGATGGTCTTAGCAACGCGGGCGCGATAACTGTCGGCTCCAATGTGCTGATGCACGCTTCCGCCACAGCCAAGGGGGTTGGTCAGGTTTCGATTGTAATGGGTGCTGTTCCAGCGGCTGCTACATTGGCCCCGGGGGCAACACCAGCAGCAAATCCTCCAGTTATTCTCTCCAGCGGCGGTGCCACCGTCACTTACGGTACGGCCCCAGGCAATACCTCCGGATCAATCACTATCAACGGCGCCGGTGTAGTCTTAAATGCCGCTGGCCGCAATGTAGTCTTCAATACCGGAGCCGGAAACACTTCTTCTATAGTCCTCCAGGGTAACGACACGATTACCGCCGACCCACCCGTCGGTGCCGCATCGAGTGCCACGACCAGCTCGCCATCTTCGGCTGCGATTATGCCTGCGGTCTTCGCCACGCCCGCGGCTTCCGCTTTCGCTTCGCCATCTGGCGTTAGTGCAATTGCCCTTCCCTCGATTAGCTCGACCAACACTGTCTCCAGCACCGTCGCCCTTACTGGTCCGGCGTTCTCGGTTGCCCCGCTATCGGCCAATCAGTCCGTCGCGCCGGCTATTTCCAATCTGGCCGCGATCAACGGTTCCGAATCCGTTTCTCTCTCGAGTTCAACTGCCTCCGCTAATCACAAGCCATTAAATGGTGGCGTATCCAATACCGCCGAGCGCTCACTGCAAAAGGGCTCAATGTTCGTGGCACCCGATGTCGATACCGTTATCCAAACAGGATTTGGCTCGGTCAATGTCGCCGCGGGTTCTGTCGCTCTTGTTGTAGCTTTTGATGGCGGAGTCGCTGTCTACAACTTGCATGACAGTAAGCGTGACAGCGTTGTCGTCAGCGGTAATGGACATAATGTCTCTGTGGTGCCCGGTCGTAACGCCATTTTGACGACACGCAATGTCCATTACTTTGAAGAGGTCAATCCGGCTGAGTTCGTCGGCTACCGTCGCCTTACTTCGACCGCCTTTGGTGACGGAGTCAAAGCGTTCCAATCCGAGTTTGATATCCGCACTATGTTGATGGGTGTCGAGCCTCTCAAACAACTCGTGCGTGCCGAAGACGCTCACAGTCGCAAGGTCTCTGGCTCGCTGCTCAAGACTGCTGCTATCCTGATGACGATTAGCGATACCACCCCGTATGAGCGCATGGTGGCACCGCGCATGACTGCGATGAATCAATAGCTGTTTGGCTGGAGGCTGGGAGTTCCGTGCGGTATATTGTAGAGAAAGGATTGTGAGTGTCATGTCTTCGCGCAAAATATCACTGGTAATTCTTGCCGCGCTATCTTTGCCGATGATGACTTGGACATCCTCCGGCGCTTACACTGCTCTGCATCCCTCGTCTCGGCCCATCAGTGAAGATCCGATTCATGCCAGACCTCGGCGCGGAGCGCTTTCACCCGCCGCCGCGCCTAAGGCTCCTCCGGCTCCGGTAATCAGTGCGCCGCCGCTCATTCAGCCGGGTAATAGCGGTCCTTCGATCAATATTGCCCCGGCCAATAATACAAATCAGAATAACGACTCTCCCTTTGTCACCCCATCACTAACCGTGCCTGATGGTGGCACTTCCGTAATTAATCCAGCCTCGCTTGGCACTGGCGCTTTGCAAGCTCCCGCCAAGCCTGACGTGGATAAAGTCACGGGCGGCAGCGTTACGAACGATGTACTCAATGACACTATTACCCGTGATGCGATTACGCGATCAAAAGTCCGCGAAGAATTGATCATGCCGAAAGAGGAAATTATTTTTCTCACAAAATTCGGACAGGTAATCGTGCAGCCCGGAGCTCTCGTGTTGCTTATCGACGACGAACGTTCGGCCAGCATCTATGACCTTCACGACGGTAAAGGTAAGACTGTCAGTGTCGATGTTGATGGTCATCTCATTCATCTTTCTCCGGGCAAAACTGTGACATTGTGCTCGCCATCGATCCAGCAATTTCCACAGGTCAATCGTTTGCCTTATGTCGGCTATGCCAGGATTGAAAAAGAGGATATAACGCCCCAGGTTCGTGCTTTTCAGGGTGAGTTTCACTTCCCTTCTTTGGTCACCAAGCATCAGCAGTTACGCAAACTTTCCACTTCCAGTGATCCGCGCGAGCGTCATATGGCGGACCTGATGTTAAAAACGATGGCGATCATCAATATGCCTGGATTTAGCATCAAGGGCGGTTCTTCGTATGTGCCGCCCCAATATTCATTGCAGGTCATGCCTGCTGCTGCTGCGCCTTCGAAATAGCTGGCAAGCCGCGCTTCTTAACTGCGTGAAATCGCATGTTAAAATGAATCTGACTGGCAACTTTTTGAATCTAAGGCCTTACCAAGTGCTGCAAAAATCTGATCGCAATGGGCGCAGCCCGCGGCCTTATGGCTCGTGGTTGTCGCTGCTTTGCGCTCCCGTGCTGGCGCAGCTCCTGACTCTCGCTACGGCATCTCCGGCTCACAGCCAGAGCGCTGTCGATCAGGTGCACTTGATTACCGGTCAGCAGCCTGTCCTTCTTGCTCAGATTACCAATGGCACCACCCCTGGCATCTTGCCAACCGACGCTACGAAAACCGGGATACTTCAGGAACGCACCTTTGTCGATCCCGGCTGGCGTTTGCGCTTTAACCAGAAGCTGCCTGCCGCTCTATATTTCAATATTCAGACTGAAGTGACGCAGCGTCTGGAAACAAACGTCTTCCTCAATTACAAAAACCCTCAGCCGGACTTTGTCTTCCGTATCAACCCGAACGTCACCGTCGGCTATAACATTTTTTCAAACACGGCTGTTTATGCCAGTTATTTTATGATTAGAGACAATTACATGACGCACAATCGTCATTTGTCCGAGCCGGTCACACAGTCTTTGCAGATGGGTATAAGGCATACCTTCATGGCGCCGAAGATACCAAAATTGCAGCTCGCCGTGGATCTGGGCGCCCGTGAATTGTGGCAGGCTAAAGGCCTGCGGCAGTCAGACTTGATCCCATCCGTCAACGCCACTTATTTCCTTGGCCAACGCACCATCGCTTTCGCCTCGGCTCTCTTGCAGATGCGCGGTCAATCCCCCTTCGTCGGACCGACCAGAGAAATGGACCCCTTCTATACAGTTGGTTTCGTGTCCGGTCACGGACCGTGGACCTTTTCCATCTACGACACCTTCGTCACCAACTTTCGCGAGCCGCACTTTAGATATTCGATTCCAAAGCAAGGCAACGTCAGCATGATCGCTGACTTTGAAATTGCTCGTCAGCTATCGAAGCGTCTGAGCGGTGTGCAGACCTTCCTGCGTGCTGAGCCTGTATTTAACTGGCGCTCCAACAATGTGCGCGGTTTGAGCGGCTTCGATTTCCGTCTATATGGTGGCATGCGCTTCAACTTCAACAAACAGTCGCAGCTAGCCACCATCAATGCCATCAAGAAAAGTCTGCAACAGCAAGACGGTGATGCTGCTTTCAAGAACAAGAAGAAGGGCAAAAAAGGCAAATCGGCGCCGGGAGTTAGCCCGACTCAAAATCCTGATGGTACACCGACTGTGCCTTCCGCACCGGCGGAGACAAAAGACGAAAAGACCGGATCCGCTCCTGCTCTCATTCAACCTGGTATAGCTTCTTTAGCTACAGATGCCGTCACCAAGCCGGAGTCGACCCCTGCGATTGCACCAGATGTGGTGCCTACTGCTGCGAGCGATGCCAAAGTTTCAGTCGATGCCACTGCTCCAGCCGCTGTCGTGCCAAACGCACCGACCGCCGTCGAGTCTCCTGCCGCTCCAGACGTGCCCGTCGTCGTTCCGACTGCTTCGGGCGCGCCAGGCGAACCCACCGCCTCGAACACCGGCAGCGTCGGCAACAGCATCAACCCTTCCTGATTCATATAAACCTGATTCATATAAATAGGTCCGAATTTTTTCCAAAGAGAAAGCCCCTGAACCTCGGGCCGAGCCTGTTAGTTCAAGGGCTTTTTATTATTTGTATCTACAATGTAGCTACATCAATTATTTGGTGCCTGCACCGGTTTTTGCAGCTTGCGCGTTGGAAGCGGCAGGAGCTGACGCGGCTTGAGTTGGAGAGCCGAGTTTGCCGACGACTTCTTTAGTGATGTCGACGCCATTATCGAGCAATTTCTGACCACCGGCGAGGACGCCCTGGCCGTCAACCACGAGGTCGAGACCTTTGTCTTGAGCTACTTGAGCAACAGCCTGTGCGATCTGCTGGGTAGCTTGCTGGTTGGCGGATTGGACGAGCTCAGCGTAAGCTTGTTGCTTAGCGTTGATCTGGGTCTGCAAATCGGCTACGAGCTTTTTAATTTCGTCGTCGGATTTTTTCTCTTCTTTGGCTTTGGCCAATCTTTTGTTGCTTTCTTCAACGGACATTTTGAGGAAAGATTCGGCTTTAGCTTTGAGCTCTTCGGAAGAAGCGGAAACCGGGGTGGATGCCTTGATGAGCGCCAAGTTGACGTAGCCGACTTTGACGTTGATCGAAGTGGCAGCCTTTTGAGCGTATGCGGGGCTGCTTACGCAGGAAGGGACAAGGGCCACGATGGAAAGAGCGAGATAGGCTAAACGCCTTGCTTTACCTGACATAAATTGCATAATCCTCCAAAACTCAGTAACTGACGCGCCCGAGCGCGTTCAGTACAGGGGAGTGATTATATATCAGATGGGGTATCTCAAGGGCGAGGAGAGCCTGAGATGCAGGCAATGGGCAACAAAATGGCAAATATTTTAAAGTTTGCCCCAGCCCACCCTGTTGAGGCTTGACCAAACTTTAGTGGTGGGAAATAAAGTTATCAGCCGGTGATGTCAAGCGTGTGATTTTTCCCGTCTAGACAGGAATAGCGCCTCTTCTGTATGCTGTATTGCTAGTGACGCAAATGACACCTTTATGGGGAAAATTTTAGTTAGAGACCCGAAGTATAGGGGCAAATCACAACCCTGGTGAACTTACTTCAAATTTCGTAGTGATTTACGAACCCACCTGCAACTTCGGTTGATCACCGCCGGTTTAGCTACCGGTCAAAACCGGAATCCCTGAAAGGAACCTTTGATGAAATCTACCAATCAGTTTGTTTGGCTGAGGCGCGCCGGTGCCTTGGTGGCTGGGTCTGTCTTGCTCGGCTCTTCAAATCCTGCACTCGCGAATGGTTGGGGGACTGGTGGTCAATCATTGCCTGCCGTGCAGCCTGCAGGGGGCGTGCCTTCAGGGCTGGTTGGAGCGCAGCTGCAGAGTCATGGCGCGACTCCCTTTGATGCAGGCCCAGGCCAGTGGTCGCACTCGGGTGCTCCCGGCTTTTCCTCTGGAAATCATCAGAATCAATCGATAAATACGTATGCTGTGAACTCCGCTTTAACCTCAGCACGTACAACCAGCGCGGCGGTTCACTCATCAAACTGGCACACGCAGCCATTTTTAACTTCGTTGCCACATAGTAGCGGTGCAGCTTTTGTGCAGTCATTATTTGCCAGTGGCAATGGTGCTAGTAGCACGTCGCTTACGGGCCCCGGCTTGCAGCTTGATCTGTCGTCCACGAATGCCAACATTGTGCTGGGGGCTAATCTATTTAGTGGTCATCAATCGGTCGCCGTGGCAATCGGCGGTAAAAGTACGACTTTCTCGGCTGGCGCCTCAGTCACTGCTGCCGAGTATGTGGCTATTAAGCAAGTATTGGCTGGTGGGTCCCAGAGTCTGACATTAAATGATAGCGGCGCTGCCGTCGGTGGAAGTTTCAGCATCAACTCCGTGGCTTCTGGCCATGTCAGTGAGCTTGTCGTGCCCAGTGGCGTTGTGGCGCTTGATTATGCGAATGGAAGCAAAGGCCAATCGATAGTCGGTGACATTCTGAACTATGGCACCATATATGGTGTGGCCACTCGTGGTCAGGGCAATTTAATTTCATTGACTGCAAAAGATATTGTCAATGAAAGTGGTGGCATTATCTCCACTAAAATGTCCAATGCGATCCTTTCCACACTTGGTGGAGTTTCATCTGCCGTCAATCTGACCTTGTCTAGCGTCGATGATATTAGCAATGCCGGTCAAATAGTCAGCTCTGGATCTCTCACTCTTTCGACAGGTAGTGGCAATCTCACCAATAGTGGTTTGCTATCTGCGGCCATCGGCAACATCAATATAAATAGTCCGACTGCTGCCAATAATATCAATGTCGACGGAGCCGGCGGCACCATTCAGGCCGTCAAAGGCGACATCAACATCCGCGACGTATCTTATGCCAGCGCCGGTAATGTCAATCTCAATGGCGGCGACTATCTCTCTAAAAATCTCAATATCTATTCCGGTACGGGCACCATTACCGGAAACGTCGGCCAGTTGACGGGTGCCTTGAATACGGTCGCTGGGGCCGATCATTTGCAGGCGTCGACGGCTAATCTGGTGTTGGGTAAGAACACCGTTGCTGACCCGACATTTGTCAATTACGGCGGCAACATTGTTATTAGTGGTTTGAATACCTTTAGTGAGGATGTTGCGCTTATCGCTTTTGGCGACATTACTGCTGATAGCGTCGGACAAATTGTTGATCATGGGCACGATGTGACGATGATCGCTGGCACCCTCTTTAGTAGTCAAAGTTCAACTGGTTCGCCTATTACGGTTTCTGGCGGTAGCTCCACTGGACTTGCCTCGGGGCAGGTGACCGTCGATACCGGTCTATCCAATGGCTACGGCGTCAATTCTTCTAACGGCGGATCTATTGATCTGACCGGAAGTAAAATTGTCAACGTCATAGATACTAGTAGCGACGCTACTCACAAAGATGCGGGCAACGTCAATCTCATTGCCTTCGGCGCGATTTTTGGCGCAAGCGCCGGCAATGTAAAACTTGCGCCTACCAGCAATATCAATGCAAGCGCTACAGGCTCAGGGAATGGCGGTAATGTCCTAGTCATCGCCGGTAATGAAAACGTTAATGTGCCATCAACTGCTATTCAACTTGGATCTGTTCATACCGGTGGCGGTGATGCCGGTGGCACAGGAGGCTCGATAGGCATTTACGCGGCGCTGCCCACGACTAATGAAACTACTACTCCTACACCCATAGTATTTGGTTCTAATGGTTCAATCGTATCCGGAAACAAGTTTGCTCCGACCACGCCGGCAAATTATGCGCCTAACGGAAGTGCCAATGTCACAATCAGCGGCAGTCTGGTCACATCTTCGACTGATACGAGTGTTGTGGCCGCCGGCACCAATGGCAGTAATGCCGGAAGCATAAATATAGAGACAGGCGGTAATCTAACTACTGGAGCCATTCTCGCCTATGGCGGTGGTGGTGCGGCCGGTTCTTCCGGCAGCCAGAGCGGTGGTGCCGGCGGAAATGGCGGTGCGGTCAGTCTTCAGGCCGATATGGATGTAAAAGTTAACGGTCAGGTTAACACCTCCGGTGGGGGTGGCGGCGGCGGTGCTTTTGCCGGAGCTGGTGGCGCCGGAGGTAACGCCGGTACCATTACACTGCAGGGAGCGCTAAATTCCACCGCACTTTCCTTGAACACTGCCGGCGCAGTCCTGGCTGCAAGCGGTGGACAAGGCGGCGCTGGTGGAGGTACAGGGACCGGTGGGGGCGGGGCCAGTTACGGCGGAGCTGGTGGTGGTAGTATAAGCGGAGCTGGAACAAGCGGTGATACTATCCCTGTCACCACTGGCGGTGCGGATGTCACTTTGGCAGTTGGACTGGGAGCAAACGGCTTTAGCACGGGTGGTGACATTGTTGGTCAGGCTGTATCAATCACCAGCGGTTATCCCGGTGGTCTGATTTTACACGGCAATGTCGTAGGTACGCAATCCGTCACCGTCAATGAGCCGGGCTCCTATAACATTTCCGAGGCAAATGCGAATCTTTCCATCATCACCCAGAGTTTGACTGTCAACTTGGGAACTCTTGGTGGTGGCGGCAATATTGGGACAGCCGCTCTACCGATTGCTACCAACGCGAAGACTGTCATGATTACAGGTTCGACAAAAGCAGCTACCGGCAGTTTCTATCTCTCCGATTCGAATGCATCTTATGCCGTCGACGCGGGCGGTTTGAACGCTATCACGACTTTAAACATCACTTCTGCCACCACCAACTCAACCGCTACGATCAGCAGTTTGCCTGGCGCCGTTACTAATCTTGTAGTGAATGTCGGCTCTGATTCCACTACCGGTGGAACGATTATCCTGCCCGCTACCGTATTGGTAGCAGGCTCGAGTACTGGCGGCGGTTCTATCGCTCTAGCTGCTAACAATATTGGCTGGACAAATTCAGGTGGTTCAGCCTTAACTCTGAATGCCGACAATTCCTCTGGCAGCGGCGGCAGTATCGCGCTGACTACTAATCAGGTACTGGGTAGTGCAAATATAAATCTTGGTACGGCAAGCGGGCAAATCGCTTTTTCCGCTCAAGCCACAGGGACCACTGTAACCGGTCCTATTACAGCGGTTTCGGGTGGCTCCATTTCAGTGCTGACACCTCTGAGCACTGGCATCTTGAATGTTAGCCCCGGTGCACTAAATATTGGTTTTTCCAACGCCGGCTCAGCGACGGGCACTAATAATGGCGGCAAAATTACATTGCAGGCCGAGAATGTCGTCACGTTGGGAAGCGCTACCAATGTGGTTCTGAATGCTAGTGGCCTCGGTTCAGGTAATGGTGGAGTAATTTCTGTAATTACTAATGACGCCGTTTCTCAAAGCATATCAACCGGTGCCTCTGGGTTTCAACTTGTGGCAACAAACGGTTCTGTCGCAACTAGCAATCTTGTCGGTGGTAACGTCTCGTGGAGCAATCAATCGATCGGTGCTCATTTGACGGTTGATCCTACCGCTATCCAGGTTAATACCAGTACTCTATCGAATTACAATGGTGGGTCAATAACTCTGACATCCGGAACTGTCCAGGCTAGTGCGGGCGGCACGCTGACACTCAATGTTGATGGGCTTGGCGTTGGCAATGGTGGAAGTATTGCCGTAACTGAATTATCGGCGGCAGCAAATGCCAAACTCGGAGCTGGTGGTGACTTCTATTTCTCCGCCCAGAGCGGACTCACTGGTGGCAATGGTGGCAAGGTCAATTTCTCGACCGCCGGTGCTCTTACTCTGACAACAAACACTGGATTAGTGACTGGGTTGAATGGGTCAAACAGCGTCAGCGTCGGACCTCTCGGCACAAACGGCAAGGGCGGGTCACTGATTCTCAGTGCCAATAGTTTTGCGTCAAATGAAGGATCTGTCCTTATGACTTTTGACGTTTCGGGCAAGGGCATTGGTAACGGCGGCCTGATCAATGTAAAACTGTTAAATCCAGATGGCAATCTCACTATTGGCAATGCGCCTGGTGATATGAAATTTGTAGCCAACAATGGCGCTTCAGGGCTGACTGGCGGTTCTGTATTGGTGAGCATTGCCAACAATCTCACGAATACCGGTGCTGGCGTACTTACTATCGACCCGAGCGCTATCAGTCTGACTGTTGCGACCGTTTCCAATCCTAACGTCAATGGCGGCCAATTGCAGCTGATCGCCCCGACAATTGCCTCAGCTGGCTCGGCGACCCTTCCTCTAATTTTGAGTGCGATCGGTTCTGGCACCGGTGGTGGTGGCTCTGTTACTTATCAGGAATCGAATGCCAGCAGTAATGTGATAGTTGGTACAAAAGGCGGCCAGCTAGAGATCAATGTGTCGAGCGGCAAAACCGGTAACAGTGTTGGTTCCGTTAACATTATCTCGGGCGGCAACCTAACTGTTGCGCCTGCCGGAATAATCGATAAGGTGCTGACCACAACTAGCAGTGGTGCACACGTTACCTTGTCCGCTCAGGGTCTTGGTACCGGTAACGGTAACCTTCTTATCACTGGCGCGCTGAGCGCCAATGGAGGCACGAAGGGCGCCGGGGGCACGATTAACTTGTTTTCGAGCAGCGCCAGTGCTTTCAATATAGGCCTGGCCGGCACTAAAAATGTAAATGGTGTGCAGGGTGCACTTTCTACAAGTGGCCTGACACCGGGCAGCATAAATCTGAACGCTGGCGGCACCGGGGGCATTACTGTCCAGAGCGCGCTTTCGACGCCAGACTTCATAACCATTCTCTCAACCGGTACTGGTGAGGTGACGATTAATTCGGCTCTTGGTGGCACCAAGACAAGTAATATCACTATTTCCGGCGCTGACATCATTGGCGGTTCTGCTGGAAAGCTGACCGCTTCGGAGGTCATTTTGACCGCCGTCGGAGGAAATAGCAAGAGCGCCGGGGATATTAAAGGTCTTCTCTCAGGCACAACGCAGAAACAGCTCACCATCGTTGCGACATCGCTTTTGGCCAACGCAGTTAATGATATTGATATAAATGTTGCAATCGCGGCCACGTCTACTGTGCAAATTGTAAGCATGAACGCCGGCGGCAATATCAATCTCACTAGTGGCGGTGGCCTGACGACAGCTGGATTCAGTTCCGGTATCGCCAATGTGACTATGAATGCGGCGGCGCTAAATACTAACGCTGTAGTAAACTCAGCTCCCGCGTCTACAGGCAGCGGCACTGTCAATGGCGGCGGCAACGTCTCAGTGACGACAAACGGTCTGACTCAGGCGAATATCACGGCTGGCAACACTGCGACCGTTAATTTGAAAGCGCCCAAATCCAGCGAAGTTAACGTCAAAGCCCGGGACGCTAACATCAATACGCCTAACGCCAAACTGGCGGCGAGCGGTGGTACGGCCGGTGCCGCCGCTGCCTTGAGAACTATGGCGAGCTTGCGTCCTAATTTGGTGGCCATAGGTCCGGCTATCGACATTACATATAGCGAAGATTCGGCAGCGGATGTAAGCATCGTTAGCAACAATAGCCTCAGCATTACCGGTACTCTCGGTAGCAGCAAAGCTAACGTGCTTATCCATCAAAATATAGCTGGTGATACCATATCCGGTGCCGGTACGATTATCGGTAAGACTGTGACCCTGGAGACAATTGGCGGCGATATCGGGTCATCTGGCTCCGCGCTCGCTATTAATGCAGTCAATCTGTCTGTGCACACTGGAGCTAGTGGCGACGTCTATCTAAATAACGTCGGCAAGACCCTCACGACGATCGGCAGTTCGGATGCTGGTAGCTTCTCACTGACCAGTGCAGGGGCTTTGAAGACCTCCGATCTGACTGCTTACTCAGGTGGTATTTCCCTCACTACTCCTGCCGCCTCGACCCTTTCCGGATTGTTTGTTGCCGGTCAAAATGCTGATTTGACGGTTACTGAGACAAAAGGTCTTCTTACTCTTGCCAGTAGCGTTTCCGCCAGCGGCAATATTATTGTCACTGCAAGTGGTGGCATAAATGCTGGCCTCGCCAGCGGAGCCGGTCTGACGGCCTATCAGGGAACAATCAATGTAGCTGCGACTGGCAATTCCAAAGTCAGTAATTTGATATCGGCATTGGGCACGACCGTCAACGATAAAACCGGTACACTTTCCGTAACAAATATCACTTCCACTACCCCTGCGGCATTGAACATCGTGAGCGGCGGTGCTTTGACGATGGGGACCGTACAGAACGGTGGACTCGTTTCCATCACATCTACCGGTGCCGCTGTGCTGACCGGCATTACTGGCAGCTCCATTCAAATCAACGATAAAAACAAGACGACCGCTACGGGCTTGATGACGACCGCTGGTAACTTGAGCGTTATGAATACCGGTACCGGTGCTGTATCTCTGACTACTCTCACGAGTAACGGCGGCGACGTGAGTATAACGACCGGCACTGGCACGACGCTCGTGTCCGGCGTCAATTCGGCTGGGCAAATAACCGTACTGAGCGGCGGGGCTACAACCATCGGCAACCTGACGACGACTGGTGTCTGGTCGTCCGGGTCGATCTCAGTCAATAACGCAAAGGGTCTTTTGCAGACTACTGCAGGTGCTCAGATTTATTCTCATGATGGCTCTATTCTCCTGGAAAATTTGGATACCAAAGCCGGGACTATCCTTATAGGCGCTACGTCTGACATCGAGACGGGGGCGAAACCTAGTCCTGGTGGTATTGGCGGTACGATCATAATCACGATCGGAGCCCCGGTACAAGTTATTTCTGCTACCCCTGCCAACATTACTGCCAATCCTGTTTCCCCTGGCCAAATTTATTTTGGTAAGAACGGCATCACCGCCGTGGCTGGCAAGCCGGGAGTAAACACCGTCACTGCTCAAGGAGTAAGTGTCATTTTCAGCACCGGCACCCTCAGAGCTACCGCCATCAAGCTCAACGGCGGCGTCCATATCGTCGCCGATCCACCGACGACTAGCTCGGAATCGTCCGACCCCGGCAGCATCACGCTGAGTCCAACTCCGCCGACATCTATTGGTGCCGGCACTCCGATCGGTGGCAGCCTGCCGATTCCGACTGGCACGATCATCAATATCAACGCCCCGGGCTCGCTACTCGCAACCCCGCCGGGCGTAATTTGCTCTTCCTCCACCTTGATTCCTTTCAAGCTGACTGGGTCAGCCAATGTCCCAGCCATCGGCAGCCACGTCAAACCAACCAGCAACATCCGCCCAGCCTTCCAGCGGACGACCTCGGATTGGTCGAAGACGCCCTCACTCGTTCCTTTCACTTCGTCAAATTACGTCAATGGCAGCCAGGCCATATCTGCAAACTTGAGCAACCTGGCCGCTATCCAGCCCCTTGTTCTGAACGCTCAAGCGGGCAGTATGGCTACGATCAATCCGCTCACCGGCATCACCCTCGGTGCTCAATCATCTGTCGTGGCTGCAGGCGCACGCTCCGACAGCGACATGCGCTGGATTTCTGAATCCGAAATCGAAGGTGGTGCCATTCCCGCGGTAATTTCCAGCGAGGATGACCTGGACATCCATAGTGATGTCTCCAGTGTTCTCGATATGGATGAGGTCGGCTCTGACAGCGGTACAGCAATTAATGCTTACGGTGACGGCAAGGCCGGCCCCCTCGTCGGTGGCGTCGTCGTAAACAAACAATTGCTCAAGCGGTTGAGACTCAATCGTGGATCGGTTGTCTTCGCGCCGACGACCAATACGCAAGTTGCCACCGCTTTTGGTACCGTCAATATCGCCGCACATTCTCTCGTCCTGGTCATGGCGCTCAAGGATAGTGTCGCCGTTTACGATCTCAACGACACGCACAAAGCCGCTGTCAGTGTCAATGTCGAGGCCTGCGAGAGCAAAGATGGCGACAGCAGGCGCTTCATTCTCGCGCCCGGTCGTCACGTATTGCTCACCCGCGCTGCTTCGAGTCGTGAGGGTGGTTTCGAGCACGTCAATGCTGCCCAGCTCTTCGCTTATCGTGGCATTCGCAAACATACCCTCGGCACTGCTGCAGACGGCGCGAAGTTGCATGCTTACAGTGCTGACTTCAACTTGATGCAAGCAATCAAGACTGTCATGCCTTTGCAAAAACTTGTCGCCTCGGACAACCACGCTGCTCGCAAGCTGAGTGCGCGTCTGCTCAAGACGACGTGCATCCTGTCGCAGCTCGACGGCTCTAGCCAAGCCTATCGTCAGGTGCTCAAGCCGAGTCTCGTGGCCAGTCGCTGACGCTAAGCCTCAAGCCAATCGATTCGCTTATAAACTAACAATTTAAATCCGCAAATTGCTCGCGCTTCATCCGATACATGACGTGCGGTCGCAATGGGCTGTCTTCATTGAGCACGGGGTGGATGAAGTCATCAGCGCGGTCGCGGATCATTTTCAATTTTTCCATGACTCGTATCGAGCGCACATTCAATTCTGCTGTAACGGCAATTATTTCCGCCAGACCGATACGCTCGAATCCATCTTTCATCGAGGCATGCGCTGCTTCGACGGCATATCCACGACCCCAGTATTTTTTTGCCAGACGCCAGCCGACATCTTCACAGGGAGTAAAAGGCGCTTCCGCGCGCGGTTTGATCAGGCCGACGCAACCGATGAAATCACCGCTTGCCCTTTCATCGACTGCCCATAGACCCAGGCCGAAATCACGAAAGGAGTTCTCGCTCCTTTCGATAAGCGCTAAAGTTTGATCGATGTCGAGAGTGCTGGGGAAAAATTCCATCACTTCGCGATCGCTGTTTAGTATGGCAAAGGGTTCCAGATCCGATTCTCGCCAGCGGCGCAGGATCAGTCTGGGCGTCACAAGTTGATCCACAGATATCTTTGGCAATGTCATTGGCGATTTTTTCAGCCGCGTCTGGCTCGAGAGATTTAGCCTTTTTGATCGTCCAGAAATCTTCGCCGAGGATATCCCAGGGCAGACGCTGTTCGTCGGGCTGGTTGGGGTCGAAGCACTGATTGACAAGATAGATCATGTTGGCCGGTTTCTGCCAGAGGTTAGCGAGACCGTGAGCCACTCCGCGAGGTATGTAGAGGGCGGTTGCTTTGCCGGCGCCGAGTACGAAGCGCATCTGCTGATTGTAGGTCGGGCTGTCTTTGCGACAGTCAAAAAGACCGATCAGCAGTCTGTCGTAGGGCATGATGAACCAGACATCTTCTTGGTTGAAGTGCAGGTGAAAAGCTTTGATCACGCCGGGCAGCATTTGCGAGAAGGTCGTCTGACGGACTTTGAATTCCGGCAGTATCTGCAAATTACCGTTGTCGTCGAATCGGACGATTTCAGCGAGTGAGCCGCCATCGTCGATGAACATATTGAGATTGATCAGCTGTACGCCGTCAATGACTGTTTTTTTTGAATAGTCTTGAACGGAGAGTTCTTTCTCAAATTCTTGACCGAGGGCTTCAGGCTTTAAAGGTTTTAGCATCATCATGTTTGGATTAGCGGCTACTCATACACGGCCGATTACCTTGGTAAAAGGCGACAGGTTGACAACGACTACTTACAATACCAGATTTTACAGATATTTAGCTTCTTGCCAAGCTCATCAAACGGCACTCTTAACCGCTTTTAGCTTCAGGTAACGAGCCAGCGATTCCTGCCAGCTCGGCAATTCGCGGCCTATTGTGTGAATTAGAGTCGTCTTGTCCAGGACCGAATATTTTGGACGTGTGGCTGGACGCGGCATATCCTTGGTTTCGATTGGCGTCACGGTCGTGTTCAGATCTTTGACGATTTCGCGGGCAAATTCAAACCAGTTCGTCACGCCTGCGTCGGTAGCGTGATAGACGCCCCAGCGCTGGGTTTCGATCAGGTCGGCGATGATCTCAGAAAGGCTCAGGGTGCAGGTCGGCGTGCCGAATTGATCGGCGACGACGCGCAAAGGTTTGCCCTCCGTCGCCATATTATGGATGGTGTCGACGAAGTTTTTGCCGTGCGGCCCGTAGAGCCAGCTAGTGCGCAGGATGAAGAAGCGATTCAGATGTCTCTGGATCGCCAGTTCGCCGGCCAGTTTCGATTGACCATAGACTGAGAGGGGATTGGTCTGGTCCCAGGGTGTGTAGCCGAGGCCGCTCTGGGCGCGGTTGCCGTCAAAGACATAGTCCGTGCTTACATAAAGTACCGGTACATTTTGATTGCAGGCGGCGACGGCGACATTTTCGCTGCCGAAACCATTGATCAAAAAGGCCAGTTCTTTTTCACCCTCTGCTTCCGCCTGATCCACCTTTGTATAGGCGGCACAGTGGAGCACCAGATCTGGTGCCGCTTTTTTTAGCGTCGCCGTTACCTGGTCGAAGTTTGTGATATCCAGCTCTTCTTTGGGAAGAGCCGTCACTTTGTGGCCTCTCTCATTGAGACAGGGCGTTACGGCCTGGCCAAGCATGCCACCAGCACCGGTGATAAGCAGGTGGAGTTTTTTCGAAGCGGCAGGCATTTATTTACCGGCTTTAGAGGCGGAGACAAGCTCTTTGCTGTGAGCATGATCGCCGGCAGTTACCGCTTTTACCCATTCAGGGTTGCTTTTGTACCAGTCGATTGTTTCGTGGATGCCGGTCTCGAATGTGTACTTGGGCTTCCAGCCGAGTTCTTTTTCGATTTTGCTGGCGTCGATGGCGTAGCGTTTGTCGTGACCGAGACGGTCGGCGACATACTTGATTGATTCTTCGCCTTTGCCGAGTTCTTTGACGATCAGCTTTGTGATCTGCATGTTGGTGCGCTCGTTGTTGCCGCCGATGTTATAGACCTGGCCTGGCACACCTTTGTGGAAGGCGAGATCGATAGCGGAGGCATGATCGGTTACGTGCAGCCAATCTCTGACATTGAGACCGTCGCCGTAGACCGGCACTTGTTCGCCTTTGAGCAAATTGGTGATGAAGAGCGGGATCAGTTTTTCCGGATGCTGATAAGGACCGTAATTGTTTGAGCAACGCGTGATCACTACAGGCATGGAGAAAGTTTCGAAGTAGGCGCGTCCGAGCAAATCGGAGGAAGCCTTGCTGGCCGAATAGGGGCTGTTCGGTGTGAGCGGTGTTTCTTCGGTGAAGAGGCCGGTCGGTCCGAGGGTGCCGTAGACTTCGTCTGTTGAAACCTGGACAAATTTGATTGTGTAGTCTTCTTGTTTGAAGGGCATTTTGGCGCCTTCTTTTTTGCCGTGCTGGAAAGCGGCTTGCAAGAGGACCTGGGTGCCGACTACGTTTGTCGTGACGAAAATGGAGGGATCGTTGATCGAGCGATCGACGTGACTTTCGGCGGCGAGGTGGATGATGCCGTCGATCGGTCCGAATTTTTTGCCGGAGACGATTTCGTTGACGAGCTCGCTGTCTTCGATACGGCCGACGACGAGTTTATATTTCGGATTTTTTTCGACGTCGGTCAGATTTTCGCGGTGACCGGCATAGGTCTCAGCGTCGAGGTTGATGATCTCGTAAGTGGGATGGGTGCTGAGCAAATGGCGTACCAAATTGCTGCCGATAAAACCAAGTCCGCCGGTGATGAGAAGTCGCATCTGTTGTCCTCGTGTCCTGAATGTCGCTTGCATGCTGAGAAGTACTCAATTATTCAGCTTGTAGTCAGCTTGCCATGTTATTGATTTTCTCTTGTTTAGCTGATCTGATTCTGAAACTGCTCTCAGATTAGTCTAAGTCTTTAAACAATCTCTACTTTCGAGTCGTCGCCGAGCATCAGGCGGAAGGCCTGGGGCTTGTTGTGCGAGCGGGTGAGCTCGACGCCTACGCCGATCAAGCTGTCGGAGATGCGGCCATGAAAATCGAGAATCTGGCACTTCTCGCGCAGGATGCAATGCTCGAGCTCGGCGTGGGTGACGCGGGCGCCGTCGCCAATCGAACTGAAGGGGCCGACATAGCTGTTTTCCAGTGTGCAGTTTTCGCCGATCACGGCCGGACCGCGCACTGTCGTGTTGACCAGTTTGCTGCCTTTGCCGATGTGGACGCGTCCGGAGACCCGCGATTCATCATCGACATCGCCGAGCATTTCCATGTCGGTCATTTCGTCGAGGACGACGCGGTTGGCTTCGAGCATGTCGTCTTTTTTACCGGTGTCGAGCCACCAACTCTTCAAGATATGGCTGTCGACGCGGTGTTTGGTGGCGATCAAACGCTGGATGGCGTCGGTGATTTCGAGCTCGCCGCGTTTGCTTGGTTTAATTTCATCGATGGCCTGGTGAATTTTTTCATTGAAGAGATAGACTCCGACCAGTGCCAGATTGGATTTCGGCTGGGCCGGTTTTTCTTCCAGGCAGTTGATCGAGCCGTCTTTTTCGAGGAGGGCGACACCAAAGGAGCTCGGATTGGCTACTTCCTTGAGCAGGATGAAGGCATCGGCATTGCCGGCCGAGAAGCGCTCGACGAGCGGACCGACACCGTCTTTGATCAAGTTGTCGCCGAGATACATGACGAAGGGGGAATTGCCGAGGAAGTCGCGGGCCGTCTTCACTGCGTGGGCGAGACCGGCGGGCTGCTCTTGCAGGATATAAGTGATTTTGATGTTCCAGCGGCTGCCGTCGCCGACGCATTCTTTGACGTCATTGCCGGTTTCGGGGCTGATGATAATGCCTATCTCTTTGATGCCTGCGCTGACGAGCGCTTCTACACCGTAGAAGAGGATTGGTTTATTGGCCACGGGCAAAAGTTGTTTGGCCGCCGTGTGGGTGATTGGTCGCATGCGGGTGCCTTTGCCACCGCTCAAAATCAGGCCTTTCATAGGTGCGTTCTTCGGCTCTGCCATGGTCTCAGTTTCCCTTCATGCTTGATCAGTAGTTGCCGCGTCTGTCTAAGACGGCTTTGAAAGTGAGAGCTATTATTTTCCAGTCCAGCCAATAGCTCCAGTTATCGCAATACCATTTGTCCAATTCTACTTTGACGTCATCGGGCAGCTCGTCTCTGCCGTTGACCTGGGCCCAACCGGTGATGCCGGGGAGAAATTGCAGGACACCGCAGCTTTCTCTTTTTTCGGTCAGGTCGGTTTGATTATACAGAGCCGGCCGCGGTCCGACTAAACTCATCTGTCCGGCCAGTACGTTAAACAGCTGTGGAAGCTCATCAAGACTGGTTTTGCGTAGGACTGCGCCGACTGCTGTAATAGGGCTTGGCATTTTCAACATCTGGTCGGTGGCTAGGTCCGGTGTACCTGTCCTCATCGTGCGAAATTTATAAATTTCAAAGATTTGGCCGTTCAAGCCGACTCGGCGCTGTTTGAAAATCACCGGTCCGGGCGAATCTACTTTGATCGCCGCCGCCACCAGCAACAAAATGGGCGCAAAAGGTACCAGTGTAAGCGCTGATAAGAGGATGTCGGTCGATCGCTTGGCAAGCATGCTCATTCCCGGGTTCTATTTCTCTTTCGTTCTTTTTTACTTTCGTTTTTACGTTCTTTTTTTGCTTCGTCGCTTCGCCGTCTTTGTCTTTTTCCTTGGTGACATTTTAGAGTAAACGTCTCGCTGGGGTCTAAGCGCGGTCTAAAATGAATTGATGCTTCTTTCAATCATTATTGTTAGCTGGAACACCCGCGATTTGCTTGACGCCTGTCTGGTGGCTCTGCAGGCCGAGCTCAAGGCGACCTGCGGCGAGGCCGATTATCTGAGTCAGAGCCAGGTCTTT
>JAGXAB010000098.1 GCA_018971775.1 Cyanobacteria bacterium REEB67 | reverse complement strand
CCATGCTTAAGAGTTTAGATGTAAAGCCCCTCGTGTTAAGCATCTGTGATAATCTACATACTTCTCAATTATTTGCCCTGCGGCTCGATCAAGTCGCCCGGGCAGTCGATCTATACACGTTATTCGTCCGAGCGATCGGCGGATAAATTCGGAGGGTCTTACTGTGGCCGTCGTGCAAGAAAAACAACTACTCTGCAAGGATTTCCTTGCCAAACCCAAACAGCTCCTGATCGACGGTAAATTCGTCGATGCGGCATCCGGAAAAACATTCGAGACGATCAACCCGGCTACTGAAGAAGTGCTGGCTAAAGTCGCCGAAGGCGGCAAAGAAGACGTTGATAAGGCTGTCAAAGCTGCACGTCGCGCCCTGGATGGCCCCTGGGGCAAAATGCCGACCAACCAGAGAGCCAGGCTTATGTATAAGCTCGCTGATTTGATCGAAGCCCATGCCGATGAACTGGCTCAGCTCGAAACCCTGGACAACGGCAAGCCTCTTTCAGAATCGCGTTATGTAGACGTCGCCCAGACCGTCGAGACCTACCGCTACTACGCCGGTTGGGCCACCAAGCTGGAAGGCGAAACAATCAACGCCAACAACAACTTTTTCACCTACACCCTGCGCGAGCCTGTCGGCGTCGTCGGTCAGATCATCCCCTGGAACTTCCCGATGCTGATGCAGGCCTGGAAGTGGGGCCCAGCTCTGGCCTGCGGTAATACCGTAGTGCTTAAGCCGGCCGAACAAACCCCGCTTACCGCCCTGCGCATTGGTGAACTGGCTATGGAAGCCGGTTTCCCTGATGGTGTCGTAAACATCATCACCGGTTTCGGTCCAGATTCCGCCGGAGAAGCGATTTCCAACCATATGGATATCGACAAGATTGCCTTCACCGGTGAAGAAGCTACCGGACGGATCATCGTCAAAGCTTCCGCCGGCAACCTCAAGCGCGTATCGCTCGAGCTCGGGGGCAAAGCTCCGAACATCGTCTTCGCCGATGCCGATATCGATGCCGCCGTTAAGGGCGCCATCACCGGCATCTTCTTCAACCAGGGCCAGGTTTGCTGTGCCGGTTCCAGACTCTTCCTGGAAAAATCGATCCATGACGAGTTTATGGTCAAGCTCACCGGTCGCATCGCCAAGATGCGTCAGGGCCATGGCCTCGAAGATGGCATTCAGATTGGACCACAGGTCAGCAAAGAGCAGCAGGAGCGCATCCTCAGCTATATCGACATCGCCAAAAAAGAGGGTGCGACCCTTGCTTGTGGTGGTGCCGCTCCCGCCGAGCACAAAAAAGGCTATTTCGTGCAACCGACTGTTTTCACCGGCTGCCACAACGATATGCGTATCGCCAAAGAAGAAGTCTTCGGACCTGTCCTCGCCGTCATCCCCTTCTCCTCTATGGACGAAGTGGCTGAGCAAGCCAACAAGACCACTTTTGGTCTGTCCGGTGCTGTCTGGACACGTGACGTCAAGAAAGCCCATAAATTTGCCTCCAGAATCAAGGCCGGCACAATCTGGGTCAACTGCTACAACGTCTTTGATCCGGCCGTTCCTTTCGGTGGTTACAAGATGAGCGGCTATGGCCGCGAACTCGGTAAACACTCGATCGAGCTCTACTCCAACATCAAATCGGTGTGGATGAATATGATGGATTGATTCTGATTGTCCATCGATACTCAGAAGCGCAAAAAGCCGGCTCCCAGGGGCCGGCTTTTTGCTATCATTTCGGTTCGCCGTCTAACAGGAGTGCTTATGCCCCATGCGTCTTGGATTGTCAGATCTACTGATCTGATCTCCGTCCGGATTTCCGCTCTGATATCACCTGCGGTGCAGACACAAGCTCAAGCGCGCGCCGTCTTTCTAGGTCTTGCGTTAGGCAGCATCGTCTCTTTGCCTGCCTTTGCATCTGCACCGGCCGCCGATCAAACGATCAAGCTGGCAGACATTCACGGTGTAGAGTCGCTAAAAAAATTCGAGCAAATGGGCCATGACCTGTCGGTGCAGCGGGCAAACCTGCGCTATTTTCAGTTTGCCCTCGAGGATGGAGCGCGAGTTTCACTCGTTTATGCCAGGCTCAATCCGCTGGAGAAAAATGGCTTGCGCTTGATGCCATGCCTGGCCGGGCGTACCGAGCCGACTTCGGTCGGAGCCGCACGCGTAAAAGCCCTGGCCGCGGTCAATGGCGGCTATTTCAATCTGTCCGATGGCGAGAGCGCCAGCTACATAGTCCTCAACGGCGTCATCGAAGCCGATCCAACTAAAAACCGGGCGCTGGTGGAAAATGAAAAACTGAAGCCCTTTTTGCCGCAAATTTTCAACCGCTCGGAATTACGTGTCTTGAGGCAGAAATCTTCCGGTCGTATGCACTACACGATTGCTTGCCACAATGAGCCGGTCCGGGAAGATTATCTCCTGGTCGATTCACTGCAGGGCGGTCCGCGTCTGTTACCGGAGCTTACCGCTGAACGAGAAGCTTTTGTGCGCACCGAAGCGGATCGTAAAGTCGTCGATTCGATTGGCTGCAATCGCACGGCGGCGCGTACTTTTATTGGCTTGAACGAAAAGGACGAATTATTTATCGTCTGCGTGGCCGGCAAGAAGCAGGATGAATTTTCCGCCGGTATCAGTCTGGTCACCGCTGCCAGGTTGTTGTCTGCTCTGGGGGCCAGCGAAGGATTAAACTTTGATGGCGGTACGTCGGCAACGATGATCGTCGCCGGCAAGATGGTCGTCGGTCGTATTCCCGAAACCCTTGTCAAATCAACACTTTGTCTGGTGGATTAAAAATTCGAGCGGGCAAAGGCTAGAAGTGAACACAAAACAGATCAATAATTTGGTCGTTTAAACCTGCGCCAACGGTGCATACTCCTATGTGGAATCCTGCATATGTCTATGTCATTTCCAACAAATAAGTTGGTGCAGATTGTCTCAATTTTTTTCCTCACAAGATCGTCCCTGCGGCGAGAATCATTGGCAGCCGGACACGGCCGAATTGATTCGTCTGCTGCTGGCCAATGTCGTCGACTACGCCATTTTTGTTACCAGCATGGCTGGTGATGTTTTGACCTGGAATGAAGGCGCTGAACAAATCACAGGTTATTCTTCTGAAGAAATAATCGATAAACCGCTGGCATTGCTTTACACCGAGGCTGATCGCAATTCGGGCAAACCCGATCAAGAGCTGAAAATCGCTCGTGCTGCAGGCCAGGTTGAAGTTACCGGATGGCGCGTGCGCAAAGATGGCAGCCTGTTTTATGCCAGCGTCGTCAGGACCGCTCTGCGTGACGAGCAGGGAGACTTGCGGGGCTTTGCCTGCCTCTGGAGAGACAGTACCGAGCACAAAAGATCTGAAGATGCACTCGTCGAGTCGAGGCGAGCGCTCGAGGTTTTGAACGGTGAGTTGTCGCATGCAAGGGATCATGCCCAGGCCGCCTCGAAATTTAAGTCTCAATTTGTGGCCAACATGTCTCATGAGATTCGCACGCCGATGAATGGCATCATCGGTATGTGCAACATACTTTTAAAAACCGCTCTCAATCAGCAGCAAAGGCAGTACACAGACGTTATCAAAGAAGCCAGTAATGCTCTTCTTACCGTCATCAACGATATATTGGATTTCAGCAAAATCGAGGCCGGGCGCATGGACCTGGAGATAGTTGATTTCAACCTTCTGCACATTGTCGAATCGGTGTGCGAAATCATGGCCAACGAAGCTCAGGGTAAGCGGCTTTCTCTGATGAGTTTTGTCGAGCCGAAGCTACCGCGCCTGCTGCGCGGTGATCCGGAGCGGCTCAGACAAATTTTGCTCAATTTGACGGCGAACGCGATTAAGTTTTCGACCAGCGGAGAAATCACTGTCCGAGCCGTGGTCGACAGTTTGACCGAGCATTTCGTCAGTGTGCGCTTTTCGGTCAGCGATAGTGGCATCGGTCTCAGTCCGGAGGAGCAAAAATGCCTCTTCGTGCCTTTTGTCCAGGCTGATGGATCGGTCAGTCGCAAATTTGGTGGCACAGGTCTAGGTCTGAGCATTTGCAAAAGATTGACCGAACTGATGGGCGGGGAGATTGGTCTCGAGAGCGAAAAAGGTGTGGGCTCTACCTTCTGGTTTACCGTACCGCTCGAGCGACGCGCCGTCGATGAGAGCGAAGTGAAGCTGCCGGATCTCGACGGTGTCAGACTCTTATTCGTCGACGATGACGAAGAGGCTCGCGCGATCATCCACAAATATTTTAGCTCCTGGGGATTGCGCAGTGAGATGGCCGGTTCTGCTGAGGCCGGGCTGCGGCTGATGATCGCTGCTGACGAAGAAGGCGATCCTTATAAAATCGTCGTGACCGATTTATCCATGCCAGGTAAAAGCGGTATTGAGTTTGCCCATGATGTCAGGGCTAATCCTCGATTGAAAGCCACGCCGCTGGTTCTAATGACTGCCTATGACACCGTCGGTCTGGGCACCTACGCGCTTAATTCCGGCTTTGGCAGCTATATCATCAAACCTGTTCGTCAGTCGCATCTAATTCAATGTTTGCTTGGTGCCGTTGGTGGAAGCAATCCCTCTCTTGCTCCCACCGCTATCGATGCTCGCAATCTTCGACCGACTGAAATACTTACCGAGCCGGCCGTTAGATTGCTGGTCGCTGAAGACCACCCAATCAATCAACAGGTGGCCCGTCTTTATCTCGACGAGATGGGCCTGCTCTGCGATATTGCCAGCAATGGTCGCGAAGCTGTGCACGGCGCAGGCAGGGGCTGTTATGCCCTCATATTGATGGATTGCCAGATGCCAGAAATCAGCGGTATTGAGGCCACTCGCTTAATTCGCCTGGCCGAGGCCGGGACCGGTCGACATGTGCCGATTATCGCCATGACTGCCGGTGCCATGCCGGGCGACCGTGAGGCCTGCATCGCCGCCGGCATGGACGATTACATCGCTAAGCCGATAGAACCGGCGCAGTTGCAGAAAATAATCGAAAAGTGGTTGCCGGACAAAGGCAAAATCAAGAGGTTATTCGGATAGTTATGAGCAGGCTTGGCTCGTCTAACCTTGGACGGCGGCTGCCATGTAGGCATTGACTTCGTCAACGGCCTTGCTCAATTCCATTTTTATTTCTTCGAGTATGGCCAGTTTCGTCTGATTTTCCGTACCGCTGCTCGCCTTTTCCAGCTCGGCCAAAAATCCGGCGATGGTGGTGGCGCATATGGTGCCGCAGGCGCCTTTGAAGGCATGAGCTTTGTCTTTGAGCTTGGGCCAGTCTTCCTCGATGGCCAGGCTATTCAATTCGTCGATCTCTGAACCGTACGAGTCTAAGAAGAGTTGGAAAAGACTGCGAATGTTTTTCTCGTTGAAACGACTTTTCAGAAGAGTCATATCGATTGCCGTGCGCGCGGAGCTGCTGATTTCCGAGAGTTTAGCCATGCGACTGGCGCTGCGCGCATTGATCTCGGCCTGACTGGGTGGCGTAAATT
Source organism: Cyanobacteria bacterium REEB67 (assembly GCA_018971775.1). GTDB lineage: Bacteria > Cyanobacteriota > Vampirovibrionia > Obscuribacterales > Obscuribacteraceae > REEB67. Next base: position 13,936 of record JAGXAB010000098.1, on the reverse strand, counting down.
TTTTCTGTGAAGTTGTTGTTGTTGTTGTTGTTTTGATATCACTCATACCGAGCCAGAAACGGACGATTTTTTCCATTTCAGCCGGCTCGATCGGTTTGCTCAGATAGTCGTCGAAGCCCCGGGCCAGGCAGTTTTCCTTACTGCCGGCAATAGCGTGTGCAGTCATGGCGATGACCGGTATGCGTCTGCCCTTGCGACTCTGAATCTCCTTAATGATGCGGCAGGACTCGAAGCCGTCGAGAATGGGCATCTGACAATCGAGGACGACGAGGTCATAGGATGCGTCTTTAAAGGCGGTCACTGCTTCGATGCCGTCATCGACAACATCGACGTTCAGATCAAGAGCTTCTAAAAAGAGACGTGCCACCTGGAGATTGATCTTATTATCATCGGCCACCAGTATGCGTTTGGTTTGTTTGTGAGTCGTTGCTTCGATGTCGCTGGTTTGCTCGAGCGCCGGTAATCTGGATTTTGAGGTACTCGGTTTGCCGGAAAGAGCCGGTCTGAAGTCGGCCTGTCTGCTGCCTCTGTTGCCTATTGCCACGAGGCAATCAATCAAATCATCGCGCCGCACCGGCATGTGCAATATTTTTTCTTCTGACCTGTCATCACCGTCACTGTCATGTTCGCGACCTTCGATACAGACGAGCGCAACATCTTCAAAAGATGTATCTGAGCGCATTTGTTTGATCAAGGCAAAACCAGCGTCAGCCAGGCGGACCTGATCGACAATAGCGACGAGCGTCGATGATTTGTCGTCCGCTTGCAGGGCTCGAATGGCGGCGATAAATGCGGCCGCGTCGTCATAGGATTTGGCCGGAAGCCCGAGCGCGCGCAATTTATTTTCGATGACGAAGCCCCGGTAGCTTCGCGGTTCGAAAATCAATATATTTAGTTTGATATTTTTCAATTCGCTCAAGCCTGTCTCGACGGACGAGTGTTCCGCCGCCACTGCCAGAGGGACACTGAAAGTAAACACAGAGCCGCGACCTTCGACGCTATCGATGATCAGCTCGCCCTTCATGAGATCGATCAGACGTTTGCAGATGCATAGACCGAGGCCTGTGCCGCTTGCGGTGCGGTGCGAGGAGCCGTCCGCCTGGACAAAGGGCTCGAAGAGATGATCGCGCAGATGCTCGCCGATACCGATGCCGCTATCGCTGACGCTAAATTCGATATTGACGGTCTCGGTACTCTCGCTGATCAGCCTGGCGTTGATAGTGACTATCCCTGCATCGGTAAATTTGACGGCATTGCCGGCGAGATTGAGCAAAATCTGGCGCAGTCGCAGCGGATCTCCGACGATCCGGCGAGGTAAATCCTCAGCGATACTGGTCAAGAGCAAAATGCCCTTGCTCGCTGATTGCGGTACGAGGATATCGCCGACACCCTCCACGAGTGAGATCAGATCAAATTCGCTGTTACTCAGCTCCATTTTCCCCGCTTCCGCTTTGGAAAAATCGAGCAGGTCATTGATGATGCTGAGCAGCGCGTCACCGGCTTCTTTGATTGTCAGCACGTATTCTTTGACGGTGGGAGAAAGATCCTGGGTGCGCAGCAAAACCTGCACCATGCCGAGGATGCCGTTCATTGGAGTGCGCAATTCGTGCGAGACATTGGCGACGAATTCCGACTTGACGGCCAGGGCCGATTCAGCCTTATCTCGCGCCTTTTCGAGCTCGGTGACCATATTGCGATGAGTTTCGATGTCCATCGCCGAGCCGACCCAGCGTACCACCGCGCCTTTGCCATCTTTGATCGGGACATTGCGCAGGGCATGCCAACGGTATTCGCCGTCGGTGCGACGCACGGCCAGCTCGATATGATAGTCGCAGCCGCCTTTCACCGCTTCCTGCCAGGCTTTGAGAGTTGCCTGCCGATAAGGTTCGGCGACATAATTCAACCAGCCATAATTGAGGCTTTCTTCAATAGTCGAACCGGTGTAGGCATAATAGGCCGAATTGAAATAGGTGCACTGGCCTTCGCTGTCCGCCATCCACATCAACTGCGCAGAAGACTCGCACATCGTGCGAAAGAGCTGCTCGCTCTGGACAATTTGTTGTTTTGCCTCTTCCGTTTCGAGGTAAAGATCCGAAAGCTCGGCGACTCGCTTTGCCAGCTCTTCTTCGACGAGCTTCCGCTCGTGGATATCGGTGTTGCAGCCAAACCAGCGTTCGATTTTTCCGGCTTCGTTTTTGATCGGCACTGCTTTTACGGCAAACCAGCGCGGTCCGGATTCGGTACAGGCAATGACTCGATATTCGCTTTCGTATTGTTTGCCACTTTTAACAGCAATCGTCCAGCTTGCCACAACCGCGTCTCGGTCGCGGGGGTCGATATATTCCAGCCACTTATATCCGGTGGATTCAGACATATTCGAGGCGGTTAAGCCCAGCCAGCGGCCATTGACATAATCGACCAGGCCTTTGTCGTCCGCCGTCCACAGTATGGTGGGGGCCAAGTCAACGAGGCGAGTGAAAAGTTTGAGTTTTTCCCCTAGTTCGTCGCGTTCTCGAACGGCTTCCTCGTACAGCTTCGCAAGGCCGTCGATGTAAGCGTCTTGAGGATTTTCGCCCATAGTCAAAAGCCGCCTGCACCGCCTGTCTTTCGATTATAACTCCTGGCTTCGTTTTTGCTCAGGTCTTTACAATCGAGAGGGATGCAGGATAAATATTGACCGAGGGCGGCTATTAACCCTGGCGAGCCTTGCGGCGAATCTTGCCGAGTTCGGCCGCTTTCAGTCTGGCCATAGCTTTGGACAGAGCCATCTCGGTGGAATAGACGTCGATATTTTCAGCTTTTTGAGTCTTGGCCGCTTCTGCTCTTTCCTTGGCCTGGGAGGCGCGGGCCATGTCGATTTCATGGTCGAGTTCGGCTACGTCGGAGAGGACTACTGTTTCTTTTTGACCAACTTCGAGGATGCCGCCAAGAACGGCGGCGATGTGCTCTTCGGCACCGACTTTATAGCGCAGAACGTCGATGGCCAGGGCGGTGACGAGCGGTTCGTGACCGGGCAAGATGGTCAACTCGCCGTCGTTGGCTACTGCCACCAGTTGTTCGACTGGTTGGTCAAAAACAATACGCTCTGGAGTAATGATTTTGAGGTTGAAGTTTGCCATGCCCGTATCCGATCCTATTTAATTAAGTATGTGAAGTTTTGAATGTGTCGTTGTCTACTTAGTCTTTTTGCTGTTACCGGACTTTTTGGTCGAATTCGCCGCTGCCCTTGCCGGGGCCTTTGTCGGTTCGGCCATTTTCTTTTGCGCAGTCTCGTTTTTTAGATGCCTGGTGCCGGTAAATTCGATAATTGTATCCAGAAAACCGTAGTCCAGAGCTTCCCGGGCGGTCAGATAGTGATCGCGTTCGATGTCCTTGCGCAATACTTCTTTGGATTGGCCGGACGCTCTGTGCAGCACTTCTATTTGCGCTTCTCTGAAGCGCCTTCCCTGGACCGCCTGGATTTCCAGATTGGTGATGTCACCTTCCGCTTCCCAGAGTGTCTGGTGAAACATCAAAGTGGCAAATTCATACGCAGAACGCGTGCCGGTGCCGGCTGCCAATATTTCGCAGGCACCGGACAGCGCGTGTCCGAGACAGATGGTGTTTACTTTTGCTTCGATCGAATGCATGACGGCGATGATGCCGTCAGCGTTATAACCGTTGCCACCGGAACTATTGATATACAAATTGATCGGGGCTTTGGGATCGGCGGCGTTCAGTTTAAGCAGCTTTTTGATTGTCGGCAGCGCCACCTCGTTTTCCAGGCGACCGAAGACAAAGATGTCTCTGGCTGTGGATACTGGAGGGACGGGTGGCGCTATCGCTTTGCCTGCACCATCAATTTCGTTCTGGTGTTTCTTTTTCATTTATCGCCTTATTCGGCTTGCATTTGTTTGGCTTGTTCGATTACTTCTTCGATCGTACCGGCCATGTAGAAGGCACCTTCCGGCAATTCATCAAATTCACCGGCGACGATGCGTTTGAAGCCGTCGATGGTGTCTTTGAGTTTAACGTATTTGCCTTTTCTGCCGGTGAAGTTTTCGGCTACGGTGAAGGGTTGGCTCATGAAGCGCTGAATTTTTCTGGCGCGGGTAACGCTCAGTTTGTCTTCAGGCGAGAGTTCGTCCATACCGAGGATGGCGATGATGTCCTGTAAGTCTTTGTAGCGTTGCAGAGTTGATTGGACGGCGCGGGCTACTTCGTAGTGCTCGTCGCCAACAACTTCCGGTTTGAGAGCGGTGGAAGTGGAAGCGAGCGGGTCGACGGCGGGGTAGATGCCTAGCTCGGCAATCTGACGGGACAATACTGTTGTCGCGTCGAGGTGGCCGAAAGTGGTAGCCGGGGCGGGGTCGGTCAAGTCGTCGGCAGGTACGTATACGGCCTGTACCGATGTGATTGAGCCGTTCTTAGTGGAGGTGATGCGCTCTTGCAGTTGGCCCATTTCATTGGCCAGGGTAGGTTGATAACCTACGGCTGAAGGCATACGGCCGAGCAGTGCCGATACTTCAGAACCGGCCTGGGTGAAGCGGAAGATGTTGTCGACGAAGAGTAGAACGTCTTGTTTGGACACATCGCGGAAATATTCGGCAACGGTGAGAGCCGAAAGGGCAACGCGCATACGTGCACCCGGCGGCTCGTTCATCTGACCGTAAACCAGGGCTACTTTATCGAGTACGCAACCGGTAGAAGTGACCGAATCTTTCATTTCGTGATAGAGGTCGTTACCTTCGCGGGTGCGCTCGCCGACGCCGCCGAACACAGAATATCCACCGTGCTGAGTAGCGATATTGTTGATCAATTCCATGATGATAACGGTCTTGCCTACGCCGGCTCCGCCGAAGAGACCGATCTTGCCGCCTTTTACATAAGGAGCGAGGAGATCGACGACTTTGATACCGGTTTCGAAAATAACAGTGTCGGTTTGAAGGTCGGTCAGTTCCGGGCAGGGTCTGTGGATCGCCCAGTGATCGTCAGCTTCGATGGGGCCGCATTCGTCAACCGGCTCGCCGAGTACGTTTACGATACGTCCGAGGGTACCTTTGCCGACCGGCACAGCGATCGGTTTGCCGGTATCGGTAGCGATCATGCCGCGCGTCATACCATCGGTGGTGCTCATCGATACGGAGCGGACACGGTTGTCGCCGAGCATCTGCTGTACTTCGCAGACTACTTTCACTTCTTCATTAGCCGGATTGAGTCCGCTGATGATGATAGCGTTATAAATTTCTGGTAGGTTTCCGGTTTGAAACTCTACGTCTACGACTGGTCCAATAACTTGGACCACACGACCCTGGGTTTTCTCTAGTACTGCGCTCATTTGTTCTCCACTAAGTACAGGCCCGCACCTCGGCTTTTTTTACAAGCGTGAGGGCAAGTGATTTTCGGGACTTTATCAAGTAGCCCCCGGGCTATTGACCCAGGCTCTTGAAGACCTGTCCCACGTCTACCTGTTAAGGATAGACTGACAGTGGCGTTTAGGGCGCTCTCGTTTATGATAGTTTTCGTTATTTATAGTTCGCCTAATGGTCGCTTATGGCATTTTGCGAATTGAAGCGAATTGAGCTGGTTTGAATTGGAAGCTGAGAGCGGGGATCCCCTTGAAAGATTTGGTTGCCAGGAGATTTATTTTAGACCTGGCCAGGCTCCTGGGCTTTGTTTTGTTCGGAGCACTCGGTTTTATGCTGATCGAGAAGTGGAACTTCCTCGATTCTCTTTACATGACCGTAATCACCCTGACCACGGTCGGTTATGGTGAAACGCACCCGCTGGACGCAGCCGGTAAAATCTACACCATCATTCTTATATTGAGCGGGGCCGGCGTCGTACTTTATGTCATTTCGGACATGGTGGAAATTTTTCTAAGACTAAATCTCGGGGCAAGGCACATGAAAAACAAAATCGCCAAACTGACTGGGCACTATGTTGTCTGCGGCTATGGCCGCACCGGTCAGGAAGTGATTAAACACTTTAAGGAAAATAAGGTGGACTTCGTCGTCATCGAACAGGAGCCGGCCCGGGTCAAACTCTGTACCGATGAAGGATTGATGGTCGTGGAAGGGGACGCCACTGTCGACGAAACGCTGATCGCCGCACAGATAGAGGGCGCTCGCGGCATTGTTTGCGCGCTTCCCGATGATAGTGCCAACACCTTTATCGCTCTGTCCGCCAAAGGTCTCAACGAAGGCGTGAAAATCGTTTGTCGAGCCGCCAATCCCGGATCGGAAGCCAAGATGCGCCGGGCCGGCGCCGACATGGTAATTTCGCCTTATACGATTTGCGGCAAACGCATGGCCGCTGCAGTCACCCATCCGCTCGTCACCGAGTTTCTCGACTTCGTCATGCATACGCCGGATCATGATCTGAGGATCGAGCAGATGAGCCTGTTCAAAAGCTCGCCCTTGATTCGTTTGACCCTTAAAGATGCAAACATTAAGCAGACTTCCGGTGCCATGATACTGGCAGTCAGTCAAAATGGTAAGCTGATATCCAATCCGTCGCCCGAACTTGTCTTTCAAGAAGGCGACGCTTTGATAGCTCTGGGCACTGAGCAACAACTGTCTAAACTGGTCGGACTCGCAGGCGCTCGATCTTAAAGAGGTAAAAATGACGAACGAAGCCAACACCCAAGAAGGCGATATCGCAGTTATCACCCTGGAAGGTGAAGACGGACATTCCTACGACTGCGAGCTTCTTGATCACTTTGTCTTCGAAGACAAGGAATATGCGCTGCTTTTGAAAATCGCTGAAGAAGGCGCCGAAACCGAACTCGATGATGAGGACCAGACCCTCGTCATCATGCGCTTCTTCCAGCGCGGCAATGACTTCGTTTTCCAGACCATCGACTCTGACGAGGAGTTCGACAAGGTCGTGAAATACGTCGAAGAAAGAGTGGAAGCCGAACGGGCCGCCATGGACGGCGCTGAATAATTAGCGCCTAATCTTTCGACCTGTCGACCGCTTCCGCCAACTTGAACTTTTTTTTGCAAAAGGCTCTGCGTAATTGCAGAGCCTTTTCTCTTTTTCAGCGATCAGTCCCGTTTATAATAGATCGGCTTGCCGCGCTCATTGAGACACTCTTGGCCAGTCAAACACGCACCAGAATAGTTTGTATGCTCGGCTGCTTTTTAGCGGCTTTTTGCGCTTGTTTCCTCCAGTATCAGTTGACGGTCTGGCGTGGCGAAACCAACCTGATGCTTGTTTTCGACTCCGGTCACTATCTGGACACGGCTCAGCAAATCATCTCGGCCGTCTCGCATTGCTTAGCCGGGCAAGCTCTCTCCGATATCGATAAGCGTGCCCTCGCCCAGTCGATTAATCTCGATGGTCCGCTTTTGCCGGGCGTAGCAGCGCTTCTTTTTTGCACGATCGGCAAAGCATTCGCTCTGCGCGATTTTCTTTCTCTGCTGACACTACAGTCTATTTTTCATGGCTTTTCCGCTGTGGTGCTCTTTTCACTGGCGGCTCGATTGCTGTCGCCAGGCGACGTTGATTCTTCTTCTTCTTCTTCTTCTAATTGTTCTATAGAGAAGGCTGGCTTTGGCGATTTGAAATGGCCTTTGGGCACGGCTCTAATCTGGGCTTTCAGTCCAGTTGCTGTGCTGGCCAGTCAGCGATTTTTGACCGAAAGTCTGGCCGCTTTACTGGTGCTTGTCTTCTTGTATCTCTTGATCAGCCTGCACGATTATTTGCAGGGCGCTCTCAAGATCGGCTTCAGGCCCGGTCTTACTGCATACGTTTGTGGTCTGGCCGCTGTTCTACTCGCCTTCGTCAAAACTGGTTTGTTGCCGGTCATTGCCCTCGCCCTGATTTCTGTTTTTGTCGGCACTCGTCAGGCAAGGGCCAAAGCGCCCTCAGGCGCAGCGCTCGCTTTTTTCTGTCTGCTTGGGATTAGCACGTTAATCCTGAGCTGGGCTGCGCTCACTGCAAATTTGACCGGCCAGGCCACAATTCTGCCTCAGCGCGCTCCAATTCTCAATTTGTTTGTCGGCTGGAATTTTGACAATGACGGCTTTTCCACTTTGCCCGTAGCGCCTGTGGCCGAACCACTTGCCAGAGTTTATGAGGCCAGCGGTTCGGCACCGCTAGCGGTGGCAAAACTAATTGTCTCTCGACCTCTGCAATCATCTTCTTTGCTGTTACGCAAAATTCCTCGCCTCTGTTCTCTTCCCTGGAATGACTTCCGGCGCGCGGCGCTCTTCGTCTCGCCCAAGATTATGCAAATCCTGCATCAATACATTCTGGTGCTTGCTCTGGCCGGTATCTGTCTCGCCGTCGCCGGCGGTGCGCCCCCGCTAATCTGGTACGCCTTGCTCTTATCGATCGGTCACGGCATTTTTCTTCTCTTCGAAACAATTCCTCGCTATGCCTTCTCGGCCTATCCGCTGCTGTATCTGTTTGCTTCTTATTTCTTGCACCGGATGCCAGCCCGTGGTCGGGTCAGGTCGCTTGTCTTGCTCGCAGTAATAGTCGTTGCCAGCAATACGACTGCTCCAGCCTTACTGATGCGCAATAGCTCTCCTCTTCTGGCGCTGTCTTTTATCGCGCTCTGTAGCACGCTTCTGGTGGTCTTCATATTGCGGCTGCTGCAGTCTCACGTTTTGAGGATTTTGCCTTCTCTGTCGGCCAGGAAATTGCAAATTACTTTTGCCTTGCTTTCTCTACTTTTTCTTGCCGTGCAAATGGCGGAGGCTTTTTACAATGCTCCCCGCGCCGAATGGGAAGCCAAACTTGAAGCGGGAGATCTGGCTCGTTCTGAAATTTCGCTTGGCGGAAGGGCCGGCCGCCGGGCCTTTTTATTGATTGATGCGGCCAGGCAGATGGAGCGTGCCCGGGTGACTTTGAACGGTCAGGCTCTTGATGTCGCCGTCAATCTCTTCGATCTCTATGCGGAGCGACGTGAACATTTTTCCTTCGCCGAGCAAGTAGTTGCCTTGATGGGGCGATCAAGCGCTGACCTGAGGCGCTGGTGGGTGATACCCATACCGCCCGAGATCTTGAAATGCGGCTCGACCAATGTCGTCGAAGTAACGGCCGGTGGGCCATTGCGCTTGTTTGGCGATTATGGGGCCGATTCGATTTTGCCGGGATTTTTGTATGTCAGTCCGGGTCGGATCTGGACCACTAATGATGCCTTCGAATGGCGCTGCGGTATTCCTTTTGCCGCCTGGGGCGAACGGCACAGTGCCTGCGGTAATTTCAGTCTCAGTCGACCGGGCGGCGGAAAAGTGCGCGGTGATGCCATCGCTTCGCACGGTTGTATGCGTCTGCTTATCGTTGTCGACGAAGGGGGCGCGCAGCCGGCAGCGACAATGCCGTCGGGAGACTTCAAAAAAAGTGGCTTTACTATTTACTGACTGGTTCGGGCGGTGAAACGGCCGGTCTGAGGTGGAACATTCCACGCACAACTAAAATGACGAGCGGCAGGACGCCTATAACCACAAATGTTATGTCTCCAGCAATTCGAGCCCAGGTGAACATCTGAAAAAGATGCGAATGCATGAACTCCGGACTGCGAGCGAACCAGAATCCCTCCTTGTAACTGGCGATCATTTGAATGATGCCGGCTGGAAAAATGTTCAGCACAATCATCAGCAGAAGCCCGATGTTCAAGCCCCAGAAAGAAAGTGCCGCTAGTTTATTGCTCCATGCCTCTGCCGTCATCAGATAACGGGTGCAAAATAGAATCGCCGCTACTGCCAGCATGCCGTACACACCCATTAGTGCCGCATGTCCATGATTAGAAGTGAGATAAGTGGCGTGCTCGTAATAGCTGACTATGGGCGTGTTTACGAGGAAGCCAAAGACACCGGCACCGAGAAAATTCCAGAAGCCTACAGCTATTAAAAACATCATCGCCCAGTAGTGTGAAAAATTCTTGATTGATCCTTCCACTTTGGCGAGATCGACGAATTTCCAGGCTTCCATCGTCAAAAGTGTTAGTGGTACCACTTCCAGCGCCGATATCATTGAGCCCAGAGCCATGTTGATGGCAGGCTGCGCGGTCCAGTAATAGTGATGGCCAATGCCGACTATGCCGCTGCCTAGATATAAAATAATATCCACGTAGATTACTGATAGCGCTGATTTCTCAGACACCATGCCAAGACTGCAAAAGAAGTAGGCGACGATGATCGTCGTGTAGAGCTCAAAAATTCCTTCTACCCAGAGATGCACCACCCACCAGCGCCAGAAATCGGCGATTGCGAAGTTTGTAGCTGGGTTGTACATCATGCCGAAGCTGAAAAATAATGGAATAGCCATTACTCCGTAAAGCAGCATGTAAGGCAAGCTTCCGTGGTCTTTTCCTTTCAGCAGCGGGCTGATGCTGCGAAAAACGATGAAGGCCCAGAGCACCATGCCGATAGTCAAAAGAGCTTGCCAGAACCTTCCTAATTCAAGATATTCCCAGCCCTGATGACCAAACCAGAACCAGAGATCGCCAAGCATATTTTTGACACCAAGCCATTCTCCACCGATGCTGCCAACGGCAACTATGAGGATTGCTACGAACAAAACTTTGACTAACCAGTGTTGCCCTTTTGGTTCGTGCTTCGACAACATCGGCGCCATAAACATTCCTGCAGCCAGCCACGCTGTGGCAATCCAGAATATTGAAAGTTGCAAATGCCAACTGCGGGTGATGCTGTAAGGGAAAATGCTACGGATGTCGAAGCCATAGAACCCTTGCTCGACAATGTAATGAGCCGTTACTACGCCAAAAATGGTTTGAAAAAGAAAGAGCAGCGCCACCACAACAAAATATGGATACAGTGACGTCTGAGAGCGGTATGGTTGATAAGATTTGACGTTATCCGTCATGCCTTTCCCATCTGGAAGCCAGCCCAGTCCAGGAAAAGCGCTAAGTAGAAATTGAGTCAATCCGATTCCGCCAATAAGCATTATCAAGCTCATCGCACTCCAGAAGAAGATTTGCCAATTCGGTCCGTTGCCTACGGATTTGTCCGGCGGCCAGTTATTGGTATAGGTGTAGTCTTTTCCTGGACGATTGGTATTGCAGACCCAGGCGCCCCAGGCAAAGAAACGGCTGAGCTGAAGGCGTTCTTGAGGGTCGTGAATATAGTCTGTGGGAAGCGGAAGTTTCCTGCCCACACCAAATTCGGTATCGTAATAGGGCGCGAGTTGTCGATATGCTTCCGTTTGGCCATCGAGCCAGGTGAGAGTTCTAGTCTGCGGATCATAGCGATTGACTTTGAATTCTCTGGCTAATGTACTTTCCAGATTGCCTTTGTCTCCGCCTTCCAGTTGAGCATAAGGTTTGTTGAAGCGCTTCTCGGACATCTGATTGAGGGCGATCTCACCTTCCCTGTGGAGATAATCGGCCGAAAAGTCAGGCCCGTTATATGCGCCATGTCCAAAGAACGAGCCTACATCCATCAAGCCATACTTTTGAAATACGGCCTGGCCGGCGAGTATGTCAGTGCCTGTGAAAAGCAGAGCGCCGTTTGCGTCGACCACGCGGTCGGGTATTGGCGGGGCCTGATTTGTTGTTTCGTGACCCATAAAAATCAGGGTCGAAAATCCTGCTATCAGCACAAATAGTACTGACAGTTTCCATCTCCAGGACATAAAATACCTCGCGAATGGCTGCCAGTAGGCTGAGGTGCCATGCTAGCAGGTTCAGATCGTTACTGTTGAACTAGTCGGGTTGTCATTTGGGGGCCGCAACCTCCAGTTGACGCCAGGGTTCGGCGTCGTTTTTCTTAAATCCATCAGCCTGGTAGCCAAATGTGGCAAGTTCTTCTTTGAATGCATCTGGATTGTCGGAAGCTTCGATCATTGTTTTAGCAACAACACCAATAGCTGCCTCCCAAGTTTCGGCCATAGGCGTTGTCCACTCTCCTTCTTTGCTCAGGTGATCTGCTAGAACGGCCATTAAATTCTCACCGACGGCAGCGTAATGAGCATTTTCGGTTTTGTATTTTAAATGACGTACACCCATAGCATGCAGATATGGCAAAAGCCTGTCCGGCTGTTCGACGCCAGCAACGATAGCGCCCAAGGACGCCATTAGTTTTTTGTGCTGGTCTTCCGGCGGTGTATGAAAAAGAGGTTTCACTGATGGATATTTCTCAAACAGTCGTTTGTAGAAAGCTAGTCCTAATGCAGTTGTACCGCCATTCTCTGCTTTTGCGCGTTCGAAGCTTTTTCGCAATAGCACTATATCCATCGTCATAGTTAGACTCCTTTGTCCTCAGCGTCAGTAATATTTGCTTCAGTCTCGATTGCTCTGGGAAAGAGAATCGAATTTTCTTTGTGAATATGGGTCCTCAGATCTTGATCAAGATGAGCTAAGCCGGCCAATAGAGCCAACCAACTGCTACACGCGCTTTCCGGAGCTTTGTACTGATCGGTCAAAACTCTTAAATTGATTAGGGCTTGGCCTGCGTCATTGTGTTCAGACTCCATGCACCGAACTGGATTCGCTACAGTGCCAAATGGTGCCCTGGGTATGCCTTTGCCCTGATCGAGCTGACGCATATAAGGAAAGAGAATGTTGTCTTCTTTTGCCGTATGCTGCTCGATTTCTTCCTTCATTGCCGAAAATACCGCTGCAACTTCAATCAAACGAGAATCCTTAGCACCGTGGACGCGAGCCACTTTTTCTGCTAACGCTTGAAGGCGCGGCAGCTCTACCTTTAGATAAGCGTGATGAGTTTGTTCAATATGTTTCGTCAGTTCGGTAAGCGAAGCATTTAGCCAGGAGTCCGGCGCATCCTGCATCGCAGCTCGGGCATCATTCTCGGCCAGGCCGGCGATGACTGATTCTGTTCCGATTCCAGCTTTTTCACAAGCATCTAATAAAGTCTGCTTGCCCCCGCAACAAAAATCTATGCCGAAGCGGTCAAAGACCGCCGCTCGCAGCGGTTGCGCTGCGACGAGCAGCCCGACTGCTTCCTGCTTTATTTCTTTCATGACCATCGCTCCTCGGGATTTAAGAACGCGCCTCAGGCGCATTTATGAACGGTTTTTACCTTGCTCGCCTCAAAGATTGGCAGGCTAACACAAGAACAAGTCTGGAAAAATTCTTTGGAAGCGGCGCAATCAGGGCATTTCCAATCATCTGGCAGATTTTCAAATTTCGTACCAGGGGCAATTCCTGCTTCAGGAAAGCCCTTTTCTTCTTCAAGGATGTAATTGCAGAGTGTGCAAATTTCTTTCATGGCCGTAACCTCTTTTGTATTTCAATCAAATGTACCTTAATGTCCATAATAGCCCTTTGCGCTCCCGGCTCATCCTCCGAAAGGATGATTGTGTGGTATTGTGTATATAAAGGTATTGTTGTTGGTAATTGGGGCGAGCGATGAGACGCTTCTAAACTGCCGGTGACATGTGCTTTCGAAGCTCAGTCATTATCCAACTGGCGAGAAAGTCCGTGCTCCAATTGCCCGAACCGCAAATCGACAGCAGCAGCTCGGTTCCCTCGCTGATAGGAATGCAGGTTATGATTGCGGTAAAACAATTGTGGCCTTTCGTCCGGTCGTTTACTAATAACTCCGCTGTTATTGATAGATCTCCACCGCTCACGAGCTGCCAGCCAAAATCTGCCAGCACCTTAACCAGCACTTGGCTGACTTTTTCTGCAGGAGCTTTGACAAACTCTTTTCTGTCAGTTTGATTCATGGCAAAGTACGGAGTTGACTCCGCAACAAGTTAGGTCACAGCCTCCGGCGCAATCTCATCCTTTTTGGTTATCGTGAGATAAGTGACGGTGACCAAGATTGCAGTAAGGAAGATTGCGCTTGTGCCAACCGTACCAAGCGCCAGTCCGCCGATATCCCGTGGTTGTGAGAGCAGGTCACCAATTGAGGCACCCAGGGGGCGCGTTAGAATATATGCAAGCCAGAATGCCAGAACTGCGTTCAGCTTGAAGCGCCAATGGGCGATGGTCACAGTGGCAATCAACCCAGCGAATACG
>JAGXAB010000097.1 GCA_018971775.1 Cyanobacteria bacterium REEB67 | reverse complement strand
AGTGCCTATTTTCTTAAAGGCTCCGATTTGGAGCGCCTACCAATGCCTCTTGAAAAACCGAAATGCCGGCTCGGTGCAGACTGCCGGCAAAAACACGTCCCATTTTCTGCCGCCAATTTCAATTTTGAATTATGGGACAGGCTCCTAGGGCTTAGCATCTCCGTGGGCGGCACGTTTCCCGTAAACAAGTAACCTATTGTCACGCCGAGATTAAATAGTCTCGGATGTTAGTTGCCAAAGGCATTAAATGACAGTCTGTCAATGTTTACTTGACCGAAATCGGTCTCAGGAGAAACTATGTCCGCTACCTACAAAATGACTGAAATCGTCGGCACATCAAAAGAGAGCTTCGCCGATGCAGTGAAACAGGGCGTCAAACGCGCTTCCAAGACTCTGCGCCACATGAATTGGTTCCAGGTAGTCGAAGAGCGCGGCTTGATCAAAGATGGTGAAGTCGCCGAGTTTCAGGTAACAATCAAAGTCGGCTTCAAACTGGAAGATTAGCTTCCCGAACTGCCGCAGGAATCAAATAATCAATTCGTTGCAAACCGCAATTGCAATCGGCAATTGCTCAATCAAACCTTATCGTCGGCAATCGCCAACTCCGCAAGGAGCAATCTGGCCAGGTTGCCGACGATTTTGTCTGCCGCCCCCGAGACTACATAGCTAGCTCCACGTGCTTTTAGCGCCGCAATCACTGCCGCCTCCCCGGGCAAATCGAGCCGGCCGCCTAGCTTGCCGGTATCACTCGTATCGAGATGAGCGCTATCCAGGAGCAGACTATTATCCGTTAAAAAAATCGCCTGCCTCAGAGCCTCGAGGACGGCGCTCCGCTCGACGACAAAAGCAAATCCGACCGGCATTATATTGAATTGCCCGGCCAGGGCGGCAGCGGTGGCAATTTCAGACGGGGCATCGGCGACAGCAATGATTTGACCGCGGTTGATGGTTTCGGAAATACGCGCGAAGTGATCGCGCCCTTTCGAAAATCCGGCTTGCTTGCCCAGGATTGCCGTCAAGGACGCAGCGATTAGCTGTCCTTGCGCCGTTTCCTCCCAGGCATCGAGAACAGCTTGCTCGACGGCCGAGGTGATGAAGTTGGAGCCGCCGCGAGCTTTGATCTCGCCCAAAAGCTCGACGACTCCCGGGAAAAAACTACAAGAGCGCGCCATACTGGTAGCCAGATCATTGTAAAAATCGACGGCGGCCGCCAGAGTCTCATCTGCGAAGGCCGGCTTTGCATCAAACTCCCGCCGGTATGCCTGTATTTTTTCCCGGCAGGAGATGCCTGAGCGGGCGAAGCCAAAATTGATCAGGTCGATCAACCGATCGCCACAATCAGCGGCAGGCGCATCGGCAAAACAATAAGCAAAGGCAAATGCGACCGGATTGATGTGCATGCGATTGATCAGCACTCCATCCCGGATCCAGGTGAAAGCCGTGCTTGAAAGGTCGCCCCCGCCCAATTTGCGTTCAATCATAAAATATCACTTGACATTCACCCAAAATTAAGCACAATAGAGTCTTGACCGAGAAATGGCCAGAGCTTTATCTGGATCATCCACATTTTACTAGACCACGAATAGACCTCGTTTAAATTACTCATTTCGCCTGAAAGGGAGAAATCATATGAACGCAAGCATGACTCTAAGCGGTCAGCTTGGCGATCGCTCAGCATTTGATGACTACAAACAAGCCAACAAAATAAAGAGCGCTCGTTTTCTCTACGACCGCGACGAAAGGGGCTCATACAGCCCTGTTAGACCATTTGGCCTGGGCGCTTTTTTGCCCGGAGAAAGCGGAACATTTGCCACCGCAACCTTACCACTCGAACGTTCCTGCAAAATAGCAAAAAAGGAAAATCAGCACTGCGAATTTAAATACAACGGCCGCATCGAAAAGAGACGCTTCGCCGGCTTGCCCTTCTACTGCGGCTTCAATGCAGTAGAAAGCTTTGATCAGGACGGGCAGCTTATCGAGTCGACCGTGGAATACTCATCCGCCGCACCACCGCAATTTTTCCGCCTGGCCGATAACAGTGTGCACCGCATAGAAGCTCAAAAACGTGTGCGTACAGTACTCGAGCCAAACAAGAAATTGCTGGTGACGGTAGTGGACGATTATGCCGCGGTATTTGTCAGCGACGAAAATGGCTATGTCATAGCCGATTCAGTTTCGCTCAAAGGATCGTGCAAATTGATGAGTCTTTATCCGGACCTCCATCATGCCTGCCTGGCCCGCCATGCTCATAAAGTCAGCTGATCAGGGAAAACCCTGAACTCTTCACGCAACTCCTTGACAGCCCGCAGGGCCGCTGTTAGTATCGCTAAACCCGATCTAACGGCGGCGTCCCAGGGCGACTATGAGCTCTGATGTGCACCGCCTGCGGTTTCGCGGCTTAGCACTGCCACGGTCTTTTATAACCCCACTGTCGAGAGTTATACGATGACATCCGCGATTATACGATCGCGCGCCGCCGAGCGCGCTCATAATAAGTCAGTCTATCTGGTCAATCCATTTTTCGACTACACTTTTGTCTGCGGTGGTCTGGCCCTGGCCCTCTCAGCCATCGCCCTCTCGACCCAAATCCCGGCCAACAGCCTGGTCCAGTCGAGCACACCGGTCATACTGCTGGGCGTACTCGGCACTTATTTATTTTCTGAGCCGCATTCGGCGGCGACGATTTTTCGCCTCTACGGCGAAGCAAATAATCGCAAGCGCTTTGCCTTCGTCGCCTATGTGCTGCCTTTGATTTTGGCGGCCTGCTTTATCGGAGCGCTCTACGTGCCTGTGATCGCCAAGATCATGGCTGTTCTCTATTTGATCTTCATTACTCACCACATCATGGCGCAGAGCTTTGGCATCGCCATGATCTATTGCGCCCGGGACGGCTTCAACATGTCGCGCGCCGACAAAAACGGCATGAAGGCACTGATCTATAGCGCCGTTACCCTGTCGGTCGCCCAACAGTTTACGACGGCCTGGCAACGCGAACACTTCCTCGGGATTGATATGCCGCCAATGGGATTTTTGCCGCCGCAACTGATCAACATGCTGCAGACCATGGTTATTTTGACTGTCATCTTATTTGCTATTGACCTGGCTATCAAACACGCCAAAGGGATCAGACACATACCACTGCCGGCGGTGGCGACTCTAATGACCGGCACTCTCGCCCTCTCAATCAACCGCTCCACCAGCGAAGTCGTCTGGCTCTTTATCCCCGCCTTTTTTCACGCCAGTCAATACATGTGCGTGGTCTTCGCTTACAAACTCAAACGAGAGACCAAACAGAAGCAGGACGCAGTGGCAGTGCCTGATGAAAGCGACCGCATGCTCAAAAACATGGAATTTCTCGGCGGCCATTTTGTCGAATGCTTTCTTGTCGGGCTGCTTATTTTTGCCGCTTTACCCTTTGCCCTGGCAGCCTGCGGGCTTTCACTAACACTCTGCTCAGCGCTCATCTTCCTTGCTGTGAATCTTCATCATTTTGCTGCAGACGCCTGCATCTGGAAACTCAAAGATCCCTCCGTTCGCTCGAGGCTAATATTATGAAAGGACAACTAAAAACACTCCTGACCGCATTTACCATCACAGTGGCGAGTGCCGGCCGGGCGATTGCCCTGCCCGCACCGCTGCAAAATCCACCCTTGCAAGCAGCACCTCTAGCACAGATACCGCAGCAGACGCAGGTAATACAGGGTGTCAACACCGCCGGCACCGTGCAGGTGAACAACCTGGCAATTCTTGAAGCCGCGCTCAATTTCGTAACAAACGCCGTCGAAATCGGTGGCATCGGCCTTGGCATCTTTTACATAATGAAAACGCTTCGGATGAAAGATAAAACGACGATGAGAGTGGTGCGCGGCCTCTCTATCGGCGCTCTCTTCATTTTGATGGCAATGGCCATTCCTGGCACCATCGCCTGGCTTTTCGCCAGCAATCGATGTGGCTCATTGTTTGCGGAGATATTTTATTGAGCCTCTCTCCGGTAATGGCCATTGCTATGGTTTTCACCTTCTTTCTCTCCTTCGCTCTTGGCACTTTCCTACTTGTTCGAGCCTGGGTCGACAAAAAAATCAGCGCCCGGACAAAATTGAGAAGATCGGCAGGGGCGCTCACTTTGCTCGCAGTCGCCTGTAATCTGGGCGGCTGGAGGAAAGCGCCGGAAATGATCCGTCCGAGTATGCATCGGCGCTGCTCGATTACAGAAATAGGGCAGGCTCCGCCAGCTTACATTTTCTGGCGAGGTCGGAATTGACCTCCAAAAGTTGCTAAAATCAGGCTCCCAAAAGCCCCTTCCGGGCCGATTAAGATCAATGACCAGGATCAATGCGGAGAGCCATGAAAACCAATGCAGCGCGTGCCCTCGATGAACTGGGCATCACCTATGAAATCAGGACCTACGCTCTCAAAGAAGAAGAATTTAGCGCCGAAGCCGTAGCCGATTGCATCGGCCTGCCGGCCGACATAGTCTTCAAAACCCTGGTCGTCAAAGGTGACAAAGGTGTCTGTATGGCCGTCATACCGGGCAATAAACAACTGGATCAAAAAGCCCTGGCCCAGCTTTCCGGCAATAAAAAAGTGGAAATGGTGGCAGTCAAAGACGTCCTGCCTTTGACCGGTTACATCCGCGGCGGCGTCACCGCCCTTGCCGTCAAAAAACCCTATCCCGTTTTCGTCGACGCCAGTGCCGGCCACCTGGAAAAAATCGCCGTTTCCGCAGGTAAGCCGGGGGCGCAGCTTTACCTCGATGCTGCCAAATATTTGCAAGCGGTGAAAGCGACTCTTGGCCATATTGCGGTGACAAAGTAAGTCGGACGACGGCATTCACGCCAAAAATTGACGGAAACAGCAGGAAGAGACTAGGATATGACTATGTCATGTGACTATAGTCATACTTTGGCTTGGAGTGGCCGCAACATGGACGAAAACAAAATTATGGGTGCCGGTGAATTCAAAGCCAAGTGCTTGAAGCTCCTGGACGAAGTTTCCGAAACACGCAAGCCAATTACCATAACCAAACACGGGAAACCTGTGGCCACCGTCATCCCCTACGCAGCTACCGGACAGCTCCCGGTCGGATGCATGAAAGATGGAATGAAAATAGTCGGCGATATTGTCGATTCCACAGGGGAAGAATGGCATGCCGAAAGTGACGAATAAGGCCGCCCAGGAAAAAGCGGAGGCGATTTTATTTGATACTCATGCCGCAATTTGGCTTGCTCAGGGAAATCCCAAAATCAGAAAATCACTGCCGGCACTGCAATCGGCGCACGAAGCCAAAAGCCTGTTTATCTCTGCCATTTCCGCCTGGGAAATCGGTATGCTCGTCAACAAAGGCCGTCTGGTACTGCCCCAATCACCAATGATGTGGTTTAACGAATTGACAGCCAACTTCAACTTGCAGGTTTTGAATGTTGACGCACAGGTGGCGGTTCAGAGTAGTTTTTTACCGGGAGTTTTTCACGGCGATCCTGCCGACCGGATGATAGTGGCGACGGCTCAAAAATACAATCTCATTCTGCTCACAGCCGACAAAGCCATCATCTCTTACTCAAAGTCAGGCGTGATCAAAGTGCATGGACTTTAAACAAACCCTTTAGAACACTCCCAGGCTACGGAACATTTAAGTCAGCGCATTCTTCAAAAAGCGATAGCTGCGGCCATAAGCGAGCATCGCCGAGAAACGATTGTAGGAAGCGCGCTGATCGCAGTTGAAGCCATGGTCGGCATCTTTGTAGACGAAAATTTCGACATGACCTTTGTCTTTCAATGCGTCTTTGATTTTTTCCACAGAGGCTCTGGTGATGTGCGCGTCTTTCTCACCAAAATGCAGCATGAACGGGCAATGCAGATTTTTAGCCGAATCGAGCGAGGCCTCGATACCACCGCCGTAGTAGCCGACGGCCACATCGACAGCGTCACTTGTAGCGAGGCGATAAGCCATCGTACCGCCGAAGCAATAGCCGACAACGCCGACTTTACCGCCGCACTGCGGCAGACCGCGCAAGGTAGCAAGAGCAGATTGCATATCCTGCAAAACCTGAGCCTGATCGAGCTGTTTAGCCAGCGCCATGCCTTTTTGCACATCTTCAGGGGTATAACCGAGCTCGACACCAGGCTGCTGTCGCCAGAAGGCATCAGGAGCGAGGACGACAAAACCGGCGGCGGCATATAAATCGGCGACGTCTCGGATGTGCGAATTGACACCAAAAATTTCTTGCACGAGCAAAAGCCCCGGGCCGCGCGGCGCCTCAGGCAGGGCCAAGTAGCCGGTCATGCCAGTGCCAGTACTGGTTTTGATATCGATTTTGCTGCCAGCCATATCCTCTCCTACCTGGTGCGTCCCTTACTAAACATCGAATTTCTCGTCGGCGAGTTTTTCCAGCGCGAGCCCATGCCCCTGGGCCGCCGCTTTTTCATACCATTGCGCGGCAAGGGATGCGTCCGCATTGACGACCCGACCAAAAGCGTACATCTCGCCCAGATTAAATTGCGAGTCGGCATGGCCGGCTGCCGCCGCTTTTTTCACCCAATCGGCCGCATCTTCAGAATCTTGCACAACACCTTTGCCCAGGAAAGACAATCTGGCCATAGCCGCCATCGCCTCCCTTTCTCCGCCTTCAGCGGCCAGGCGGAAATATTTGGCGGCATTGCGCACATTTTGCGTGACACCATAACCGTGTTCATAACAAACAGCAACCAGGCGCATCGACATTACATCGCCGCTGTCAGCCGCGGCACGCAGTGCTTGCAAGTCATCCGCTGTCAGTTGCGATAAGTCTCGGTCGATATGTGCGTCAGCCATTTATGTACTCAGCAGGGACTGCGTGCGCTGGACGGTTACCGGATAATGATACTACGTACTCAGAGCAAGCACTTAACCGTCGTATTCAAGCAAGGTAATCAGACAAGGTATTCGGGCTCAGTATTCAGGCGAAATATTCTGGCTTCAAGCTCAGGCCATTTCTCGATCGCCTGCCAGGCGTGGTAACAAAGTTAAAAAAGCGCTGATCAGACTGACCGTTATCAAGACTGCATAAGCGATGATCGTGCTTGCGCTGGGATGGGCGATAGATTCGGCACGCAGCGCCTGCCAGGTGAGAAGCATTATCCAGGCGAAATAGAACAGGCTGACATTCCAGATCAGCTGCATCTGACGCTTGAGGGCAAGCGTACTGAGATGGCGACTGACAAGCCAGCCAACAACCGGCACCACCTGCAGTGCGTGCAAGCCGATGAAATGAGCGGCGCGCAGGTCTCCGGCAATAGTGCTCCAGCCCAGGAAGGGCAGACCGGGACCGCCGGTCGTAAAGCCGATCGTGTGACCATTGACTTCCAGGGCGGTAATGTATTGCTGCGCAGGCTCGGGCAAAATCATGATCATTGCCGGAATCAGCCCGACAATCGTCAAAAAGGTACCGAGGCGCAAAGACAGGCCGATAATACGCGGCAAGCCCTGCTGGCGCATGAGCAGGACGAAAAGGACAATCACGGCCAGAGAAACGGGCATGATCGAGATTTTGACCATGAACCAGAGCGCTGCGTCAATCGGGGTAGCGGCATTGAAGTGGCTCGTCGTACCGCGAAGGACCTGGGTGATGATCGCCATCAATTCGAGTATAGCCCCGGCCAGGGCCGCTACCGTCGTCAGATGAAAGAATCTCTTACCGCTCGTCAAAAAGCGTTGTAAAACAAGCAGGCTGGCTCCGTAGGACGCAATCGACAGACTAAATTTAAACGGCTTTATCCAGGCCAGCTCGCCGTTAATCTGGCGATGGTCGAAAGCCATACCGCTGAGCGAGAGGCCAAGGGTAAAGAGGCTGAACAAAATCATCACGCAAAGGGGAGCGTTTGCTCGCCAGGCGCTGCGAACGAGGTCGATAATGTCGGCAAAATTCTCCTGTGGCGCGCCCAATATTTGCGTGCGCCGACCCTTTCTCATTTCCAGTGTTGTCGCTTCTTCCATACCCGCGTTACACCTCACGGCCAACTTCGTGATTCAGTTATCCACCTTGAGGGTGTGGATAGGGTGAAGAGAGACATTTAATTTTCGGAACAGATCAGAAACTAATGAAACGACGATTATCGATAATCTTATTTACGATCAAGCATAAGATCATTGATCAAGTCTGTTGTGTTATTTTTTAGGTTTTCAGTTTCTACCATCAGGGCGCTGAAGGGCACGATTTTATAGTCTCTGGGCAGTACAAAAATAGAATTGGGAATTTTTTGATTGAAAAGAGTCTCACTCGTGTCGATGGCTCCGTTGAAATTTCTTTTCCTCGGATCACCATAATAACGGCGCGCCGTCAGAAGAATGCCGGGTAGGGGCGGTAGACCCCTCAGGCGCATCATGATCGGCCCGGTCATCTGCGCGCCTGGATAATCGAGAGCAACAACCTCAGCGTGATTAGGACCACTTTCCCGATCCTCGTCACGAAGACCGCTGCGCGTTGCTACAACATTAGTCGTATGCTCGGTCTGACCAAAGAAATAAGTAATCTGCTTGTGACCGTCGACAAGGGTACACGCAGTCCGCATCGGCCTGCGCAGAGTGGCGACCCAGGTGAGCTGATGCAACTGATATTTTGTGCACCAGTCGTAGTGGCTAACAATCGATACCTGTTTTCGCTCATTGTTGACCACGTAAACCTTCCAATCCGGGGCGTGAGAGATCAAGTAATACTCGTGTTTAACGCTGTCGATACGTACACCGCTCGGCGTTATTTGAGATATATACTTGCTCAGGTTGCCGCACCATTGCTTGACGATCAAGCCGTCAAAAGGGCCGGGCGACGCCGCCTGAGATTTGACCCCGGGCGCCTGCGCGGATGCCGATGCCACCGTGCATAGGCTCAGTGCTAGAAGTAAAACATATACAACCATGTCCGTACATTACCCCTGACAGAGCTTGTTTAATCGTGCAGAATAAATTCAAATGCCCGGACCCGGGCTGAGAGGCGTCGCGAGCGCGATTGGGCAGACCATTGTAAAATGTGACCAAAGCGAACGTACGCCATACCATTAACGAAAAAGAGAGCAGAGCTTTGGCCGCTGGAGTTATTTTTACCATAGATGGCGTCGGGGGATTCAACATCTCCACAACAGCTATGGCAATGGCCTTCAAACTTTGCGGCTTGCCCCAGCGTATCGAACAAATCTACTGGAGCCATGGTTTTGGCCAGTGGCTACTCGATCTCCAGGACAGCAGGCGCATGGAAGACAAGGCACGCGAGCTGGCCATGCGTATCGAAAATCTCTACGCCAGCGGCGTCAATGTCTACATCGTGGCCAAGAGTGCCGGTTGCGCCATCGCCCTCAAAGCACTGAGCCTCGTACCGGCAGATTCCGTACAGAAAGTCATCCTGCTTGCGCCGGCCGTCTCGCCACAATACAAGCTGCAACCAGCCCTGCGCGCCGTCAAAGAAAAACTGGTCTCTTTCTGGTCACCCAACGACGCCTTTATCCTCGGCCTGGGCACGACCTTATTTGGCACCGCTGATGGTGCTTACAGTAAAAGCGCGGGTATGATTGGCTTTGCGGCTCCACAGGCGATAGACAGTGAAGCGGCAAACTTATATGAAAAATTCAGCCAAATAAAGTGGCGACCATCGATGGTCGCCACTCTAAATTTTGGAGATCATCAGGGCTCGGTGACATTGCCATTTCTGGCCAATCATGTCGTCCCCTTGCTTAAGTGAATGCCGAGAAGCTGCAATCAGTGCTTCGCCTCTGGATTTGCATTTCTGCGTCGGCGACCGCTCATCAAATAAAGCGCTGCACGCAGCTCAAATAGCGGATCTGCGGAGGGCTCGATGCCCGCCACGCGAGGGATCGGATCAAAGATCACTTTGCGATGCTCGGGTTCGTTGCCGTCTACCGCTTCGGTCAAGATGAGCAAGCCAAATTCGATGATTTCGCGGTCGGCAGGCCAGACTTCCGTGGCATCGTCGGTCTTATCGCCAGGGCCAGCCATCTGCACGACGATGCGCATCTTGACAGACTCTTTTGCCAGACGAGCCGGCAATTCGTCGAACAAGAAATTGGCGTCCTTGTCCTTCAGCTGATCTTCCTTGAGATACTCATTGCCGGCCACCGGCAAAATCTGGAATCGCCCAAAGCGCTCGACGCCGTCTTTGTTGATAAATTTCATCGCTGAAACGCCAAAGAATGATTCATGAGCAAAACTAGTCGGAATCGGCTTGGGATCTTCTACAAAATGCTTAGTCTTAGGATGCGCCGCAAGAAATTGTTCAATTGGCGTGGGCTTGGGGGTGTCGGGCTTGCTCGTCGCCAGGGCCCGGGCAAATTCCAGGAATTCCTCACCGGTGCGTGTCGGGAAACCATTTTCCGAATGACCGATGATGTCGGTATGCTCGTGTTCGGCGAGGTAGAAGCGGACAGCAAAGCCGCGCGGGCTGGCCGAGGCCGGATCATTGTCGGCAACTGTCGGCACACCGGCAAAATTGGAAAAACGCACCAGAACCGGCACAGAAGCACGCTGAACATGGGGCGCGCAAGTCAGCTCCGCAACCTTTTCCGCCGGTACAAAAGTACCTGTGCACATCGTGCCCTTGGCATGAGCGGGGCGAAATCCGGGATGCTGCCCGAAAAGTGCATCGAGGGCGTCGAGCAGCTTGTGACTGAGGCCGTCCAGTGATTCTGCGTCAGGTGCCATTTGCGTCGTCATTATCTCATTCCTCACGATGGGAGCGACTAAGTTATCATGATTTCTTCCCGCAAGGTAAAATTGTCTCGAAAAACTAATTGGAGAATGCACAGTGTCACAAAACCGCTATTTCACCGGGTTTTCCGCGATCGCTCTCAGCCTGGCGGTGGGCTTTAGCAATGGTTTTATTAGCACCGGCCTGGCTGAAGAGACGGTCGTAAAAGATGCAGCCGGGAAAGCGACAACGATAAAAGATACTGCAGCCTCTGCAGTTTTAGCCCCCGCCGACAATCTGGTCGTCGAAGGCGTGCCGGCCATACCGCAAACGTTGGTCGAGACAGTCGATAGCTACACAAATTCACGCTCGGCCTCACTGACGAGCTGGCACCCGAGCAAACGCGAGATGCTGATCAATACGCGCTTTGCCGATACGCAGCAAGTACACCTGGTAAAAATGCCCGGAGGCATGCGCTCGCAGCTGACATTTTTTAAAGACAGTGCTATACACGGCTCTTACCAACCCAACGAAGGTAAATATTTCGTCTTTACCATGGATAAAGGCGGCGATGAATTTTTCCAAAAATATCGCTATGACCTGAGCAATAAAAACATCTCCCTTTTGACCGACGGTAAATCGCGCAATACCAGCGGCACCTGGTCCGATGACGGCAGCATTTTTGCTTACGGCTCGACGCGTCGCAATGGTAGTGATGTCGATATTTATGTGATCAATCCAGCCGACCAAAAGTCGGACCATCTAATTGCAACGCTGAAAGGCGGCGGCTGGGAGCCCCTGGATTGGACTCAAGACAAAAAGACCTTGCTGGTCCAGGAAGAAACATCAATCAACAAATGCGCCCTCTGGACAATAGATGTGGCCAGCGGCGAAAAGAAACAGCTGACACCGCCCGATACAAAAGAAGATGTGGTTTATGCAAGCGGCGTCTATAGCAAAGACGGCAAAGGCCTCTATTTAAAGACTGACAGAGATTCAGAATTTACTCGCCTCTCCTACATGGACCTGAACAGCGGCGCGATTAAATGCCTCACCCCCGATATCAACTGGGATGTGGACGACATCGCACTGAGCCTGGACGGCAAATACATTGCCTTTACCACAAATGAGGACGGTAAATCAATACTGCACGTACGTGACACTGCCGGCAATACCGAGATAGCACTCCCGAAAGATATGCCGCCCGGTCAAGTATTTGGTATAGACTGGCACCGCAACAACCATGAGCTCGGCTTTTCGGTGAATTCCGCTCGATCGCCAGGCGATGTTTACTCCCTCGATCTTGCCACCAATAAAGTCGATCGCTGGACCGAAAGCGAAACCGGCGGCATCGATACATCGACGCTGGCCGAACCGGAACTGGTGCACTGGAAATCATTCGACGACAAAGAAATATCGGGCTTCCTCTACAAGCCACCGGCCAAATTTACAGGCAAACGCCCAGTGATCATCAATATCCATGGCGGCCCGGAGGGCCAATCTCGGCCGGGCTTCCTCGGTAAAAACAATTATCTGATCAATGAACTCGGGGTAGCCATACTTTATCCAAATATCCGCGGCTCGCAAGGATACGGCAAAACATATTTGAAGCTGGACAACGGTAAATTGCGCGAAGATTCGTACAAAGACATCGGTGCGCTTTTCGATTACATCAAAGGCAGGCCCGACCTCGACGCCAGTCGCGTCATGGTCATGGGCGGCAGCTACGGCGGCCATATGACCCTGGCCGTCAGCACTTATTATGCCGATAAAATCCGCTGCGCTATCGACGTCGTTGGCCCATCCAACCTCGTTACTTTCCTCGAAAATACTCAGGGCTACAGGCGCGATCTGCGCCGTGTCGAATACGGAGACGAACGCGATCCGAGCATGCGCGAATTTTTGAACAGAATCGCACCGAGCAATAATGTCGACAAAATCACCAGACCGCTTTTTGTCGTCCAGGGTAAAAACGATCCGCGCGTGCCGGCCAGTGAATCGACTCAGATGGTGGCCGCGGTGCGCAAACACGGCACGCCGGTCTGGTTCTTGATGGCAAATGACGAAGGCCACGGCTTCGCCAAGAAGAAAAACAGTGACTTCCAGTTTTATTCACAGGTGCTTTTCATCCAAAAATATCTACTGGACTGAGCTGGCATGTATCGGCAGTTGCCTACAGGAAAGAACGGTTGCTCATCCAAAGATGAGCGGCCTATAAAGGTTTTCGAAGTGTAACGCTCTGCGGGAACTTCCGGCACCGATGCAAAAGAGTCCCGTCGTCCTTAATCTACACACTGACAAGAGGGTCTCTTATGTTCAAGTCATTTACTTCGCGTGTCGCCGTTCTCTCAGTCGTTGCCCTGGCCGCCCTCCCCGCTTTTGCCAAGACAGCCGCTGAAATCCAGGCCGACGCCGACGCTAAAGCTACCCAGGCTCAAGCCACCCAGGACGTAGCCGCCAGCGAATCTGAAAGCTCCGCCGCCGCTCAAGCCGACGGTAAAGCCGGACGCGCCGCCAAGCACGCTAAGAAAGCCGCTAAGGAGTCGAAAGAAGCAAGCAAAGTAGCCGATAAAGCCGCTGACTTGCAGACCAAGGCCGACAAAAAAGCGATCAAAGAGTCCAAGTAAGAGCTTCTTTAAGAAGTTTCCGAAACGACATTTTAAAACAGAGCAACTCATCCATTGCGAAATGGCCGGGTTGCTCTTTTTTATCAGCGCACGCTCGCGGCATTCCGCTCATAGGTGCCTGGCTCGAAGTCTGGCTCGAGATCTGAATCGAAGTCTAGATAGAAAAGGAGGCCTGGCGCGTCTGCGGATCGTACACTTCGCCATCCTCGCCGATTACCGAAGCGTTCAGGGCCTTGGCCAAAAAGGCCGCCGCCGCCCAGATTTTCTCTTCCAGATCGTCTGGGGCAGGTGGTACAAACGAGGCACAGCCTTCTTCGTCATGCCAGTGAAAAACAGGCATCCACTTCTGCAATTCGCTGACCCAAATTTCCGCGTCGCCTTCATTGATTGGGAAGCGAGCTTGCAAGCCATTTGGCGCTTCAACAACGTGAAATTTCTCGCGACAGAGACGAATATTTTCCGATGATTCAATCGCCTCAGTCCATTGCGCCATCGTAATCGGTTCGAGGCGTTGAATGATGAGAATATCGGTCATGGGTGGGGCTCCTGTAGATTGGCTGTTTCTATTAAAACATGCCCCTGATTTAATCTACCATCCACCGGGCACAACTGGTTATATTGACGGCATCCGGGGGCGTATGGGCATCAATGGTTAACGACGGGCATCATAAAGACGTCAGTCATCCTGAGCAGACGCATAAGCCTGCAGAGCACCACCAGGATCTGATTCACCACGCCTACGAAGCGCCGCACACGTCGGTTCATTCACCGGCCAAGCCCAGTTCCGAACTCCTCGCCCGAGAGCATGCTCACAAAGTCGCCGGAGCGAAAGAAGGCTCAAAAGTAACCTTCACTTCTAGCGACCTTGCCACAGCCCGCGACTTCAACAAGGGCTACGGCAGCTGCGGCGGCGAGTGGACCAATATGGTCGAAAAATGGGTGACGCACAACGAAGTCGCCAAAAAGAAATACGAAGTCTACACGCCCAATGATGCCGGTCACGGTATCTCGGTCGGCATCCTGCAATGGAATCAGAAACGCGGCAGCCTGACTGAGCTCTTGCGCGAATGGCACCACAAAGATCCGGCAAAATTCGACCACACTTTTGGCAAATATTCAGCTTCGCTGATGAATGTCGATTTCGTCAAAAAAGCCGACTTCAACAAAGATCCAATTCTAAATCGCGGCATGAAAGCATCACTTGCCGATCATGAATTTCAGCAGGTACAGCTCGGGCTGCGCTACAAGCAGCTCGCGCATTCGTGTGATGTTGCTCAAGACCATGGATTTAAATCACTGCGAGGCCGCGCTGTAGTTGCCGACCTTTTCAATCAAATGGGTCCGAACGGCACGGTGAAAGCGATGGAAAAAGTGCCTGCCAATAAAAACGAATCGGTACGCATCGAGCAATTGAAGAAGCTCACCGGCAATCGCCCTCATGGCCATGATCGGGTTTCTCTCATTGAAGATCAGGTTAAAGAAGTCTGGAGACAAATCGGCCACGGAACGACCGGCTAGAGATAATTGTTTTGAACGAAAGAGAGTCCGCGCCTACCTTAAAAAAGATCTGTCCCACTTGCAGCAAACCACTGGCCCGAGTCAGGCGCCCTGGTTCGCTTACCGCCTATTTATTCGGAGCGAGCGAATGCTCCTGCTCGAAAAGCAACGAGCGCTCTAAACAAACAAAGAATTCGACAAAAGACAAAGCGGAGTTTTGCTCGACATGCGGCCTCGAACTCGTTAGCGAAGTTAGAGACGGATCTTTAACTGGTTTCTTGTTTCAAAGCACGCGCTGCAAATGCCCGCCCGATCTAGCTTTCACACCGGGGCAAATGAGTGCGAAGTTTTGGAAACTAAAAAAGGCCGATAACGGCACCACATTTATCAGTGGCACTGACCACACCAATCGGTCGGAGCAATCCGCAGCAGGCAGCATAGATCTGGTGCCAGGCGCGCTGATCGGCGGCGTCTATAGAATAGTAACTTTGATCGGCCGCGGTGGCATGGGAGAAGTCTATTTGGCCAGGCATGAAACGCTCGGCAAAAAATGCGCTCTCAAAGTCATACCACCCGAGCAGGTTTCGGAGATGGGTTGGCAAAGATTTCAGCTGGAAGCCAAAGCGGTAGCCAAACTTGAGCACATCAATCTCGTGCGTGTGACAGACCTGGGCATCCATGAGGGATGTTTGCCATTTTATGCGATGGACTACATAGATGGAAACACTCTCGCTGAAATCCTGTCGCAATCGGGGCCGATGCCTGTTGCCAGAGTTTTGGAAATCTTTATGCAGGTGTGCGATGGTGTTGATTGCGCTCACCAGAGCGGACTCCTTCACAGAGACTTGAAACCCGCCAACATAATGGTGCTCGAGCAAAAATCCGGTCATCCGCTAGCCAAAATACTCGACTTTGGTCTGGCCAAATTAACGGGTCAGGACCGTGACAAGCAGAGCTTGACCGCCGTTGGAGATGTTTTTGGAAGCCCATTTTATATGAGCCCCGAGCAATGCAATGGCGACAAGCTAGACAGGCGTTCAGACATTTATTCACTGGGCTGCACAATGTTTGAATGCCTGACGGGTCAACCGCCATTCACCGGTCATCTGGCAGCAGCAGTCATCTTCAGCCAATTGGAAGCAGATCCGCCATCTCTGGAAAGCATAGTTGGCAGCAATAAATTGCCCGTATCAATGGAAATTGTAATCGCCAAGCTTTTACGAAAAAACCCTGTAGAGCGCTACCAGACTCTTCCTGAATTAAGAGGAGATCTGGAAAGAGTAGCGCGTGGGGAAGAGGTACAGCCATTTTATGTCAGTCGCAGCAAACGAACAGAAATCGACGTTCCGGCAAACGCGCCTGCGAGATCCTACGATCACGGGAAAAGGTCGGAACGGAACAATAAAATATTGCTTCCGCTATTCGCAATAGCATTTTTGATACTGATTTCATCAGCCAGTTTTTGGTATGTAAACTCGCGGCCGAAACAGCGAACAAACGCAGAAACAGTATCAGCTTACAAAATGCCTGATGTTACGATTGGCAATGATTTAGGTTATGAACGATCAATAGGGACCATTGAAGAGGAACGCCCTGACTCTCTCGCACTTTCGAGTGCTCCTCCCACTTCAGCTAAAGATACAAAACCGTATTCGAGGGTACTGGAACAAGGTGGTCACAAAAAACGAATTTTCTATTTCCCTGATGAGTTTCCCGTTGGCGATTTAGAAATTTACGACAGAGAGGACATGCGGCATAAGATCATTGCAGCTAAAGGTGAAGTTGCACTTAATCCAGATGTCCTTGTAGATTTCACACCGCGCGAGATAGCCTGGAAATATCCCAACTACCTAAGGCGCTTTCGCTCAGGAGATCTATACGGCGTTAAAATCGTCGACGACGCATACACTTCAGGCAGCGACAAGAAGTTGAATGGTTCAATTGCTAGAGCACTCGACCTAATTTCCGAAATACCCGGCGTTCAATCACTTCATCTTCTCGACGTCGGTCGAAGTCAATCATCAGAAGAGCTGGCACCGCTTGAAAAATTTCCCTCGCTAAAACATCTTCACATAACATGGAGTGGCGCTGAAGCAAAAAAACTTTCAGAGTTGTCGATGCTTCAAAAACTTGAGAGTTTAGATATTTGGATTAATGGAGATTTCACCGAAATTTTACAGTCGTTAAAGACCTCAACCCAAATATCCGCTTTGGCGCTGAGATCAGATACAACTTTGAGTGAGATCGCTATGATAGCAAACCTACCAAATCTGCGAGAACTTGAACTGATTCGCGTCAATCCAGCCAATCAAAATGTGACGATTGAGATACTCAATCTCCTCAGCAAAGCTGCACGACTTGAAAGCCTTAAGTTAGACTGTATGCCAATAGGCGTGGACGCAGCATCGACTTTAAGCCAATTCAAAAACTTAAAACATCTGAAATTAGACTCTCAATGTGTGCTCCCGCAAATTGCAAGACGCCTTGAACGGGCTCTACCGAGTCGCATTACAATAGAGTTTGGCACAGAGCACACAAGTTTCTGAAGTGCGCAAGAACAGAATATCGGCGCGATCTGCGTCAATGCCAAAACTTCGTCAATAAGTCCGCACCCGTGGCAACTCCAGCCAGCTTGAGGTATAAGCCGGGCTTTTATGCTCGGCTTTCATCTTCCAGGATTTTTCCACACCTTCACCGGCCAAAAAGATCGTTCCCCGCCCCCATTTTGCATTTGCCGCATCGAGAGCCTTCATCATCTTCTCAGATTTTTCGTTTTGCTCGGGCTGACTAAATAGAGATATCTGACGTCCTTCGCGCGGCGTGACGCGCCCCAGGGTAACACCCGCCTTCTGATAGGCGTAGCCGGGCTTGTAGGCATCCCGAAGCGCCTGCATGGCATGCCGGACGATGACCATCGTGTCGTCGGTGGCGCTATCAAAAACGACCTCTCCGCTCTGGGCAAAGCTGTCATCGGCATAGGCGCTGGTGCGGATCACCACAGATATCTCGCCGGCCACCGATTGATCGCGGCGCAGCTTCTCACAAGCTTTGGAGGCATAAGCCGTCACGGCCTCTTCCAGCTCTTCGAGGGTATAGACAGCGCGGCCAAAGGAGCGAGAAGAGACGATATGTTTGCGCGCCTCGCCCATCGCTTCCATGCCTACGCAGGGGGTACCGCGCAACTCCGTAATCGTCCGCTTGGTGACAACGCTGAATTGCTTGCCCATCTGTTCTGCGTCACTTTCACGAAGGTCCAGAGCTGTTGTGATGCCCATGGCGATAAATTTCTCGGCCAGCTTACGACCGACACCCCAGACATCGCGCACAGGTATGGCTCGCAATATGCGAGTTTGCTTGGTTTCCGAGACGGAGGCATAATCGAATACACCGCCAAGACTGCCGGTCGACTTGGCGACGGCATTGCTCAGTTTAGCCAGTGTCTTGGTCGGAGCTATGCCGACGCAAATCGGTAACCCAAGGGATTGTTGGACAGTGGCACGTATTTCACGGGCGGTGTTTTCAAACTCGGACATGCCGCCGACGAGCAAGAAACATTCATCAATCGAGTACACCTCTTGACGCGGCGCATACTGCGAAAGTATCCGCATCACCCGCGCCGACATATCGCCGTACAGAGGATAATTGGATGAGCGCGCAATCAAGCCCTGCTCTTTTTCCAGATGGGCCACTTTAAAATAAGGCACACCCATTTTAACGCCAATCGCCTTTGCTTCGTTTGAGCGAGCCACTACACAGCCGTCATTGTTGGACAGCACTACGACCGGCTTACCGGCGAGCTTCGGATTGAAGACACGCTCGCATGAGACGTAAAAATTATTACAATCGACTAAAGCGTATTTCTCGACGGTCATGACATCGTCTCATCATGACACTACAGCTGGTGCACAACACAAGATGCCACACCCCAGATCTGCACGTCGTCCCCTTGCATTTTCACGGGCTCGACCGAGGCAACATCTGAGACCAAGACGATGTCACCACCGCGTCGTTCCATTTTGCGCAGGATGAGCTCACCATCGACTACAGCCACGACAGTTTTGCCGGCGGCAGGCGTCAGCGAGCGGTCGACGATTAGAAGGTCACCGTGGTGAATGCCGCTGGCCAGGAGATCATCGCCCTCTACGCGCATGAAAAAGGTCGCCACTTTATTGGTAATGAGCAGCTCATTGAGGTCCAGAGCCTTATCAATGTAGTCATCTGCCGGCGACGGAAATCCTGCAGAAGAGCGATTGCCTGGGACAAACATGGGACATCCTGTGAAAAAAACCAACCGGCAGGCCGTCAGCCATACTTTGATATGGTACAGCCGATGCAGCTTCATGACATTAAACGCGCTTGACAGACACGCCCATCCTAATAAACGCCGCTCGAAGTGTAATATTAATGATGATCATTGAACCTTCGTCAATTTTCATTATGGCAAATCGGACATTCCCGAGAATGAAAATCTCCTGCTCATATTGAAAGTACTGAAAAAAGACAGAACTGGCAGCAAATAGCTACTCCTAAAAACTAAAATCCAATTTGAAGTTGACAACGAATCAGGCGATAGAAGAAAACATGACACTCACTACCTCAAACGGCATCACCGTCCCCGCTTTTAT
>JAGXAB010000096.1 GCA_018971775.1 Cyanobacteria bacterium REEB67 | reverse complement strand
GCCGCACAAGGGGCTGTCACTGGTACATTTCCTGAGTTGGCGAGGCAACTGACCTGACCTTCGTAATTCACGCGTGATGTTGCGTTACAGCCCATCAACGTTTTCAGCAAGTTTCACGTATCAAACAATCTAATAGAAATAGCCACAAAGCAAAATTTTCAAATCATCAACCGCCAGAAAAAAGTTCGCATTTTAAGGAGAGACCAATGACCAAGATGTACTGGGAAAGCGACGCTAACGCCAACGCACTGAAAGGCAAAACAGTAGCGGTAGTCGGCTACGGCAGCCAGGGCAAAGCACACGCCCAAAACCTGCGTGACAGCGGCGTCAATGTCATCGTCGCCCTGCGCAAAGGCGGCAAGACATGGGCCCAGGCCGAAGCCGATGGTTTCAAACCGGAAGAAGTCGCAGCCGCCGTCGCCAAAGCCGATGTCGTCGCCATCCTCACTCCGGACATGGCTCAACCAAAAGTCTACAAAGATAGCGTCGGTCCCAATCTCAAAGCCGGTGGTGCCGTCCTTTTTGCCCATGGTTTCAACGTCCACTACAAAACAATCACTCCTGAAGCGAACGTCGACGTCGTCATGATCGCGCCCAAGAGCCCGGGCAAACTGGTCCGTCGTGTTTACGAAGAAGGCCGCGGCGTGCCCTGCTTGCTCGCCGTGCACCAGAACGCCTCCGGTAAAGCC
Organism: Cyanobacteria bacterium REEB67; assembly: GCA_018971775.1. Classification (GTDB taxonomy): domain Bacteria; phylum Cyanobacteriota; class Vampirovibrionia; order Obscuribacterales; family Obscuribacteraceae; genus REEB67. Next base: position 18,867 of record JAGXAB010000096.1, on the reverse strand, counting down.
TTCGAAGTCGCCCTCGCTTATGCCCACGCCCTCGGTGGCACCAAAGCCGGTGTACTCGAGACGACTTTTGCCGAAGAAACCGAAACCGACCTCTTTGGCGAACAAGCCGTCCTCTGCGGTGGCGTCACCGAGCTCATCGCCGCTGGTTGGGAGACTTTAGTCGATGCGGGCTACAAACCAGAAGTCGCTTACTTCGAATGCCTGCACGAGCTCAAGCTGATCGTCGATCTGATCTATGAAGGCGGCTTCGCCCGCATGCATGAATTTGTCAGCGAAACGGCAAAATGGGGCGACCTGAGCCGCGGACCGAGAGTCGTCGACGAGCGCACCAAGGCCGAGATGAAGAAGATTCTGACCGAGATTCAAGACGGCACATTTGCCAGAGAGTGGATTGCCGAAAATGAAAAAGGTCTGCCTAACTACAAAGCGCTGCTCGAAAAAGACCTCAATCATCCGATCGAAAAAGTCGGCAAAGAACTGAGAGCCAACATGTCCTGGATCGCCGAAGCAGCAAAAGGCGAGAGCAAAGAAACCCAAAAAGAGAAACAGTTAGCCGCCACGGCTAAATAAGGAAAGATCGAATGAACGGTGCGCAGATCCTGATCAAAGCGTTAGAGGCCGAAGGTGTTGACACCATCTTCGGTTATCCCGGCGGCGCCATCATGCCCGTCTACGACGCTCTCGTCGGCACCAGCCTCAAGCATATCCTCGTCCGCCACGAGCAGGCAGCTGCTCTGGCGGCCGACGGGTACGCCCGGGCGAGCGGCAAGGTCGGGGTCTGCCTGGCCACATCAGGACCCGGCGCCACCAATTTGATCACCGGCATCGCCAATGCTCACCTCGACTCGGTGCCGATGGTAGCGATAACCGGGCAGGTCTCGAGTACCCTCATGGGCACCGATGCCTTCCAGGAAGTAGATATATTCGGCATCTCGATGCCAATAGTCAAACACAATTTTATCGTCCGCAAGACCGAAGAAATCGCCAGCACCATACATTTAGCCTTCGAACTGGCCCGCAGCGGTCGTCCCGGCCCGGTCCTCGTCGACTTGCCCAAAGACGTCGTTTCGGCCAACTATGACGACGCAGTCTTTACCGGTGGTGGCGTCAAAAAAATGCCCCGCCCGGAAGCTCATCAATTACACATCGCCCGCGAGATGATTTTAGAGAGCAAAAAGCCCTTGATCTACGCCGGCGGCGGTGTGCGTATCGCCTTTGCCTCGCATGAGCTCCGCGCTTTTGCCGAAGCGACCGGCATCCCGGTTGTCACCACATTGCAGGGCCTCGGCTCGGTGCCGGGCACTCACCCGCAAAATCTCGGCATGCTCGGCATGCATGGCAGCAAAGCGGCAAACTATGCCGTGCAAGAATGCGACCTGCTGATCTGCATCGGTGCCAGATTTGACGATCGCGTCACCGGCAAGCTCGCCGAATTTGCCCCGCACGCCAAAGTCATACACATGGACGCCGATCCCGCCGAGATAGGCAAGCTCAGAGTGGCCGGTTGCGCCATCATGGGCGATATCAAGGTTGGCATGAATTTCCTTCATGTAAAACCGGAAATCGACGAATGGGTGCAGCGCTGCCAGGCCAATAAAGCCGATTATGCCTGGGATTACAATGCGCCGACCGCCACGGTCTATGCCCCCGGCTTCCTCAAAGAGATGTGCGAAAAGTCCCCGGACAATACTTTTGTCGCCTGCGACGTCGGTCAGCACCAGATGTGGGTAGCCCAACACTACAAGTTTGACTATCCGCACAATCACCTGACCAGCGGCGGCCTCGGCACCATGGGTTATGGCATACCAGCGGCGATGGGCGCCCAGTTTGCCTTCCCCGACGCCAAAGTAGTAGCGGTCTCCGGTGATGGTTCTATCCTGATGAATATCCAGGAATTAGCGACACTGAAGCGCTACAGCATCCCAATCAAAATTGTCCTCTTCGATAACAAAGCACTGGGGATGGTGCGGCAATGGCAGGAGCTATTTTTTGCCGAAAACTACAGTGAAGTCGATCTCTCAGACAACCCGGACTTTGTCAAAGTCGCCGAAGCCTTCGGCATCCCGGCCTTCCGCATCGAGCGGCATGATCAAGTCTCCGAAGCAATCGACCGCATGTTTAGCACCGAAGGACCAGTCCTCATGCATGTGCTGATCGATCCAAAAGAAAATGTCTGGCCACTCGTGCCACCCGGTAAGTCAAACGAAAATATGATGGAGGCAAAGTTAAAGGCAGTATGAAATTTACAGTAAACATCCGTTTGACAAACGCTGAAGGCGCCTTAGAAAGAGTCCTGAGCCGCCTGCGCGGTCGTTGCTTCGAGATTACGAGCATGTCGATGGACCGCTCGCACTGCCGCAGCTTCATCGATGCCCGCATGACGATTGAAGGCAGCCGAGCAGCAGAGCCGGTGATCAAACAAATCGAGAAGCTCTACGACGTCCAATCACTAAAAGTGCAATATACGGAGGCAGGAAACAATGGATGGCAGTACCAAACAGACCAACAATCCGAAGTTTGTCTACCTCTATGACACCACTCTTCGTGACGGCACTCAGCGCAAAGGCCTGAGTCTCTCCCTCGAAGACAAACTGAAAATCGCCTACATGCTCGATAAGTTTGGCGTCTCCTATGTCGAAGGCGGCTGGCCCGGCTCCAACCCCAAAGACATGGATTTTTTCAAACGCCTCAAGGCAAATCCTCTCAAGCGCGCTACCGTCGTAGCCTTTGGCAGCACCCGCCGCGTCGGCATCAATGTCGAAGATGATTTCAATCTACGGGCACTATTAGAAGCCGGCACCTCGGCCGTGGCACTTGTTGGCAAGACCTCGGAGCTGCATGTCACCCAAATATTGAAGACGACCCTCGAAGAAAATCTCGAGATGATCGCCGATTCAATCGCTTTTATGAAGAAGCACGGTAAAGAAGTAATCTTCGACGCCGAGCATTTCTTCGATGGTTTCAGAGAAAACCCCGAATATACACTCAAAACAGTGCAGACGGCAGCCGCTGCCGGTGCCGACTGGCTCGTGCTCTGCGATACCAATGGTGGTGCGCTGCCCGGTTGGGTGAGCCAGGTCGTCAAAGCCGTGCGTGAAGCCGTGCCATCTATGGCAAATAAAGTCGGAGTGCACATCCACAATGACGGCGAACTGGCCGTGGCCAATTCGCTTGCCGCCGTCGAAGCCGGCGCCAGACAGATACAGGGCACTATAAATGGTTACGGCGAGCGCTGCGGTAACGCCAATTTGATCAGCATTGTCCCCAACTTACAGCTCAAGATGGGCTACGAATGCGTGCCGGCGGCGAGCATGAAAATGCTCACCGATTTGTCGCGCAGTGTGAGCGAAATCGCCAATCTCAATCCGGATGCCTGTGCTCCTTACGTCGGCGCCCATGCTTTTGCCCACAAAGGCGGCCTGCACGTGGCAGCTGTGGAAAAATTGACCTCGAGCTACGAGCACATCTCGCCGGCTATTGTAGGCAATACTCGTCAAATAGTTGTTTCGGAGTTGAGCGGCCGCGGCAATATCCGCATGCTCGCCTCGAGCCTCGGGCTTTCTGTGAACGGCAACGACCACAGCGTCCTCGAAAAAGTCAAAGAGATGGAAGGCCAGGGCTATCAGTTTGAAAACGCCGAAGGTACAGTCGAGCTGATGATGCGCCGCAGCGCCGACAGCTACAAGGCGCCCTTCGAAAAAATCGACATGCTGGTAGTTGTCAGTGACCGCGGTCAGACATCGATGACCGCCGAAGCGATGGTCAAGCTCAAAGTAAACGGCGAAGTAATGCACACCGCCTCCGAAGGTCATGGTCCGGTCCATGCCCTCGACCAGGCTCTGCGCAAGGCACTCTTGCCAGCCTATCCGCAAGTAGCCACGGTCAGACTGGCCGACTATAAAGTACGCATCCTCGATCCCGACCAGGCCACAGATGCCACCACCCGCGTCGTCATCGAAGCGGCTTGCGGCGAAGAGCGCTGGTCAACGGTCGGTTGCTCACAAAATATCATCGATGCCAGCTGTGAGGCGCTAATGGACGCGCTCGAGCTCTTCCTCCTGCGTGAAGAAGAAAAAGCCGGCGAACAAATGCAGGAGGTCGTTGCATAAAATGGTCAGTAAATCAGAAGCTTCGTCGAAATCAGAAAAGACAGGCGTCAAGTCGGGAGCAAAAAGCATCGTCCAGAAAATCTGGGACTCGCACGTTGTCACCGAATTACCAGGCCACCCGGCCGTCTTCGCCATCGACCTGATGCTCATCCACGAAGTGACTTCGGCCCAGGCCTTCCAGACCCTCGATAAAAAGGGCCTGAAAGTCTTCAACCCTGACCGCTTACTTGCCACCATCGACCACAGCATTCCCACCCGTCAAAATCGTACCGAGATCTACGACGAGCAGGCCCGCGCCCAGGTCAATAAGCTGCGCGAAAACTGCAAAAACCACGGCATCCCCCTGCTCGACTTCGACAAAGGTCAGGGCATCGTCCACGTCGTCGGCCCCGAGCTTGGCGTCACCCAGCCCGGCATGACGATCTGCTGCGGCGACTCGCATACATCTACGCACGGTGCCTTCGGCGCCCTCGCCTTTGGTGTCGGCACATCCGAAGTCGGCCACGTGCTCGCTACCGGCTGCCTCTTGCAAGAGCAGCCCAAATCGATGAAAGTGGAATTTAAAGGTCACTTCAAAAAAGGTGTCTACGCCAAAGACGCCATCTTGAAGCTAATTGCCGAAATAGGCGTCGGCGGCGCCACCGGCCACGTCATCGAATATGTCGGCGACGCTATCCGCGCCATGTCGATGGAAGAGCGCATGACCGTCTGCAACATGAGCATCGAATGCGGTGCCCGGGCCGGCCTGATCGCTCCCGACGAAACAACCTTTGCCTATTTGAAAGGCCGCCCACACGCGCCCAAAGCCGGCGCCGATTGGGACAAAGCCGTGGAATTTTGGCAGTCTTTTTGCAGCGACGAAGGCGCCCCCTTCGACCGCGAAATAGTGATTGATTTGACCGCCCTCGACCCGATGGTCACCTGGGGCACAAACCCCGGTCAGGGCCTGCAGATAACCGAAAGCATCCCGACTGTGAAATCCCTGCCCGAAGGCGAGCAAGGCGTCGCCCTGCGCGCCCTCGAATACACCAAGCTCAAAGAAGGCGCGCCGATGGCGGGTACGCCAGTCGATTGGGCCTTCGTCGGATCTTGTACGAACGGTCGCATCGAGGATTTGCGCATCGCAGCATCGGTATTGAAGGGTCGCAAAATAAAAGAAGGCGTCACTTTTTATGTGGTGCCCGGCTCGGAAGCAGTCATGGCTCAGGCGCAAAAAGAAGGCCTGCCGGAAATATTCGAAGCGGCCGGCGCGCAATTTAGAATGCCCGGTTGCTCGATGTGTCTGGCCATGAACGACGACAAAGTACCCGAAGGTAAGCGTTGCATCAGCTCATCGAATCGCAACTTCGTTGGTCGTCAGGGACCGGGAAGCATTACCCACCTGGCCTCACCGGCGACGGTGGCGGCGAGCGCTCTGGCCGGATGCGTGGCCTCGGCAGAGCAGTATCTATAGACCAGCGTTTGTAGACCATTATTCGCAAACCAGAATTTCAAGACCAATACTTACAGGACTAAATCATGGACAAGTTCGAAACGCTCAAGTCAAAAGTGATACCGCTGCCGATGACCGATATCGACACAGATTTGATCATCCCGGCCCAGTTTTTGACCAGTATCAGTCGCGAAGGTTTCGGCCAGAATCTCTTCCGCCGCCTGCGCGATGGCGACCCCAATTTCCCTTTCAATCTGGACAAATTTAAAGGTGCTGCAGTACTTGTCGCCGGCAATAATTTCGGCTGCGGCTCATCGCGCGAGCACGCAGTCTGGGCGCTCACCGGTGCTGGCATCAAGGTCGTAATCGCGCCATCCTTTGCCGATATATTTTTTAGCAACAGTGCAAAAAATGGCCTGGTTTTAGTTACACTGACAGAAGCTCAAAACAATAGACTGCTGGCCGAAGCGCAAGCCGGGGAGCTGGAAGTGACCGTCGATCTGCAAGCGCAGACAGTGACACTTCCGAGCGCTGAAGTCTTCAACTTTGACTTCGACCCATTTAGAAAGCATTGCATCCTCAACGGTCTCGATGACATTGATTACATCCTTTCGCACAAAGAAAAAATAGAAACGTTCAGAGCCGGACAAGTGGCCGGACCAGATTGTACAAAGGTAGGTAAGTAAGTGGAAAAGAAAATCGCAGTACTGCCCGGCGACGGCATCGGCGAAGAAGTAATGGCGCAGGCCCTGCGCGTACTAACAGCAGTCGAGAAACTTTTTGGTCACAAATTTACGACCACCCATGGTCTTGCCGGTGGTGCCGCCTTCGATAAGTACGGCGTGCACATGCCCGAAGAAACGCTCAAGCTCTGCCAGGCTTCCGATGCCATTCTCTTTGGCTCGGTGGGCGGGCCGGTCGCTGACGTGCTTCTGCCAAAATGGAAAAATTGCGAAGCGAACAGCATCCTCAATTTGCGCAAGACTTTCAAATTTAACGCCAATTTCCGCCCCGTAAAAATCCTGCCGGAATTGCAAGACATTTCGCCTCTAAAAGCCGAAGTAATCGAGCGCGGCGTCGACATGGTCTTTGTGCGCGAGCTGCTCGGCGACGCCTACTTTGGTGAGAAAAAGACTTTCATCGACGAAAATGGTCGCCGCAAAGCGACAGACCTATCGGTCTATGATGAGGACCAGGTGGCTTCGGTGGCTCATGTCGCTTTCAAAACAGCGCGTCTGCGCCGCAACAAAGTGACCTCGGTCGACAAGGCGAACGTCCTCGAAAACTCCAAGCTCTGGCGCACCGTCGTCACCGAAGTGCACGAACAATATAAGGACGTGCAACTCGAGCACATGCTCGTCGATAACTGCGCCATGCAGCTGATCCGCGACCCCTCCCAGTTTGACGTCGTCGTCACAACCAATATGTTTGGCGATATTTTGTCGGACGCAGCGGCTGTATTGCCCGGCTCGCTTGGGCTTCTGGCCTCGGCCAGCTTGAACAGCGAAGGCTTTGGCCTCTATGAGCCGCCCGGCGGCTCGGCCCAGGACATCGCCGGCACCGGCACGGCCAATCCGGTCGCCCAGATCCTGAGCGTGGCGATGATGTTGCGCTATTCGTTTAATCTCGAAAAAGAAGCCCAGGCCGTCGAAAAAGCCGTAGAAGCTGCGCTGAAGGGCGGCTGCCGCACTCGCGACATCTTCAAACAGGCTAAAGCCGGCGCCGGCGAGGCCGCAGGGACCGCCCCGACCTCAAAACTGGTCAATTGCCAGGAAATGGCGGACGAAATCTTGACCCATCTTAAACAACCGGTTTTGGTTTAGAAAAAGCCGGGCACCTTAAATATAGACGGCTCTGTCGTATTTTCCGCATATTCATCTACTGGCATCCCGACCATAATCGAGTTCATTAGTTCAAACAGACAAAATAATTCGAAAAATGCAAATAGTCCGAAAAATCCGCAATAAGTAGCAGCCAAATAACCAGCCAACCGTTCAACAGCCAACCAATAAGAAAGGACCAGCCTTATGTACAACCAAACAGAACAAGCAGAAAATTACTCGTCATCTCGAGCGATGCAGGCCACCACACGCAGCAATCCGCTCGGCGATCGATATAAGAAAAACTCCGCCGGCGTAATCACGTCTTTTAAATTCGCGAACAGCGATTCAGTATTTACCTTCGACTACGACAAAGATGGTCGTGTTTCGGACATCGAGAGCTCAACTGGCTGGAGCTGGTCGAAACGCAACACCCCGAACTTCCAGGGTTGGCTGGTGCGCAACGCTCTGGACCGCTGGTATGTGACGGAAGAAGAGTGCAAAGATATTTCAGTGACGGAATTTGGCATTAAGGCTGATGGCAAAAATCCGGAAAAAATGGGACTGGCTGAAAGACCATAAGCGAAGATTTGGTTAAGTAGGACGGCCCTGGGCTGGACTTATTGTGGAAGAGGGTGTCGGTGACGGCGCCCTCTTTTTTTGGGGGAGAGCGGGCCGCTTCGCTGCCCTCAGTGACTCGCCCTGGTAGGTATCGTCAAAAACTGGCCGATCTGCCTCAAGTACTCATCGAAACTAAGATCGTGAGCCCTGGCCAAAAGATTGAGAGATTTGACTGAGGGATGCGCTTCCCCAGACTCAATGCGCCGCATCTGCCTGTCGGTCAAATCGTGGATGTCAGATTGCCTTAAGCCGTGTTTTTTCCGCACAGTCGCAATAGCATTTCCGAATTCGCGATTATACGTTAGCACTTCCAAATCCACGCGCGCACGCCATGCCGGGTCGGTCATATACCGCAACCCATTTATATCGATGTGAACGTCAACCTCAGGCCAATGAATGCAGCTACCATCACCATCGATTTCGAAATGAGCACGATTCAAGACTGGCAGCATTTTCAAGGATTCAATTATTTCAAAGGGAATTTCGATTTGCTCGAGAGCACAGGTAAGTACGGACAAATTCTCACCAATGACAGCCGCTGTGGCAATCAAATCATTTTCCGCCCCCCAATTCCAAGCGCGCAAAACGCGGTCTGGTAACGTCCAATCATTAGCACCATGAATTAGAATGTTTCGCATGAGGCGTAAATCGGCACGTTGGAAAATTTGCGAAAATAACTTAGAGTCGACATCCTCTCGAATAAAAAGAGCACGTAAAAGCCTCGATTCGTTTGAAGCTTTCACAATATCAGCTACTTTGGGAAGCATGGAAGCTGACACTTCAATAAACAGATTCTTGATGAGCATTTTAGAAGTCAGCTTAGCCAAAATTCTGATATCAGAGAGGTCGGCCAGCACGGCCCGGCTCGCCGCCTCAGGCGCAAACAGAGTTAATTTTCGCTCTTGCAATTTCATTGGACGTCCTCAGATGGACAAACTTTTTGCATCCATTCAGCGAGCAGTATTTCTCGGTATTCAAGAACCCTGATTAACAACAAACGCTCCTCATCAGAAGTCAATCCTCGAAAGTTCCTGGGCAAACTCTTGGGAAATTTGTAGGCATAACTGAGCTTATTTTCAGCGACGGTCGCGTCGATAAAAACGCGGATTTCCCACCAACCCAATTTGTGAACGTGAAAATGCGGAGGCGGATGATCGCGACTCCGAAAACTCAACGTGAGACCAGCCACGGAGAAAGCAGCAACTTTAACCATACCAAGACCACCATTTTAAAGTAGCACAGAGCGGACATTAGAGCAAGAGGCTAAAAGCAATCAAAAGTCCGGTCAACCCAAAGCGCGCGCTCAACCGGTTTACTCCGCCAAGGCCCCAGGCCTTTCACTTCAGTCATCATTAATCTCCAATAGCGAATGTCCCATCCCGCCGAAGCGATCAAGGCAAAAAATACCAGCGAAATTTGACTTTGCGTCAAAAAAAAGGGCACTAAAAGGAAATAATTGGGGCGACGGCGATTGATGAGCTTATAAGAGGGAAACGCGCGTTACGGCACCTCAATCGCGCCCAGCTTTGCAGCAAATTTCTCCCAATTTTCATTTTCCAAAATTTGATTTTTCATTGTTTCCGCCAAATTTCTATTCGCTTCTTCGGCATGACCGACCAGCCAACCGTGCCGATTTGCCTCGAGGGCATTTACGACCTTCTCGCCAAAGAGTGCAACGCCTTTCAAATCTGATGACGTAATCTGCGGCTTGGCCAGGACATTTGAAATGAACAGGCTATATAGATTTTTTTCCTGCGACGGAGCTTCAATAGATGGCGGTATCAGCCAATCTCTACCACCTAGCTTTTCTCTGGCATGGACGACAGAGGCTCGCGTCGCAACCGGATCGACGTAGCCCTTCTGGTCTACGTTTACATCCAGCGCTTCAAACTCTCTGGTGACCGACTTGACCTGCTCGACAACATCGTTATAAGCAAACTCAGGGTTGTTCCTCTGGCTGGGCAAAAGTACGTTGACACCATTCCAATTGCCCCGATGCGAAAATTGTTTGACGATGGACTTTTCCTGAGCGGCATTCACGGCCTCTGCCGCAGTCGCTAGCGAATGATCAGGATCAGAAAGCTTGCCCTCCTTGACGGCCTCTACCAGTGCATAGTCAAAAGCCTTGAGATCACGCAACTCGGTAAAATGATAGACACGCAGTTCGGCGCTTATCCCGACGTCCGGCAAACCGGTGGCAAGCCTCTGCACAACTTGCTTATCGTGCGGATTTTCAATAGTTTTGGATAGCGCCGCACCCAAATCTGAAACTTTAACATTCAAGAATTTCGCCGCTTGCGTATCAAACAATGCAATTGTTTCATTGCTGCAGCGATTTCCAGCACCGCCAACGGTATCACAGGCCTGCTGAGCTGCATCAACGATCGAAAGACCAAGGTCCTTGCCATTGGCAGGACTGTTCTTGAATGCGCGCCCTATCGCGCTGTAATATTCCTGCCCGTTATTCCATTCCAGTGTTTCGGAAGCGATCAGGTTGTCGGTAACTTTAGAAAATCTAGATATAACATTCGGATTTGCAGTATCACAAGAATCCAGACTGACTAGCTCCAGAAACTGCCTACCGCTGGCAGCCAGGCCAGCCTGAATGCTGCCCACCATCTCGTCCATCGTTACCCGGTAATTATGCGATTCACCGGAGACACCACTGGCGGAGCCATGACCGAGGTTGAGGAAAGCCAGCTTGCCCTGATGCGGCGCCATGCCCAAAAAGCGCTCGACATCCTGACCGTAGCCCTTGCTGCAAGCAGAACCCAGAGGAGTTGTCTTGCCGTCGGCAATGCGAAATAGCACAATTTCGTTTTTTTGCGCGTCGAAGATCTGCACGAGCATTTGCGAATGCGAACCAAGCGTGTCCTTCGCCAATTCGTGCAAGTGGTCGAATTTGCTCACACTGCCATCGATGCTCGAGCCTTCGTCGACGTTTGTAGTCAGATTGACCATGCAGGTCCAATCCTCAGGGCCGAATTCTGGCCTCGTCACGGCGGGCACGAGCGTATCGCTGCAAGTTTCCTCCGGCACTTTGAGCCCGGTGTCGCGCAATGTTGTCTTAATTGGCAGCAAACCACCCATCTGACCGGTGGTCTCTTTTGCCAGATCGACCAGATTAACAGGCGTCAGCGAAGCAGACTCTTTATCTGCCGAACCTCTACTTTGATTTTTTCGGAATCGAGGTCTGCAATGTCAGCCATATAGGTCAAACCAGGCTTTGGGGCATGTCTATAGACTAAAACTGCAACCGTGAAATAAGCGTTTAATGGACCAGCCAGAGCGGCGCAAACAAAAAGACCACCCAGAATAAACTGCGGCGGTCTTCTTGCTATTGCCTGACTGCCCATTGCGGTGGGCTCAATATCTATCTACGCATTACACGAACTAAATCAGGCAGTCCGTCACGTAAATCGGGCTCTTTGCTACTGTTTCCGGTCGACGTCGACCTGCCGTTTCCACACTGCCCCTCGGCTCAAAGCAACCAACTTGTTAGCAGTTGCTCACCGGTTATGCAATTAATATAACCGCTTCTCAGAGGACATGGAAGTACCCCGGAATATATTTCATCTATTTATCTTGAGCGCACAAAAGCAGCCACAAGGGCTACTTACAGATAGCCAATCGGTTGCAAGCATCTCGGCCTACCAGCTCAGCGACAGCAGAGCACAGCGCATATACAGTAAATATGCAGTTGTAAACATGGCGCACCTCTCATCAGCGAATAACTCGCCTCAACGACCGGGCGGCCTAATTTGCCGCTTTAGCGGTCCGCATACTAATCAACGTCCCAGTCAATCCGCAGACAGCGGCAAACGTCAGCCAGACAGCGGGCATGGCACGATTGCCGGATTCGTGGATAAGGAAGGTGCTGACAGCCGGTGTGAAGCCACCGAAAAATGCAGCCGCCAGACTGTACGCAACAGAAAATCCGACTGTGCGTACTTTCACCGGCATGATTTCGGTGAGATAGACAATGGCCGCGCCGTTGTAGACACCGTAAATCAGCGAAAACCACAGCTCGACTGCGAGCAGTGACGTAAACGAAGGGCTACCGGTCAACCAGGCAAGAGCCGGATAAAAAGTGAAGATACCGAGGGTGGTGGCAGTGATCAAAATCGGTGTGCGACCGATGCGATCCGACAGCGCCCCGGCGGCAACCACCCAGAGCAAGTTGGTGGCACCAACGCAGACAGTGACGATCAGGCTGGCGATGGCATCGAGCTTGAGCACTTCTTTACCAAAGGTTGGCGTATAAGCGGTGATAAAGTAAAAAGAAACGGTGGACATCACGACCAGCAGCATCGCCGTGATAACGATGCGCCAGTTTGACGCGAGTGTGCGCAAGATTTCGCCGGCTTTGGGATGATTTTGGCGGGCGCTGAATTCTTCTGTTTCGGTGAGCGATTTGCGAATGGCGAAGATAAGCGGAATGATCACACATCCAATAACAAAGGGGATGCGCCAGGCCCATGAGTCGAGCTGCGGCGGCGAAAAATACTTGGACAGCAAGACGCCGACCAGGGCGACAAAGACAACGGCAATTTGCTGACTGCCCGATTGCCAGCTGACGACAAAACCTTTTGTTTTTGGTGTCGCCATTTCAGACAAGTAAACAGATACGCCACCAAGCTCGGCACCAGCGGAAAAGCCCTGCAGCAGCCGTCCGCAAACGACGATGATCGGAGCGATGATACCGATGCTGGCATAGCCGGGTGTAAAAGCAATCGAGATGGTGCCGATGGACATCAGTGCCAGCGTCAGCATCAGGCCGGCGCGGCGGCCGTGCTGGTCGATGTATGAGCCGAGGACGACGGCACCAAGCGGACGCATCAGAAAGCCGACACCAAAGGTCATGAAGGACATCATCAGCGTGGCGAATTCACTATCGGACGGGAAGAAAGTCTTGCCGATCGCCGAGGCGTAATAAGCGAAGACGAAAAAGTCGTACATTTCCAGGAAGTTGCCGCTGGAGACCTGGACGACGTTCCAAATTTTTTGCGCGTTGGTGGACGGGGTCACCGGGAGTACCTGATGGGGGATTTAATTATAGGCGCAATTTGCCTCGAGGCTGCTCCCTCAATCCCCTCGTCGCGACGGCAATGCCAAAATCGGATCTTGCCCGGCTCGCAGTAAAGCGATCGCGCGCTTGAGCACTTTGTAGTAATAATCACCCAGACCGCCCCCAGGCTCCAGGTCACGGTTATATTTAACATCATATTCATCGACAAATATTTTATTGCCATTCGGGAGTTCGTCTGCCCCTCCACTCCTGAGCGGCAAATGACCTCTCTGCGCGATCCATTCATTCCAGCCGGTGATCGTAATAACTGGCACTTCTGGATGATTGTAAGCGGTTTGAAGCTGCCTGAGAAAAGTCAATCCACCATATTTAGGCACGGCAACACTTCGCGAAATGGGATCGGTATTGCTCATATAATCGCGCTGATAAGCGGCTGTCACTGAAATCTGCTCCGGTACTCCATTGCGTGAGCTCAGGCACTGGTTGCAAGGTTGATTGCCGCGAAAATTTGGCGCACAGGGCTGGAGAAAGCTCCACTCACCGCTCTTCAGTTTCTCAGGTTTTTGAAGCCCCCACATTAGGCGAATAGTAAACCGCTCTGCCAATTGTTTGAACTGAGACGACTCAGGCAATGATTTTGGAGCGACTGCTAGCAAAAGGGGCTTACCCTTGTAACTAAAGCTCAGCTCAGGATGAGAGCTCATCACCGAGTCGAAATATTCGACCATGTCACCGCCGCCGGTGATTGGCACCCACGGCACAATTTTTGGAGCACCGGGAACCTCACTCCAGACTTTGACCATTTCATCGAACGGATCAATAATCATCGGTCGCGAGCCAGCTTGATTGGGCTGATTAGAGCTATCGACGATGACGAAGTCTATGCCGGCATCGCGCAACATCTCGGCGTGGCGGCGCAAAAGATCATCATTTTCCGCGAGCGCATAGTACCCGGCATCAGGTTTTCCCCACCAATGGAAGGTGTTGACTGGGCCCCAGGTGCCATCACCGGCCAATATCTGAGTATTATCAAAAATAGTGCCCGAGGGGCGATAACGTGGGGACGCAGATGCCGGAGCATGCCAGAGGAAGTATAAAATCCCGATCTTTCGTTCCGGTGAGGCATCGACAGACCGGTAAAAACCTGGCGTCACAAGAAGCAGACTTGCCACGACAATCGATATGAAAAAGCGTGAGAATTGTTTGCCGTTCATGAGCGATCTATTTCCCGTTCCCGCGACCAAATTCGACGACGTGCCCACGCATACGAATAGTCGAAGCAGTCACCCACATTTCGCTGCCGGCGCAGACTTTATTCATCACCCTCACTTTAAAGACGGGTAAATTCGTATCGGTCTTCGCCGCTTCGAGGATGACGACTGTGAGAGGCTCGCCGCCACCACGACCACTTGCATCGACGTTTATGTTGCGTATGCCCTGACTTTGCAACGATTCACGAGTATTTTGCTTGCCCAAAGATTTGGTCAACTCCGATTGATGCGCAATAAAATCGACAACACCAGCGACCTTGCCATCCTTTTCCTCCTTTTGCAAAAGGTCGGTCTTGATTTTTTCTCTCAAACCTTGCTCGAAATTATAGACACTATCCTCAGTGGCAGAGGCCAGAGCAGAATGGCCTGGATCGAGACTGATTGTTTTACCGACAATGCTCCTGGGATATTTGACACAGTCCAATTTTCGGCACAGAGAGGCACAGCCAAACAAAGACACCATCGTCAAAATGGCGGCAATACTAATCGCCGACAGCCGACAAATTCCAATCGTAGAAGTTTTCAGACAATCCCCCTGCGCCCTCTCGGCTGCGCTGCACTGGCCCTATTTTCACACAGCAAAAAGCCTGAAAGCAAGCACGGGACGCGTGGCAAAGGCTTTTGGCGGGGGATCTATTTGAGATCAGCGGCGCGCAGTGCGAAAATCCGCTTATATACGAGGGAATGGCCCTCTGACGCATGAGGATGTTTTCCGTGGTGCACAATCTCTACTTTGCTTACGATTGCACAGTCGAAACTGTCACAAAAGTAGGAGAGCATTAGATGTTTAAGAAGAAAAGAATTGGTGGCCGAAAGCTGGCTAAAATTGACACGGCCAGACTACAAAGAGGCAAACGGTTGGAACGCTGCCCGGACTGCGGCACTTGCCCCGAGTGCGCAAGTCAATATTTTGAAGAATGGGGAAAATATCTTCGCGCCATTGCTGAAAAAGTACGAGCGCGCTACGGCGATACACTGAAAACAACGTCGTGGATGGAGAGCTGGAAGAGATGCAAAATGGGAAGGCGTCAGAGGACTCTAGATACGCCTTACGCAGAGGATATGGCTGTCGTTTTTGCCGCCGCCGAAGTGCACAATCACCCGATCATGTATCTCGAATATCTAATCAAAGCAATTAACAAGGGCAAGTTAGATCTGGATGCAAACTTAGATAAGCTACTACCGTGGAATATGGCCGCACACTACTTTGAGTACTTCCCTCTAGACAAAAGCGCCAGGCAACTACCCGTGGTGCCGACCTCGGCCAAAATTTCATCGTGATCGGAGCTGGCCATAAGCGCAAATCCTGCGAGCAGAATTAGGCCGGGACAATCAGGCCTTTTTCAAACCGCCAAAGCCAAAGAACACGCCATCGGGATCGTATTTAGCGCGGATCTTTTCCATCCGCTCCCATTTGTCTTTCGCGTAAGACTCTTTGATGCGCTTATGGTCCTCGACAATATCGGTTTCGCCGATATAGTGCTGATTGGTGTAAGGGGCAAGCAGTGCCACCATTTCTTTGTGCCAGGCATGGTTTGCCTCATCATCTTTGGCGTCTTTGAAAATCGTCCAGATGCCACCATAGGAAGTGGCGTCCATAGATAGAGAGACATTCGGATCTGGCACGAGAAGGGGGCGGTCTCCGGTACTCTGACAAAAGACGACTACAGATTGGATAGAAGGAGCCTGGACAAATTTATCGCGCAGGGCCATGAGATAGTCGACGGGATTGGCTTTCGAACACTGATTTTCCACCCAGTTGCGATGATTTTCCGGCCAGGCATCGCCGGATTTTTCAGCCAAGGTGGCGAAAGTATCAGTATCATTCAGGCTCTTCATCAGCGCTTTGGCCGGCATTTTGCCATTAGCGAGCGGGACGAGAGCGGCTTTGGATTCTTCTTCGGTCATGCCAAAAGCAACCGAGGCGATCATGCAGCAAAAGCCATTATAGTCTTTGCATTTGTCGGCGATGCTATCCGGTGCCTTGATCAAAAAGATGGAAAGCTCGACTTTGTCCGGCATCTTGCGGCCGAGCTCGACGACTTCGGTGGCGACTTCTTTTAAATCAGCGAGCGAATACCAGTAGGTGCTCGAGCGAATCGCTTTGGGCAAGTCGTAGCATTTGAGGTGGTAGCGCGTTGCTACGGCAAACATGCCGGGTCCAACGCCGCGCGCCGCCCAAAAGAGATCGGTGTGTTCGGTGGCACTGGCGGTGACGACTTTGCCGTCGGCAGTGACGAATTCTATTGCTTCGACGCTCTGACAGGCCGGGCCCCAGTGACCCATGTTCCAGGACATGCCACCATTGAGGAGGTAGCCACTCGCTTTTACGGTCGGGCAGTGGCCAATCGGGAAGGCCAGCTCCTGCTCGGCAAGCATGTGGCCGATGTCGCGGTTGCTGATTACCGGCTGGATGACGGCTTTTTTGTTGGCCTTGTCGATTTGCGCCTCATTGAGAGCGCCGAGATCGATGGTCATGCCGCCTTCGCGGATGGCCAGGCCGCACCAGGTGTGACCGCCACCGTGGACGACGACCTTAAGCTTGTTTTCGCGGGCGAAATTGACGGCTTCGACGACGTCGGCGGTGTCTTTGACCTTGACGATGACATCGGGGGAGCGGTCCGGTTTGATTTGATTCCAGACCATGTCGGAGCGCACCTGGGCAAAATCGGCGGCGCTGGGCGTGACGACCTGGCCTTTGATTTTGCTGCGCAAAGCGTCGAATGATTTGTCGGAGATGGCGGCGATTTTAGAGTTTGCCGCGTGTGTCGAGCCAGAGGCGCTGTTCGAGCCGGCGGCGCTGACAGGCAAGCCGTGCAACATCAGGGCACCGGCAGCAGCCGCTGTACCACCAATAAACTGGCGTCTGCTCAGGTGTTTATCAGCTTCGGACAAATTATTTGTGGCGGCGGCGGCGTCATGCTCTGTCATCGGGTGCTCCTGGTGAGGCTGATTACGGAAGCGCTTAGATTAACATGTCGCAGGATTTTATGAGTATACGAGGCAGCAGACTTTCTACCTTTCACCTCTACCGGTACTTAAGCTGAAAAAAGGTTCTCTGACGGATGAGGATGTTTTCCGTGGCGCGCAAGCCGTTGTTTTCTTACGATGCTAAGGGCAGCAAGGAGCGGCCGGCCTTTATTATCCAGTCGGGAGCTTTACGACGACCTCAGACGTCTTTATCTATCGCGCCGTCATGGATGGTGAGCGGCAGCAGATTTTGCGCTCTGGCCGCTTCGAAAATCCTGACAGCATAGAAGTGAAATATTTTGGAATTTCAGAAATGGATGCAGTGAACTATGCGCAACGGGCGTTCAGGCGCTTCAACGACGATTCATGTGACTATATTGTCAAGAATCGAGTGAATTCCAGCCATCTTGCAGGCAAATTTTTGGTAGACCGAGACACAGCGTCTTTACTCATTCTTGACGATGGAAACCCTCACTCTCTATCGTCCGGTTGGCCAGACGGAGCTAGACCTGATAAAGGGATTCCGGCCGAACATTTGGACGAGTTAAATTCAAACATTATCGGCATTATCGAAGTGCTGGACGAATTTCGACAGGCCATGCCTGGTCCTACTTGCAGACAATAGATACATACAGAAAACACCCGCGGCTAATCCAATCGATGGCGCAAATATCCTTCCAGCGCTGCTCAACTTAGGCTCGATCTATGATGCCGAGGCAAGACCAGAGAAGGCCATCATCGTACTCGAGCGAGCACTGTCGATTAGCGCTCCGACGACTTTGAGAAAAAGTCCATCAGGATACAAAATCGCAAAAATGCTGACCCAAGCTTACATCAGCGCGAACAACTATGAGAAAGCGGAAGAGGCGGCAAATAAAACGGTGGCGATTGCCGAAAACACATACGGCATGGACAGTATTGAAACAGCAATCAGCTTGACGAAGCTCGGCTCGCTACTGCGAAAAGAAAGCCTATACGATGAAGGACTTAAAGTTTGCCTGCGAGCTGATCACATCTTTGCTCTGGCTCATTGCGATGATCCCGAGGTCACGTTCGAACTTTTAAATACTCTTACCGGCATCTACCGGCACCTGCACCGATACGATAAGGTAGAAGCGGCTTTCAGGCAATGTCTGGGAATCAAACCTGCGGAGCGCGAGCCTTTCCGCAAGGCTGTCCTCGAGAGCCATCTCGCTTCTTATTATGAGGAGGGAGGAGACCTCGTCAAAGCTGAAGAGTGCTATCGAAAGGCAGCCTGTATTCAGTTGTCTAGCTCATTTAACGATCGCTCCCTCAGTGCGCAAATCATGCACCTTTATGCGGGCTTACTTAAAAAACTCGATCGATTACCGGAGGCTGAAGCCATGCTGACGAAGGCGAAGGCGATTAAGCCGAGAGAGGACGAGGAGCCACGTGAGTTATTGGACCCGCATTAGTAGGAAAGGCTTGAATTTTCGCAAGTCAGAGTTTGCCGAGTTTGCAACCCCAAGTCGGGTAAGCATGGACCCGTCGCCGGGTCCAGCTCCCCTAAGAACCGGCCGTGCTAGTTTCCCAGCAACCGGCTCAAGTCTTCCAGGTAAGCTGCTCCATCGGGTATACAAGCCGTTTTCGACGC
>JAGXAB010000028.1 GCA_018971775.1 Cyanobacteria bacterium REEB67 | reverse complement strand
CATACTCTCTGGCAAATACTAAAATCAGAACATCCGGTTTTGGTTTGTTGACTAAGCAACTACATTTCAAAGCCGGATACCCCTTTTTGGCAAGACTGCCTGTCGCATATTTCGCCCATATGCAGCCTCTTTAAATGTCGCCCAACACTTTTTGCTGGAGTATTATAGAATGTAGTAGAAGCGCGAAAAAGCGAAGGGCGGCAGGCTTTATTTTGAGATCGACTTGATGGGCACTGCGTTTCCGGACTTTTGCAGTAAAGCATTGAGAGGCCGACTGCTGGAGAATCCCGTCGAAACGGTCACTCCATGCAGTCGGCCTCCAATGCGAAACTAAGATTTGAGTGGTATCTCGCCTCTTTCGATGGGCTTTTTCAGGCCCTTGATTGTGCTCTTGTAGCCATAATCAATCAGAGCCTGGCGCTGACGCATCGAGATGCCGAAGGAAAGAGCGGCGACGTCCCCGCGACCGACATCGAGCACATAGTGATCGTCGAGGTCATCGGTGAAAAGGGCGTCGAGATATTTCGAGGTCATCTCTTCCAGCTTGTGGAAGATTTTGTCGGCGAAGCTCAGATCATCGGTCGACGGCAACCGGGCAAAGCCGAGTCTGGCGATAATGGCCGGGCCTTTACAAAAATCGACCGGACTGGGGTGGTAGAGACCACCGTCGAAGAGCAGCTCGGTAGGCAGGCTTGTCTCCGCCTCGACCGTCTCCGCCGCTTTTTGTCCGCCTCTGCGCCGCTTTTTGATCTCGTTTCCGATCCTGGCCTGCGCCCACTTGTAGGCCCAGTTACCCAGTGAAATCTCGACACCGTTTTCGATCGGGCGGAAGACAATGGGAATCGAGCAGGAAGCAGCCATGGCGGCGGCCAGGTCGTAATTGCGGCCGCTAAAAACGACCGGTTGACGTGTGACTGCGTTGAAGGCGACCAGGCGCAGATTGGTCCGGGGCTTCAATTTGTAACGCCTGACCAGCTCCTGCATCTCCGCCAGCAGGGAGACCGGTTCCTCCTTGAAGAGAAGGCGCGCCAGGGCCGCCGGAAGAAGCATCGACCGGGCCAGCTTTTTGGGATTGATACGTTCGAGTTCTTCGGCGAAAATCACTTCGATCTGCTCGGCGCTGTAGCCATTGACGTAGAGGACGGCGATGATCGACCCGATCGAGACACCGGTGACGGTGCCGACGTTGAGATTGAGTTTGTCGATGGCTCGCAAGAAGCCGATGTGTGCGAAGCCTTTTACACCGCCGCCGCCGAGGACGACTTCGATTTTCTTCGGGGCTTTGCGGACGGCAGTCGTGCGCTGCGGTTTTTCTGTTTCTGTGGCCATATCTGTGGCACCGGGAAGCCGACAGTCCAGGCGGGATGCCCGGACTGCTGCGTTCCGTTGGAGGGATATTTGCTTGCAGAAAAGTCTCAGTCGGCGCTGACGAGCGTGCTGGGAACGCGTCCGGCTTTGATTGCTTCGCCGACGATGCGCATCGTCGTCTGATAGCCCTCTTCGACCATTTCGTCGAAATGCTTTAGGCTGGCCGTGAAGTTGAGGCCGGCGATATTGGCCAGGCCGATTTCGACGACGACATTCTTGACCGGATCGACATAGCGACGATGACCGGCGATCGGCAGGTACTGCTCGCGCCAGTGGAAGTAGAGGTCGAGCGGCGACTGGATGTCCTCTCCACGCGGCGCTTCGGTGGCAGCGCGGAAGGTGAAGACGATTGCCGGTTCCTGGCAGAAGTCGACCGGATTGTAGTGATAGACGGCACCGTCGACGAGGAGGCGCAGGCGGCTGTCACCGCTCTGATTGGGTCCATGATGCCAGACCGGGCGCAGCACCGAAGGCAGTGCGCAGGAAGCGGTCATGGCCGTGGCCAGGTCGTAGTTCTCGCCGGAGAAGAGGAAAGGCTCATGGGTGAGGATATCGCAGGCGACAATCTGCAGCCGGTTGTTTGGCTTGAGACCGAGTCTCTCGACCATTTCGCGCATCGGCACGGTCATGTCGATCGGGCCGCCGACCATAAAGCTGACGGGGTCACAGGGAGTGAGAGTTTTCAGAAGCAGGGCCGGATCGTTGCGCTGGTTGAGGCCGCGCCGCGTTTCGTCTGCCATTTGATCAGGGGTCATACCGTTGGTGGCCATGGCGGCGATCAGATTGCCGACAGAAACACCGGTGATGGAGCGGATCGGCACGCCGAGCTCGAGCAGCGCTTTGTACGCGCCGATTTCGCCGGGGCCTTTGCCGCCTCCTGCACCAAACACGATATCAATCCCGTCTTTGTGAGGATAAGATGCCATTTGCATCTCCTTTCAAAGTTAAGAGTGAAGAGTCAGGACTTAACGCCTGGGAAGTTGAGGTCTTAGAAAGTGCCGCTTGGCCGAAGTCCGTTCTCGTCATCTGCAGGCGATTGCTGAGATGCTTGTGGGTGACGAGTAGGTATCATGGGCTCAGGCTGGTGTGCTTTATTTGACCTGTAGAAAATAAAATAGTTAGTTGGACACTTAATCTAAGATTCTCAAGTTATAGACACAAGTAGAATTAGTATTTCTGACATCAGAACTAAATAAGAAAGAGAGTACTCACGAAGTACTCAAGAGAGCGACGCTTGCTCAATTGCTAACCAGGCACCCTTCCAGCGGCTGACTTTTCTGCCTGGCATTCGATCAAAAATTGGCTGGTGCGCTTGATGGCGTCCTGTTCCTGGCGATAATGGCTGAAGCCGTGATCGGCGCCAGTGATGATGCAATCCTGCCGGTGAGCGCCACTGAGAGCGGCAAGCCATTCGTCGTGATTGGGATCGAGCCGCACCAGATCGTCTCTATCGCCCGACAGGACGAGGACATCACCGGTGTACCCGGCCAGTCTACCGTGCATGTCAAGCTGTGTCAGCTCCGTGAATAGTTCTGCACCGAGTTTGGTCAGGCCAGCCTGCATATATCCCCTGGCTCGGATGCGATCGAAGTTGAGTGGGCCAAAGATGCGCTTCAATTCTCGCGTCAAATCAAAGGGCGCTTGCCAGATTGTGAGCGAATCGAAAAGCGCCGGTTTTTCTACTGCGCTCAGAGCGGCGACGACTCCACCCAGACTGAAGCCGAGCAAGTGGCAGCCGGTCAGCCCTGCGACCGCGTCAGTGGCGCGCAGATGGGCAAAGAGCGGATCGTCGCTCTCCGGCCGGCATTGCTTGAGGACGAAATCGACCACGGCAAAGGTGTCGGCGACCTGGGCCGACGGATAGATATCGAGGGTGGTGCCAAAACTTTCACCGCAACCGCGGAAATCGAAACGTAAAACCGAAAAACCTAGTGTGGCGAGATGGGCTGCCAGGCGCATGAAAATGCCATTATGCTCGTGACGCGTGCCGGCCAGGCCGTGCAATAAAACAACCAGCGCATTATTTTGCCGTGGTGCGCCGTTTGGGTCAAGCGAAAGGGGCGTGTGCAGGCTGGCGGCGAGACTGCCGTTTCCGGTTTTAATCGTAAGCGGTATGCCAAAATAAGTGTGATTGAGTGCTGTAGTGTCAGACTGTTGCAATTGCTTCGTCCTGGCGTCGAGGAGAAAATCAGCTGGGGACGGTATTGCTTTCCCTCAAGATTGCCTTGGATTGCCCCAGTAGAAAGAAGCATTGTAACTCCTGGCGATATCGCCTTCCGGGCGCAGGCAGAAATCTTCGTTGCCTGTGCCGATATTTTTTTGTTCGATCCTCCAGCTTTCCTCCTCCATGCTTTTCAGCTTAGCTGTGGTTTCATCGAGGTCATGGTGCAGATTATTCAGGCTTTTTTCCAGACGGGCGATGTCTTCACTCCAGCCATAAAAATAGGCCTGGCCGAGTTCATCTTTAACGTCGTCGATGCCGTAGAGCAGACGCTCGCGCCTCACCGTCATCCATTTGTACTGGGTCTCTTTTGTGGCCAGATCGTCTCTTGCCCAGAGCGGATGCTGGAGATAATAGGCGATTAAAACGAACATTGCCGAGAGTATCGCGCCGACCATGACTATCGTGGCTGGCTTGAACCAATCCCAGAAGAGGAGCCATTCGGCGGTGAGACTTTCTAAAAATGTGCTGTTTGTCAGTGCCTTTGTCGTCGTCTCGAGCCTGAGCTCGCTGCCGCACTGGTTGAGGCAATCATCGCACCACCAGCTGCGTGCGCTCATACTCTGATAGCCCGGATGGTGGCAGTCCGCTGGAATATTCAGGGGAAGAGAAACCTTTTCGATCATCGTGGCGACCTCTCTGACTTTCTTGCCAGACTAAGGCTGCAAGCCGCTTTTGCCACTGTGCGATCGCACACCCTTTATAGCTTTGACTCTCACCAAACCACCAAAACATATAATAGAGATGGTTGGTGACGCTTTTTTCAATCGCGCTTACGACAGTGATGGCAAACTAATGTGTTCGTCGGGCCCGGGAAGGGCTGTGGCAAAAACAAGCAACACCTTCGAGAAGGCCCATGTGGCAAAAAACTGGGCTGCGCCTTGGCAAAGCGAGTGGCCTGGCCGCACGCTCTTGCGCTATATGTTGTGGCGATTAGTTAGGTATCAAGAAAGAAACCCATCCGCTATTTCGCTCCCGGATCGCGGGCTGTATCGAGCCGAGGCGGCCCTTTGGAGCATCATGTTACCGCTTGTAAAGGAGCTTTCTTTACCGTTCTTTACAATCTGTCCGGCTCTGCGCCGGTGATATCTTGTTTGTATCTTCACCATTCTCCCTCACCCGTTTGAGACTTCTTACTGAAACGTCCAGTCCTCCTCAATTAGCCCATCTAAGAGTGCGCAACAAGCCTGCCCGAACGAGCACGGCCTGTAAAGAGCTGTCTTAAAAGGTCTGAGAAGGAGAAGGAGAAGGAGAAGGAGAAGGAGAAGCGGCTGCGGGCTGCGTTGAGGTCCGGCAGTAGCTGGAGACCCTTCATCCGCGGCTTGAGCGCCATTAGCGAAGCTGTGCAACAGCAGGCATGCGCTGGCCCGACCCCGGTCGAAAGACTTCTCATTCGCCTGCGCACCATTCTTTCTATGCTGTCGGCTCCACCTGCAAAGAACGCCGCCGGCACTGTATCACACTCAACAACACTCTTCTGCAAAGGAAGAACCCATGAAATTTCTGAGTATAGATTTTTTGTGGCTGCTGGCTTTTGTACCGGCTCTGTGGATCCTTACTGGACACTCACAGGTTTTCGGGCATAGCCAGACAGGCATTCACAAAAAGAGTAACGCCTGGTCGTCACTCGCCTGGCTTACCAGGGGCAGCAAAACTGCGCTCTGGATAGTCCTGTGCCTGGCCATGGCCCAGCTCCAGACCTCGTTCTGGCACACAGTCAGCCAGCCCGGCGGCACAATCGATATCACCCAGGATGTTTCCGGGTCGATGACCACTGGCGTCACCGACGCGCCCGAGGTCAAGCTGGCCGGCCCACAGTTTGCCGCGCCGACCCCGTCCTCCGGCACGCTCAGCCCTCTGGGCGGCGGCTCATACGGCGGCGGCTATTCAATGGATCGACAACAGGCTCCGGCCAATACTCCCGAGCGTATCGACGCCTCCCTGGGCGCTATCACAATGTTCATCAAGCACAGCCACAAGCTGCGCATCGCCCTCACTTCTTTCGACGATGAAGTGTACTACCTCTATCCACCCACCACCAACCACCAGGTCATCCTCGACCTCCTGCCGTCGATCAAAAACTACATTGTCACGACCGGCGGCGGAGGCACCAACTTCGATGGCCCGAACGGTGTTTACGAAAAATCGGACGGTGCGCTGCAGGGAGCTATCAACGTGCTCAGCAAGACCCGGTCCGACCAGGCACGCATCTTTATCATGGTCACCGACGGCGACTCTTCCATCGATAACGACCGGGCAGCCGCTCTGGCCGCTCAGTTTAAGGCGTTGCATATTCATATATTCGTCTTCGGTATCGGTGACGACTGGGCCAGCAACGGCGACAGCATCCAGCCGCTCAAGGCCTTCGTCAAATCGGTGGGCGGCGAAGTGACGTCGGTCCAGGATGTTTCGAAGTTTAACTCCATGGTCAGCGACATCGACAACCTGGCCGGTCACACCGTGCAGGAGAAACAGGTACTCGGTTACCGAGATGCCCTGATCGACCTGCTCAAGCTGGCGGCCCTGTTCGGCGCCGCCTACCTCTTACTCTCGGCTCTCTCCCGAGAACAAATTTAGGAATCAGGAACATGTTCACATCATTCTTGAAGCGGACTCTCCCGCTTGTTCTGGCTCTCGGACTGGGTCTGTCAATGGTCAGCAGTGTCAGCCGCCTGGCTGGCTACGAAGACCAGCAGTCCATCGACTACGACATCGCCATGAAGGCTCTGAGCTCAAGCTCGCCGGCCCTGGCCCTGGCAGCCTTCCAGGCGTCGCTGGACGCCTACAAAGTCGCTCTGGGCGGCAACTGGTTTGCCCGCTTCTTTTACCCCCAGCCGGATCAAGAACTGGCGGCACTGGCCTACTTCCAGAAGGGCAACATCATGATGATGGCCGCTCACAAACCGGAAAAGGCTCTTGTCGCATACGTGCAGTCGCTGCGGCTCAATAACGGTCAGACCCTGATCCCAGGAGTCACCCCTCGTGACGACCCGGCCCATCAGTACGGCAAGGACTACTGCGTCGCTCCCTCCGACCAGGTGGCTGCGCACGACCTGACCGTCAGTGACAGCTGCCAGTTGCGCCGCCTGGCCAAAGAGGCGCAGGACACCCGCAACAACATGCAGGTGCTGCTCGATCAACATCCGGAGCTGGCTCAGATGCTGGCCCAGGGCAAGATCGGACAGGGCCCGGGCAAGGGCAAACAAAAGATGGACGGTAAGCGGGGCGGTCAGCCGTCCAGCGGCAATCCTGGCGGCCAGGGATTTACGCATAACAACCCGACCGCCATTTAGTCCGGGGAGAAGAACATGAGTCATCTCTTCGGTCTTTTCCACCAAATCCTCTTCCAGCACCCGCAGTACATCTGGTACGCGGTACCGGGGATGGTGCTGGTCGTGCTCTTCTGGCTGGCTAGCTGGCGCTGGCGCCTGCGGGCCTTTCGCCAGTACGGCGATGAAAGGCTGGTCTCAAGATTCAGCACCGCTCCATCACTGCTTAAGGAATGGCTTATTGTAGCGGCCTTCTCCCTGGCGGTAGTGCTCTGTGCGGCAGCCGCCACCATGCCCTACCTGCCCACCCGGCCTGTGGCGGTGCCCTCGGGCTCCCTGCGCGTGGCCGCTGCTTTCGACAGCTCCATCTCCATGGATTCGGAGGACAACCGCCAGAACGACCAGGCCTTCGGTGGAGCCGATTGCTCGACCGTGCATGGCCCCTGCGGCAGCCGTATGAGCATTGCCCGGCTCATCCTGCGCAAGCAGATCATGCCGGCCATCACGGGCAACCAGCTTGGTCTGGTTGTCTACTCCGGAGACGGGACAGTCAAGTCGTATCTCAACGACGACTTCGCTCCCCTGGTCACCCTGCTCACCGCCTGGCGCTGGGTCGACGTCGGCAGTGCTCCCGGTACGGGCAGCTATGTCGAGACCGGCCTGGCCAGCGCCCTGGCCGTGCTCGATCACGACCAGAACGATGCCGGCAAGGCAGCCCCTGGGAAAGTGATCATCCTCTTCACCGACGGCGGCCATGACGGCACGCCGGCCGATCTGGCCAAGGTGGTGGCGCAAATCCGCAAGCAAGCGGTCAAGCTGGTCATCGTCGGGATTGGCTCGCCTGAGCCATCGGCCCTTCCTCTGTATGACGATCAGGGCAATCTGACCGGCTATTTCCCGGGCCAAGGCCAACCGGCTTTGACTTCCTACCGGGATGACGCCTTCCTGCAGTCACTGGCCGACTCGGCCGGTGGAGTCTACATCAAGGCCTCTGCCGGAGAGCCTCTGTCCATCAACTGGCCGTCTGTTCTGGCCGGCAGCAAGGTGGAGATCCAGCAGCTCCAGCTCTACCAGTATCCGCTTGGTGCTGCCATGTTTTTCCTTGCCATCGTCTTCCTGCGGGCCCTGCCTGCACGTTTTCTTTCCTTCAAGGGTCGGCCCTGGCGCCGGTCTTCCCCCAGCCAGACTCGCTGAGCCGGCTGCCTGCCATATATGCCGCAGGGCGCGATTTCTCAGATCTGCGCTTCTGCCTGTTCAACCTCACTGACATTAAGGAAACATCGAAATGTCAATCGATCTCAAAGACTTCAAGGTAACGGAATCCCGTTCCGTGGACTTCCTCAAC
Organism: Cyanobacteria bacterium REEB67; assembly: GCA_018971775.1. Classification (GTDB taxonomy): domain Bacteria; phylum Cyanobacteriota; class Vampirovibrionia; order Obscuribacterales; family Obscuribacteraceae; genus REEB67. Next base: position 59,776 of record JAGXAB010000028.1, on the reverse strand, counting down.
GAGGCCAACAAAGTGATCGTCGGCCATACCCGTGAGCTGGCCTCGGTTTTCGCCTGCCTGCTCGCCGACGGCCATGCTTCTCTCGTCACCATGCCCGGTCTGGGCAAGACCCTGATCGCCAAGGTCGTGCAGGCCGGCATCGAGGGCTGCTTGCGCGGCCGCATCCAGATGGTGCCGGACATGCGCCCCTCCGACATTACCGGCTACAACATTGAGACCGCCACGGGCAGAGAATTTCGCCCCGGTCCGATGCTCAAGGTCAACGTCCTGTTGATCGACGAGATCAACCGCGCCTCGCCGCGCGTGCTGAGCTCGCTGCTCCAGGCGCTGGAGGAGCGCTTCCTGACCATCGATGGCGTCCGCCACGACCTGGAAGACATCTTCATCTCCGTGATGACGCGCAACGACTTCGAGTCGGCCGGCACCTACGAGCTCGGCGACGCCCTCAAGGACCGCCTGCTCATGGACATCGAGTGGGGCTATCCCAGCGATGCCGAAATGGATGAAATCCACAGCCGCGCCGTGCTCTTCGATCGCGATCCCGAGAGCATGATCGTGCCCAGCCTGACCATCACCGACATCCGCCAGATGCAGAAGCAGGTGCGCCTCCTGGCCACCGACGGCGTCAGCCCGCATCTGAAGCAGTACATCACCCAGTTGACACAGAGCTGCAACCCGGCCAAGCCGCAGTTCAAGCAGTTCAAGACCATCGACGGGCGCAGCTTCGAGGCCCTGGTCACCTACGGCGGCTCGCCCCGCATGGCCATGGGCCTGCGCAAGGCGGCGGCGGCAATCGCCTTCATGGCCGGCGAAGACAAGGTGCGCGTCGAGCACGTGCAGGCAGTCTTCCCCGATGTCGCCCGCGCCCACATCCTCATGGGCTCGCTCTCCAAGGTCGGCAAGCACAAGGTCAGCATCAACGATTTCATCGACGCTGTCCTGCGCGGCACGCCGGCGCCCTGAGGCGCGGTCCAGTGTGGACCGTTGCCATGAGAGCAACCAGCTAACCGTGTGGAGATTACACCATGAATTCAAAATCTGAACGCTCCGAAGCGGCCGAAACCATCCAGACAATCCTGTCGGGCATCGTGCCTGTCGGTCTGACCATTGCCTGGCCCACCAACAAGGTGGAACCGGGCAGCGGCGACCGGCGTACCCGCATCATGGGCGATACCGGCTTCGACCTGGCCAAGCTGAAAGAGTGGGATCCAGGCGATCGCGTCGACGGCAAGGCCTCTGCCAAGACCGGCTGGCGCGAAACCCTGGCCGCTCTCTACGAAGAGCCGCGCGATTTGACGGTCTGGACCATTGCCGACAATTCACCGGCTTTGATCTTCGGCACGCAAAACATGACCGAGCGCACCCTGGCAGCCACTCTCTTGGGGCGCATCTTGGGAGCGGCGTCGCGCGACGATCGCGCCGGCGTCATCACCTACGATGAGCAGCACCTGCAGCAGATACTGCCGCCCAAGAGCGCCTCCAGTCAGCTGTTGCCGGCGCTTTACAGTTATCTTGATCCCGACGAATCTTCCTTCATCAACAACGAAAGCAGTGTCTCCGGCCTGCAGCAGGCGCTCCTGCGTCTGCCCCTGACCGAACGCTGCCTGGTCTTTGTCATATCCACCTTCCACAATCTTACGGCAGAAGAGCTGCAATCTCTGACCACGGTCGGCCACGTGCACGACCTGGTCTGTCTGATCATCGGTGACGTCAGAGAGCGCGAATTGCCCGAAGGCTTCGGGCTGCGCGAGCTGAAAGATCTGAGGACCGGGCGCAGCACTACCGTCTGGCTGAGCAAAAGACGGCGCGCCCAGTGGGCGGCCGAGTTTGACAGCGAGCGCAAAAGGTTGCGCCACAGCCTTGGCGACGCCGGGGCTGCAGTCGAGGAGTTCAACACCTCGGATGGAGATGAAGGCATCGACCTGAAACTCGTTCCCGTCCTGACCGGTGTCAGGTACCAGGAGTAATACCAATGAAACACCTGCTTCTTCTTCTTCTTCTTGCCGGGGCAGCATTGATGCTGTCCTTCACCGCCGGGACGACCCTGGCGGATCCACCCTCACTCGGCGTGCCGCCCAGCGCCAGCACACCCGCCACGGCGCCCAGCGCCAGCGCGCCTGCTGCCGCCGGCAGCGCCGCTTCCACTGCGGCCGTCCCCACGCCCCAGCCCGCCGTGCAGTTGCCAGCCAACACCTGTGGGCCCGCTCTGCCCGGCGACCCGAGCAGTACTGCGGCTGCGGCCGCTGCTACCGCCCCGGCGACGGCAACTCCCCCCGCTGCTCCGGCCAGCCCCGATACCGGTACCGCCACCACTCCAGGGGCCACTCCCTCGGCTCAGGCGACTCCCCCGGCTCCCCTCAAGGTCCAGGGCGTCGCCAAGATGTCCTGCGCCGGCGGTATGCTGCTGGTTGATGTCTCGGCGCGCCCGTACGAATATCATGTCGGCGACAATATTGTCGTCAATGTGGTTATTGGTGTGGCCGATGGAGCCAAGATCGACCTCAACCCTCTGCTCAAGCAGGGGCGGCTCTATCTGGTCGGCTCAGGCCCCTTCGAACTCGCCGATCGGCCCGTCATGACACAGAAGGTGATCAAAGGCGGTGTCCAGTACAATCTGACGCTGCTAGTGCGGCAGTTTGCCCCCGGCCCGTACAGCACCTTTACCATGCAGATTCCCTATGCGACCAGCTTCACGCCAAGCGGGCAAGCCCTCTGGGAACCGCTGCAGACGCCCGACTTCATAATCATGCAGGACGTCAACGGCCAGACCGGCATGAGCCAGCCCACCCTGGGTAACACTGGTCTCAGCCAGCCGCGACAGTCCTGGGCCATGGCCCCGGCCACCATCCTGATGGTGGTTTTGCTGCTGCTCTGGCCGGCCGTGGCTCTCATGCGCTTCGTCAACCGGGTGCGCCCTCGCCGACAGATGCCCCGGCAGGCTGCCGCCTGGCTTGCGCTCAACCGCGTGCAGGCCTCGGGCAAAGAGATCGGCTACTCGGCCAATCACTATGCTCGCATCAGCCAGGTGATCAGGCAGTACCTGGCACCTACCTATCCCGGCATCCAGTCCATGCCCGCCTCGGCAATCGCCGGCGCGTTCCCGGCCGACGCCATCCTCAAGCTGACGATTTCGGCCCTGGCCAAAATCGAGCGGGTGCTCGTTGATCGGCAGACTCTCAGTGCCGCCGAGCACAGAGAGTGCATGGCCGAAGTCGACCAGATCATCCCCCGTCCACTGAGCATGTGACGAATATCTGGTCTGAAGGCAGCTGTATCGCCGCTTCCTTTACGGGGAGAGCGATACGGCTGACACAGACCTGGCTTTTCACAACCAAGGAGAAAAACAATGTCCTTTCGACGCGCAATAGTCGCGCTCAGTGTTGCAGGCTTGATTATGGCCGGCATGCTGTGCGCCCCCTGGCCGACATGGCTCGTGCCAGCGGCCCAGGCCATGACGGTCGACGGAGCCCCGCAAGGGCCCCAGGCCCCGGGTCTTAGCGTACCGGCAGTGAGCCTGCCCACGCTGACGGCCCAGCCCGCCACTTCACCAGTGGTGGTGGCACCGACCAGCCCTGACAAGACCGCCGTACAACCAGCGGCCCATCCTTCCACTCGGCCGGAACAGGCCGGAGTAGTGCCAGGTTTATTCCACCGTCAGATCAGCATCCTGCACAAAATCTGGGCCACCCTGCTCAAGATTTTGCCAGTGATCTGGACGCCAATCAGGATTGCCATCATGCTAATCCTGCTCGTCGCCTACACTGCTTATTACCACAATCGCATCAGGCGAGAGCAGTTGCAGGCCGCACTCGATAGCAGCGAGCCGGCGCCGGAGTTTGGCGGCCCGCAGAGCCAGGATTTGGATCCTGCTTGCGACCGGCACAACCAACGCCATTCAGGGGAGAACTGAGATGTTTCCGCTGAAAGACAATCTGCGCTATCTGACCTTCCCGTGGGCCACGGTGACAATCGTCGCCGCGAACATTCTGATGTTCATCTTCGAGCTGTCCTTCACGAGTGTCGGACAACTCAACAGCACGATCCAGGGCTGGCTTCTGTCGCGGCACGAGCTCATCAACGCCGTGCAGAGCGGTCACCTGCATCCGATCCTCACCTGCCTGGCTGCGCTCTTCATACCGATGTTTTTGCACGGTGGATTTGAGCACATCTTCGGCAACATGTGCTTTTTCTTCACCTTCGCACCGGCTGTGGAAGCCAGGCTCGGCTGGAAACGCTTTACCGCCTTCTACCTGATGGCCGGGCTCGTGGCCGGTTTGGCCCAAGTGTATTTCGACCCGACCGGATTTGGTACGGGCCTGGGAGCAAGTGGCGCCATTGGCGGTGTCATGGGCGCGTATATAGTGCTCTTCCCTCGTGCCGAAGTGGAAGGCTGGGTGCCAGTCAGCCCCATCCCGCTGCCCTTCGTGTCCAGCGCCTTCCTCTTCATCCTGGACTTCATCCTGATGCAGGCTATCAGCATCTGGATCGCCATCCATAACATCTCCTTTGCCAAGGCCGCCACGATCGGCTTCTGGGATCATGCCGGTGGGATGAGCTTTGGCGCCCTGGTTGGCGCGGTATTGGTGATCTCGGCCTGGCTTAAGCCCTCGGCCACACCACCTGTGATCGTACCCAAGCGCCCCCCGGGACGCAGCCGCTACCTGTTCGAGATCGCTCTCGATGTGCCGGCTGCGATCATCCGAGCCAGCGTCACCGGCGTCTGGAACGGCTTATGCCTGGTCTGGCAGGCAGTGCGCTGGCTGCTCGTCAATTTGGCCGGCCTGGCCGCCGCTCTTGCCGTCAGGCTCGGAATAGACGGCTATTTCCGCCGGCCGGCCCTCAGGGTCCTGACCGCGGTGCGTTGGCTGTCTGGCGTCATCCGGCGCCGGAGGCAGAAGTTTGGCTAAGATTTAAAACTGGGAGCCGGATCGTGCCCCGCCCTGGCTCTATCGTCAGAGACATCACGATCCGGCTCCCTCTTCTTCTCCGTCACGTTTATAAAACCGAACAGAAACTCCAACGCTCGCTTTCTAAGGTCGGCTCGATTGCCGATTTTAGAGAGCGAGCCCCGGAAGGTTCGGCCTGAGCCTTTTGCTCCCTCCGAACTACCGCTTTCTTCTTCTTCGGTGTTTTTTTACTATTTTGCTTAGTAGCTATTGCCTTTTGAAGAAGCCGGGAAATCATCAGAGCAAGCCAATCAACTTGCTCTCGAAATCCCGACTCTCTTCAATTATTTGCCATGTCCTAAACCCAGAGTGCTTCTTCGGCGTCGTCCCAGATCTGTCCGTAATACGCGCGGTAGGTCTGGCCGGTGTTGGAGGTCGTGGCTTCGGACAAGCGCTTGCGCAGAGCCCTCCTGCCGCCTGTTTGATAGACTGTGAGCAGGTCGAGGGTATGAGCGTCCATCTCCAGTCCTGCCGCCTGCAATTCGCCGGCGACCATCAAGTCATGGACGGTGGCATTCATTTCGCACTGGAAGCACTCGCTGACGAACTGGCCGCGCTTGATTTTGTTGGGATCGGCTGCGGGCGTCAGTCTGGTCAGGACGTGATACTTTTCGTGGGCTATGGCAGTGAGCTGGTAGGAAATCGGACAGTTCTTGCCGATGTAGATGATTTTCTTACGGGGGTCGCTTTCGGCAAAAGTGTTGGACAGTTTGTTGTCGACGCGGCGGATTTTGATGCCATGGGCGCGCAATTCTGCCAGGTCTTTCACCAGGGTTGGTGAGAGTACCAGTGCCTTAACCAGCGAAGTCCCGAATTGCTTGGCTAAGCGTTTCATGAGACACCTGTATGCTAGTTATTCGGTTGAAGAGAAAGTTTTGAAATTAAGTGGGAAAATTCCAGATTTAAAAATGGGGGCTCTTGGGGAAAGATTTATATTTCGACCTTAAGCGCACAGCCCTCGCCAATGCAATATGCCAGCGATTATTTCCTGGTCTGACGCGCACGCGGATGGCGAGTTAAATGCAGAAGAAGGTGTTTCCAAGTGATGCGCTAATCGGTGCTCTTGGTAACCGGATCCTTGCTTAACTGTCGGAATTTTCGCGGCGCTGCTCGATTTTCCTAAGTCTTGTCCGAAATATTGGCCAACTGGAAGTTGAGCTCGAGTTTGCGATGGGCAAACTTCCACTGACCATGGATACGCTTTACAACGTCTTCGTAGACGCCGGTGGCAATCAAACCCCGGGCGCTGCCTTTTTCAAAAATAAGCATGTAACACTGCTGGCGCAGCTCGTCACCTTCGCCGGTTACGACGAAGTTGCTCATCACGTGCCGTTTGCCCTGGACGCGAGCACCGAGGTCCCCCGGCAACTTGGCCAGCTGAGCCAGTCCTACATAGCGGCCGGCTGCTCCTTCCCAGACGCCGTCTGGAGCCCATGTTTCGAGCCAGGCCTCCAGGTCTTCGCAATCGAGAGCATTGGCGTAACGCACACTGAGCGCTTGCACGTCCAAGCGGTCCTGGATTTTCTGTTTCATTTCTTTGGCTCGAGAATAAGGCTCAATAAGAGCGAGCGAATATGACTCGTCTGGTAGTCGGGCGTCCTGTCAGCATGCACTTGCCTTCGACCGGCTCGAAGTTGAAGGGCACGGCACGAATCGTTGCCTTGGTTTCCTCTTTGACTTTGCCTTCATCGTCACTACTGCCGTCCCAGTGCGTTTCGATGAAGACATTGCCTTTCTCCAGAACTTTTTTAAATTCGTCGTAAGTGCTCACTTTGACAGTGTTCGTCTGTCTGAAGGCGAGGGCTTTGTCGAAAATATTTTTCTGAATGGCGACCAGTAAACCGCTGATTTCGTTGACCAGCCCGCCTTGCGCTACGCCGCGGATTTTCTCCATGGTGTCGCGGCGGGCGATCTCGACGACATTATTGGCCACGTCTCTCGGTCCGATATTGAGACGCAGAGGCACCCCACGCAGCTCCCAGTGGTTGAATTTGTAACCGGGGGTGTAATTGTCGCGGTTGTCGAATTCGACGCGGATCTTTTCAGCGGCAAGCAGTGCTTTGATTTCTTCGCAACGGGCGACGACCAGAGCTTTTTCTTCGTCTGTTTTATAGATCGGCACGATCACAACTTGAATCGGTGCAATGCGCGGCGGCAGTACAAGACCTTTTTCGTCACCATGGCCGAGGACGACGGCACCGACCAGGCGGGTCGAAACGCCCCAGCTCGTCTGCCAGGCATATTCGAGCTCACCGGCCTGACTCTGGAATTTGATGTCGAAGGCCCTGGCGAAATTCTGGCCAAGGAAGTGCGATGTACCAGCCTGCAGGGCCTTGCCGTCTCTCATCATCGCTTCGATGCAATAGGTGCGCACGGCACCGGCAAATCTTTCGCGCTCGGTCTTTTCGCCGGTCAAAACAGGCAGGGCCATCCAGTCTTCAGCCAGCTTGCGATAGCATTCGAGCATTTTCTTCGCTTCTTCTTCCGCTTCCACTTCCGTGGCATGGGCGGTGTGGCCCTCTTGCCAGAGAAACTCGGTGGTGCGGAGGAAAAGTCTGGTGCGCATTTCCCAGCGTACGACATTGGCCCACTGGTTGATCAGCAGGGGCAGATCGCGCCAGGATTGGACCCATTTGGCAAACATATGGTTGATGATTGTCTCGGAAGTCGGTCTGACAATCAGGGGCTCGTCGAGCTTTTTGTTGCCGCCATGGGTGACGACGGCGAGTTCGGGGGCGAAGCCTTCGACGTGCTGAGCTTCTTTTTTGAGAAAAGATTCGGGGATGAGAAGCGGGAAATAGGCGTTCTGGTGACCTGTCTCTTTGATCATCTCATCGAGGGCGTTGCGGATATTTTCCCAGAGGGCGTAGCCATAGGGGCGGATCACCATGCAGCCTTTGACCGGCGCGTAATCGGCTAGCTCGGCGTTGATTACGGTGTCTGTGTACCAGCGCGCTTTTTCAGCGTCAAGACCTTTTTCTTCCAGGTCTTCGCTGTGCAACTCGGCGTCGTTTACGGTACTGGCTGACCCTTGGGTAGTCATGGCTGAGAGTTAACTCCTTGGTGAAATGGCTGAGGGGTCAGTATATCCCAACAGGGTAGGACCACAGGGCACACTTTGCCTCTCGTTAAGTAAGAAGCGCAAAGAGGGCAAATCGCCCGCGAGCCGCTATACTGAGGACCATGCAGCTATCGGGCGAACTATCCAAGGTCAATTTTGCCAATCTCCTCCAGCTTGTCAGGAGTGGGGGCTTGTCCGGACGCATCACTTTATTGCAAGGGGCGCGCCAGGCTTCGATCTTCATCGAGGAAGGCTATCCGGTACATGTCGAAGCGGAAGGTGTGACAGGTAAAGATGCTCTCTTCGAGCTTTTTTTGTGGGAGAGCGGCACTTTCGCTTTTTCTGAAGGGCAGATTGGTGACATCCCTCGCACGATTACTTTTTCCGGTCGTGACGATACCTTTGAAAAAATGCTGCGAGAAGGCCTTCTCTACGCCCAGGACAAAAATTATTTAAGTGAGCTTGGTATCAGCCCCCGGTCTGTTTTGCGACTCTCTAAAAGCGGACAGGAAGATCTGGAGGCGGGGAGTAGCCTCGTTGGTGTCGACAGGCTCGACGGTGTGCGTACTCTGGCCGATGCGCTGGCATCGCTCGGGCTTTCTCGCCGTGAATTTGTCCATACTGTCGCATACTGGCTCTCGAGCGGCATCGTCGAAAGCGCTCCCGGTCCCGGTGCGCGCGGCAATCAGGTCGAGCTGCCGGACTGGGTGGTGGCGCGGCTCAAGCAGGACAACGAGGACATCAGTCGCTCTGTTGTCGATATGGTGATCTGGGTGGACCGGGTGAAATGTTGGATGTATCAGGCCGATGCCGATTTCGATCGGATTTTGGGCGAGCTTCGATCCGAAAATGACTTAAGTGCTTTCAAAGACATGGTCGATCGCCAGGAGCGGCAGCAGCACCAATTTTTCGGTGGACCGGCCGAGCCGCCCGAGTGAGTGGCGCGACGGAGTCGCGCTGCGATTGCCGGCGACCAATACCGCGCCAGCTAAACATTGGGCCGAGCTGGAAACCGTCAGACTTCTTCTTTGTGTCCAGCCTGGACGGCTTTGACTAAGGCCCTTACGCGCTCGACATCGATCGGGTTTTGTACCAGTCCCTGACGCTTAAGTGAGCTGGCGACGATGACACCATTGGCAATGGCAAGCAAGGCACTGCAGTTGTCGATGCTGGCACCGCTGCCGATCAGAATAGGTGTGTCGGGCAGAGCCTGGCGCACTTTGTTCAAATCATCCCAGTTGGGTGGCGATCCTGTCGCCGCACCGCTGACGATCAGGCCGTCGGCCAGGCCGCGCAAGACTGTGTCTTTGGCCGCCTGAGCGATGTCCGTGCCCACGCCAAGAGGGCTGGCATGTTTGACCATGACGTCGGCGAGGATGCGCACCGAGCCCTGGGCCGAGAGCACGCGGCGATACATGTGAAGGTCGTGTGCCTCGCCTTCGATCAGTCCCTGGTCTGTGACCATGGCGCCGCTCAGGACATTGACCCGGATAAATTGAGCGCCGCCGGTGGCGGCAACGGCCAGGGCTGTCAGACCATCGTTGCGCAGGACATTGACACCAATCGGCAGATCGCAGATGGTGGCAATTCTTTTGACCGCAAGTGTCATGGCGCAAGCGGTTGCCGTATCAACCCGATTTTTGACAAAAGGCGTGTCGAAGAAATTTTCGATGATGATACCGTGGGCGCCACCGCTTGCCAGTGCTGTCGCTTCTTGCTCGGCGCGTAGCAAAACTGCTTCGAGATCACCGGTGAATCTTGGCGAGCCGGGCAGTGGCAAAAGGTGCACGACACCGATCACTGGTTTTTCTGCGTCGAATAATTGCTTGAGCATTGGCGGCCTCTTCGTCGTATATCACTGGCTCTGGCTTCGGATTATTGAATGTATCAGCAAAAGCTGCTATTGACCTGTATGTTTGCTGAATTTGACTGCCTTTTTCCGCGGGTGCTTGGCTTCCGTCCTGTGCTCGTGTTGCGCAAATTGCGAGGCTCACGGCAGCGCTTGGCAAGATTCGCTTGGCAAGGCGATCCAGGATGACCTGAGCCGCTTGATGTCAAGTTAAAGGTGCCGCGCTAATTGCTGCGGCTGTATCCGCGGCTCTTTACTTCTCCGGCTCCGGCTCTTGCAACGCATCCGATAGCTCGGTGTATTGCTGCGTGATCAGGCTCTTATTAAAAGCAGGCTCTTTATTAAGTGAAGTTAGATCGATGTTCTTGCTTGTAGACGGCCGTCATTCGTAACTTCGTTCAGTACCCTTCTTCTCCCCTTCCAGACCCAAATTAACCAAGAGCCTCAATCACGCATCTTGAGCTTTAATTTTTACGAGAACTTCCGTTCTCGGGTCTATCACGGGTTTTGCTTCAGCCACCTAAAGCTCCTTGCACTGGTTATCGCATATCGTTTCCAGAGTTGAAAGAGTTTTCCAGAAGATAGAGATCCCTGTGGGTTTCTATGCGGCGCACGCTTTTACAGCGGTGAATTGCCTTTGTGGCACGCGTCCTGTGGTGGTTAGAAGTCGATGGCCGCGTTGCTTTCGATTTCGGAACCGCTTTGAAGAAGGGCTGCGGTTCAAACCAATCTGGTGCTTGCTCGTTTGAGCCAGTGCCACTCTTGACGCGCTGTCGATGGTCATGGGTTCCATCGACGGAGGCAAACATAAAAGACCCGAAAAATAACTGCGGCAGGTCGTTTGACCTGTCGTTTCACCGACCGAAAGGAATACATAATGCAAAAGAACCGGAAATCCCCGGCTTCTGTCGACCCGGCACGTTCCCTCAAGAAGGCCAAAGGCTTCATGATCTTCGGACTGAAATCCTGGGTCAAGGCGCTTGAGCTTGCCGATGGTTCGAAGAAGAGCAATGGCAAGTATCGCTACGTCGTTACGCCGGATGCATCGAGTGGTCACATTCTCGTGGCTGCTGACGGCACCGTCGTCGAAGGAAGCGATCGCAGCCGTGAGGAATGGGCCAAGATCGGCCAGCCCGCACGTCTCGCCTCGATCGGCCTGCGCGCCGCCAAGGACGAACTCGATGCCGCCGAGCGCGTCGAATATACCTTCAACGTGATCACCGGCGAGGCCTATCTGAGCCGTCGCGGCCAGCGTGTCGCCGGTCAGCCGGAGACGATCGCCGCCTGGGCCGAAATCGGCCACCCCGTCGAAACCGCGCTCTTCGAGCAGCTTTTTGCTGCCCAGGAGTGGGGCAATACGACGGCGGAAGAGGTGACCCGTGCTCGCATGATCAAGCTCGGCGTCATCCGTCCTCCCAAGGCCGATGACGCTCCGCCCACGGCAGTGCTCTCCTGAGTTCTTCCCCACCATCTTCAACAGGAGCGTAACGCTCCCTGCGGAGCTTATTGCTCCGACTCTTGACTGAGAGGCTCATATGAATCGAAAAACAATCTTCGCGATAATCGCCATTGTTTGCGGTGCTCTGCTGCTTGGACCGATGTTCCAGCAACAGACCCGGCAGGCCGGCACCACCACTACCATGGTGAACGGCAAAACGGTGACGACGGTCGTTCCCGCTGATGACGTGATCGGCTACGACACGCTCACCAACGAACTCAACAATGACTCCAAGGACATCAAACATCTAACATTCGTCAAGGACGATAACGGCAACGTCCAGCAGGTCGTCGTCCTCCATACCGATGGTCACAAGTCGACCGTCGAAGTGCCCGGCGAAGCCGGCACGAGCAAGATCCTCGAAGCCGCGGCTAAGGCCAACGTCCCTCAGGACGCCAGCAAGACCAGTAAGGGCTTCCTCGATGTGCTGCTCGGCTTCCTGCCGATGATCCTCATCTTCGGCGTGATCTGGTTCGTCATGCGTGGTGTCGGCAATGCCGCCAACAACCAGCGTGCCCAGATCGCCAAGATCAAGGACTCGCCCAAGTCGCAGCAGATTGTCACGTTCAAGGACGTGGCCGGTGCGGAAGAGGCGAAGAATGAGCTGATGCAGATCGTCAGCTATCTCCGCAACCCGGGCCGTTTGAAGCGTCTCGGCGGCAAGGCGCCATCCGGCGTGCTGCTGATCGGTGATCCCGGCAACGGTAAGACCCTGCTCGCCAAGGCTGTGGCCGGCGAAGCGGGTGCCGAATTCCACGAGATTTCCGGTTCGGACTTCGTGGAAATGTACGTCGGTGTCGGTGCCGCGCGCGTCCGCGACTTCTTCTCCAAGGGGCGCGAGAAGCGTCCCGCCGTGCTCTTCATCGACGAAATCGATGCCGTCGGCCGTCAGCGCGGTACCGGTGTTGGTGGTGGCAACGACGAGCGCGAACAGACCCTCAACCAGATCCTGGTCGAGATGGACGGTTTCAAGGACAATGAAGGCCTGATCATCATGGCCGCCACCAACCGTCCGGACATTCTCGATCCGGCTCTGACCCGTCCCGGTCGTCTCGGTCTGCACATCCTCGTCGATGCGCCGGACAAGCATGGCCGTATCGGCATCCTCCAGGTGCATGCCCGCGGTAAGAAGCTCGCGCCGGGCGTTGATCTCGATGTGATCGCTTCCAATACTCCCGGATTCTCGGGTGCTCAGCTCGCCGAGCTGATGAACGAAGGTGCGCGCGTCGCCGACGACCGCATAGAGAAGCAGCTCAAGGAACTGAGCGCCAAGGGCGCCGGTCGCTCCGAGCTTTCCAAGGTGGCCGAGGAAATCACGCTGGAAGACCTCGATGAGGCTTCCGACCGCGTCCAGATGGGTCCCAAGAAGGAAGGCCGGGCCAAGCGCATGTCGCGTCTCGACATGCTCAACACCGCCGTGCACGAACTCGGACACGCCTGGATTTCCCAGGACATGTTCGAGCGTGATATGGGTGGCGACCCGGTCACCAAAATCACGATCGTGCCGCGCGCGCGTGCGCTTGGTTACACCATGTCGATGCCTTCGGGCGATCGCTACGGTTACACCGACGGCAACATGCGCGCTCGTATCAAGATGGCGATGGGTGGCCGCGCCGCTCAGGAAGTCATCCTGAACACGATCGACACCGGCGCCTCCAACGACTTCAAGCAGGCGTGGAGCATCGCTCATCGCATGGTCACCGAATTCGGCATGTCCAAGCTCGGTCCGATTTCGATCGGCGAAGGCGGCGGCAATCCGTTCCTCGGTAAGCAGATGGCCAGCGGCCATCAGCTTGGCCCGCAGCTTGCCAACGACATCGACAATGAATGCAAGCGCATCGTCGAAGAGTGCCTGGCCGAGGTCAAGGCGATGATTATCCGCGACAAGGACTGCTTCTCCAAGATCGTCGATGTGCTGATGGAGAAGGAAACGATCCTCGGACCGGAATTCCGTCAGCTCCGCAACGAGTCGGCCTGCGCCGTTGTCCTGCCGCTCAAGCTCGACGCCAGCACTGGCTCTGCCGTCGCTGCCTCGGCTGCTCCGGTAGCCCCGACCGCCCCGACCGCTCCGGTGGTCACCGATGAGTCTGTCGCTCCGGTCGCTCCCGTGGCGCCCGATGCAGACGACTCGAAGGTCTCCGACGACAAGTAAGGTCGGCCGCTAAGCGACCGACTGCTCATCAACAATCACAACAACAATTGCAAAGCCCGGGCGGGTTCATCATCTCTGATGGTGGGCCCGTTCCGGTATTTTGCAGAGGAAGTGCGTATGCATCCATTAGCTGCATTTAGTACCGCGTTTGGCTCTATGTTTGCGGCGTCACCACTGCTGGGCATCTTCGTGATGATCCTCAGTCTGACTTTTCTGATTACCATCCACGAGGCCGGTCACTGGATCGTTGCTCGTTTGCTCGGCTTTCAGACGCCGGTCTTTTCGATCGGCTTCGGTCCGCGTAAGTGGTCCGTCGTCCTTGGTCGTTTCTGGGACACCGAGTTTCGGCTCTCTCCCATTCTTGCCGGTGGCTATGTCTCATTGCCCGAAATGCAGGACGAGACGACCGCCAAAGAGTTGCTCGAACAACAGGGCGTCGAGCTCAAAGAACTGCGTTTCTTCCCCGTGTGGAAGCGCATCGCCGTTGCTCTGGCTGGTGTAACCTTCAACTTCATCGGCGCCGTGCTCATGCTCTTCGTGCTCTTCGCCGCTCTCGGCGAGCCGAGCACCAAAGTCAACAGCACCATGGTTAAAGATCTGAGCACGAGCGTGACAATCGCTCGTGACGCCGGTCTCAAGCCCGGTGACACCTTTGTTTCTGTAGGCGGTAAAACCGTCGTCAGTCCTGATGATCTGGCCGCTGCTCTTAGCGCCAACAAAGGGAAAAGCGTTGCCGTCACCGTCAAGCGGGCCGTTCCCGCTGCGTCCGGTGTCTCTGCTCCGACCTTTCCTGCCGCTACGGCTGCAAGTGAAAAGGTGACCATCAACATGACCCCTGACCATGACGGTCATATCGGCGTCAGGCTGGACGTCAACGGCGAGCAGATATACACTCCGGTGCCGCTCACCAGAGCCGCTTATGACGCCGGCCGCGTTACGACCGACGTCCTTGGCCAGACCGTCCAGGGTTTCGGCATGATGCTCCATATCGTACCGCGGCCAGCCGCCATCCCGGCTTCGGCCATGGAAGTGCGCGGCATCGTCGGTATCGTCCAGATGGGCGCGTCCGCATACGGCCAGGGTGTCTTCAATTTCGTCTGGTTTCTCGTGATTATTTCGGTCAACTTGATCGTGATGAATTTGCTGCCGCTTCCCGTTCTCGACGGTGGGCATGTGGTCTTTTTCTTGATTGAAAAAGTGATGGGCAAACCACTCGACGCCAAGATCAAAGGGAGGCTCTACAGCATCTTCTTCTTTCTGCTGATCGCTGTTTTCCTGCTCGGCTTTACCAACGACCTCCGACACATCCTGCTCGGAAAATAAATATCAAACCGATAAGTGGAGTTTGCGCATGAACATGTATCTTGTGGCTACAGTCAGCATTCTCGTTTTTGGGCTGGGCTACTGGAGCGCTTCGGCTCGTCTGCAACAGCTCGGCTTTCCCGGGCTCGATACGACCGCTCGAGTGATTATGCTCGTTGCCGCGATTTTCCTCGCCGGCGCCAGTTATGTCTTTGCCACCGCCCCTGGTGTTGGCCCGATCGTCGCCCAGTTTTTCACCCTCTGTCTGGGGCAGTGCGTCGGTTATCTCTTCGTCCGCGAGGCCGTTTGATCTGGTCTGCGCAGTCCCCGGCTACGCTGACTCTGCGCGCGGCCAGGGCTCTCCCGTCCCTCCATTGAGAAAGTACAGAGCTATGTCCGATCCTGGTAAACGGCCTGTGGCCGCCGACAATAACGCCGCTTCTTCCGAGGCAGACGCTATCGCTCGCATCAGCGACATGATGCAAAAGAAGTTGAGGGAAGATACCGCCGCCGGCGAACGCATGCCGCGGGATGCTCATCCCAAGGCTCATGGTCTTGTCCAGGCCGAGTTTACCGTCGCTGAGAATCTCCCCGACGAATTGCGCGTCGGTGTCTTCGCTCAGCCCGTGAGTTTCCCGGCCTGGATCCGCTATTCTAACGGCGCCCCTCGCTCCGCTACCCAGAAGCCCGACGCCAGCAATGACGTGCGCGGTGTGGGCATCAAGCTCATGGGCGTTGCCGGTGAAAAGGTCCTTGCCGACGAGAAGGAGGCGATGACGCAGGACTTTTTGCTCTGCAATCATCCGGTCTTCTTCATTCGCAACGTGCCGGACTACGAGGTCTTTTTGAAGGCGACGAGTGGCGGCAATCCGCTGCCGTTCTTCTTCAGCCTGTGGCCCTTCAAGATTCGCTTCCACGAGGCGAAGGTGCTCGTCCAGGCTCTCTTCAAGAAGGTATCTAGCCCCCTGGCGATTCGCTACTGGAGCCAAACTCCTTATGCGCTCGGAGATAGGGCCGTTAAGTACAGCTTACAGCCGAGCTCTACTTATAATGAGCCGGTGCTCTCGAAGGCCGATCAGGCAGACGCCGACTATCTGCGCCATACTATGGCGAAGGAGCTTGGCGCCACCGATGTCTATCTGGACTTCATGGTGCAGTTGCAGGACGCAGACCGTGCGCAAATGCCGGTCGATGATCCGACCATTCTCTGGAGCGAAGAGCAGTCGCCCTTCATCAAGGTGGCGACAATTCGCATCCCCTGTCAGAAATTCGACACAGCTGCCCGCAATCAGCTTGCCGAAGATCTTTCCTTCACGCCGTGGCACTCCCTGCCTGAGCATCAGCCTCTGGGTGGCATTAACCGGACGCGGCGCGTCGTCTACGAAACAATTTCTCGCCTGCGTCATACTGTTAATGGTGTGATGCGCAAGGAGCCGAGCGGCTTTTGATCGACCTTACGGTCAATTGACGTCGCCGGTTCTTCCACCTCGCCGGCGATGCCGCGCAGAATCGTTCTGCCGGCGTCGCCGTGCCTTTTTTTGCGAATCGCTCGATCCGATTGTCAATTTCGGATGGAGTAATTAGCAGGAGATTTTCGATGAAAAAGTTTTCCATTCTTGCGCTGGCCTGTGTGTCGGCGCTGGCTCTGAGCGGTTGCGCCGTGACGTTGCGCTCCGAGCCTTTCCCGCCGCCGGTCGTGGTCGACAACGGTCCCTTCGGTGATGTCGTCATCACCGACTACTGGTATGACGGCAGCATCTACTATTACTATGATGCTGACCTCGGCATCTACTTCTATTACGATAGCTTTGGCTATCGCACCTACTGCAACCGCGGCTGGTTCCCTCACGAGGACTGGCATCGCCACGACGGCGGTTGGAATCGTGACGGAGGCTGGCACCGTGGTCATGAAGGCGGTCGCTTCCCGGGCGAAGGCCATCGTCCCGGCAATCCGACACCTTTCCCCGGTGGTGATCATCACCCTGGCGGCGGCGGTCATTTCCCCGGCGGCGGCGGTCATTTCCCCGGCGGCGGCGGTCATTTCCCTGGCGGCGGCGGTCATTTCCCCGGTGGCGGCGGTCATATGCCAGAGGGTGGCCACGGACCGCATCGTTGAGTGAAGTAGTCGGCCACCACCTGTGGTGCACCGACAGCCATCCTCGTTTGCTTCCCCAGTGTCGAAATTGAGTTGTATCATTTTGCTCGGGGTGATTTTGCGGCACTGGGAGCGGCGCACTGGGATTTCCAGTTTTGCCGCTCCCGGTGTTTTTTTATCTTTTTGAAAATCATTTTATACTACAGATTGTAGTAGAAATTGGCTTTGGTTTCTGAGGCGATCTCCGCGCGACACCTGCTCACTTCCGGTCTCTTGAACATCGACGCCAGGCCTCGATTGAATTCTGGCAGTGACCGTCGTATAGTCCTCTTTTAGTCGGCTGTCGGTTGCCTGTTAGGTTTTGTTCCTGCTTTTCCCCCAAGGACCGCTGCTCTTGTCTATGCCTGCATTGTTGAAGGCCATTCTTATCGCTGCCGTACTTTCCGGCGGGCCTGCCTGACTTTCATAGCGGCGCCGACGCTTTCACCTGTGAGCATCTCTATAGTGTGGCAAAAAACGGCTAGGCCAACGGCAAATATTGCACGCCCGAGCACTATGGCACACATATGGACGCATCCAGTCATTTCATCGATGGTGCAGCTTCGATTGATAAGATCGACGCCGGTACACTCGTAACGCCGACAGATCGACTGAAGTAAAAAATTGGCCGGCCAATGTTTCTGGACGTTAACGTCGCATTAACGTCGGCAATGGCAAACTTCTTTCACTGAGAGGGGGCCGCACGATACGGTGACTGGCCACTCTCGAGGTTCTTTCTATTCTGCCCGGGGCCGCAAAGTCTACCTATTTTTTTCTAACTTATTGAGGATATTCACATGTCAAATATCGAATACCATACACCCGCAGAAATCAACAAAGCCGCTCAGGCAAACGACAATCCCACCCAAAATGTGGTGTCGGATATGATGAAGAATTCGCCTACTGATGTGGCCAACACCATCAAGCAAATGCACGGCGATTCCGGCAGTGGTACTGCCTCTTTACCAAAGGTCACTATTGATGGTATCAATAAAGGCCAGGGCTGCGGTGGTGATGAACATGGCGGCAGCTGCTCGGCCGGCTCTCAAGGCAAGCGCGGCGAGGCCGGCGGCGGTGCGTCCGCAAACGGTGAAAGGGCCGGCGGCGGTGCGTCCGCATCCAGAGGCGAGGCGGCGCCGTTTTCTGTCAATCAGCATGGGGGCGGCCACGCCGCCACCGATTTTGCTGTCACCGTGCCTGCTCCGACCGCTCGTGTAGCCCACCACTGAGCGGCCCGCCCGGAATTCTGGCTAGCCCCACGGTTCAGAAAAAGAAGAAAAGATCAGCCAGTCCCCACCGGCTGATCTTTTCTCTTCAGCGTCTAATTGCTTCCGCTGCTGGCCCGTAGCGCTTCTTGCGATCGGCATTGTCGGGCAGAAGCTGCCAGAGCGTACGAGCGTACACCGATTCGAAAGTCAGCTTGCAAGCCGGTAGTCCAGCCTGAAACTTCTTCTTCTTGTCGGCTTCGCTCCAGTCGCGGTCGAGGCTGAGATTTTTCATGCGGATGAGCGGTTCGAGTTGTCTGGCTGTAGTCCCTTCATGAATGAGCCAGAGTTCGTGTATGTTTGGATAAGCCACGATGGCGTTCAAAATCTTATCGATTTCTCCGACGCTCTTTAATTTGAGAGTATTCAAATTTTTCAGGATTGGTCGGTCTAGAACTTCACTGGCTGTAAGATTCTGACCGCCTAAACCGAGCGAGCGCAAATTTTTAAATTTGTCGACTTCCTTGAGCAGGCTTTTTGAAAGTGTGCATTCATCCAGTTCTTCCAGGCCTGGCGGAGACTTCAATGCCGAGTTGAAAAAAGATAGCTCGTCTAATCTACGCCATTTAAGGGCGTGCTCCAGCGCCGGGATCACTTTTTCCCAGCGAAATTCCAGGCCGGTAAGATCGTCCGGTCCGCACTGGTCGAGTATGCCCGGATCGTCGCCAGAGGCCGTCTCCAGAAAGAGGCAAGCACGACAACTTTCTGGGGCGTCGACAAAACCAATCGTTCTGACAGGCTTCGCCCCATTGATACTGATGCCGCCCAGCGAAAAAAGCGGCGAAAATAAAAAGCCAGGCCGGCCGGATCTGGTCCGGAACTGAGCCCGCTAAATTTTGCGCTGGTCGTAATACTTTCGCAGGGCCGCTTTGAAGTCGGCTGCCTCCTCGCCCAGTTTGCCGAGATTGAATCGCTGGGTCGCTTCCAGGTCAGCTCCGGCAAAACCGAGTTTGCGCAATTCTTCTTGCGGGGCGATCTTCTGGGAGAGGGTCTGCATGATTGCGCCTATGTCTGCGCGTTTCTGGCGAAGATCTTGATAGTTTGTCTCGCTGAATTGCTTGAACAGGGATGGAGCCAGGCTGTCTTTGTCTTTTTTTCCTCGGCGCTCTCAAAAAGCACGGCACCCTGGGGTGATGTTGCGGCGGCAGTCCTGGCCCCTTTTGTCGTGGCCAGTATGCCAATTTTAGTGAGATTATCGGGCTTGATCGAAGCGAGCACGGCTATTGCCACCGTAGTCAGTGTCAAGCCGGTTATTACTCCCACGACGATGGCGCCTCTGGAGAGCTTCTTCGATTCGACGCCGACGCCTGCTTTGATGCTGCGATGAATCGGATGCGCCTCGAGAGTGTCACCCAAATTGATCGCTTTTTCGATGATTGGTTTGCCGTCGCGGATGCGCTCGAGATCGTGCTTGACCTGCGCCATAGTTTGGTAGCGTTCGGCCAGATTTTTTTTGAGCATCTTGGCCACGGCTTCTTCGAGATCGGCGGGGAAGGAGCGGCCTGGCGCCATTGCCTGCAAGGTGGGGGCGGGCCGATTTTGATGGTAGAGAAAAGTTTGAAAGGCGTTTTCTCCCGGGAAAGGCACCACGCCGGTAAGAGCCTCGAAAAGCGCGCAGCCGAGCGAATAGATGTCGGAGCGGCGGTCGCTGCGCAGACCGAGGCACTGCTCCGGGCTCATATAATATGGCGTGCCAAAAACCAGTCCTGTAGCGGTTTGACTCTGGCTGGCGAGATTTTGTTGGGCGATGCGTGCGATGCCGAAGTCGACAATTTTCAGACGCTCGGAGTCGTTCTTTTGTGTCGAGCTCAGACCGCTCGTTGGCCCTGTCTCGAGCATCATGTTGGCCGGCTTGATGTGGCGATGGACAATACCGTTTGCATGGGCGGAATCGAGAGCGTCGGCGGCCTGGATAAAGAGTCCGAGGCAGCGATCGACCGAAAGTCCTCCTTCTTTTGCGATCAGAAGGTCGAGAGTTTGTCCCGAGAGCAGATCCATTACATAGTATGGAAATTCTTGCTTGTGAATACCCATGTTGTGGATGCGTACGATGCCCGGATGATTGAGTCTGGCCAGAGCTTTAGCTTCCGCCTGGAAGCGGCTCCAGGCTTCGCTGTCCAGTTGCTTGCCGGAGAGGATTTTAAGGGCGTAAGTCTGTTCCATTGCCAGGTGTTTGCATGAGAAAACAACGCCCCTGCCGCCCCGGCCGAGCAGGGCAATGAGCTGGTAGTCGCCGTGGATGATGTCGCCAGGCAAAAAACTATTGTTTTCGCCAGTGAGCGGCGAAAATAATGTTGTGTCCTGACGAGGGGCAGCGTGAGCGGCGCTGGTCAAGTGCATACCTGTCAGGCGCTGGTTGTCGGCGGCTCTTGTTGACCGCGCCAGGCCTTGCCCGGCACCTTGATCGGAGCCATTATCGAAAGACTTCTGCCTCTTGTTTTCGTCGGTCAATTGCACCTGGTCCGCGGCTGAGGGATAATTGGTGGATAATCACTTGTTTGAGGCTGCTTTGCCTCGCCTACTTTTGTGCCGCCTGGAGAAACATGTCAAGATTGGCTCTTGTGCGCGATCCGCGCTTTTTGCAACATATCACGCCGGAGACCCATCCGGAATCGCCCCAGAGACTCGTGGCAATCGACAACGCCATTGCTCGCCTCGCTCTCGACCACGATTTGAAGCAATTGACACCGCGCAGCGCCAGCGAGGAAGAAATTTCTCTGATCCATACAGCCGATTATATCGAGCACCTTTATGACGATACCGAGAGAGCGCGCAAAACCGACGGTCTGGTCCAACTCGATGCCGATACTTTTGTCAGTGCCGAAACGTACAGCACAGCCAAGCTAGCTGCCGGGGCCGGTTTAACCGGTGTCGATGCCGTGGCGGCCGGTCCGGTCGATCGCGCCTTTGTGGCGGTGCGTCCACCGGGCCATCACGCTCTCGTCGATAAGGCGATGGGATTTTGCCTCTTTAACAACATTGCTGTGGCCGTGCGTTATGCTCAAAAATCCGCCGGTTTTAAAAAGGTCTTCGTGATCGACTGGGATGTTCATCACGGCAACGGCACGCAGTGGGCCTTTTATGATGACCCCACCGTCTTTTTTATTTCTTTTCAGCAATATCCTTTCTGGCCTTATGATTCGGGCTGGTACCTCGAAGACGGCAAGGGCGAGGGCAAGGGCTCGAATATGAATATACCGCTGCCGGCCGGCACAGGCGATCGCGGTTATCTGCATGCTTTCGATCAGCTCGTCAAGCCGGTTTGCCTTGAATTCGCACCCGATTTGATTATGGTATCGGCCGGTTATGACGCCCACCGCGACGATCCGCTCGGCCAGCAACGCATCACTACCGCCGGCTTTGCCATGTTGACCCAGCGCGTCGCCGACCTCGCCTCGGCTACAGGAGCAAAAGTAGTTGTCTTCCTGGAAGGCGGTTACAACGTCAAGTCGCTTTCGGATTCGGCGACGGCGACGATGCGGGTATTGAACGCCGCATCCGATCCCGAACTCGGTGCCATCCATGCCTCCTATTTGATGCCATTTGCTGCCGGCGATGCGCAGCACATCACCGATGATCGCAATGTCGAAATGGTCAATGACCGGGTGCGCGAAGTGCGCAAACACTTCTCCAAATACTGGCAGGAATTGCGGTAGACAAGCGGTCGCGCGAGCTTTGATGGACGAAAAAAGAAAGGCGCCGGAAAAGTTTTTTTGGCGCTTTGGGTTGTCATTGGACGGCGCTCCGTTAGACTTTGAGCAAAGGCTGAGTATCGGCCTGTTTCGGTTGATTTGGAAGAGCGGAAAAACAGTCGTCAAGGGAAGGCGCTTTAGATCTGCTTCCTGAGTCGTTTCCTCGATGATTGAGTGGCCAACAGCAAGTGGCTATGGTGAGAGTCTAAATTTCCCCCTCCTTCTCTCCCAAAACAAACACCTAAGAAACTCAAACCTCAACCCAGTCTCCAGTCTCATCTCTTACTCAAGGCGCGCTCGTCTGAGTCGGTCATGTATAGATTGTCACTGAGCTGAGGTTTGAGCTTCTTGCACCCACGCCCGGTCTGCTTGTCAGAGACCTGCTTGTGGTGGGAGCCCAACCCAAGAGCAAATGTATGTCCAGTACAACCACAAATCCCGGTACAAACACGGAAGCCAGTACAAGTACCAGTACGAATCCCAGTCCTAGCCAAATTTCTAGCCCCGCTTCCAGCCCTACTTCCATTCCTGCTGTCCCAGTTGTCGGTCCTGATTCCGCAAGCGATCACGCTACGCCCGCGACCACTCCCCATCGTGCAGCCAGTCTCTGCGTGCCGAGCGCCGGTGTAGAAGAGGACTGGAAAAATCTCTACGAGGCGTCCTTCCCCGAAGACGAGCGTATGCCTGTCGACTTGTGCAGATCGATGCTTGCCGCCGGCAACATCTTCCTGCACAAGTCGACCGCTGCAGATAGTTCTCTGCATTGTTTTTCGCTTGTCACTCCGATGAGTAATTTTCTCTTGCTGGCCTATATCGCAACGGACCAGACCAAGCGGTCGAGTGGTATCGGCAGCAAGCATATGAACGCTCTGATCGACCTGCTCAAGAAATCTCACCCGAATCATCTCGGGCTCTTCCTCGAAATCGAGTCGACGCTCGAGCCAAATTTGAGTATCGCCGATGCGAGCGCGCGCAAGCGTCGTCTGGCTTTTTATGAGCGTCTTGGCTGCCAGCGTCTGGTCGGTAAAAGCTATTTACTGCCCAGCTACAGTCCCGGTCTTGCTGCCAGGCACGGCGAGTTGCTCTGGTTTGATTTCGCTGCCCTTGCAGGCAACGACGCCACCTTGCAGGCCGTCATTGCCGAAATCTACACGGTTGGCTATGGTATCTCCACTAGCGATCCGTCCTACGTCAAAGTAGTCGGTCAGTTCGCCGCAACTTCGGCTCTTCCCGAAGTGCCCAGCGTGACAAAAGTCGAGGAAGGTAATAAATCCGCCGCTATAAATGGTGGCACTCCACCGGCGGGAACTAAATCGTAATGGCTCGTCCGCCTGGCTGCGCCATTCTCCGTCAATTGCGTTTCCGTCTCTCGGGTTTGCGACCTCCACCGAAAATAATTTCGGCTGATGTCGGCGACAAAGATTAATAGCCGCCATCCAGGCTGTTATTCGTCTTTGTCGCGCCCGAGTCGCGGTACGTTTTTCTCGTCTTTTTTGCTTTTTGAGGCTATGTAGCTATATAGTAAGGTCCGGTTTCTGCGTCGAAATACTCTTGTCTGGCGGATCTTGATGTTTTAGCCGCTTGGGAAAAGCACGACCGAATTGTTCGTGCGCTTGCTTTGCTCGAGAGCGGCATCGGCTGCGGCGATCAAGATGCCGGGGTGTTCACAGGTGTCGGGCACGCTGGCGATGCCTACGTTGAAGGCAACGTTGGAAGGATCGAGGCCGGGTCCAAGTGGCGTGGCCAGCAGTGCTTCTTTGACGCGCATCGCCTGCTGCATCGCCTCGTTTACACTGGTGTGCGGCAGGACTATCGCTAGCTTGGGGTCTTTGTAGTGGCAGAGATTATCGAGGGGACGGCCGGCCAGCTGGATGCGACCGCTGATTTCATGCAGGACGCGCAGGGGCGGCAGAGAAACAGCCCCGTCTGTTAGCCTCAGGCCGACCTCGGCAATGACCAGCGAAAAGGGCAGATTTGTCTGTTGAAAGCGGGTGAATTCCTGAATAACGAAGAAATAGAACGTCGCTTCGGAAAAGAGTCCGGTGCCTTCGCGGCGCAGTGATCGCTGCACGCCTTCCAGCAGCGTACGGTCGAGATCGGTCGGCGGCGGTAGATTGGGGCGAATGGACTGGGGGCGTTGCGGCGGAGGCTGATTCGGCTTGGGAGCCGTCACCGTTTCACGGGTAGGAGCCGTATCGACGAAGGAAACAAGCGCCCGTTCCGGATCGCATTCGGCGGCAATCAAGCTCTGAATGAGCGAACTATCAGGACTTTCATGACTCCACAATACGGCTGAATCGAGGGCCTCGCCGGCATGGAGAGTCCAGCTCGGACCTTCATCATTACCGTCCATGTAGGTGACGCGCAAAACGAAGGTGGTGGGCGATGTTGCCGCTTTCCATGGCAATTCGATTATTGCTTGCGGGTGTTTGGCCGCTTGAGACATAGCGAAGTCGAGATCTTCCATAACCGGTACGGTGCCCAGTTTTGATAATCGTACGTTGGCACCGCTCGTAGTAAATGCGTCATGAAGTGGCATGCGAAGTTGTCCTTTGGCTGTCTCTAATTTTGTTCCCAGCCTTCCGGAAATTTCCTCGGAAATGGCAGCAAAAAATTGCCGAACGGAAGCAAGGCCCGCTCCCTTTTGCTATGCTCCGGCCGAAGTTTAAGCTTTTAGCGAAGCTAGCGGTGGCAGCAGACCGGTCGGATATCTCTTCTTGGCAACGGCGTCGTTAGCGGCTTTCGGGCAAGCTCAGTTTCTTTTAACGGCTTTATCTCTCATTTATATTGAGAACTCTGAGGCTTACCTTCTAGGTTCAGGTACTAACTCTCCCCCTAGTTTCTTTTTCGGTTTCTCCTTCTCCAGCGTCTGAGCCCAGACACTAATGCTTTTCTGCTCGCCCCCAGGCACTTCAGGTGTTTGCCGGAGCGGGCCAGCCTCTTATCAAAGCAGGTATGACTATGACTTTCTCACAACCGTACTGGTTTGCAGCGCTTTTGCTGATTCCAGTCTACTGGCTGTTTTTGAGGCGTCGCGGTAAGGTCGGACTTACCCATCTCAACGGACTCGGCAACGGGTTCGGCAGCCGCTTCCTTCTCGTTTTGCCCAAACTACTGTTCACTCTTGCTCTGGTCGCCCTGATCGGCGCTCTCGCTCGGCCTCAACGCGTCTACTACGAAGCTGATGACAGCATCAAGGCGCGCGATATCATCATCACGGTCGACAAGTCCGGCTCGATGGGTTCACCGGTGACAGGCGATGCTCCGCAACACAGCGCCCCCGCTACCGATCTGGATAAAGACTTCCCGGGCATGCCGACCTCGGCCCTCGATGCCGACAAATCGGCGGGAGGCAGTGCTTCATCGTCTTCTCCCGGGTTTGCCGGTGGCGGCCAGGGTTCTTACGGCGGCTATGACGGTCCGCCCGATCCCAATACGCTGACGCGGATCAAAGTAGCTCAGGCTGCCGTTCTAGATTTCATCCGCAATCGTTACATCGCCAGGCAAAACGATCGCATTGCCGTGATGACTTTCGACATCTACCAGTACTGGTTTTGGCCTCTCACCGATGATCTGAAAATCATCTACCGCAATGCCAAGTTTCTGTCGCGCACCGTCGGTGATGGCACTAATTTTGGCTCGATCGATCCCGGTCCGATCGACGCAGCTATCGCCCATTTTGATGAAATAGGCAAGGCGCGCAGCAAGGTGATCATCATGGTCACCGACGGCGAGGACGAGATTTCTCCCGAGGCGATGCAACGTCTGACCGACAAGCTCAACAGCCACGATGTGCATTTCTATGTCGTCGGCGTCGGTGAAACTCTGGCCACACAACAGGTCGACGTGATGCGCCTGGCCGATGCCGTCCACGGTCATGTCTTCCGCGTCGAGCAAGCCGGCGACATGCAAAAAGTCTTCGAGCAAATAGACAGCATGGAGCGCTCTTCGATCAAGGTTGCCTCTACCGAAAAGCGCGATGAGCGCTTCATCTACTTCGCCTTCGCCGCCCTCGGTTTGCTCACCCTGGGCTTCTTCGCCTCGCTGCTCGTGCATAACCAGTAAACGCCGGCGGTCAATCTTTTCCAGAGCCTGAATAACAGGAGTTTTTATGCAAAAATTTCTCTACAAAGGGCGGGGATTTTTAGCCGTGCTGGCTGCCATCGCTTTCCTCGGAGTATTTTCCGTGGGAGTGCTGCGCCTGGTGAGCTACACCTTGCCTCTCTACCTCGGCCACCCTGACACGGCGGCCCAATCCGATTACGGCGACAAAGTGGTGGCATATTATGACGCCGCTCTGCAACAGTACAAGGCCCATCAGTACGACGTCGCTGCCCAGCTCGCCTCCAGAGCTTATTCGACGCTGACCGCCCAGACCGGATCAATTCCGACAACGGCACGCGCTCAGAGCGAAGCGGCTGATATCCAGTTTTTGCTGGGCATCAGTCGCGAGAAGAATAAACAACAGTCCCAGGCGGTAGACGCCTACAAACAAGCCCTTCGGCACAACCCCGACCATCTTGCGGCCAAATACAATCTCGAGCGGCTGACCAAGCCCTCCGGTGGTGGCGGCGGCGGTGGCGCGGGCAAAGGCGACGGTGCCGGTCAGGGTGGTAATCAGCCTGGCCAGCAACCCGGCGGCGGTGCCAGCCATCAAGGCAAGAAGGGTATCTAACGAGGCCAGTTATGCAAATCATGCAACACATGCACTTCATCAATCAGCAAGTGCTCTGGCTTCTTGCTTTTGTCCCCGTCCTCGCTGGACTGGGCTACTTGCTTGCCAGGCACCGCACTGAAAAAATCCTCGATGAATACGGGGAACGCCCCCTGATTCAACCGTTCATCCAACCGATCACGAAAGGGCGCCTGGCATTGCGGCTGCTCTTCCTCTCGATCGCCGCCGCGGCTCTGATTGTCGCTCTTTCCAGGCCGGTGCGCGAACACGGCAATGCCGAATTTCCCACCGGCACAATCGATGTCATGGCCGTCGTCGACGTCAGTCGCTCGATGGCTATCCCCGATTACAGAGGCCAGCTTCCCAAGCCCTATGACCAAGGTCGCAGGCTGGACATGGCCAAGTATCTGCTCATTCATGATGTGATGGGCTCGCTCAGCTACAACCAGCTTGGTATGGTCACCTTCTCGGGGAAGGCCTGGCCCCAGGCTTTCCTAACCCATGACATGGAAGCATTGCGCTGGGTGACCAACCGTGCCGTTTACGTCGGCAGCGCCCCGGGCGAAGGCAGCGAACTGGCCATGGCTTTCGATATGGCTTTTCAGCTCTTCGACCTCGACTCCAAGCCTGAACATCGGCGTGTCATCGTGCTCTTTTCGGACGGCGGCAATGATTCCAGCTACGACGACATGGCTGTGATTATCCGAGAGTTGAAGAAGCGCAATATCGAGCTGATTATTGCTGGACTGGGCAAGCTTACTCCTTCGGCTGTGCCTGTGGCTCTGCTCTCACCGCAGGATCAGGCGCTCTATCATGACAAACAGTACTATGAAAATGACGGCGAGGTGGTGACTAGCCGCCTTGACGAAAATTCGCTATTGCTCTTGAAAAATGCCGTCGGTGGCCGTTACACAAGAGTAGAAAAGGCTTCGGATTTCACCATGACGCGCATGGTATCGCGTCTGGAAACCGTCCGTAAGCCAGGAACGCTGGAGCTTTTCCCCTATGCTCTGCTGACCGCCTTTCTCTCTCTTGTACTGGCAATGTTGATTGCGGCGGAAGCTCGTTTCGCCCGTCCGAATCCAAAGAAAGGGGGCTCCCATGCAGATCGAAAATGATCGCGGCCCCAAAAAGTTGGGTCGCTTCAGTGCTTTTCTCCTGATCACGCTTCTGATTGCGGCTGTCTGCGGCAGCCTCGCCTGGTTCTACTGGGAGGGGCGCACACAGTGGCCGACCTTTCCCTCCGACGTCGTCGCCGGTCAGGCACCGACTGCGGCACAGCAGGCAGCGGCAGCCAGTCTTGCTCCCGAGGTTGTCGTCGTGGTCGGTCGCGACTACGGCTACCGCATCGGTGATGTCATCCCGGTGACAATATTCTTCAAGGAAAAACGGGGCAGCGAAATCGACCTGCACAGCATGGCCGTGGACGGCGACTTCGAAATCGTCGGCGAGCCGTCGTTCTTCGCTCGCACCGCAGCGGACGGCTCTCGTCGTCTGCGTGTCGAGGTCAAGCTGCAGAGTTTTTCACCGGCAGCCAAGCTGGTGCTCAATGCCAACTTGAGCTATCGCATCAAAGCCACTAATGAAGACGTCACCGTGACCTTGCCCGCCCTCGAAGCTTTCACCTCGAATACCTGGGACGGACGCGACATCGTCCAGGAAGGCAAGCTGCGCTTCAATCCCGGCCTCGACCCATTGGCCACCGGCGCGCTGGTCCTGGGCGGTCTGTTTGGCGCCATTTTCTTCTTCTCTCTCTTCCTGCGCTACAGGCGCGAACAGCCGATTGCGCTCGAACTGAAAGGTTTGCCCAATCGCTTTTTGCTGGCACGCCGCGATTTCAACGAGATCTGGTCGAGGATGGAAGCGGGCGACAGAAGCGCCGATCGCTATGCCGAACTCTCGCAGCTATTGCGCAGGCTCTACAAGGTCGAGACCAAGACGACCCTGGAAGCGAGCTACTACCTTCTCTACTCGTATAACGGACCGATCGAGGTGGCCGACATCCTGCGCACTTGCGACAGAGTGATCTACCGCGATGAAGTCCTCGGCGAAGAGGAGCACCAGGGCATCAAGGCGGTCTTCGACTACCTGGTGCCCTCCTACACGGCGGAGGCGCTGGCCAAACTGCCGCCCACTAAAGTGGTGCTGGCATCGGCCCAGGCTTCTTCTAAATCTCGTTGAAGAAAGGATATACACATGCTTTTAACACTGATCCTGCACATGGCGCTCTTGCTGATCGCCCTGCTCTATATCGTGCCCGCTGCCACCGATGGTGGTGTGGCCATTCGTCGCAACAGCGGGCTGCGAGGCGTCCTCGCCCTGGTTGTCGTCGCGCTTGCCAACAAGATCTTCTGGCATGTCCTGACCTTGAGCGGTATCGGCCTCTCGATACCGCTCGAATTGTTCACGCTCGGCGTCGTCGCCTGGCTGGTCAATGCCATATGCATTTTCGCCACCGGTCGGATCATGCCCGGCATCCTCTATGTGCGCAGCTTCGGCGCGGCCATGGGTGCATCGCTGATTCTGATCCTTGCCGGTTGGGCGATCTCGCCCTTCTTGCTTTGAGCTTGACCTGAATTGATTTGACAGGGCGAGGGTTTATCGAGAATTTTTCTCGGTCGCCTTCGCCCTGTTTTTTTTGCCCTGCTCATTTCTCTTTTTGGAAAAAAAAAGCGCGGTTTTTACTATCGCAAGTAATAGAAATCGGTAAAACAAAATCAAGTCAAAAGAGCGCCGCAGTCAGGTATCGAGAAATAAATCCCGATCCTAGACTGCGGCACCCTGACCTGATTCTGTCCCGCGCTCAGAGCTTACTTGCTCTTCGTGCTCTTGCTCTTGGCCGGAGCTTTCGCCCTGGACTTGGCGGCCGGTTTGCGAGCGGGCTTCTTGGCCGCGGCTTTCGTCGCAGCTTTCCCCTTTACGGTCTTGGCCTTGGCCGGAGCCGGGGCTTCGACTTCAGCTGCCGGGGCCGGTTCCGGACGAGAGAAAATATTCCACTCGTCGTCTTCCGACTCCGTCTCGTCAGCCAGGGTCAGCTCGCCACCGTTGTCGAGGCCGCCAGCGGTCTCTTCGGTGTAAGCCTTGCCGCCCACGACGAAGGAGCGCAGACCGCCGGTGCCGCGCATCACGAAGGCCGTTTCGGCAAAGAGCTCGCCCAGGTGATATTCACCATAGAAGAAGCCCTGAGCACGACGGTCATAGTCGCGCAGGTGGCCGTTCTTCAGGTCATCCCAGAAGTAGCCCACCTCGTGCGTCTCGTGATAGTTCTTGAGCAGCGTCGGCTGCGTGTGCTCGACCGACGTGTGCCAGGCCGAAGACAGCTTGCCGTCGAAAGAGCGGACCAGCGAATAGTGGCGCTGTTCCCATTCGACGTAAACGGCGTCCCCGGGGTGACGACGCTTGAAGTCGCCGATCATGTAGAGCGTGTGCTCGTTGATCAGAAGCGCCGCTTCGTAGGGCAGGACGCGGACGCGCTTCGACTTGTTCAGGCAAAGGAACTTGTCGAATTCGCCGGGGATCTTGCGATCCGGGTCGGACGGGAAGTCGGCCGCTTCCGGGTGATTGGTCGTCCAGTTGTCGCGGAAGTCCTTCTCCTGCTGGACGTATTCCACGATCTTGTGCTCGGTGCGAACACCGGGCACGTAGAAGACCTTGGTCTTGCCGATGGCGAAGGATTCGATGTAACGACCGGCCTGCTCGCGCATCGACTTGACCATGTCTTCGAAGGCGCCGGCTTCGCGGGCGATCGAGACTTCGTCGGTGTCGGTCTGCTTGTGCAGGTAGTTGCGCTCGTCCTCGGTGAGGGCGCGGAACGCTTCGTGGTCCAGCATCTGACCGAGCAGCACGACGACGTCGGGCTGGTAGTCGGCGATGAAGTCCTTGTACATCTTGTCGAGGTTGCGGTCGTGGTGCGGCCAGAGGGCGTTGGCCAGGGCGACTACCTTGGCGCCGTCGGGCAGACTCAGACGATAGATACCGGCTTCGGCAAGCGAGGTCCGGGGGATCTCCTTGACGACAACCTTCTTGTTGTAAGTTGCTTTGTTAGGCATGATAAAACTCCTTAGGCCTTGGCCAGCTTGCCAGCGTCGAGGATGCCCTCGAAGAAGGAAAGCACGGCGTCCGCCAGCTGGTTGTCGTCTTCCAAACGCAGCACGTTGGTGACGTTGATGATCGAAGCGTTGTACGAGCGCGGCACGAGAATGGCTGCGTGGGCGCTGGTAGCGACATCGACGGCGGTGACGGGATGGTCTTCCACGATCAGCGGGCAGTGCATCTCGAACATGAGGTGCTTCTTGGCGCTGGGGCTGCAGAAGATGATGTCCTGCTCGCGGATCAGGTGGCCGAGGTGCTTGATGATCAGCTCCTTGGTGACACGCTGGGCGATGCCGTGGTGGAAGCCCATGGTGCCGTCGGGACGCAGGTCCGTGGCGCCGGGGGTGTAGGTGGCGATGACCAGCTTGATGCCGGCCTTGACGATCGCTTCCATTTGGTGGATGACCACCGGGTTGGGCTCGAGCGCGCCATAGCCCTCGGGCAGACGGACGAACTCAGTGAAGAGCTCGGCGAACTGATCCGGGGTGATCGACTGCGACGGGTCGCGGCCGATGTCGTAGAAGGTGCGACCTTCGATTTCGAAGTGCACGCCGTGGGAGGCGCAGAAGGACTGGAACTTGGTTTCCCAGTCGACGAACACACCGTGCAGGTCCGACAGCAGAATGGGTGCCCATTCGAAGTGCTTGGCCGGATTGGTGATGCAGGTGTGAGGCCAGTTCGGGGCGGACGGAGCCGCTGCCAGAACTAGCCCTTTGGATTTCTTGTTAACGCTCATAATATTCTCCTTGCGGAATTAGACGGTAGAAATCGAGAGCCATACCGTGACGCATGTGTAATGCGCAAGGGAGGGCTGCTCAGGGTTGGTAAGGGCGGCTCAGTAGCCGGATGACTGGTACAGCTTCGAGCCGGCCAGCATCAGGCTGCTGATCTGACCGGTGAGCTTGTCTTTGATCTTCTTCACGGGGTGCATCTCGATGTGCAGCAAGTCGCCGTGCACGCGACCGGTTGCAACACCCTGGTGCCAGTTGGTGTTGAAGGCGTAGCCGAGGTAGGGGTGACGCTCGTCGCCGAGGAAGCCAAACTCGTAGCTACGAATCAGACCGCTCTTGGTGTTGCGGCGGGCCCGCTTGGCATAGCGGTGGGTGTGACCCTGACCGATGCTCTTGCCGGCGGCGTCCGCTTCCGCGTAGGGGCTGGCGCCCGGCTTCGGACGGACCTTGTTGCCGTGGATGAACTTGATTTCGCCGTTGATCAGGATGCCACCGCCGAAGCCACCATCCTCGAAGGCGCCGTAGATGAACGTGATCGGGTCGCCGGGCTTGTAGCCCATGAGGAAGTGGAAGTTGAGGATGGGTTCCTGCGTCGACGGGTCGATCAGGCTGGCCACGTTGGAGTTCGGGTCGATCTGGGTGCGGCGGCCGCGATC
The DNA here is from genome assembly GCA_018971775.1 of Cyanobacteria bacterium REEB67. Taxonomy (GTDB): domain Bacteria; phylum Cyanobacteriota; class Vampirovibrionia; order Obscuribacterales; family Obscuribacteraceae; genus REEB67. Next base: position 27,723 of record JAGXAB010000028.1, on the reverse strand, counting down.
CTCGTGGTTGCCGAGGATGTAGAAGACGTGCATACAGCCGGAGCATTCGATGATGTCGTCGATGATCCGACGCGTTTCGTCGAGTTCGCTCTGGGTGTTGGCGACGACGCGGGGCGGCTTGGGCCAGCGCGAGAGACCGAACATGTCCGCGGCATCACCGATCAGGATGATGATGTCGGGGCGAAGGTCGGACAGCCACTGCTTGACCATAAACGTCACTTGACGGTCATGGGCGGGGATGTGCCAGTCCGGGATGATTGCGACCGTCGTGCCGTCGGGCAGGTGGAGGTCGAGGACGCCAGCGTAGTGGAGGAAGCCGAGAGCGTGCATATCATTTGCATGCTTGATGGCGTCCCGCAGGGCCTGGCGCGAAGCTTCGATGTTGAGTTTCTTATGGCGAGCGAGCTTGTCGACGATACGGCGAATGCGCCGGGAAGCGTCGGGGGTGCCGCTGACCGAAGAAACCGTTACTTTTGAACTTGTCATGGTTATCTCCATACAGCCTCTGCCAATTGAGGCGTAAAAGGTTTTAGCCTCAGTTGACGAGGCCGCGTTAGGGTCTTACAGACAGATGAGTAGAGACGTCTGCAGTAAGCGGGCTTTGCACGCAGCCCTTCAGAAAAATAAGCTTGGCGACTTACTTGTCCTGGTAAAAGAAACGCCAGTTTGCACGCACATTTTCAGCCGGTCAGCCATCGGACTCAGGGTCAGAGGTGGGGTGCCGGGTTAGATGCTAGTGGCCTGGGTGTTTTAGGTTGGGGTCCTTAAACAAGGCAAGAAAAGAAGATACCTGCAGCCTAGCGGCCCGCAGATCCGAACGACAATGGCCCTGTGGGCGCCTTAAGTACTTGTTATGCACCGTTAACACTTGCCGCGAGGCGCACAAAGCCCTTGTATGAGAAGCGTTTAGGGAATTCTTAAGGCAATCTGAACAGGGGCGCCTGCAAAGAGCGGGGGCCGGCTCGCGTTTTTGCTCCAGGAAGAGGGCCGATACTCCGGATTCGTGACTATTTTTGGGGGGCTCGCGCGGGCAAAAGTGGTTGCCAGGTGAAACCGGCTAAATGATTCAGTGGTCGGTTGTACGGGGGCGATGGCGCGGCTTGCGCTAGGTATTTCGGGGCGCCTCGGAGTCAGGCGAATGCGAGGATGGATTTTCCCACTAAAGTCGCTTCGTTAACTGACCGACTGCACGTCAGTAAAAAGAGCTTCGCGGGGATTTGGTTCTTTGGACATCTCTTTCAGCTTTTGAAAAAGGTGCACTTCTTCGGCGGTGATTTTTGCCGGTATGATTACATCTATAGTGATTAACTGGTCGGCGCCGGCAAGCCCCAGGCCTTTGAGGCGGTAGACGCGGCCAGGTTGAGTGAGCGGTTGAATTTTCATGACGCCGCGACCGGTGGCCGTAGGCACCTCGATCTCGGCGCCGAGCATGGCTTCGTAGAGTGTGACCGGTACGTTCAAGGTGATGTCGCGGCCGAGCACGCCTAAAACCGGATGCTTGCGCACTTTTACCTTGATCACCAGGTCGCCGTAGGCATTGGCGCGTATGTCCCATTTGCCCTGACCGCTGCGCCGGATTTCCAGATCGTCGTAGAGACCTTTGGGCAAGTCGAGCTCGACATGCCGCTCCACAGTGAAATAGCCGACACCGCGACAGTGAGTGCATTTCATCCGCTCGACCGGTTTGAGATTACTGCACTCTTCGCAGGCTTTCGGATCGCTTACCGTCAGCTGGCGATGGCAGCCTTTGACCGCCTCTTTGAGAGAGACGTCGATTTCCATCTCGAGGGGCTGGGCCTGTATTTTACCTGTAGGCTGTTGCTGCATGCGGCCACCAGCGCCGCCTTTCAATTCCAGGGTCTGAGCTTGTTCGCGCGACTGTACGACCTGCTGGACGCCCGATGTCACCTTGCTCCAGAGTGCTCTGACGTCGGAAGTCTGGCGAAAAGTGGCGCTATTTTTATCGTAATCGCGGCGACGAGCCGGATCCGAAAGCGTCTCGTAAGCGGCGCGCAAATCGCGGATAGTGCGGGCTTGAAGTTGCTCGTCCATCTCGGTACCGGAGTTTGGGCCGAACTTGGCGTGCAGCTCGTGATAAGCCTCGGTGATTTCTTCCGTGGTGGCATTGGGCGGTACGCCGAGGATGTAATAAAAATCCTTGCCCGGCGGTCCGGATGTGGACTGCGGCGCTTTATTGGTCTTGGTATTGTGGTCTTCGAAAGTCATGAGCTTTGGGACTTATCTTTCTTTGACACCCTGGTAAAGCGCCCATTACGTGGCTGCAAGCAAACAATCCAGGCCGAGACTAGCTGGGCGGAAGTTTTTGATGTTCCCGAGGTAGGGGTGCGAATTGTTGGTAAGCCGCGGGAAGCGCTGGTGAACGGGATTCCTGTCATTATGATACACAAAGAGTGCACCATCTGATTTATATCTTCCCGATCCGGGCCTTTTTATCGCGTTGTTCCGCCTCGATTTCGGACAAATTTAAGGCGATTGAGCGGGGCAGATTTATCTGACTATGAACGCAGGCAGTTGGCGCGCCTCGCGCTAATTAGCCGGGGCGATCTCATGCTGCTCAGCGAGGGCTAAAGGCCGGCCGCTCAGTTTCTCGGCGAGGGCCTGGCAAAAGGCCGTCAATACGCTATTGCCGGTCAGTCGTCCGGCATTGAGGCTGCTTACGGTCAGATAGCTCTGTCTGGTCAGAGCCGTTTCGCGACTGTCCAGTTGCAGACCGTAGGAAAGGACATCGCCGAGCCGCTTTTCCCGAGTACCGCCGTTGGACATTTCGAGCAACTGGTCACCGACCAGGGCGGCCGTTGCCACTACATCAGGTATCATCGACAGAAGCGACAGGGTGTTCTCGAATTGATCCGGCGGTTTGCGATGGATGCCGAGCATCGCTTTCAGATTGGCCACAGACTGGTCGCGCTCGATGGCCTGGCTGGCAATGCGGTTGGCCATGGCTTCCTGCTCCAGTACATCCCAGCCCATGCTGAAGTTTCTGGTAGATTCGCAGAAAGCTTCTGCGCTCTGGGCTGGAGCTTTTGATATTGTCGCGGTTACAGTTGCTGTCTGAATATTGGCGGCAAATTTTTCCAGCCGCTCGAAGGCCCAATCGGCCTCGGCCCGGCCGACCAGTCGGGTCAATTTTTCCAGACCATTTTTCAGCTTCAGCGAAGCCTTTTCCGGAGCGCTTGCCCTTTCACCGAGGCCGGTGGCGAGTTCGAGCATGATTGCTGTGGTCAATACCGTAATCTGGTCTTTGAATTTTGCCTCGTCCAGTTGCCGACCGGCGGCATCGTCGTTTTTCTGGCCAAGATATGCCTGGGCCGCCGCCCGGGCTGGTCGATAATTGAGATTGATTACATCGGGTATGGCGTGCTGCAAGGCCGCTTTTTTAGGTGAAACAGCCGTTAAGTCGGGGACTGCCAGGGGGTGATCGTTTACAGCCAGCTTGCGCACGGTTGGATCCTGGCTGTGCACGGCTACTTCGATTAAGTCGTCGATGAGGTTGGCCGGCGAACGCGCCGTTTTTATCGGCAGGCCCAGGGCAATCGCCTCTGACCTCGTTGAATCGGCAGCCTTCGTTTCTTCAGTCGGCAATCCAGGCGAAGTTTCTTCTGTAGCCGAAACTGTTAGCGAAATTTCCGGCCGCAAGAGCGGCGTGTTTTGAGCGAAGGCACTGCTCGTGGTATCGGAAAGCCAGCCAATAGATGACGTTAAAACCAATGACAGAGCTAGATACCTGGATTTTTGCATGGACTCATCTTAGCGCAACTGGAAATTTTTGACCAGCCTCTGAAATTCGCCTTCGTATTCAGTTCTTTGACTCAAGCCGCACAGGCCCTGAAAAATGTAATAACCGCTCTTATCGAAGAGCATGGCGTGGTAAACGAAAGTCGGCACGCCGTCTTTGCTGTCCACTGCTTCCGCCAGAAACTCCTCGCCCTCGAGGCCGGCCTGCGAGATCCGGCTCTCCTTTTTGACCGTGACGTTTTTGAGGCTGGGCGTGTGCTCCAGTCTTTCTCTGGCGTAGGCGGAGCGATTATCGTCTGATATGTCGCCGACCGAATGACCGACGACGAAGAGCGGGCCATTGTCTTCGCCGGCTCTGGCCTTACCGCTAGTGGTGAAGAGCAGTGTATTTTGCACGCGCAGGGCTTTCTTCAATTTTTTGCCATCGGCTAGTGTGAAAGGCAGTCCTTCGGTGAGGTTGGCCAGACTGGCGCGGGCATCATATCGAGCTGTCTTGACCGAGGCTTTGAGGGTGTTGAATAGCTCATCGCCACCGCTTTCCGGCATCCCTCCGGTGACAAGCATGGTGCTGACGCGATCGCCGAAAATCAGGGCTACTTTTTTGAATTTCTTGCCGAAGGCGTTCTGGGTAAATTCGATCAGTGTTTTGGACTTATCGCCGCCTGCGCCGCTGCTTTTGATCACGCTGGTGGCAGTCAGATTCATGCCTTTGCCGTTCAGATCGTTTTTGTTGAATCCGGTGATTACTTGTTCGTAAGGGCCGGGAATTTCAGTGATGACGATCGAAGCATCCTGGTCTTTCTTGAAGAAACCGCAGAAGTTTTCGGAGGCGCTGAAACCCTCAGGCGGTACGAGAAAGACTTTGGTGCCAAGGACGCGCACGGCTGGCCTGGGCGCGCTCGCCCCGGCGGCTGAGGCTGAGTGAATGAAAGCTGATGCCAGGCATGTCAGGCTGGTGGCGGTGATTATTGCCGCTGTTTGAAATGGTTTTTGCATCGCTTTAGTTTAACTCGTAGAAACCGGGTGGTCTATCTCGCGCTTGGCAACTATGCTCAGAGCGGAAATCCCTTTGGATCTCGTCTTTCAGGCTCCTTTGCGAGCACCGTTGAGGTTTTAGTATGTCGTTAAACAGAATCGATGCGGCCACCCGCAAGGAAATGCTCGCGCGCATATCGATGGAAAAGCGTGCCGCCAAAGGCAAACTGAAGGGATCGCCGGCCGATCTAGAGCGACGCAAATTGGCCAGCGAGGAGCGGCGCTGGACGCCTCTTATCTTAGCCGCCGCTTGTCAGGCTCCATATCTTTGCTATTGTCGGGACGTCAAGCGTGGATTTGCCCGGCTTTGTCCGGCCCACACACTTACCTTTCATTGAGCTTTCATTGACACTCACGGTATCTTCATTGATATGATCTAGGCTTTGTTACAGCCTGAGATCGTTGTTCACTCAACAAGCGCGACGACTGGGGCAGGCTTTAGTAAACCTGGTTGTTCTTGCTATGCTTATTGGCTACATACTTCTCAAGCGGCATCTCGTCGTTTTCCTCACTCTATTGCTCGTCGCTGTCGGATTGGAAGCCTACTGGCATCTCGGCCTGGAAGCCTATCCCGACGTAGCCAATATGCAAGTGCGGGTGATCACGCAGGTGCCCGGCAAAGCTGCCGAGGAAGTCGAGCGCCTTGTCACCATCCCGATCGAAAAAGAGCTGAACGGTATACCGAACAGTCATCCGCCCCGTTCTATTTCAATTTTTGGTCTGTCCGTGATTACGGTGATTTTCGACGACGGCGTCGATGCCTATGTGGCCCGTCAGCAAGTACTGGAGCGCCTCGCCCAGGCCGATGTGCCGAGCTCAGTGCAGCCGCAACTTGACCCGAACGCCAGTCCTTGCGGTGAAGTTTATCGCTATACCCTGGACAGTTTGACCCTTTCTCCGATGGAGCGAAAGGAAGTCCAGGACTGGGTCCTGGATCGAAAATTTAAATCTGTGCCCGGTGTGATCGATGTCACCGGCTATGGTGGCCCTTCCAAAGTCTACAAATTGGACATGGACCCCTATCGCCTCAACGCTCTCGGTGTTACCCAGCAGCAAGTGGTCGATGCGATCAGCCGATCGAACGGATCGACTGGTGGTAACTATATCGTCCAGGGTGATCAAAACTACATGGTGCGCGGCATTGGACTTTTGGATTCGGTCGAGGACATCGGCAATGTCGTCGTCAGCACGTCCAAAGACGGCGTCCCGATCCACGTCAATGATGTGGCTAACGTTTCTATCGGCGAAGCGGTGCGGCGTGGTCAGGTTGGTATGAACGATGACGATGACGTCGTCGAAGGCATCGTCTTGATGCGTCGCGGCGAAAACCCCAGTCAGGTGGTCGACAACATTAAAGCTAACTGGCAGAATCTGCAAAGTTCGCTGCCGCCCGGGATGAAACTCGATCCGCTTTACGACCGCACGGCGCTGGTCAAAAAGACGATCGAAACAATCGGTCATAACGTCGCCGAAGGTGTCATTCTCGTCGTTTCTCTGCTGATGCTCTATCTCTTTCAGGTGCGAGCCGCCTTGATCTGCGCCACGGCCATCCCGCTTGCTTTGCTGACATCGTTTATCCTGCTCAATGTCTTTCATGTACCGGCGAACCTTTTGTCACTGGGCGCCATCGACTTTGGCATCATCGTCGACGGCGCCATCGTCATGGTCGAAAACGTCCTGCGCTGTATCGAGCATCTCGATGAAGAACAGCGCAAAGACCGTGGTCAGATCTTGCTCGCCATCTATCACGCCGCCCGGCAGGTGGTCAAGCCGGTCTTGTTCGCGACAGCGATTATTCTCGTCACTTTCTTGCCTGTGCTCACTTTCGAGAGCGTCGAAGGCAAACTCTTCCGGCCTCTGGCGATCACTATGGGTTTCAATCTGCTGGGGGCGATTCTCGCCTCGATGACGATTGTGCCCTGCCTTTGCGCCATCGTTTTTTGCAATAAACCGCCCTCGCACCGTGAGAGCCCGTTGCTCAACCTGGCCGACAGAGTCTATGCGCCTATTCTCAAATATTCGCTGGTTTATAAGAAACGTGTCCTGGCCGGTGCTTTGCTAGTCGTCATGGCTAGTCTTTCGATCTTTCCCCTGCTCGGCTATGAATTTTTGCCCGAGTTGGAAGAGGGGAATATCTGGCTGCGCGTGACGATTTTGCCGACTTCGGTTTCTCTGGATAAGAGTGTGCAGATTGCTTCTGTTTTGCGGCACTGGTTGCGTACCTACCCCGAGGTGACGACCGTCGTTTCGCAGGTGGGCTCCCCGGATGACGGTACCGACCCGAATAACTACAGCAATATCGAATTTCTAGTCGATTTGAAGCCGCAGGAAGAATGGCGCGACCGTTTTCGCCAAAACAAAGATCCGAAAGAGGCTCTGGTCGACTCTTTGAATGGCACGCTCACCTTGCATGAGCCGGGCTTGCTGTACAACTTTTCACAGTACATCAAAGACAATATGGACGAGTCGATCGCCGGGGTGAAAGGCGAGTTGGCCATCAAGATCTACGGTCCGGACTTGAAAGTGTTGACGCGCCTCGGCCACGAAGTTTCGAGCATCGTCCGCGGTGTCAAAGGTATGGCCGACGTCGCTTATGACCAGATGCTCGGCCAGCCTCAGGTGGTGGTCAAAATCGACCGCGACCGGGCCAATCGCTACGGTATCAATTCGCAGGACGTTTTGAACGTCGTCGAAACATCGGTTGGTGGTCTGGCCGAAACCCAGGTCGTCGAAGGTGAAAGACGATTCCCGCTCATTGCCCGCTTCAAGCGCGACTTCCGCTCCGATGTCCAGAGTCTCGCCGATATCCGGGTCCCCACCGCCAGTGGTGGCAAAGTGCCCCTTCTGCAAATCGCCAGCATTACCGATGAACACGGTGCCACTGCCATCTTGCGTGACGAGAATAGCCGGCGTGTGGCGATCAAGGCCAATATCCGCGGCCGCGACATGGGCTCGGCCGTGGAAGAGGCGCGGCGTCTGGTCGATAAAAAAGTGCATATTCCCGAAGGCTATCACGTCGTCTGGGGTGGTCAATTTGCCCGAGCTCAGCACGCCATGCAACGTCTGGCTGTGATTATCCCAATCACGCTCGGATTGATTTTCCTGCTTCTCTACACAGCTTTCGGCAGTGCCCGTACCGCTCTGATCGTCATGTCTACAGTGCCGATGGCCGCTCCTGGAGCCGTCGTCGCTCTCTATCTAACCGGCACCCATCTTTCGATCTCGGCGGGGGTTGGTTTCATCGCCCTCTTCGGGGTATCGGTGCAGAACGGCGTTATTCTCGTCTCGCTGATTCAGGAGCTGAAGCGCCAGGGATACAGCATGCGCAAAGCAATTTATGAAGGCGCCCTGGTGCGAATGCGACCGGCCTTGATAACCACGACCGTGGCCGTGGTTGGTCTGGTGCCGGCGGCGATTGCCACCGGCATCGGCTCGCAGAGTCAAAAACCTTTTGCCATCGCCATCGTCGGCGGTCTGGTGCCGGGTATTTTCCTCTCCCTGGTTGTCCTGCCGGTCTTATATTCCATCCTCAACAAGCCCAAGAACAAGACCCTGGACGCACACAACAGCAACTTCTTGCTTGAAACCGAATTGGAGAAAAAAGAGAGCCATCATAAATTTGACTAGGCTTAGTATGGCCTGTCAAATGGTTTGGCATCGAGACGCCTGGCCTGGGCAAGATCCCGGGCCGCTGCATCCTGCTTGCCCAGGCTGGCAAAAATGGCGGCGCGCTCGTTGTAGAGTTTGCTGGTCGGTTCGAGATCGATCGCTTTGCTCAAATCGGCCAGGGCCATAGGGATATTTTTGTTTTTAGCAGCAAGCCGCGCCCGCATTGCCAGCGCTTCGCTATCGTCCGGATTGACTTTCAGTTGTTTGTTGAGCTCGGTGATTGCTTCTTGATACTTGCCGTCCAGATCCAGGCAGTGAACCAGTAAAAAGACCGTTGTGTCTTGATTGCGTGCGGCAATCGACTGGCGATAGGCTGCCTCGGCGGCCGGGTACCGCTTTAGCTTTTCCAGCAACTTAGCCTTACTGGTGAAAACGGAATCGCTCGGGCCACTGACGGCAATCAGGCTGTCGAGGGCCTTGATTGCCTCATCGAAGCGGCCGAGATTACTGTAAGAGACGGCTTTTTCGCGGTAAGCGGCATTGTCGGTAAGCTTTGCTTTGATTGCTTTGTCCGCATAGATGAGGGATTCTTTGTACTGGCCCTGCAGATTGCAAAAATTGGCCATCCAGCGAAAGGACATGCCGTCGTTCGGATCCAGGCTCATGGCCATTTTTAGGTCGCGTTCGATTTCGCCGTTCATCTTTGGGTCTTGTTCCGGATCTTCGATATACGTCCTGGCCAGGAGCGTATACATGCGTGCGGTCGTTTCCGGGCGATGACAGAGGGGGATAAGAATGCGCCGACCGTCCAGAATGTGTTCGTTTACGATCAAATGCTGGGCCAGCTTGAAGCGTTGGTTGACGCTGTTCTGGTGCCCCGAGGCTACGCCGAACTGCCGACGCGCCTGGTTGCTCTGGCTGTAGTAAACTTCGGAACTTTGTGGGTCGAAGTGGACGCCGGAGCGAACGAAATTTCCAGCACCAGTGGCACCTGTGGCACCTGTGGCAGCAGTGGCACCAGTGGCACCGGGCGATCGGGCTGAAGATTTACCGGACGGCGCGGTGGCGGGATTGGCGGCGGCGGCTGGTGAAACCAGGGGGCCATACCTGAAACCGTCACGGCCGCTATTGCCGGGCAGCAGCAACTGCATGGAGAGGGCCGCCACCATAGCAAAGCCAAAGCTGGACCAACGGGTCGCTTTAAAAAAAGTGTAGATTTCCACAGACCTATAGGGCATTCGTTAACGCAGCTCCACCTCTGCTTGTCTTTTACCCAAATATTGTCTCGGTAATAGCTCACGTCTTTTTCACCTCCGCCGCCTTAGTCTTATTGAAAATCATTGATGACCCGAACCACAGGCGCCTTTGCCTGTGGTTCGGGTTTTGCTCTTGCGTGGTATCGCTGGTGGTGGCGATGATGGCGCGGTTTGCGCACTGTTATGCTGCTCCGCTAACCGACTTCCAGCATTTTTAGGAAGCGTATATTGCTTGTTTCAAATGCAGTCTTGATTCTTCTCCTTCTTGATGTCAATGATGGGTTACTACCTAACTTCTCTTTCACCGGAAACAAAAACCCACAAAGCAATCTCTGTTGCCCTTACTGCTCCCTTGCTCCCACGAATTCTATTCGGGGCAATTTGAGCCGTCTGGCTGCGGGTCGTTAAATGTGTCCTTGTTTTTGTTCTATTTCGCTTCGAACGAAAGGCAGCTCCAATGTCCTATCTCTTCGCTTCTTTGCTCTCTCTCGTGTCGCACGTCGGCCTCGGCGTCCTCGGCCTCGCTTTGATCATCGTCGCCACCTGCGGCGTGATTTTTTCCCTGATGTGCGTTTTCATCACCTTCGCTCGCGCTTTCCTCTCGATCAGCGAAGGTTTAGCCCAGTTGCGTGCTTTCAAAACCGGCATCGTCGCCGGCCCCGTTCTTTCCATCGCGGCGCTCTGGACGAGCGGTCTGGCCTCGGCCTTCGTCTTCATGCTCGGTTTCTGTGCCGTTCTTTGCGTCGTCGCCTTGCTCACTTTCCTCTTCTTCCCGGGCGAATATGCTTATAGTGACGTTGACGACCCCGCTCCCGAGTGCTGAGCGTGCCTCCCTCTGCAATCTCGTGCTCGCGTGTTTTGAGTTGACTCCCATCTCATCTCTCCCTCTTTCGACTGCTAACCGCTAGAAAGGTGTTCATCATGTCCAACCGTAATCAGCATCCCTTCACTGTCGTCAGCACCCCGGACTGCCAGATCTCGGCTCCGCGTCAGGGGCATCTCAGCCTCGCCTTTTCCAATCCCGACATGCCTGCTGGCACGGCGATGCGCACTGCGTCAAATTTTGGCGGCGGTGCTTTAGCTCAGACCCGGACCGGCGCAGCTGCGCCCTCTTCGCGTCAGTCGGTCTGCGATTACGATCGCTGGGATCAGTTGCACCGCCCTGCCGCTCCGGACACGTCGGCGAGCAGCATTGCTGCTTCCAGCAATGGTTTTGCCCCGGGTCGTGACGGTCAACAGCTCACGGCCGCTGCCAGCCCCGCCGTTCGCCTGCGCGCAAGCGCTCTGGCTGCCATGGCCGAGAACGCTGCTCGCCACACCTTCGACGGCAACAATGTTCTCGCCTTCCATGGCCGCAACGGTGCGGTAAACGACGCCGCCCTGGCCAATGCCATCGAACCCCTGGCTCGGAATCTGTGCTTCTGGCTCGAAGACGCTTTCGAAAGCCACCCACTCAGCGGTGACAGCAGCCGACTGGTGCCGATCTGGGTGGAGCACATGCCCGACCAGGTCATTGTCGATCAGGCTCTGCTCATGCTGCAGCTGCGCGGTTGGCTGGTGATTGCCCCTGCGCCAGTCGTCCCCGGCGCCAAACGCTGCGGTACGGTGCAAATGAAACTGCGTTGGTTCTGATATTGACTGCGAGCGGCTCCAGCTGCAAAATAGGAGAAATGTGTCTGCCCTTTCGGATTGCCCGGACGGATATTTCCGCGGCCGTCGCAGTTCGGAAGGGCCCGGGGAGGCGTCCAGTTTTGAAAGAGTCTTCCGAATTCGGTTGACTCTCCTGCAGCTAAAGAGTCTTCCGAATTCGGAAGACTCTTTAGCTGCAGGTTCCTTTTTGGCCGATTATTTTTTCGCTCAAAACTATTATTATTTATAGTTGACACCCGAATTTTTCTTTGCCTGGATGTGCAATTTTTGCCCCACAAGATTACGAAAAGGTTGATGTCACGTGAGCTGCGCTAGAGCGGGATCTGAGTTAGCTATTAGCCTGCCGGTCCTTCTTGTCTGAGCTTTGAAACCATAGCTGTTACTTCTATTTGAGCACTTTAATATTGCTTCTCTTTACTAGTCGCGCGCCTCAAGACTAAGTTGGCGGTATCTTCCACTTTTCATCTTCTCTGAGTTTTTAATTCCCGGCCCTTACAGCACCCTAGCTTGCGCGTCACCTTCCTTCCCACGCGGGATCGGGAGCATGCACGAGCAACTTCTCGACGCGGTCCTTGGATGAGGTTCCGGTCTCTAGCTGTCCTTCTTTTGCCAGCAACCCTTACAGGAGTCTATGATATGAATCCCCTCAAACTGGCTATGCCCGTGAACACCGCGAACAAAAAGTTTGAAGCCTGGCTCAAAACGCAGGTTACTGTCGTTGCCAAAGATCTCCAGCGTAAGCACGAGCTCATGGCTTCGAGCCCGTTTATATTCTTGCGCGGCTCTTTTTTTCGATGGGCGCAAATCTACCCGCTCATTCTTCCAGCGCTTACCGAAAGCCCTGTTCTCCTTGCCGTTGGCGACTTACACATCGAAAACTTCGGTACCTGGCGTGATCATGAGGGCCGTCTGGTCTGGGGTGTGAATGACTTCGATGAAGTCTTTCCCATGCCCTATACCGTCGATCTGGTCCGGCTGGCTACGAGTGCTCTGTTCGCCATCAAAGAGCAGCGTCTCAGTCTGGAAGCTCGCGATGTATGCAAAGTGCTCGTCCGTAACTACACCGAAACGCTCGCTGACGGCGGCGCTCCCATCGTTCTCGCCGAGGATCATCAAGAACTGGGCAAGATGGCCAGGGCTCGTCTGAAAAATCCAGCGCGTTTTTACAAAAATCTCTCTCGGCAGTCGCAAAGTCGCACCAATGTCCCGAAAGAGGCGCTGGAAGCTCTGCTTTCGATCTGTCCTGAGCCGGATATGGACCTGCACTTCTACCATCGCACCGCCGGCGTCGGTTCTCTCGGGCGCGAGCGCTATCTCGCTCTCACTCAGTATCGCGGCGGTTTGATTGCGCGCGAATGCAAGAACGCGCTGACCTCCGCTTGGGGCTGGGCTCATCCCGAGGAAGTTAGCAAGCCTGGCGTCGTGCATCTCGGCGACCTGGTCATGCACAGCAAGCGCTCTTTGGACCCGTTCTACGGTGTGCATGGTCAGTGGATTCGACGGCGGCTCGCTCCCGATTGCGCTCGCGTCGAACTGAGTGATTTGCCGGTAGCTCGTGACGAAGAAATCCTCATCTCCTCGATGGGGCAGGAAACGGCCAACGTGCACCTGGGCAATGAGAAAATCTGCGAAGATGTTCTTCGTGACCTCGCCAAGCGCCCCAAGGGCTGGTTGGTGGACGCTGCAACGCAGATGTACGATGCAACGGTCAAAGATTTCAAGTTGTTCAAGCCCTGAGTTCGGTGAGGCTCTTTAATCAGCTCTGTCCTTCCACCCTTTAACGAGGCCGTTTGAGAGTGCTCCAGCGGAGCACTCCAGGCCGTCTACGGGAAACTAAACATGAATGAAAATCGTCCTCTCGGTGAGCACGTTCGTTTCGGCTCGCTCGACTCGCTGTCTCAGCACCTCGTCACGACGGCCTGGGATGTCTCCCATCGGGCCTTCTGTTTCCAATCCAACTTTCCGGTGGGAAGCGCCATTCTCGCGGAGAACGCTGCCGGCGAAACCAAGGTTTTTCACGGTTGCAATGTCGAGAACAACTTTTTCCCGGCAACGATTTGCGCCGAACGCAATGCCGGTACGACTGCGGTGGCCGAGGGCTACACAAGGTTCAGTGCTGTCGCCGTCGTCTGTCGAAAGATTCCCGGCGGCTCGCCTTGCGGTCTGTGCCGTCAATTTCTGACGCAATTCGGTCTCGATGCCACGCTGCTCTGCGTCGTCGACCACGACAAAAATGTCCAGCTGGGCACCGTCGGCGATCTACTCCCGGCCGCCACGGGATTGGTTTTGCCTCTCAGCGACTTGCCGCGAACGGACGCCGCGCGCGTCCAGCGTCTGCTTGAGCTGAAGGCGCGTTCTTATGTGCCTTATTCGAAAAATCCCCGCGGTGCTATTTTCAGGGCCGCCAACGCCGCAGGATCCTTCAAAAATTTCTCCGGCATGGCTTGTGACAATGCCTCTTACGGCGGTTCGATCGCCGCTGAGAATGTTGCCATGTACGCGGCGCGTACGGCGGGCTATACGGTCTCACCGCTGCTCAGCGTCACAGTCTCCGACGTGCACAGCCACAATCCGATCGATGGCGAGGTTTTGCAGGTGCTGCGCGAATTCGGCAAAAACCCGGACATCATCCTGATCGACGATTCGCGCATGCTGGTCACGGATCTGATCAGGCTTCTTCCTGACTCGTTCGGGCCGGAATCTCTCTGAAAGTCAGCTCACCTCACAAGGAGCTCAGATGAGTCCAATCAAGCGCGAAAGCGCTGTTGTTATCCTGCTGTCGTTCTTCATTGTCACGTTCTCGCTCGTTCTCCTGGTGCCCCCAATCGCTCAATCCTTGAGCTATCACTACTTTGCCGATAGCCGCTCTCTGTGCGGAGTGAGCAATTTTGGCAACGTCGTCTCCAATCTGGCGATTCTGATTGCCGGTGCGCTCGGGCTTGGCTTTATGGCCAGCCCGGCCGCGCGGAAGACCACGGAGCATTTCGCCACTCCGGCCGAATGGTGGCCCTATCTGGTCGTCTTCATCGGGGCGACTTTGATAGCGGTCGGCTCGGCTTATTATCACTGGCAACCGAACAATGAGCGTTTGATTTGGGACCGCCTGCCCATGGCCATAATGTTTATGGGGCTTTTCTCGGCTGTAATAACCGAGCGCATCTCTCTGGCTGCGGCCAAACTGCTGACTGTCCCGCTCGTTTTGCTCGGAGTTACAAGCGTCATCGGTTGGGCGCTTTCTGAGCGTCTCGGGGCCGGTGATCTGCGTTTTTATGCCATCGTCCAGTTCTTTCCGATGGTGGCTACACCGCTTATCATGTTCATCTTCCCGAGTCGGTACACGAGACAGTCGGATCTGGTAATCTCGATGGGCTGGTATATCCTGGCCAAGATTTTCGAGGCACTTGATCTGCAAGTCTTTATCGCTACCAATGGCCATGTGAGCGGACATACGATCAAGCATGTGCTGTGCGGTCTGTCGATCTACTGGCTGGTGAGAATGCTTCGCAAGCGTGTTCTTGTTGCCAGCTGACCGGGCTCGCAGCCTCCTGTTTCTCACATTGAACCCTCAGGCAGAGGAGGTCTGAATGAAAAACTTCAATATGGTCAACGTGCTCGACACCGAGTTGACCTGCTATGCCGACGGCGTTTTTCCCGAAGGTGAGAAGCAGGAAATCATCGAAGTCGGCATCACGACAATCGATTTGCATCACCTGCAGGTGGTTCGCACCTACAGCATTCCGGTCAAACCCGTAATGTCCAGTGTCAGCCCATTTTGTACCGAACTTACCGGTTGGACTGCAGCCAAGCTGGCCAGGCAGGGAGTATCCTTCGCCGAGGCTTGTCGTCGGTTGAGTGTCAAGCATGGCTCGCAAAGCCGTTTATTGGTCACTGATTCGAACGGAGACGTGAAAAGCGTGCGAGAACAATGCCAACTGATGAATGTCGAATATCCATTCGGCGACGATCACATGAACGTCGCCACGCTGTTCAGCATCGTCACGGGACAGCGACAAAACCTCGGTCTGGTGCAAATGCTGACCAAGCTGGGGATGACGTTCGAAGGCATTCAGCATCGAGCCGGTGCCGACAGCTTCAACATCGCTCGCGTACTGCTGGCTTTGCTGCGTAATGGGCGCGAAAATCTTCTCTCTATCCAGGCCAAGCAGGACCTTGAAACTGGGGAATAGCGTCTAGTGATTTCCAAATTCCCGGAGCACCCAATCTCTATGATTGGCTTGCTCCGGGGATTTTCCAGTGGAAATTTTTTTTTGCTGGCTTTCTACGCTACTTCGTAGTATCATTTGCTTAGCTTGTGCACGTAGTTGATTCAGCGCGTGACGAATATTGGCATAAACGAGACTTCCGAATTCGGATGACTCTGTTTCTTTTCAGCCTGGTTTCAAAGCCCTAGCCGCTTACCTATTGATTGCCCGATCCGTTGGCCGGTCCGATGACAATTCCGGATGCGGTGGTGCACAATCGCCCCTAGATGCCTGTTCGCGCTTCTAGAGGAAGGTAATTGCAAAAAATATCAATGCCACTAAATAGCAAAAACCTGACTGGAAATGATATTTGCTGGCTAGGAAGCAGGTGCTGGAGTGGAAATAATTTTTACAAGCAAAGGTGATACAAATGCTTTGAGCGCCGTTGTGCTGGTGTCCAGGGCCTGGCAGCAAACATCGAAAATCGAGAATGGTATTTTGCCTGCTCTGTGTGCTTTGACTCGCCAGAAATCTGCTAGATAGAGCTGCAGATATTTGCGCGACACTCCCTGGAAAACAGTACGTATGTAATCGATGGCTTCTTCAGTCAGTTCTGTGAAATCGTTGCTGCGAGCGACAACCAGTCCTTCCTGTCGCGAAAGCGACGGCAGGTGCGTTCGGCGCTTTTGAATCGGGGCGAGTTTTTTCTGCGGTTGCTGTTGTTGTTCGGGATGCTTCTTTTCGTCTGAGCCATCGCGTATATAGCGACCCCCTGCAAGCCTTAAAATCAGTCCTTCCAGTTCAAGCATAGTCAGTGCTGAGAATAATTCCTGGCTTGATACGTCAAGTAAATCAATCAGATTTTCACAGGACTGGGGAGTATCCGAGAGTGTGTCATATATTTTTCTTTGCAGTCCTTCCAGTGTTTGTGAATTATCTAAGAGCTGCAGATTTGTATTGGTATCTGCTTCGCCAGTGGGCGCATTTGCCTGGCTATTAGCTGTTGCTTCGCTTTTGGGGCCAGTCTCATTTGTATCGAAATTTTCGGCGGCTTCCTCCGCATCTTTAGAAGAGCATGCCTCACGCATTGCCTCTTCTTCGGCCGTTGGGTGTGCGTTGGCTGGGGTTACTCTGCTTCGGCGAGTTATGACGGATTCGAATTCCGCTGAACTAACTTCGGCAATGTTGTCCTGATATTCCATTCTGTCTGCTATAGCCATGTTGATTTTTAGGCGCATCGCCCAGCTGGAGCTTTCGGCTATGCCGCGTTCGTTGGCGAATTGAGTGCTATTGAACGCGAATCCTTCTTCCAGCAAAATCATCATGCTCAAGAATGCGCGAGGCTCTTTCAGTTTGTAAAAGGGCGTGCCAATCGTCAGGCTCTGCACAGTCTTGCAAGACAAGCATTTTCCTGATAACGAACCTGGCTGCCGCTTGAAATTTCGGCTGCCGCACTTTTTGCAGCAAGGCTCCTCTTTGATGCAGCGACGGCGGTAAAGTTCATTGCGGCAGTCGGATTCCTGCGGAAACTTTCTGTCGATGAGTTTTAGCGCCATCCTCAAGAGCCTTCTCAAATTTACCAATTCGGGGGTATGGTCTAAACTTTTCTCGAACATTTGCTCTGCATTAATTGGGTCGTCGTTCAAGTCATCGTCACTGAAGTCATCGTCGAAATTCATTTCCATAGCAGCATCTCCTTTATTCAAAGAAACGCCTTGGCACCGAAGATGGTTCAAAAAGAATTGTTTTTTGTTTTTCAGTGAGCGACTTTTGGCTTATAAGCCGCGTTTTGGTCACCTTTAAAAAGACGAGAGTCTTCCGAATTCGGAAGACTCTCGATTAAATAGACTAATATTCGATAAAAACTCCGAGAAAGCTTGCTCACTCCGGCTCTATGACTCTGTACTGATAGCCGAATTTGAGCGCCGCCGAGTCTCCGCTATTCCACAAAAAGCCTGTAGCCGCGACCGTGTACGTTACGGATAACCGAAACGCCACTGTCTCGGTCGACGGTGTCTCTTCTGAGAGTTTGTCGAAAGCTTGCTCGAGTTTCTTGCTGGCCTTATCTTTGCTGCTTGCGTCGATTAAATCGAGGACGCGTCTGCCTACTAGCTCTTGCGGATTTGTTGAAAGGATTTTCTCGGCCGAAAGATTGATATCCGAAATGCGCAGATTCGTGTCGATCGAGCAAATCAGCTCGGCGGCGTTGTCCAGCATCGCTCGTTCTTTTTCGCGCAGTGTGATTAGGTCTTGATACATTTGACGATAAAGCCTGTCGATGCGAGTCAGCTCGTCATCGCCACCGAGAAAGTTCAGCGGTGGCTTTCCCGCCGCGATCCGACTGGTGTTTTCCATAATCACGTTTAGTCGATCGGCTGTGCTGCGATTGAAAAAAGCGACAAGACCAAAGGCTGTCAGTATGCTGAAAAACACAGACGCATAAATGAGTTCCGTGGTCGCTTTTTCTTTAGCTTTCAGGGCCGTTTCGCTGCTTATATGGAATTTGCTCTGTTCGAGTCATAGCTGATCGCTCAGGTCCATCAGTTCATCGATGCGATTTTGCATGCTGGTCCAGTCATGTGCGGCCTGCATCTTGTCGCCTGCGACATAGCTATTGTTGACCCGGGTAACACCGGTAACTACTGAGCGCAGCAGTTTGTTGATTCTGATAAATAGTGCGCATTCCTGAGGATTGGCGAGAGCCAGTCCTTCCGCTTTTTCGATGGCTCTGGCTGATTTGTTGGCCAGTTCGCTTAGTTTCTTGGGGGAAATGTTCAATCCGCCCGCCGTTGAAAGATAAAGCAGTTGAGTGCGTTCGAGATGTGCAGTCATGGCGGTGTTCAGTAAGCCGACCATCTCGCGCGAGACATCGGCTCTGTGGCGGTCGGCGCGCGCCTCATTTTGAAGTTTTACCAGGGTAGCGGCGAGAGCCAGTTCGCTTAAGACCGGCACCGTGACAAGCAAAAGTACTTTTCGCGAAAGACGGATGGTGAAAGGCTCCGGCTAGTGTCAACATGAATCGACTTATGTTAGCAGACCGCCGGCCATCATCCCCGGCCAATATCGCCGGCCATCATCCCCGGCCAATATCGCCGGCCATCTTCGCCGGCCCATCGCCGGCCATCATCGCCGGCCAACATTAATGGGCCGGCGAGCATACTCACGTGTTTTGCACGTCTTTGCTCCTAAGCTTCAGTAAAACTAGAATGCTGACTGTCGCATCACCAGTCTCAAGCTGGTCTCGCACTGGTTTCAACACTCAAGTCGTCCTGAGGATTTATCAATGACTGACCATCGGCCCTGTTCCGAATCCTCCGTGGGCTCGATCGCCGACGATCTCAATTACGGTCGGCGCGACGATGTGGTCGAAAAGATCAGCCTCTGCACGATGGATTTGATGAACCACAGCGATTATCTGAAGACGGTGAAGGCCGAAGGCACTAATTCGCTCGCCAGCGACGCGCCGCCGAGCGAAGCAGCGAAGAATGATTTTGCCAAACTGGCGACGGAGGAGAAGCAAATGTTTCAAAGCATCAAGAGCGCCGCTGAAAGCAAAAATCCGAATGGTCTATGCAAATTGACTATTGAGGAAGGCCAGACCGGTCCGAGTGCCGATATCAACGGAGCTCATTGCACGGGCCGAACCGCATTCCCGCTTGACAGCTTTAAATGAAGCATTTAAAAGGGCCGTGACCGCCTCCGAGCGGTGATAGGTTTGCTATTATCGCTCTCGTTAAATCGAGGGCACATGAGCAAGTTATCCGCTAAAGGCGTCAAAGTCTGGCACCGAATGGCCAGAAAGTCATTCTACTTATTCGAGCGTCTGGGCTTACATGTAGTGCCCAATCATTTCTACCAGCCGATTCCCGACACTCGTGAGCTGGACGATGCCCTTTTTGCCCGCCGCTCAGCTCTTGTCGGTGTTGATATGCGAGACGAGGCTCAATGTCAATTTCTTGATACTGTTTCCGCCGCCTATAAAGCCGAATACGACGCTTTGCCGCGCACCAAGGGTGATGTGCCGTCGCAGTTTTATTTGAACAACGGCACTTATCAATCGGTAGACGCCGAAATGCTTTATTGCATGGTGCGTCATTTCAAGCCGCGCAAAATGATCGAAATTGGTTCCGGCTTTTCCACCTATCTGGCCGCACAGGCCGTCTTGAAAAACGAAACAGCTGACAATATCAAATGCGAATTGACGGCCATTGAGCCTTATCCTAATCCCGTGCTGGAAGCTGGTTTCCCCGGAATGTCGAGGTTGGTTCGCGATAAGGTGCAAACGGCATCACTTGCTGAATTTGAAGCTCTGGGCGAAGGCGACATCCTTTTTATCGACTCAAGTCATGTCCTCAAAATCGGATCTGATGTGCAGTATGAATATCTGGAAATTCTGCCCAGGCTGAAAAAGGGTGTAATCGTCCACATCCACGACATCTTTTTGCCGGCTGAATATCCGCGTGAATGGGTGTTCAAACATCAGCGCTTCTGGAACGAGCAATATCTACTGCAGGCGTTTTTGATGTTTAACGACAGTTTTGAAGTATTGTTCGGCGGCAGCTACATGCACCTGAAACATCCAGAGCGACTGGCTAAAGCTTTCGCTTCGTATGATCAAGGTACATGCTGGCCGGGAAATTTCTGGATGCGCCGCTGTAAATAAGCCGGTTTTTCGGAAATTCGGCGCCGGGGCTTGTCTCGGTTTGCGCCGGGTCTTCCGAATTCGGAAGACTCTTCAGCTCAAAAATGAGTCTTCCGAATTCGGAAGACTCTCAACGCTCACTATAGCCCAACGGCAACCGGAATGCTGCCAAGCGGGGCGGGCTTTCTCAGTCGCCTTGTGTAATTGTGTCCAGCATCGCTTTCGGAATTTCGACGTTTCCGGTGTTAACACCAGTCAGTTTTACGAGCTTTTCGTATGTATGGCGTAATTTAAGGTCGGGCACGTCTTCCATGTTCATGCGAATCAGGTGAAAATGCAGAATCTTTCCATGCCGCTTGATCGTCAATTCAACCGCATCCCCTGCTACGCCGCAGCCGAAAGACCACTTTGGCACCGTTGGATCGGCGATGTCGGCGTCTTCCGTCTTGGCCTCGTCTTGGACTTCTTGATCTCCCAGTTTTATGCCAGCCTCCTTCGCCGGGCAGCCGTCGTATAGCGAAGTAACAGTAGCCAGTTTGGTGAAGAAGGTGCGATCTGTGTCGCAGCCAATGATGCCTATATTGAGGCTACGATACTCATCGCTGCTCAGTTCCATTCCGGCTGCCAGTTTTTTCAAGGCCCTTGAATATGTATCGCGCTTGCTCACTCCGCCAGTCAGGGTGATGGCGGCAGCAGGCACTTGTTCGGTAGCATCTGTTCGCTCGCCAGCATTTGTTTGCTCGGCCCTATCCGCCTCACTCGCCGCGGAACTTGTAATTAGACTGGTGCTCAGGCAGAGTTGTAGCAGCAGCGATAGGGCAAAAGTATGAGTTTTCACAATTGTGACCAGTGGTGACGATGATGTCCGTAGTTTTTGTCAGGCGTATTCAGGCCTCTACATGCTTAACACCGGCCGCCCGTTTTTTAGGAAGTTGCGAAATTGCTTCGATCAGGTTGACTGGGTAATCGAGCAGGGCTCTATTGACACCTGTTTGGAAGTACTCCTGCAAGCGGCGACCTTCAGCTTCAACGCGGGCTGCATCTTCCTTTCGTCCCAGTCTTGCGAGTATGTGAGCTTTTCGGGCGAAGATATGGGGACTGTAGCTATAGAGGTCCTTGCTTTTTTCGATACTTTCCAGGGCCGCTTCCAATTGCTCGCAGGCTAAATACGCCTCAGCCAGTGCGGTCCAGCACAGGCTATTTTTGGTGTTGGCCTTCACCAGGCGTTTAGCCTTCAAAAGTGCCTCCTGCCCTTCGCCTTGATTGGCCTGAACAATCACCTGAGCTGCGCTCAGTGCTGCGCTTGTCGGGCACTTGCTCAGGCCCTTTTGAAGTTCGCCGGAGGCGTTTTCAAAATCGGCGTTTTCGATGAAAAATAGGGCCCGGGTGAGGTGAGTAATTATCGAAAAATCGTCAAACGCATCGAGACGGTCGCAAAGTTTGAGTGTTTCGGAGGTCATCTGCGCTTTGGCGAAAGCCAGGGCCAGGGCTATGAGGCCGAGCTTGGACTGAGGCTGATCGGCGAGCAACTGAAAGGCCTCGCGCACGGCGAGGTCACCTTCACCAAGGCATGTATAGGCGCAAGAGCGCAAGTAGCGATAGACTTTCGCGTCCGCCGAGTCATCTCGGATTTCGGCACTTTGCGCCAGCACTTCACTAAAATCGCTTTTTTCAAAAGTCAGCCAAACCTTCCCCAGGTGCGTCAGGTGCGGGTCCGTTACTTTGGCTTGGAGCCATTCTTGCTCAGCTTCGTCCAATCTTGAAAGTTGTGCTTTGCAAAACATTCGATTGTGCGCCACATAGTCGGGATGCTGTCGAAGCGTCCGCATATTTTCCAGCAGAGCCAGGCACTCTTCGTAGCGATGCTGGCCGATTAATGCCGCGCTTTTGTTGACGTAGGCGCGGGTATCATGAGGTGCCAGCTGAATTGACTTATCGGCATCGGCAATTGAGCCTTCGTAATCATGGAGCAAAAAACGCGAAGCGGCCCGGTTTATATAGGCAATGTGCTTATCGGGGTAATTTTTGACAACTTCGTCGAAAGTCTCGACAGCCTCTGCTGCCAGGCCTTTTTTATAGTAGCCAAATCCGAGATTGACGCTGGCTAAATAGCTCCCCGGTTCGAGCTTGAGGGCTCGTTTACAGAGGCGTATGCCCTCATCGACGCGGCCGATGCGCACGAGGCGGCCTGCCTGCGAAGCCATCACATCCGGTAGCAAAAGCACCACATAAATGCCCACAAAGGAAAGCATTAAAACTGGCATGGTCAACTCGTAAATGCCCCAGGCCAGGCCAAGTCCGGCGCATAAAAAAATGAAGAGTACGACGCGCCAGTTGCGCGGGATTTTATAAAACTCTTGGGCAACGTTCATAAATGCTTCTTCTGCGCATTGACCAAACAGGCGACTTTGGCTGGCGACAATTTCATCAGGGTGAAAAACCTCTGCGGTTGCTCGGCATCTGAGCCTTATTTTACCGCCAACGCCGTGAGAAAATTGCCGCTTCGAGGCAAATAGCTTGTACTGACTACGAGGAAAGTTATGAAGCGCCTGGACCATTTTCCGCTTGCCCGCCTGGCCAAGTTATTGATCTTGCCCTGCTTAATCAACCTGTCAGCCGCCCCCGTACTATTGCTGGTCGTTCCGGCGCCGGCACTGGCGGCCCAGGATTTCAGCAAGGCCTGCGAGCTGTATAGCGCTCGCAAATACTCGGAAGCGCGGCCCTTACTCGAAGATACAGTCAAGAAATATCCGGCCTTCTGGCCCGGTCACTACTATCTTGGTCATACATATCTGGCCCTTGGTCAAAATTCACAGGCTCGGGCCGAATACGAAACCTGTCAACACTGCCATCCGACAGCGGAAGTCTACGCCGCTTGCCAGAAGGCACTGGGTGGCCTTGGTGCTGGCCCCGGCAGTGCAGGCGGAAGTAGTGGCGGCAGTGCAGGCGGCGCCGCGGCTTCGGCCGCTCCGGTCGATCCGCTCGCCGGCGCAGACGGCTCCGACGCAAGCAAAAACCTCAGTCCGCAGGAGCGCGCTCTGGAGGAAAATAAAAAGTGGGTGCGTAAGGCGGCGGAGGATGAGGTGGCGCGGCTGCGGGTTGAAAAGCAAGAGGCGATTGATAATTGCAATGCCAGCGCCAACCGCCGCTTCCGCAGGCTTTCGGACGGTACTCGCTATCTCTCGGATCCGGTCGAGCTGGAGCGCCTTAATACCGAATACGATGCTCGCATCAAGAAGGTCAAAGAAGATGCCGACAAAAAAATTCAGGGCATGCACTGAATTTTCTTGCAGTGCGCAGACGCTGGGTGCTTCGTTGCTTAATTCAAGCCGGTGTTCAGCGAATTAGTCTTCCAGAATTCGAGCAATCGGTTCTTGGTATCGAGCGGATTTTCAGTCGCCAGAATCACGTCTTTGATTGTCTGCAAGCTAACGATTTTCGCTTCCTGAAGAAGCTGGCCATATCCCTCATCGGCGCTACCAATCTGCAATGCTTCCAGCTCGGACAACAAATCCGTGGCCCAGGTAGCATTTTTATCTTGCAGTTTTATATCGTCTGACATGAGAACCTCGCAGCAACAATTGCCTCAGTGTATGACATGCGTTGCGTTTGAATCGTTATATTAATGAAATTTGCCGATTCTTGGCCCCTGTTTGCGTCTACTTCTCTCTAGATGTCTGTACTTTTCTCTAGATGTCTCTACTTGCCCCGCACTTCCGCGGCGAAGATCAAATTGCCGATCAGATAAAGCGCCGCCACGATTAGCATGCAACTCGAAATGCCCGTCGCCAGTGTAATCGCCACGAAGGCGACGCCTCCGAGTGCATTGAAAGCCGAGCTCACGGCCCACATCCAGGCGACGGCGCTGCCGTAGCGCTGACGCAGGGAATTCATCGCCAGAGAGACGGGTAGTCCGGTGCAAATGGAAGAAAGGAACGTGACAAGGGCGCAGATCAAGATGCGAGCCGGTTGTTCGAGGCCGAGCAGGCTCTTTGTCAAGGTCGGCACTCCCAGCCAGAGTGCGATCATGAGGGCGCATAAGCCAAGGCCGATGACGATGAAAGTGCGGCTGTTGATTTTCAAATATTGAGAGAGGAAGCTTCCGATCGCATAACCTGTAAGAACGCTGACCAGTACTACGGATAGTGCGTAAGTCGGGCCGCCGACGAAGATCGAAAAGAGCTGAATGATCGTCGTTTCGTAGAGCAGGAAGGCGAAGCCGCAGATCGCAAAAAAGACGGTAAAGGGCAATATCTGGCCGGCCAGCTTGCGATTGTCGTAGCGCAGCAGGGGACCGAAGACAAGCAGCAGGGCACCAAATAGAGTGGCATAGATCAGTGAAACTGGTGTGGAAGCCCAGGGCGACGTCATCAGGGCATTTTCGTCTTTAATCTGATTGTAGAAATAGGGCTTGTCGTCATTGACGGCAAAAAGATGGGTGGGAAATTCATCGATCAATTTGGGGCGCTCGTTGGCGCTGGCGAAGCCCATCTTGTCGTACCAGGGTTCGCTGCTGCCTGGCCTTCCCGGATCGAATAGCATCACCTGGCCGGTACGTTTGGTCCACTGGCGCAGCCGTTCCAGTTCAGCATCGGTGAAGGGCGTCTTCTTCAAAATCGAATCGGTCCACTCCAGACCGCCGACAACCACGACCTGCTTCCAGGGCTCTTTGACGCCCAGGCTGTCGAGCAACTGGAGATAGGTGACGAACATGCGCTTGCCGGTAGGACGATAGACTTCGCGCCAGTGGGTGAGCGAGACGACGCCATTTGGCTTGAGGATGCGCAGATATTCGCGGACGGCGTTTGTCGTATAGAGATAATTCTCGACCAGGGACATGCCACCGGTGGTGATGGCGGTCAGGGTGTCGACGCCGCTGGCCTGAATGATGTCATAAGTATTGTCCGGGCGGGTCGTGCAGAAGTGTCTGGCCTCGCTCAAAAATATGTTGATTTTGGAATTGGCATCAGACTGTAGCCAGGGTGAGTATTCTTTTTCCTGATCGTCGATTTTGCCGGTGAGCAGGTCGTAAATAGAGGGATTAACCTCGGCAACGTCTACGTCCTTTGTCTTGAAAAATTTGGCGATCAAAATATCGATTCCGCCGCCGCCACCGATGACGAGACTATGCGCGGCATTGCCTTCGGCGACGTAGGGGCTGGCCCAGAGCGCGTCGCCAAGATAAGTCTCCTGGGCGATGCTGCCGTCGATTTTAAATTGTCGCGTATTGGCGCCGCCGTCGAGAAGGACATAACGACCATAGATGTCTTTCTTATACGAATCTGGAGCGAGACCATAACGGTATTGTCTGTTTTTGGAAGTGGCTGTTTTTGAGACGTCGACGCGGGCAATGGCATTCCAGTGTGTGCTGCGAATACCGCCAAACTCTTTGACGAAGACTATCTGTCCCCAATCTTTAGATGAGCGGATGTCGAAACCAAATTGTTTGATTGCCCAGTCCGGATAAAGCAGGAGCACGACGACGGCCCCGGCTGCCGCTACCCAGTAAGGGATAGCGCTACCGAAAGAGTTTTTTGTAGGTGAAACTTTTATCGCTGCGCTTTCTGCAGCTGCGCTTTCTGAAATTGAGCTGTCTGGCTCAGCGCTTTCCGCACTGGCCGCCAGGAAAAAGGCGACAGAAGCGATCACACCAAGCAGGCAGCTAATGGCAATCGTGCCGTAGCCTCCCACTGCGATCAGCAAGATCGGACAGAGTGAAGCGCCGATCGCGGCCGCTAGCAAGTCAAAGAAATAGATACGCGCTACCGAACGGCGACTGGCCGAAAGCGTCTGGCTGATGCAGAGGCCGGCTAGAAACATCGGGATCGAAAAAGTGAGGAAGTAAATCGGTTGCGCCAGGAAACGCTTGGTGGCATCCAGTTCGCGGATGTAGGGATCCCAGGGAAACCAGCAGAAGAAGGGGATGGCCAGGCCGAGAAAAATGGCGTAGAGTGCTGCTGCTTTCCAGGCCGGACGCCAGGCTTCGCCGCCGCTTCCCGGGAAAAGTCGGGGCAGCATGTAGACAAAGGCGCCCGATGCGCCAAAGCTTAAGATGACCATGCTCAGGACGGCGTAGGACAAATGGTGGAAAATTTTGCAGCCAAGGAATTTTGTCAGACAGATTTCGACAATCAGTGTTGAGGCGGAGATGGCGCAAAGGCCAATCATTACTCCGATGTGTTCCGGCTTGCCGGCTGCTTTTTCAAGCGGTTCTTGGTCTGGCGGGCTCATCTGACTCCAACGGGCTGGGGGCACCACGGCACTTTTTATCGATAAGTTTGCATTGTACCCCTAGCCGGTCGCCAATTGCAGCTCTTGAAAAGCGGCCCTCCACACCATAAGTGGTGGCACGATAAAAGACGAATCTCGTGTCTTTGGCTGCCTGACCGGTCCGTTCGTCGATCAGAGCTTGCTGAAATACTCGATCAGGTCGTTGCGCGAAATGCCCAGGATAAGATCGTGGCGCGATATGCCGCAGGGGCTGACGCCATCGTTATCGTCAAAAGCACGGCCGATTGTCTCGGCATTGGTCAATAGAAACCGCACGTAATTTTTCTCGCGCCAGTTTAGCTCGTTTAACTGGAGCGCTCTTTCTAGTTCCGCCGCCGAAATAAATCCATCGCCGTTGACATCGAGCCTGTCAAAAGTAGTAAGGCCAAATTGCTGTATTTCCGCCAGCAAATCACTGACGCTGAAGCCGTCCCAGAGGCTTGTATCGGGCCAGAAGAGGCGAGTTTCCTCAAGGGTGTGCATCAACTCATTCTCACAGTTGTTAATAGTTCGGGGAATTTTTATTTTACATCATGCCTCCATCCTGCCAGACTTAATCGCGGAGCCCGGTCAATTTTGAGGATGGCGATTGACGAACTCCGCCAGTGATGATGAGACAAAAACCGTCTACGCAGGCGCCGCTGCCAGTGCCGCACCATTTGTGAAAATTGTTGATTTTGGCATTGCCAAAATATCCTCGTCTGCAAATCGTGACTGCCAAGCTCTCACTGCTCCCGGTCAGATTTTCGGGTCGCCATACTATATGAGTCCCGAGCCGTTATCAAACGATGCAAGACGTTATCCACGATATCAAACGCCTGCAAATCGGCGAACCGATCGGCATCGAGGCGGCCGCCGAAGCCGCGCCCAGGGTCCTGAGCAATCAGCATCAGGTCAATAGTGCAGAGAGCAAGGGCGAAGCGCAGCGCACGCACGAGCTGGCTGAGATTTTGCGCAGCGCCAGTCACTGGACCAAACTGCTCTTCCTTTCGCGCAATTCTTTTTGTCTGACTGATGAAGTGCTGGCGGCGCTCGATGGTCTGGCCCACGTTGAGCAGCTGACTGTCCCCATTTCGTCAAGCTCTATCTGTCCAATTGCGCTCCCGATGCCGATACTTGCCAGGAGCTGGTCAAAATCAGGAGTCTCGATACCTTGCGCATCTCTTCGGTACCAGCCGACCTGCCCCTGCTGATTCAACTGGCCAACGGATCGCAGATCCGTCGCATCCGTCTCTCCGGCGGTTACTACTCCGCTTCGGACCGGAGCCAGTATGCGGCCCGGTCTGAAAAGCTGCAATTCGAT